>JBQTKG010000055.1:0-76502 GCA_052386315.1 Hyphomicrobiales bacterium
AAGGCCCGCGACGAGATCGAGGCCGTGGTGCGCAAGATCGAGAAGATCGAAACCGCCGTCGAGCCCAAATTCCAGCAGCATTTCGTCGAGGCCATGGCCATCCCGCACAAGACGGCCGTGTTTACCAATCTGGCGAAAGAGGTAACCCTGCCGCAGCCGAAGGAAGTCCAAACGCTGGGCGATGACGGCGGGGAGAGAAGAAAGAGAAGGCGGGGGTAAATCAGGGCCGCGCCTTGCAGAACTGTGGCAGGAGTACAGTCCGTGAATCTATTACAAAAACTCAAAACCTTGCTAATCCCTCAACCACGTCCGGTGCCTGACGACACCAAAATAGTGATACGCAAGGACAGAGGTTCTTCCGGCCGTTCTGCGTTTGGGTGGCGTGTTTATGCTGTCAATGCAACGCAACGACCCCTCAAACGAATTCTTTCCCGCCATCGAACTCGCGAGGGGGCAGAAATGGCCGCACAAGCATACTGGAATGACATAAAATCGATAGACACATTGCGCTATCGATTTGAGGAGTTTCGATAGTGCGCCATGGTTGGATTTGATAATGAGGCATAGAAGGTGAGTTGATCCCAAGCACCCTTCTGACAAGGGGGACATGGGCAAAAATCACACTCTCACCATCAACATCAACGCATCCAGTGGTGACGGCACGAAGCCGAAGCGTTTGTAGAATTCCGCCGTCGTCTCGTCCTTCGCATGCACCAGGAGCGCGCGGATTCCGGCGGCTTTGGACAACTCCCGTGTTGTCTCCAGCGCGTGCTGCAGCAGGGCGGGGCCGAGGCCGCGGCCCTGAAAATTCACGTCCACCGCCAGCCGCCCCATGACGATGACGGGAATCGGCTCCGGCATGTTGCGGCGGATAGTGCCGGGAACGGCGACGTGCTGGATGGCGCCGGCGGACAGGCAGTAGAAGGCCACAATGCGCCTGCCGGCGGTGGCGACGTAGCTGCGCGACGCGCCGGACAGATGATTGACCAGCGCGCGCTTGCGTAGCCAGTCATTCAGCGCAGCCACGCCGCAATCGAATTGGCTGGCGTCATCCTCCGCCTCCAGCAGCCGGGGAGCCGCTACTTTTTCCACGGTGAAGGCCGCTTCCGCAGGCCGCGTATGAGGTCCGCCGATTTCGGCGCTTTGGCCAGCGCCTTCCCAAAGGACCGGAACTCCGCCCGAGCCAGCACGAACAAGCACCGGTCCAGCAGCGCATCGGTCGCGGCGGCGCGGGCGCTCTCCAGCATGAATTCGGTGCGTGTCTTGTTCAGCGCCTCGGCCGCGCGGTCGATGAGCTTGCGGTCCTTTGCACCGATCCGAAGGCTGAGAGCTGATGAAGCGGCCATGATTGTGACTCCTATGTATGTTCGTTGTATATACACCAGCCGAAGCTCAATGTAAATATCGGGTTTTGGCACACTCTATACCGCACTCGATACCGCACTCGGATTACGCTCCTCAAATGTAGCGATGCAATCCCTGCCATCTTTCGTCACAGTATAGCCCCGAAATGACCTTGGCTTCAGCAGGAACCGCCAGCGCACGAGATCGTTGTCAGTGTGGGTAATGCGGAGATCAGTGCCGGCATTGCCCTCAATCCCCACATGAAGGAGAATTACCATGATTATCAAGAAAACCGCGATGGCCGTAGCGATCGGCGCCACCCTGCTTGCGCCGGCCGCGTTCGCCGCGACCAAGGCGAATTTCGGCCAGGTCATTTCTTCCATCCAGGCCTCCAAGATGAAGGCATCGAGCATCGAGAGCGTGACCGAAGTGAAGAGCGTCACCGTGGTCAAGATCGCCGACCTCGCGAAGGGCGAAAACATGACCGCGCTCGACAATGCGGTGACCAAGAATGACGCGGACATCGTTGCGCTGCGTACCGCGATGAACTCCAACACCGCGGTTAACACGGCTCTTGCCAACGCCAGCGTCGACGTGTCGACCGTCGTGGCCGCCGACATCGGCAACGATGGCATACTGACGGTTTACGTCCGCTAAGGCCGATACCTCACTCAGGTGACAGGGTGCGGCGGAGTGAACGAGGCTCCGCCGCACACCGCGTCCATTTCGCCACTCGCCAAACTTTTTTTCCTAAACCGTCTTGACATTTAATTCCTATTGTGCTTATACTCCTCCCGTCTCCTTCCCAAGGAGGGCGGTTCGCGAGCCGTCGTTGATCGGGGGAGGAGATGCGGGGCCTGAAATTGGGGCGTCTTCACGGAGGCGCGCCATAACCAGGGACCACCGCCCACTCTCCCCTCCGGCCCGCTGTGGCTGGAACTCCTTAGGTGGATAAAGGGTTTTTCCGGATGAAGTTAGCGACGGAGAGATCTGGAAGTCGAGGGTGGGTAACGGTCAAAATCCGCGGCGCAGGTGGCCTGAAGAACCACCCGCTCCAATTAATACAGTGGTGAAGGGCTGCCTGCGCCTTCCCTCCGCTCCCGGGAGCGGAACTTTCTCTCCCCCGGTCCGGACATGAGTCCGGGCCATCAGGGGCGGAGCTATGGCATTTTCAACCGGCCAGCAGCAGCGGAAATTCCGGCGCATCCATGATCGCGCCATGGGCGAGTTGCACGTCGCGGAAGGGCGGCGAGGTCGCCACATTGGCGCGCCTGGCAAAGCGCACATCGTCGCCGATCAAGCGCAGCGAGAAGGCGCGGCGCTGCTGGCTCGGCGAAGTGTTGGCGGGGGCGCCATGCAGTGTGCGGTAATTGAACGCCACCGCATCGCCGGGCTCAAGCGCCCAGCCGAGCACGCGGAAGCCGGCGCGGTTGCCTTCGATGTCGGGCACCGGATCGAGCCCGTCATTGGCGTTGAGCGGCGTCCTGTTGAAGCGCTCGGGGCGGAAATATTTTCCCCAGGCATGGGAGCCGCCGACGAATTCCAGAGTGCGCTGGCGCGGCACAGGATCGAGCGGGAGCCACAGGCTGACCGTCTGGCTGCCCTCGACGCAATAATAGGGCTGGTCCTGGTGCCACGGCGTCGCCACGTCGGCGGATGCCTCCTTGACCAGCACATGCTCGTGGAACAGGCGCACGCTCCGGGAATTCATCAGCATACGGCCGATCCCGGCGGCGGGCGAGTTGAAGATGAAGTCGCGATATTCGGCGATGCGCGCCCAGTTGCAATAGTCGCCGAAGAAGCGCCCCGCCCCGTTCCGGCCGGTGTAGATTTTCGCATCCGCCGAAGGCTCCGCCATGTTGCGGGCGATGCCTTGGCGCAGCGTCTCGACCCATTCCTTAAAAAATCCGTAAAGCGGAACGGCGCCGTCGCGCCGGAAGCTCTCGACCTCACCGTCCGTCAACTCAATGCCCATTCCTTGCTCCACCGAATCTCCGGAAAATCCCGCCATCGCCTGTCCAATCTATCGCTAAGTCAAGCACTATGGCACTTCTCCCATATTGCCGCATTGGCATTTCCCGGTGAAGCTGCATCGCGTCCGTGGGTGCCGCGCCGGCGGCGGGACTCGCGGAAGGTGAATGACTGGGGCCATCCACAATCGGCAGAGGGGACGGAACCGTGCATAGAGTTGAAACCGAACGACCGATCGCAGAACAGACCACCGGCAAAGTGTCGGTCTATTGTCTTGCCTCCTTCATCGTCGAGGAGGCGCTCGCCAATGGCTGCCGCAGCTTCGCCAAGTCGCTGGAGACGGCGCTCGCAGAATTGCTGGCGGAGATGCCGCGCGAGCAGCAGGCGCAGGCACTCAGGCTTTCCTATGAGATGGCGTTTCGCGGCGAAAGTGCCGCGCGGCCCAAGCTCAGGCTCGTCTATTCGCGCAATTAGAAGTCCGTCGGCTCGCCGCCTTCGCGCTCGCGCCGCGCCACGAATTCGTCGATTTCTTCGACGATTGCGGAATCGAGTTTCGGTTCCACATATTCCGCCAGCGCCCGCTTCCATAATGCGTTGGCCTTGTCGTGGGCCTTGGGCGATCCCGCCGCTTGCCATTGCTCGAAATTCCGCCAATCGGAAATCAGCGGCTGGTAGAAGGCGGTCGCATAGCGTTCCAGCGTATGCGCCGCGCCGAAGAAATGGCCGCCGGGGCCCACTTCCTTCATGGCATCGAGCGCCATCGTGTCGTCGTTCACCTCGATCGGCTTCAGGAATTCCATCACCATCTGCAGAAGATCGGCGTCGAGGGCGAATTTTTCATAAGAGGCCACGAGGCCCCCTTCCAGCCAGCCCGCCGCATGCTGGATGACATTGCCGCCGCCCATGATGGCGCCCCACAGGGAGAACACGGTCTCATAGGCCGCCTGGGCGTCGACGCTGTTGGCGGCATTGGTGCTCGAAGTGCGGTAAGGCAGCTTGTAGCGCCGCGCCAGTTGCCCGCCGGCGATGCAGGCCTTCATGTATTCCGGCGTGCCGAAGGCGGGAGCGCCCGACTTCATGTCGACATTCGAAGTGAAGCCGCCATAGACGAAGGGGGCGCCGGGATTGGCGAGTTGCGACAGTGCGAGTCCCGTCAATGCCTCGGCGTTCTGTTCGACGAGCGCACCAGCAAGAGTGACCGGCGCCATGGCGCCGGCCAGCGTGAAGGGGGTTACGACGCAGATCTGGTTGAGACGCGCCATCTCGATGATGCCCATGGCCATGGGCGTGTCGAGCTTCAGCGGCGAATTGGTGTTGATCACCGTGTAGGCGGATGGTTCGCGGAGGAATTGCTCCTTCGAGATGCCGCGTGCCAGGCGGGCGATTTCGAGACTGTCGAACAGCCTGGCGCGTCCGGTCGAGATAACAAAGGGCACCTTGTCGGAAAGCCGCACCTTGTTGCGCATGATGTGCAGATGGCGGATCGAGGCATGGATGTCGAGGGCATCGACCGAGCCGCCGCCCGCGGTGTGCACGCAATTGAAGAACTGCGACAGGCGCACGAAGTTGGCATTGTCTGCAAGCGTTCCGGACCTGCGGCCGCGTTCGAGATCGGAGCAATTGGGCGGGCCGCCGACCGGCGCGAAGGCAATCCAGTTTCCGCCGATCCTGATATTGTGCGCCGGGTTGCGGGCATAAAAGGTGAACTCGGCGGGCGGCGTCTTCAACGTCTCTTCGACGATGTCGCCGCCGATCCGCACCCGCTCGCCGTCAACGCTGGCGCCAGCGCCGGCAAGAATCTGGCGCGCCTCGGAAAGGAGGACATCCATGCCGATTTCCTGCAGCACGCGCAGCGACTGGCGATGGATGGTTTCGATCTGATCGGCGGAGAGAATGCGCGACGGCTCGAGGGTGAGCCGCGGCTGCGACCAAGGCAATTGGACGAGCGGTTGCTTGGCCGGGCTTGCGCGCCTTCCGCGCCGTTCAACATTCATGGGCGTGCCTCCGCATACTCGACGGCGATCTTCGCAGCAACGGCAACATTGTGCTTGATCAACGCGATGTTGGCGGCAAGCGAACGGCCACCGGTGATTTCGGCGAGTCGCGCCAGTAGGAAGGGTGTCACCTCCTTGCCGGTAACTCTGGCGGTGGCGGCCGCGGCGATTGCCGCGTCGATAGCGGGCGCGATTTCGGCAGCGGGGATTTCGAATTCGGCCGGAATCGGGTTGGCGACGACAATGCCGCCGCGAAGTTCCATATTCCATTTGGCGCGCATTACCGCAGCAATCTCCTTGGGAGTTTCGCAACGCATGGCAACTGCATGGCCGCTGCGGCGCGAATAGAAGGCTGGGAATTCGTTGGTGGCAAGGCCGATCACCGGTACGCCGAGGGTTTCCAGCATCTCGAGGGTCAGGCCGAGATCGAGAATGGCCTTGGCGCCGGCCGTCACCACGGCAACATTGCTGGCGGCAAATTCGGTCATGTCGGCGGAAATATCGAAAGTCCTCTCCGCGCCGCGGTGCACGCCGCCAATGCCGCCGGTTGCGAAAACCTTGATGCCCGCCATGGCGGCAATGCGCATGGTGGCGGCCACCGTCGTGGCGCCATCGAGCTTTCGCGCAGCGACATAGGACAAATCGCGGGTCGAGACCTTGCGGATAGCGGCGCCCTCGCGCCCCAAATATTCAAGCTCGGCCCCGGTGAGGCCCACATTCACGCGGCCGCCGAGAATTGCAATGGTGGCGGGAACGGCGCCGTTCTCACGGACGATGTCCTCGACCTCGCGCGTCGTCGCGACGTTCTGCGGATAGGGCATGCCATGGGCGATGATGGTCGATTCAAGAGCGACGACGGGCCGCCCGGCTTTCAACGCGGCGGCAACTTCCTCAGAGTGGTGAAGCTCGTAGGGCAAGCACTTCTCCGCTATGGAATTCCGGCGAGGGAAAAGACGCTAACACGGTTCAGACCCGGCGAAACAGACGCGGCCGATGCGATCCTGATCGCCGCCGCCGCCTGGCCGAGCCTTGCCGACTGGACGAGGTCACATCCTTCCAGAAATCCGCAGATGAGGCCCGCGACCGCCGCGTCACCTGCACCGGTGACATCGGCAATGGCTCCCATGGCTTGCGCCGGGATAGTGGTGGGCCTTGTCACGCCATCGGACACGATTGTACCGGCGGCACCGCGATGAACGACGATGTTCGCATAGCCCATGGCATGCAGCGTCGCGATGGCTCCGGGATCGTCAGGCGTTCCGCCGGTCAGGGCCGCGAACTGATCGGCGTTCGGCGTAATGGCAAAGACCTGGAGGCCAGGCTTCAGTTGCTTGAGCTTTTGCACCTTCGGAACCGAAACCGGCTCGATCAGCAGGCGGATGCGGTTTTCGCCCGCGAAAACGAACAACCAGTCGAGGCACTCGACCGCAAGATTGCAGTCGGCGGCGATCAGACTCGCGGATTGCAGCCGCCTTGCCTGCGCTTCGAGATCGGCAACAGTCAAGGCCTCGAGGCAGGTCATGTCGGAGATTGCGGCGACAAGCTCTCCCCTGTCGTCGAACACGGCCAGATAGTTGCCGGATGCCCCCGCCACGCGTTTGACCATCGTGACATCGACGCCGGTTTCGCGCGTTACATCGAGAATGCGGCGGCCAGCTTCATCGGAACCCACGGCGGAGATCAGCGCGGCCGTGACATCGAGGTGTGCCAGATTGCCCGCGATGTTGCGAGCAACACCGCCGACTGTGGTGACGACACGACCCGGATTCGAGGTGCGCGGAACGAAGTCACCGGCGGACTTCCCCTTCACATCCAGATTGGCGCCGCCGATGACGATGACTTCGGGCATCAGAAATCCGTGGGCGCGCCACCCTCGCGCTTGCGGCGTTCGACGAATGCGTCGAGCTCCTCGCGGATCGCCGGATCGAGAGCGGGCACTTCATATTCGGTGAGGGCATGCTTGTAGACGGCATTAGCCTTCTGCGAGGCTTCCGGCTTGCCGGCCGCCAGCCATTGCTGGTTGTTGCGCCAGTCGGAAATCATCGGCGCGTAGAAGGCATCGGTGTAGCGCGCCAGGGTGTGGGCTGCACCGAAGAAATGGCCGCCGGGGCCCACTTCGCGGATCGCCTCGATGCCAAGCGCATCCTCACTCGTCTCAAGCGGCACGAGGAACTCCATCACCATCTGGATCAGATCGCAGTCGAGTACGAATTTCTCGAAACTGGCGACGAGGCCGCCCTCCAGCCAGCCGGCGCCGTGCATGATCAGATTGCCGCCGCCCATGGTGACGCCCCAGAGCGAGAAGACGCTCTCATAAGCCGCCTGGGCATCGACCGTATTGGCGGCGCAGGTGTTCGAGGTGCGATTCGGCACCTTGTAGCGGCGGGCCAATTGGCCGCCCACGATGCAGGCCTTCATGTATTCCGGCGTGCCGAAGGCGGGTGCACCCGACTTCATGTCGACATTCGAGGTGAATCCACCATAGATGAAAGGCGCCCCCTTGCGTACCACCTGGGTGAAGACCATGCCGGCGAGTGCTTCGGCATTCTGCTCGACCAGTGCGCCCGCCACCGTTACCGGAGCCATGGCGCCGGCGAGAGTAAAGGGTGTTACGCAGACGATCTGGTTGCGCGACGACATCTCGATGATGCCGCGCAACATCGGCGTGTCGAGCTTCAAGGGCGAATTGGTGTTGACGATGGTGAAGAGCGACGGCTCGCTTTCAAGCTGCGCCGCCGGAATGCCGCGGGCGATGCGGGCGATCTCGATACCATCGCGGATGCGCTCGAGCCCAAGCGAATAGGCGTGAAACGGCTTGTCAGTGAGAATGACGGCATCGCGAAGCGCTTCGAGATGGCGGATCGAAGCATGCAGATCGACGGGTTCCACCGGATATCCGGAAATGAAGCCGATGCAATTGAAGTACTGCGCCAGCTTGAGGAACTTGCGGTAGTCGGCATGAGTTCCGGTGCGCCGCCCGCCATCCATGTCGGAACAGTTGGGCGGGCTGCCGACGGTGCCGAACAGCATGCGGTTGCCGCCGATTGTGGCATTGTTGGCCGGGTTGCGGGCATGGAAAATGAATTCCTGCGGCGCGGTCTTGACCAGCTCCTCGACCATGGCGGGATCGAAGCGCACGCGCTCGCCTTCGACGCGGGCGCCGGCCTTCTTCAAGTAATCGCGAGCTTCCGGAAGGGTGAAGTCCATGCCGATTTCGGCAAGCACCTTGAGGGAAGCGTGATGAATCGATTCGATCTCGTCGGTGGAGACGATCTGCATCGGCGGGAATTGACGGACGATGGCGCGGCGCGGCAATTGCTGGAGCTTGGCCTTGCCGTCTCCGGCGCCGCGCCTCGCGCCTTCACGGCGTACGCGGCGACCGGTTTCCGGCGACGAGGTTGGAATTACAGCATCGGTCATCGTCATCATCCTTTTTCGCGATAGGCGTCGAGGGACGGATCGGCGGAAACCTGTTTCACCAGCCAGTCTTCGAAGCGCCTGATCTTGGGTTTCATCCGGTGCTCGGAATTGCAGGCGAAGAGCCAGTTGTGGCGGTGCGGAACCAGCAACGGAAATGGCATGGTGAGGCGCCCGGTCTTGATTTCTTCGGTGGCAAAGGGTCCGATGGTCATGGCGATGCCGCGGCCCTCGATGGCCGCTTCCTGGGCCAGGATGTAG
Organism: Hyphomicrobiales bacterium; assembly: GCA_052386315.1. Lineage (GTDB taxonomy): Bacteria > Pseudomonadota > Alphaproteobacteria > Rhizobiales > Aestuariivirgaceae > Aestuariivirga. The sequence goes on from JBQTKG010000055.1 coordinate 8,988, forward strand.
CTGTCGAAGGCAAGCCGGTCGGAGAGCTTGATGCCCTTGATGCCGGCAGCCGCCAGCCATAGATGCCAGTCCTCTTCCGCCGTGTAGACATAGAGCAGCTTGTGCTTCGTCAAATCCTGCGGGGTACGCAAGGCATTCGATCCTTTCATCAGATCCGGCGAACAGACAGGCGCCAGCAGGGAACGGAATAGCACCCGGTAATAGTGATCGGGAGACCGGTTGCGGGCGAGGATCAGTCCGGCATCGACGTTCTTTTCGTCGAAGTCCCAATCGAAATAGGAGGTCGAAAGCCTCACTTTCATGTCAGGATAGCGGCGCTCGAAATCATGCAGCCGCGGGATCAGCCATTTGAGGGCGACGGTGACGTAGACTTGGATGGTCAACTCATTATCGGCAGCAGGCGGGCGCAGCGCCCGGGTCTGGGTCTCGATCTGGTCGAAGGCATCGCGGATCCCCGGGTAGTAAGCATGGCCCGTCTGGGTCAGTTCGGCGCGGCGGGCATCGCGACGGAAGAGTTGCACACCGAGGCGCTGTTCGAGCCCTTTAACCTGATGGCTCACTGCAGAACGGGTGATGCCAAGTTCGCCCGCCGCCAGGCGGAAGCTGCCGAGACGGGCAGCCGCCTCGAAAGCGGTGAGGGCGCGCAAGGGGGGCAAGTCACGCTTAGCCAAATTGGTTCACCATCATTGCCGTTATCGCACTCTTATCACCATAAAATTCGCCTGGTTAAGCCAAAAAGCCCTGCATTTACCGTTTATCTGGTGATATTGTCTCACCATCTGGCGAAAAACCAAAGACTTTGCAGAAGGCTGCCGGAAGGCGCAGGTTGGCGCCAAACCAAGGAGCCGGAGATGAGCGCAGTCGAAGACCTTTCCCGCCGACGCGGCGGCCGCGAGGCACGGCGTGCCTTGCGGGCGAGACCCATTCCCATGGACGAGGCGGCAGTCCGCCCCGGCATGGAAGGCGGCCAATACAAGCCGCTCAGCCAGCGCGATACAGAACGCATCCACGAGGCCGCATTGGGCCTACTGGAAAAGGTGGGTCTCGGACAGGCCATTCCCAGCTGCATAGAAGCGATGACGGCGCGCGGCTGCTTGATGAACGCCAAGGGGCGGCTGTGCATTCCGCGCGCCTTGGTGGAAGACACGCTGGCGAACTGCGCCCGCATTTTCGTGCTGCATGGCCGCGATCCCAAACACGACATGCAGCCGTCGGGCAATCGGGTCTATTTCGGCACGGCGGGTGCGGCCGTGCACATCGTCGAGCCGGAGACCAGGACCTATCGCGAATCGCTGCTCGTCGATCTCTACGACGCGGGGCGCATCGTCGACACTTGCGAGCATATCCATTTCTTCCAGCGCCCGATCACGGCGCGCGACATGATCACCGGGCACGATCTCGACATCAACACCCTGTACGCCTGCCTTGCCGGCACGCAGAAGCATGTCGGCACCAGCATGGTGGCGCCCGAACATGTCGAGGAATGCCTGCAGATGCTGCACTTCGTTGCCGGCGGCGAGGCGCAATGGCGCGAGCGGCCGTTCGTGTCGCAATCCAACTGCTTCGTGGTGCCGCCGATGAAGTTCGCCGAGGATGCCTGCCGCTGCCTGGAAGTGGCGGCGCGCGGCGGCATGCCGGTGCTGCTGCTGTCGGCGGCCCAGGCCGGTGCCACATCGCCCGCGGCCCTTGCGGGCACGGTGGTTCAGGCGGTGGCGGAATGTCTTGCCGGCCTCGTCTACATCAATTGCGTGGTGCCCGGTGCTGTGGCGATTTGGGGACCGTGGCCCTTTGTCTCCGATCTCCGCACCGGCGCCATGTCGGGTGGCTCCGGCGAGCAAGCACTGATCACTTCGGGCTGCGCCCAGATGGGTCATTTCTACAATCTCACCGTCGGCTCGGCGGCGGGCATGTGCGATTCCAAGATGCCCGACATGCAGGCGGGTTATGAGAAGGGTGTGACCGCCGGCATTTCGGCGATGACCGGCGTCAATCTCCTTTATGAATCGGCCGGCATGCACGCCTCGCTGCTCGGTTTTTGCCTGGAAAGCCTGCTCATCGACAATGACATGTTGGGCTCGATCAACCGCAATGTGCGGGGCATCGAAGTCACCGACGAGACTCTGTCGGTCGAGGTCATCGCCGATGTCTGCCTGGAAGGTCCCGGCCATTATCTCGGCAACAGCCAAACCCTGTCGCTGATGCTGAAGGAATATGTTTACCCGCACATCGCCAACCGCATGAGCCCCAAGGAATGGAACGAGGCGGGCAAGCCGGACCTGGTCGAGAAGGCGGCGGCGCGCAAGCGCGAAATCCTCTCGACCTATTATCCCGACTATCTGCCGCGGGCGATCGACGATGTGATCCGGGCCAAGCACGACATCAAGCTGCCGCGGCAGGCAATGGAGCCCGGCGATCCGCGCTGGCAGCGGTAGATGGAGCACCCGGTGCTGGCGGCGATCGGCCGGGCGAGCTTCACACCGCTCGGCTGGTTCGCGCCAAAACCGGAAGACGCGGTTCCGCAAGAGGCGCGCTTCGTCATTCTGATCGGCAATGCGGGCCCCGAAATGTTCCGGCGTTTCCAGCGCGAAGGCGGCGGCGGAACGCTGGACGATTGGACGCGCCGCGCCGTTTTGGCGCTGGCGGGCGATCTCGATGCGCAGGCGGTGTTTCCCTTCGATACGCCACCCCTGCCCTTCCTCACCTGGGCGCGAAGAGCCGGCGCCGGCCATGTCTCGCCGCTGGGACTGAACATTCACCCGACCTTTGGTCTTTGGCATGCCTACCGGGCGGCGCTGCTGTTTCCGGCGGCCTTCGATCTGCCGGCCCATTCGGCGGGCGCCCACCCGTGCGAAAGCTGTGCGGAGAAGCCGTGTCTTTCGGCCTGTCCGGTCGACGCCTTCAGCGGCACTAGTTTTGACGTGGCGGCTTGCGCCGCCCATATCGGATCGGCGGCGGGCGCCGACTGCATGACGGGCGGATGCCTGGCGCGCCGCGCCTGTCCAGTGGGACAAGCCTTCACCTATGGGCCGGCACAGGCGCAATTCCACATGCGCGCCTTTCTGAAGTCAAGAGGAGTGCAACCATGAAGACCGGTTCCTGCCTGTGCGGCGCGGTGAAATACGAAGTGCACGGACCGTTGCGCAATGTGATCGCCTGCCATTGCGAACAATGCCGCAAGCAGACCGGCACTTACATGTCGGCGACGGCGGCGAAGGACGGGGACTGGAAGATCGTCGAAGGCCGCGGGCTCAAATGGTACCGATCGAGCGGCAAGGCGCGGCGCGGCTTTTGCGGCGAATGCGGATCGGTGCTGTTCTGGAAGGGCGATGGCCGCGATTACACGGCCATCGCGGCTGGTTCTATCGACGGGCCGACCGGGCTGACGCTTGATGGGCACATTTTCTGCGCCAGCGCCGGTGACTATTATGAGATCGCCGGCGGAAGTTACCGGCGGGCCCGCTGGCCGCCGTCCTAAGCCGCCGGGGCCGCCGGGGCCGCAGGCGGCTTGGGCGGTTTGGCAGCGGAAGCGACGGTTACCACCGGATAGATGCCGAAGCCCAGAATCAGACCCATGGCTGAGGAAGCATGGCGCATTGGTGTTCTCCTGTCGGAGTTGGTGCTGTTGTTCACGCCCGCGAGAATGCCAGATCGGCGCTGATGAATGGATGAGAGGGTCTGTCAGCCAAGTGTCAGATTGGCCCCGGAACGGCCTTCAGGCCGTCTTCCAGCTCGCCATAGCCGGTAAACCTGTACTCATAGTTAAGGCCGAGTTTACGCGATGCCGCCAAGGCCTTCTTCGCCAGCTCCTCGTCGCGGGTCTGGGCGAGAAAGACGATCTTGGTGTAATTGCCGAAATACATGGGCAGGAGTTCGGGATGGCGGTCGAGGCCCAGGCCCTGCCAGATCAGCTTGTCGAAATGGCGGGCGAGATAGTCGGTCAGATAGAAGGCGCTGAACTCGTCCTCGGCCTTGGCGGCGAAGGCGGCGTTGCCGGAATAGAAGGCATAGCAATGGGGGCCGTCAATGCGCTCGACGCCCTCCTCAGCCAGCAGCTTGTCGAGCAGGCCGCCGGTGCCGCAATCGCCATACAGCACGAAGACCGACTTGTAGCGCGATTTGGCTTCGCGGATTTTCTCGCGCACGGCGGGGACGATCTTCTCCGGCGTATTATGCCATTTGGCGGGGAGGCACTGGAGGTCGAAATGGGTCCAGCGGTTGCGCTCGATCAGATCGACAATCTCGCGGGCCAGCGCCCCGCAGGCGATGAGCAGCACATCGCCCCGGCCGGCGGCGAACTCGAATTCGTCGGAGGGCTTGAGATTGACGAGGGTCATTCGGTCTTGGGATCCATCTTCATTTTCACGCCGGCGCGAGTTTCCATCCATTCGCGCTGCTGCTGCGCGCGGAATTCCGGCGTTCCGCCTCTGATTGCCGGCATCCAGGAGTCCTCCGGCAAATCATATAGGGGTTTTCGCTGGCAATTGAACCAGCCCTCGTCCCAATCGTAAACATCGGCGAGGGGCCGCATGAGGCATTGCAGCACCGGGCGGGTGCAGATGCTGAGACGGCGGCATTCCAGATCGCTGCACTCGCGGCCGAGGACGATGGCGAGACGCAGGCGCATGGCCATGCAGATGGCCTCGGTCTTTTCGGGATCGGCGGCATCGTTCTCAAGCGGGCGAACGGGCGGGCGGGGCTTGCGGGCTTTGCTGCGCATGGGGTTTCTCCAGACAAGCGGGATCGTTCGGTGTCCCGGTTCCGGCCGGGACGGGGAAGGCACGAACCAAAGAGGGGGGCGCGGGGGCCGTTCACCACTCTAGGGTATTGAGGCGGTGGTCCTTCCGGACACCCCGCGCCGCGGGCGCTTCGGCTGGACAGGCCTTTACTTCCGGTTTGCCCGGCGCCTGCCCGGCATCCACAGCGACTTCGGAGGCACACCCCTGCTCCAGTGAGCACCCCAGACGGTAGATGGCCTGGGGGACCGCCGTGGCGACCGCTTTGATATCCGAAACATCCGTCATGCTTCATCCTTCAAAGACCCGCCCCCTTCCCCCGAAATCGACGGCTCGAGCCCGCCCCTCTCTACGGGAAGAGGTGATGGGAATATAGACCGGTTTGGGAGAGAAAGCAAGAACAAAATGAGAATATTTTTCTTGAAGTGCTTCCGATAATCTGATAATCAAAATATCGGTTTTTCGGATGGATGAATCAATGACCCGCATCACCGCGACGGAAGCAGCCCGCCGTTTCTCCGATATCGTCAATCGCGCACATTACAGGGGCGAGAGCTTCGAAGTGACGCGCGGCGGCGAAGTGCTGGTGCGGATCGAGCCCGCCCTGCCGCCGCCCATGACGCTCGGCGAAATACTGGACAGGATCGATCGCGGACCGGGTCTCGATCCCGAAGATGCGAAGCTGTTCGAGGAGCAATTGGCCGAGCTCCGGCGCGAAGCGGTTCTGCCGGAGCCGCAATGGGAGTGATCGTCGACACTGGCATCTTCATCCGCGCCGAGCGCATGAAATCGCCGGCCTGGCGGAGGCAAATGCCACTTGGCGAAGCCGGCGCCATTTCAGCCATGACCTTATCGGAGATGCTGACCGGCCTTCACCTCGCAAGCGATCCGGCCATGGCGCAGCGGCGCGGGGCTTTTATCGAGGACATTCTGAGCTACATTCCCGTGGTCGGCTTCGGAACCGCCATTGCGCGCGTTCATGCGCGGCTGCGCGCCGAGTTGCGCCGCAAGGGCAAGACGGTGGGCGCCCATGATCTGATCATAGCGGCGACGGCGGTCAGCCTGGGATGGGACGTGCTCACCACCAATGCCGCGGAGTTCCGGCAGGTGGAAGGGTTGCAAGTGAGAGAAGCGTGAATGTCGGCCACGGCTTGCGGGCGCCATGCTTCGAGGCTCACGGCTGCGCCGTGAGCACCTCAGCATGAAGTTCGAGGCTCACGGCTGCGCCGTGAGCACCTCAGCATGAGGTAAGTCAGTACACGGAGTTTTTCCGACTGGACCTGAAACCGCGCCCTGTCCTCCCCCACCCGGTTTCCCCCGGATCAAGTCCGGGGTCGCCACCCTCCCCGCGCTATCGCGGGGGAGGGATGAGAAGCATCATGATTCAGCTTGAATCGAGATAACGCTAGATCACATGACGGCCGCCGAGGACGGCGCGGATGCGATCCTGGCTTTCGTGGACGATGACCGGTGTGACGGTGCGGCCAATGCGCTTTTCGCGGTTCAGGCGATCGCAGCGGCGCAGCCAGAGCCAGGCCACTGCCGCCAGGAGCAGGACAGCGCCCGCGGCAAGCGTGGGCGAGCCGACGGCGATACCGAGGCCGCCGGCGCAGATGAAGGCCGCCAAAGCCGCCAGATAGGGCCGGCCTTCGGGCTCGATCAGCCCGGGATAGCGGCTGAAATATGCGGCAAGGCCGCCGGCAAACAGCAGCAAGCCCCAAAACAGGTGGGTGGTGAAGAGACCGCCGGCAACACCGGCCACACCCGCGAAGTCGCCAAAGAGCGCCGGCCACAGGACGCGCACCACAACGAGACCCATGGCAATCCAGCCAAGTTTGCCGGCAATGGCAAGTATCCAGAGCGACCGCAGAGACATGGGCACACCTTCGCGAGTTAGTGGACTGTGAAGGATATTAGCGGCCGGCCATTACTCAAGCCTTTCCGGGCGGCATGCAATTTCATGAAAATTCGACGCATGGCGAATGGCGAATAGTGAGTAGCGAATAGTGAGTAGCGAATAGTGAGTAGCGAATAGTGAGTAGTGAGGTGCGCCCTTCCCCTGTTTCGTCAGCCCGGCCCCGGATCGGTGTCCGGGGTAAACTCAAGCCGGGACGCACGGAAAACTTAAAACGGATGTGCATCGCGTCACGCGGAAGGGTGGGTCCCGGCTTTCGCCGGGATGACGGAAAGAAGTTACTCCACCCGGCTGCGATCTGCTCTGGAGCTTGATGGAGCGCTACGAAGCCGCCAGCAGATTGTGCTTCCTGGCCATGTAGGCCTTGGCGGTTTCGACCGCCACGGCGGCGTCGCGGCAATAGGCATCGGCGCCGATCGCCTTGGCGAATTCCTCATTGAGCGGCGCACCGCCCACCAGCACGACGTAATCGTCGCGCATGCCCTTTTCCTTGAGCGTGTCGATGACCACTTTCATGTAGGGCATGGTGGTGGTGAGCAGCGCCGACATGCCGACGATGTCCGGCTTGTGTTCTTCGATGGCGCCGAGATATTTCTCGACCGGATTGTTGATGCCGATGTTGATGACCTCGAAGCCGGCACCTTCCATCATCATGGCGACGAGGTTCTTGCCGATATCGTGAATGTCGCCCTTGACGGTGCCGATCACCATCTTGCCCTGGCGGGGCGCGCCAGTGGCGACGAGCAGCGGACGCAGGATGGCCATGCCGGCCTTCATGGAATTGGCGGCGAGGAGCACTTCGGGAACGAACAGGATGCCATCGCGGAAATCGATGCCGACGATGCGCATGCCCTCGACGAGGGCCTCGGTCAGCACATTGTAGGGCATCCAGCCGCGGCCGAGCAGAATGTGGACCGCCGCCTCGACCTCTTCCTTGAGGCCGTCATAAAGATCGTCGTGGACCTGCTGGACGAGATCCTCGTCGTTCAGGGAATTGAGATCGAGTTCGCCTGCATCGCTCATCTTGGGTCTCCGGCGGGCCTTCCGCTGTCGCCTCATTCATAGCGGCATGGCTCCCTGGAACCACGCCTTGGCGCGACGTCCACATGGCGGAAAGCGACGGTCGAGGCAAGTCCCACTAGGCCGCCCGGCCGCTCGACTGCCTGACCCGCATCACCCGCTCATAGGTGTCTTCAGTGCTGCCGCCGGCATCGATGCGGGTCCAGTCGAGCCGCCCCAGATCGTAGCGCAATTGCCGGTCGATCACATCGGCGGTGGCATCGGAGGCATCGTTGCGGCGGGCGTTGACACGGGACTTGAGTATTGCGGCATCAGCCTCAAGCCAGAGGCCAAGGAAGGCGATGCCGCGCCGCTGCGCCAGGGATTGCGCCGCCCGGCGTTCGCTCTCCTGGGCAAAGACCGCATCGAGCACCACCGCCTGGCCGGCGGCCAAGGCCGCCTCCGCGCGGGCCAGGATCGCGCCATAGACCTTGACGGAGGCGGCGGGCGCATAATGTTCGGGCCGGAGGCGCTGAGTTTCCGGAACCCCTGCCTGCACCTTGCGTTCGATATCGCTGCGGATATGAAGCGCGCCGGGGGCCGCTCCCAATTCCGGCGCCAGCCTCGATCCGAGCACCGATTTGCCGGTACCCGACAGGCCGCCCACGCAGACGAGTTCGGGCCGCGCGGGCTTGAGGAAGGCGAGACTTGCCCGGAAATAATCAAGCGCCTCGCCGCGCTGTTTCTGCGAGGCATTGGCGGGAAGTTCATGCAACAGATCGGCGGCGACCAGGGCCCTGACACCGGCCCGGGTGGCGAGGAACAGCGGCAAAGCGGCGAGGCCCGATAAATCCTCGGCATCGCGGCGCAGATCGAGATAGCGGTTGAGAACGATGTTGGCGGCGGTACTACGGCCGTGGCGCAACAGGTCCATGATCAGGAAGGCGAGATCGTAGAGCACGTCGACGGTGGCGATCCTCTCGCTGAATTCGATGGCATCGAAGAGTGTGGGCTTGCCGCCGATGAGCACGATGTTGCTGCAATGCATGTCGCCATGGCAGCGGCGCACCAGGCCCTTCTCACCGCGCCGGTTGAGCAGGGGCTTGAGGCGCTGCAACGCCTCTTCGAAGAGAGCGTGGAACTCGAGCGTCTCGGGGCTGTGGAAAATATCGGGCGAGGCGGTGAAGGCGCGCGACAATTGCAGGCCCAGTTCCGCCATGATGGCAGCACCCGGCGCACCGGCCACGGGTGCTATGGCGTGGGCCTCGGCGGCGGTTTCCGCGAGCTTCGCGGCCAAGGCGGAATCGATGCCATGGCGGTCGATGTAGCTGGCGAGCACGTCGTGCCGATCGAAGCGGTTCATCACCAGGACGGGCTCGCCCTCGACCTCGATCACCTCGCGATAAATGGTGGGCGCATAGGCGCGGTTGACGGCAAGCTCATGGGCCAGCACCGCGCGGCGCCGCTCGAGGCTGGAGAAATCGAGATAGGGCAGCTTGACCGGCTTCTTGATCTTGAAGGCCCGGCCGGCCACCAGAAATACATGGGCGGCGTGGGTTTCGATATGCTCGACGGCGGCAGCGGGGAAGCCCCAGGTCTCACCCTTGAGAAAATTCGAATTCATGGCGCGCAGCATGGTGCCGGGGCGGCGGACCGTCGTTGATCGGCGTCAACTAAACTGGCGCATATGCTTGTCGCCAAACCGCACGCACTTTGGCGGCATATGCGCTAACCGCGGCGGCGCTCGCGGCGGGCGGCGCCGGCGGCGGCGGTGTCGATGCCCTTGGCGAGTTCGGAGACGGGGCCCAGGCGCTTCTCGATCAGCTCCACCGTCGGGCGCTCGCCCTTGGTATAAGACTCGAGCGACTGGCGCATGGCGGCGAGATGTTCGGGGCTGGTGCCGCAGCAGCCGCCGATGATCCTCGCCCCGGCATCGAGCGCGATGCGGGCGTAATCGGCCATGAGGTCCGGCGTCCCGGTGTAATGGATATGGCCGTCGACATATTGCGGGATGCCGCAATTGCCCTTGGCCACCACGGCGGCATCGGGCCTGGCGGCGGTGATGCCGAGCACGGTGGCGATCAATTCCGAGGCGCCTACCCCGCAATTGGCGCCGATCGCCACGGGCTGGGTTGCGAGCGACGCGGCGAGCGCGCCGAAGGCCTTGGGCGTCAATCCCATCATGGTGCGGCCATTGGTGTCGAAGCTCATGGTGGTGACGATGGGAAGGCCGGCCTGGGACGCACCCTCGACGGCGGCGCGCAATTCCTCCTCCGACGACATGGTCTCGATCCACAGGACATCGACGCCGCCCGCCGCGAGTGCCAGGGCCTGCTCGGCGAAGGCGGCCACACCTTCTTCATGGGTGAGGGTGCCGACCGGCTCGAAAATCTCGCCGGTGGGGCCGATCGAGCCGCCGACATAGACCGGGCGGCCGGCGCCATCCGCTTCGGCGCGGGCGATCCTGGCCGCGGCGATGTTGATCTCGCGCACCCGGTCTTGGGCATTGTGCAGCTTCAGGCGGTGGCGGTTGCCGCCGAAGGAATTGGTGAGGATGATGTCGGCGCCGGCCTCGATGAACTGGCGGTGCAGGGCGCGCACCCGTTCGGGATGCTCGAAATTCCACATTTCCGGGGCGTCGCCGGAGACCAGGCCCATCTGGAAATAATTGGTGCCGGTGGCGCCATCGGCCAAGAGCCAGGGCCGGGAGTTGAGGGCTTCGGTGAAGGTGGGGGGTGCCATGGGGACCTCAAAAAGAATATAAAGAAGTCTTTATATGATTTTCGAAGGCTTTGTAAAGGCCGAATTCAGGCGGTCTTGGCCCCATAGTATAGTGTTGAAACATGCTGGGCCTCGGCGAAGAACAGCCAGCGCTCGACCGCTGCCGCGGCAAGGGCGGCGAGGGCCGCGGGGATGGCAAGAACCGGAAGGGCAAGGGCAGCCAGCATGGCGAGCGAGGCGAGGCCGAGCAGGAGAAGCACGAGCTTGCGGAGTTTGAGCGCGTGCTTGCGGGCGACCGCGTAGCCCATTTCCTTCATGATGAAATTTTCCGACGTGTGCGCCACTTCCCACTGCGACACGCTGCCGATGGCGCCCAGACCGGTGGCGGCCTCGATGGTGTGGGTCCTCGCGGCTGTGTCGAGGCTGCGCCAATAGAGGAATTTGAGGAGCGCCACGAGGGCCAGCGCCACAATGGCGAGGATCGCCTGAAAAGGATGGAAACGAGCGAAGAGCGCGGCGATGGCGGCGAGCAAGGCGGCGCCGGTGGCCAGCGCAAACGCGAGATAGACCGGAACCGTCAAGGGTTGCGACCAGGCGCGGATGGTGGTGAGGGTTGAATAGATTTTTGCCGTGCAGAAGACGGTCGCGGCGCACATGACGGCGGTAATGAGGCCGAGCGGGCCTACGAGTTGCGGGGCATCGATCAGGCCAGACCAGATTGCGGCGAATGCAAGTGCCGGACCATAGGTGACGACGGAAACCACGCCTTCGCGCGACAGCCAGGACGAGCGCCATTGCGAGAAGGCGCGCCAGGCGCGTTCGGGGCGGCCGAGATGGAAGGCCGACGACAGGAGCCCCAAGGTGATCAGCGCCAGCGCCATGACGATGGCGATCACGGCGAAGACCGGGCTCGAGGCGGGGCCGTGCTGGAGGCCTGCGAGACCGAGCAGCGCCAGAAGCCCGTAGCCCGCGCCCGAAGCGGTGGTGAAGAAGATCACCGAATAGGCCGGATGCATGGAATCAGCCTTCGAGCCTGCCGGAATAGTCGGTATCGTCCGGCTTGGGCCCGGCACCGCCGTTCTTGGCCCGGCTCAACAACTTGTCGGCCCATTCGAAAAGCCGGTCGAAAGCCGAGCCATCGCCCTTGGGAAGGGCCACGGGCTGCGAGGTCGTGGCGTCGCGCCTGGCGCGGGGGGGAAGATATTTGTTGACCGGCTTGTAACCCATCTCCGGCAACAGGTCGTAGCCGCCGCGCGCCTCGACGAGCTGCGAGACTGCCGATTGCGGATCGCCGAGATCGCCGAAATGCCGCGCGCCCGTCGGGCAGGCCTTGACGCAGGCCGGCATGCGGTCCTCGGGCTCGAGGTTTTCATTGTAGATGCGGTCGATGCACAGGGTGCATTTCTTCATCACCCCGTGGCTGTAGTCATATTCGCGCGCGCCATAGGGACAGGCCCAGGAACAGAGCTTGCAGCCGATGCAGGTTTCGGGATCGACCAGCACGATGCCGTCCTCGGCGCGCTTGTAGGAGGCCCCGGTCGGGCACACGGTGACGCAGGCCGGCTCCTCGCAATGCAGGCAGGAGCGCGGGAAGTGCACGATGCGCGACTGGTCCTGGCCTTCTTCCTTCACTTCATAACCGTGGACGCGGTTGAGCCAGACGCCGGAGGGATCGGCGCCATAGGGATTTTCATCGGTCAAGGGCGCGGAATAGCCTTGCGTGTTCCACTCCTTGCAGGAGGTGACGCAGGCCTGGCAGCCGACACAGGTATCGAGATCGATGACCAGGCCGAGCTTTTTCGCGGAGGGCGGCGGGAGGGAGGTCATGGCGCCCTCGCCAAGTTTTTCAATCGGGGAAACTGCGGCGCGGATTCGGCCACCTCTTGCGCCGCCTTTTCCACTCGCACGCGGAGATCGTACCAGGCGGCCTGGCCGGTGACGGGATCGGAATTGGAATAGCGAAAGCCGCCTTCACGTTCCGGTAGAAGTTCCGAGATCAAGTGATTGAGCAGGAATCCTTTTTTGGCTTCCGGCGCATCGGCGGCAAGGCCCCAGTCGCCGGAGCGCTTGCCGATGGCATTCCAGGTCCACACCGTATCCGGATTAACCCCGTCCATGAGCTTCGCCTGGCAGCGGATGCGGCCGTGGCGGGAGGTGACATCGACCCAGTCGCCATCGGCGATGCCAAGATGGGCGGCGCGGGCCCGGTGCATATAGAGCCAGTTGCGGCCGATGATCTGGCGGAGCCAGGCGTTCTGCGAGCCCCAGGAATGATACATGGCCATGGGGCGCTGGGTGACGGCGTGCATCGGGAAGGCGGCCTCCTCGACGCGCTCGCCCTCGAAAGGCGGATACCAGAAAGGAACGGGGTCGAAATAAGCCGCGATGCGGGTGCGATGTTCCGTCGGCGGAACAATCTTGCCGAAGCCGCGGGCGGCGAGGCGGAACTTCTGCAAAGGCTCGCTGTAAAGCTGGTGGATGACGGGCTCGGCGCGGTGGATGAAACCGAAAAATGTAGCCCAGTCGAGATAATCCCAGTTCACATGGCGGTAGTATTTCATGTGATCTGGCAGCTCGTAATACCAGTAGCAGCCGTTATCGATGTAATGCTGCAACTGCTCGGGATTGGGGGCGCCGCGGCCTTGCGCCTTGCCATTGGGGCCACGGAAGCCGGCGAGCGGACCCAGGCCCGGAGCGCGCTCGTGATGGACGATATAGTCGGGATAGCCGCCGGGATAACGGGGCAGCCCATCGCTGCGGGTCATGCCGGGAAGGCCGAGCCTCGCGCCCAGATCGAGCAGCACGGTCTGGAAGGCGCGCACATCGCGGCCGGGTTCCACCACCGGCTGGCGGATCGAATCGGCCGGGCCATCGGCCTCCGAGATCGGGCGGTCGAGGAGCGAGATGCAGTCCCAGCGCTCGAGGTAGGTGGTATCGGGCAGGATGAGATCGGCGTAGTGCACCATCTCCGAGGCATAGGCATCGCAATAGATGATCTTCGGAATCAGGTATTCGCCGGTCTTCTCGTCCTTCGCCGTCAGATATCCAAGCGTGTCCGGCACATTCATGGCCGAGTTCCAGCTCATATTGGCCATGTACATGAAGAGGACATCGATGCCGTAGGGATCGCGCTTGGCCGCGTTGGCGATCACCGTGTGCATGAGGCCGTGGGCGGCCATCGGCGCTTCCCAGGAATAGGCCTTGTCGATGCGCTGCGGCCTGCCCTCTTGATCGACGAGCAAGTCCTCGGGTCCTGCAACAAAGCCCAAGGGCGGGCCGGGCAGCGGCGTATTGGGTTTCACCTGGCCCGGCTTGCCGGCGGGCTTGACGCCGGGGGGCGCGGGCTTCGGGAACGGCGCCTTGTAGCGGAAGCCGCCCGGCACATCGATGGTGCCAAGCAGGATCTGCAGGAGATGGATGATGCGGCAGGTGTGGAAGCCGTTGGCATGGGCGGAGATGCCGCGCATGGCATGCATGGAAACCGGCCGGCCCAGCATCTTGTCATGGCGGCGGCCGGCAAAATCCGTCCACGGAATATCGAGCTCGATCTGCTGCTCGAAGGCGGTGTCGGCCAGTTCGGCGGCGATGCGGCGGATGGTGGCGGCGGGAACGCCGCAGCGCTCCGCCACCGCATGCGGCGCATGCTCCGGCGCGAGGAAGCGTTCGGCGATCAACTGGAAGCTCGTCACCGCGCGGCGGCCGCCGGACAGCTTGAAGCGGCCCATGAGCCTGGGCAGCGCGTCGGGCGAAAGCGCCGGCATGGGCGTTTCGGAATGGGCATCCCAGACCAGTGCTGCACCTTGGGCATCGCGGGCGAAGAGCCCGTCATCGGACCCGCCCGGATTTTCAACGACCAGCCAGGGCGCATTGGTGTAGCGCAGCAGATAGTCGGCATCGATTTTCTGCGCCGCCAGCAATTCATGGATGAGGGCGGCCACCAACAAGCCGTCGGTGCCCGGGCGGATGCCGATCCATTCATCAGCGATGGCCGAATAGCCGGTGCGCACCGGATTGACCGAGACGATCTTGACGCCGCGCGCCTTGAGCTTGCCCAATCCCATCTTGAGCGGATTGGAGGCGTGATCCTCGGCCACGCCGAACAGCAGGAAATATTTGGTGTGCTTCCAGTCGGGCTCGCCGAATTCCCAGAACGAGCCGCCGAAGGTGTAAAGCCCGGCGGCCGCCATGTTGACCGAGCAGAAGCCGCCATGGGCGGCATAGTTGGGCGTGCCGAATTGCGCCGCCCACCAGCCGGTGAGCGCCTGGCTCTGGTCGCGGCCGGTGAAAAAGGCGAGTTTCCGGGGATCGGTGTTGCGCACCTCCGAGAGCCAAAGGGTGGCGGTGCGCAGCGCTTCGTCCCATTCGATCTCGCGGAATTCGCCGCAGCCTCGCTCGCCCACTCTGATCAGCGGCTTGGACAGGCGGGCCGGCGAATAATGCTGCATGATGCCCGAGGCGCCCTTGCCGCAGATCACTCCCTTGTTCACCGGGTGATCGCGATTGCCGTCGATATATTTGACGGTGCCGTCCTTGAGATAGACTTTGATCCCGCAGCGGCAGGCGCACATGTAGCAGGTGGTGGTCTTCACCTGATCCCAGGTCTTCGGCGAGGTGGCGACGGCGGGCTCGGTCATCTCGGTCCATGATGCGACGATTCCCGCCTACTTTACGAGGAGGCTTGGCCCTATCATAGGTCCAGAGGGCTTATTCACAGGGACTTATTTCCGGCTTGCCTTTTCCTCGATCGACGAGAAGAAGATCGGGCCGGGCATCAGGCTTCTATCCGAAACCATCGCGGGCAAATAAACTCACATGACGGGCACGCATCGGGACAACCGCCTGCTGGCGATCGTCTGCGTTCTGGCCGCGGTCGGCTTCGCCGCGACCCAGGACGCCGTGGTCAAGGCGATGTCGGGCAGCTATTCGGTCTATGAGGCGGTGATGTTCCGCTGCATAGGCTCGACGCCGATTCTCGCGGCACTGCTGTGGAAGAGCGGCGGCTTCAAGTCGCTGGCGACGCCGCTGCTGCGAACGGTGCTGCTGCGCTCGATCATCCTGTGCTCGGCCTATTTCGCCTTCGTGCTGTCGATCGCGGCAATGCCGATCGCCAATACGGTGGCGATCTATTTCACCATGCCGTTCTTCGTGGCGGGGCTGGCGGGGCCGCTGTTGGGCGAGCATGTGCGCATTCACCGCTGGCTTGCCATCGTCGCGGGCTTTATCGCGGTGATCATCATGGTGAGGCCCGGCGCCGGGGTGTTCGAAGCCGCCGCTTTTCTGGCACTCTATTCGGCCTTCGGTTATGCTTGGGGCCAAATGATCGGGCGGCCGCTGGCTCAGCAGGTGTCCCCGGCGGTGATCGCCAACTGGCAGAATCTGATCTATCTCGCCGTGTCGCTCATCTTGGCGTTGTTCTTCAATCTTTTCGATTTCAGCGGCGTCAGCCACAAGAGCCTCGCCTTCCTGATGAGGCCCTGGGTGTGGCCGCCGGCCGCCGATGCGGCGGTGCTGTTCGGCATTGGCATTCTCGCCGCCTTCGGCATGGTCCTGTTCGTTTCCGCCTACAAATATGCGGAATCGAATTTCGTGGCGCCTTTCGAATATTCCTCGATGATCTGGGCGGTGGGCTACGGGCTCATCCTGTTCGGGGATTTTCCCGATGCCTTCACCTGGATGGGGGCGGCGGTCGTGGTGGCGGCGGGATTGACGATGATCTGGCGGGACCGGCAGCTCGACCGGGCCGCCGCTCAAAGCCCGTAGGCGTGCCACAGGCGTGCCACCAGCGAACCGGCCGGGAACGGCGCCTCGGCGTCGACGCCGCGTCTGGCCCAGATCGACTGGTACATGTGCATGAAGGGCGAAGGCGGCGGATCGCGGGCCTCGAGGAAATAGGCGGGCACGTTCCACCAGGCGACGGGATCGACCGCTTCGGGCGGCAGGATGGTAATGCCGGGATCGGGTTCTTCCAGCATGAGGCGTGTCAAGAGATGGGGGCCGACACTTTCCCAGGGGCGGTCATCGGGGGGAAGCGAGGCGACCGCGTCATGGGCGCGGTGCCAGAGATCGCCGGCGCGCGGGGCGGGATTGGCCATGAAGCAGTTGGTGACCTGGGTGAGCCCGTCGCCGGTGGCGCTTGCCTCCTTGTGGCGGAAGGGCCGGCGCTTTTCGGATGCGACAAAGGCACCATCGGGAAGCTGCGGCCGTTCGGCGAGAGCGACGATATCCATATCCGACCAGATGCCGCCTTGCGCGGCCAAGAGCTTGTAGCGAATGAGGCTGGAGAGGAAGGCCGTATCGCCCATGCGCGGTGCGATCTCGCCGGCATCGGCGAGCGCCGCGCCGCAGCCCGAAAGCGCGCCGGCATCGTAGGTCCACAGCCTCACCGTGAAGCCGCGCGCCAGAAAGCTCGCGAGGCTCAGACGCGCCAGACGCGACAACTCGCCGGAAATCCACAGCATGTGAACGGGATGCGATTTGAGCATGAACACCTATACCGGATAGCCCGCCCAGGCCTTGACGGTGCGCAGCGCCAGCGACGACTGGATGCGCTGCACGCCGGGAAGGCGGGAAATGCGCGAGCGGTGGATGCGCTCATAGTCGGCGGCGTCGCTCGCCGCAACCCGCAAGAGATAGTCGAACTGGCCGCTCATCAGGTGGCATTCGAGAATTTCCGGCACCCGCCGCACCGCCTTTTCGAAGCGCTCGAAGGCCTCTTCGGTCTGCGCCGAGAGCGACACTTCGACGAAGAATTCATTGGCAAGGCCGAGGGCGGCGCGGTCGAGGGTGGCGGTGTAGCCGGTGATGGCACGGGCTGCCTCCAAAAGCTTCACCCGGCGATGGCAGGCGGAAGGCGACAGGCCCGCCCGCGCAGCCAGAGAGACGATGGGTTGCTGGGCGTTTTTCTGCAGCTCGGTCAGAATGATCTTGTCGATTCTGTCCAAGTCCCGGGATTTCATGCGAAGTTATATGCCATAATTCGAATAAAATATCAATGTTGCAGTGCTCCGGGCTGGGTTTTGAAAATTCATCCGGACGGTTCGGGGGTATGTTACCGCCGATCCAAGGGAGGATATTCATATGCTGATCGGCGTTCCGAAGGAAATCAAGAATCACGAATATCGCGTCGGCTTGACGCCCGTCTCGGTGCGCGAAGCGGTGCGCCACGGCCACCAGGTGTGGGTCGAAACCAATGCCGGCACCGGCATCGGCGCATCCGACGAAGACTACGCCCGGGCCGGCGCCACGATGGTCAAGACGGCGGCGGAAATCTTCGCCAAGGCCGACATGATCGTGAAGGTCAAGGAACCGCAGGCGGTCGAGCGCAAGATGCTGCGCGAAGGCCAGATCCTCTACACCTTCCTGCATCTTGCTCCCGATCCGGAACAGACGAAGGACCTGGTCAAGTCGGGTGCGGTCTGCATCGCCTATGAGACGGTGACGAGCCCGCGCGGCGGCCTGCCGCTGCTTGCCCCCATGTCGCAGGTGGCGGGGCGCATGTCGGTGCAGGCGGGCGCCCATTGCCTCGAGAAGACGCAAGGCGGACGCGGCGTGCTGCTGGGCGGGGTTCCCGGTGTCACGCCGGGCAAGGTCGTGATCCTCGGCGGCGGCGTGGTCGGCACCAATGCCGCGGCGATGGCGCTGGGCCTTGGCGCCGATGTGACCATCCTCGAGAAATCGACCGACCGCATGGAGGAGCTGGTGGCCCGCTTCGGCACCCAGCTCAAGACCATCTATTCGACGCTGGGCGCGGTCGAGGAGGAATGCGCCGCGGCCGACCTGGTGATCGGCGGCGTACTCATTCCGGGTGCCGCGGCGCCCAAGCTCATCACCCGCCAGATGCTCAAGGACTGGCGGCAGGGTTCGGTTCTGGTCGATGTCGCCATCGATCAGGGCGGCTGTGCGGAGACCTCACGCCCCACGACCCATGCCGAGCCCACCTATGTGGTGGACGGCGTCATCCACTACTGCGTGGCCAACATGCCGGGGGGCGTGGCGCGCACTTCGGCCTTCGCGCTCAACAACGTCACCCTGCCCTTCGGGCTCGCCATCGCCAACAAGGGCTGGAAGAAGGCGCTGGCCGACGATCCGCATCTGCGCAACGGCCTCAACGTGGCCTTCGGCAAGGTCACCTACAAGGCGGTGGCCGAGGACCTGGGCTACGACTATGTCGCGGCGGACCGGGCGCTGGCGGCCTGATCCGGCTTATTGACTGTCCGGTGAATACTACTACAATGTGTTCACTTGTGTTCAAAACCGGATGAGAGCGCGGCCATGGCATCGACGGCGGAGACATTCTCGGTACGGCTTCCAGACGACCTGCGGAACGAGGTCGACCGCCTTGCGGCGCTCACCAAACGCTCGCGCTCCTTCATCGTCAAGGAAGCTGTCGCCGCCTATATCGCGGACCAGCGCGATTATCTCAAGGCAATCGACGAGGCTTTGCGGGACGCCGATAAAGGCATCTTCGTTTCCGGCGCAGCGGCGTTCAGGTGGCTCGATTCGATCGGAACGGCGGACGAACTGCCGGTGCCCGAGGCCGACATCTTCCCCGGCAAGCCGGAATGAAGATCAGGCTGCTGCCACGCGCCATCCGCGATATCCAGGAACTCAACGGTTATATCTCGCGGCACGATGCCAAGGCCGCAGCAGGAGTAATTTCCCGCGTCGCCAAGTCACTGCGCATCATCGAGGCTAATCCTTTCGCCGGACGTCCCGTGGAAGGAAGGCCGGTGCGGGAATGGTCCGTTCACGGACTTCCACTCGTCATCCCGTACCGGATCAAGGGCGACGCAATCGAGGTGTTGCGCGTCTATCACACGCGGCGCAAGCGGCCGCTCGTGTGGCGATAGGCGCTCATAATTCTGGCGCGATTGCTTTTCGGCGAAGCGATTCCACTTCGCCGGCAAGCGCGCTAGACATCGCTCTTGGCGGGAAGGACCTGGCGGCCGCGGTACATGCCGGTCTTGAGGTCGATGTGGTGCGGGCGGCGCAGTTCGCCCGACTTCTTGTCCTCGACCCAGGTGACGGTCGCCATCTTGTGGCCGGAGCGGCGCATGCCGATGCGGCTCCTGGTCAATTTCTTGCGGGGAACGGCCATTTTCGGAACTCCATGGAAAAACGGGCCGCCGCCCGTTTGAATTGCGCTGCCTTATAGCGAAGCTCAGGGCCCGAGACAAGCGAGATAGGGGCCCATGGCATTCATGCGGATCACGATGCGGCTGGCGTTTGCCGAGACCCGTTTCGAGGGCTTGCCGGCCTTGCGCTTGATGGGATTGGGCAGGACGGCGGCGAGGAGGGCCGCCTCGCGCCGGGTGAGCTTGGCGGCCGGTTTCCCGAAATGATGGCGGGCGGCGGCCTCGGCGCCATAGACGCCGGGAGCCCATTCGGCGATGTTGAGATAGACCTCGAGCATCCGGCGTTTCGACCACACCAGGTCCATCCACAGGGCCAAGGGCAGCTCCAGGCCCTTGCGCAGGAAGGAGCGGCCGTCCCACAGGAACAGGTTCTTGGCGGTCTGCATGGAAATGGTGCTGGCGCCGCGGACCGGGCCCTCGTCGCCGGCGAAGACGTCTTCGACCACGCCCTGGACTTCGACCCAGTCGACACCGGAATGCTCGCAGAAGCGGGAATCCTCCGAGGCGACGACGGCGCGCGCCAGATTGGGCGACATCTCATCGAGGCTCACCCAGTCCTTGTGGAGGCCGTCGCCGGTCATGAGCCGCAAGATCATGACATTGGAAACGGGCGGCGGCACCACGGCATAGACCAGCGTCATGACGATCGGCCAGGCGGCGAGCACGGCGAGAACATAGAGCGCGCGGCGCGGCCACGGGCCGAGGCCGGCCACACGGCGATTGAGCCTGGCAAGGATGCTCAGGGATTCACCCCCGGCTGCGGCTGGTTGAGTTTCGGCGGTCATGTCACTACACAGGGCGGATTAGCACAGGACCAACGACTTGTCTTTCGAAGCCGCCCTCGCAGATTGCGCCCGCGATACCGATCACCTGCTCGACCGCCTGCTGCCGCCCGCGTCCGCAGGGCGCCTCGGCGAGGCGATGCGCTATGCCGCACTGGGCCCGGGCAAGCGGCTGAGGCCGTTCCTTGTGGTGGAGACGGCCAGGCTCTTTGCCGTGCCGGTTGAGCGGTCCCTGCGGGTGGGGGCGGCGCTCGAATGCGTGCATTGCTATTCGCTGGTGCATGACGACCTGCCCGCCATGGACGACGGCGACATGCGGCGCGGCCGGCCGACAGTGCACAAAGCTTTTGATGAGGCAACGGCGATTCTCGCAGGCGATGCCCTGCTGACTTTCGCCTTCGAAATCCTGGCCGATCGCGAGACTCACCCGGACGGTGCGGTGCGAAGCATCCTCATTGCCGAACTGGCCAAGGCGGCGGGCCCGTCCGGCATGGCGGGCGGACAGATGCTCGACCTCGCGGCAGTTGCGGGGGATGCCGCCGGAATCATGCGCATGCAGGCGATGAAGACAGGGGCACTGTTCCGCTTCGCCTGCGAAGCGGGCGCCATTCTCGGCGAAGGCGAGCGCCGGCCATTTCGTCAGTATGCCGACAATTTCGGGCCGGCCTTCCAGATCACCGACGATATTCTCGATGTCACCTCGACCAAGGCCGCACTCGGCAAGGCTACCCAGAAGGACTCGGGCAAGACTACGATAGTGGCGCTCCTGGGAGTTCCGAGCGCCAGGGCCAAGGCTGAAGAACTGGCGGAAAATGCGATTGCCGCGCTGGCGGAGTTTGGCCAGGCGGCCGAAACCCTCAGGGCGGCGGCCCGCTTCGCGGTTCGGCGGCAGTCGTGATCAACCCCAGCGGGTTTTGACATAGTCCTCGACGATCTGCTTGAACTGACCGGCGATGCTGTCGCCGCGCAGCGTCGTTACCTTCTTGCCGTCGACATAGACCGGGGCGGAAGGGAGTTCGCCGGTGCCGGGCAGCGAAATGCCGATATCGGCGTGCTTCGATTCGCCGGGGCCGTTGACGATGCAGCCCATGACCGCGAGCTGCAGGGTTTCGAAACCGGGATAGGCCTTGCGCCAATCGGGCTGGCGGGCGCGAACGAAAGACTGAATGTCCTGGGCCAATTCCTGAAACACGGTGGAAGCGGTGCGGCCGCAGCCGGGACAGGCGATGACCATCGGCGCGAAGGCGCGAAGCCCCATGGTCTGGAGAATTTCCTGGGCGACGGTCACTTCGCGGGTGCGGTCGCCGCCGGGCTCGGGGGTGAGCGAGATGCGGATGGTGTCGCCGATGCCTTCCTGCAGGAGAACGCCGAGTGCCGCGGTCGAGGCGACGATGCCCTTGGAACCCATGCCGGCCTCGGTGAGGCCCAGATGCAGGGCGTATTCGCAGCGGCCGGCCAAGGCGCGGTAGACGGCGATCAGGTCCTGGACTTCGGAGCATTTGGCGGAGATGATTATCCGGTTCCGCGCCAGCCCCAGCTCCTCGGCGCGTCCGGCCGAGAGGAGCGCCGACTGCACCACCGCCTCGTGCATGACTTCGCGGGAATCGAGCGGATCGGCCAGTTTGGCATTGCGGTCCATGAGCCCGGTGAGGAGCGCCTGGTCGAGGGAGCCCCAATTGACGCCGATCCGCACCGGGCGATCGAATTTCAGCGCCGTCTCGATCATCATCGAGAAATTACGGTCCTTCTTCTCCTTGAAGCCGACATTGCCGGGATTGATGCGGTATTTGGCGAGCGCTTCGGCGCAGGCCGGGTGACCGGCGAGCAGCGTGTGGCCGTTGTAGTGGAAGTCGCCGATGAGGGGCACGCCGACGCCCAAGCGGTCGAGCGTGTCGCGGATATGGGGGACGGCGCGGGCGGCTGCCTCGCGGTCGACGGTCACACGCACCAGTTCGGAGCCGGCGTTGCTGAGTTCCGCCGCCTGGTGCGCGGTTGCCTCGACATCGGCGGTGTCGGTGTTGGTCATCGATTGCACGGCGATGGGGGCGCCGCCGCCGATCACCACAGTGCCGACGGTGACGGCGGCGGAGGGGCGCCGCGGATGAATGGCTGAATAGGTCATCGCCGCCCTAATTGGTCTGGGGCACGGCCAAGGTCAAGATGAAGAGCACACCTGCGGCGAGAACGACGGAAGGGCCGGATGTGGTGTTGGCGAAGGCCGAGAGCATCAGTCCGCCGATCACGGCAAGGCCCGCGAGCACCGCGGAGATTAACGCCATGCGCTCCGGTGTCGCCGACAGGCGGCGGGCGGCGGCGGCGGGAATGACCAACAGTGCCGTGATCAGCAGGAGTCCGACAATCTTCATGGAGATGGCGGTCAACAGCGCGATCAGCAGAATGAAGCCCAACTCGACGCGCCGGACATTGACGCCTTCGGCCTTGGCCAGTTCCTCATGCACGGAAATGGCGATGAGATCGCGCCACAGGAAGGCGAGAACGGCGAGGACGGCGGCGGCGCCAATCCAGACGATCGCCACATCCCGGGTGGAGACGGTGAGCACATCGCCGAACAGGAGCTCCATGCGATCGGCGCTGGCGCCGCTGACGAGGCCCACGGTGATGAGACCCGCCGCCAGCGAGGTGTGCGAGAGAATGCCGAGGAGAGTGTCGGTGGCAAGCCGGCGCTGGCGGCGCAGGACCAGCAGCAGAAGGGCTACAGCGACGGCGGTGGCGGCGGCACCCAGCGTCAGGCTGAAGCCGAACATGAGGCCGAGCCCCACGCCCAACAGGCCGGAATGGGCGAGCGTCTCGCCGAAATAGGCCATGCGCCGCCAGACGATGAAGCAGCCGACGGGGCCCGCCACCAGCGCCACGCCGATTCCCGCCAGAAGGGCGCGGCGGAAGAAGGGTTCGGAGAGGATATCGAGCATGGCTATGCCACTAAAATTACCCCTCTCCCGTGCGCAGCATGGGAGAGGGTGCCCGAAGGGCGGGTGAGGGCCCTCATCCGGCGCATCGCGCCACCCCGGATCAGGTCCGGGGCAGGCTCTTCTCCCACCTTCGGCGGGAGAAGGGTGATTTTGCACCGTCTCCCGCGGGGCGAGGAAAAGTTGTCAATGCCGGTGGCCAATATGATCTTGGTGGTCATCATGCGATTCATGATCGTGGTCGTGGCGGTGGGTGTAGGCGGCGATCATCTTGGCCGCCGACGGCCCGAAGAGCCTGGCGAATTCCGGGTCCTGCTGCACCTTCTCGGGACCGCCCTCGCAGCAGACATGGCCATTGAGGCAGACGACATGGTCGCTCTCGGCCATGACCATGTGGAGATCGTGGCTGACCATCAGTATGCCGCAGCCGTGGCGGCGGCGGATCTCCGAGATCAGTTCGTAGAGTCTCGCCTCGCCGATGAAATCCACGGCCTGCACCGGCTCGTCGAGCACCAGAATGTCGGGTTTGTGCAACAGGGCGCGGGCCAGCAAGGCGCGCTGCAATTCGCCGCCCGAGAGGGAGGCGACGCCGGCTTCTTTCAGATGCGCGATGCCGGTTTCGGCCAGCGCCGTATCGATCTCCGCTTCCGACGGCCTGAGAGTTAGCGACAGAAGCCTGCGGAGATCGAGCGGCACATTGGGGGTGAGCGGAAAGCGCTGCGGCACGTAGCCGACGCGCAGATTTTTCTGGCGTTCGATGCGGCCCGAGGTGAGCGGCAAGAGACCGAGCATGGCGCGCACCAGCGTCGATTTGCCGGCGCCGTTGGGCCCGATCACGGTGACGATCTCGCCGGCGCGCACATCGAGATTGACATGGTCGAGGATAGTGCGCCCGCCGATCGTCAGCGTTGCGTCCCTGGCACTGAGCAAAGCTCCGGTGGCCTTGAGCATGTCAGGCGCTCCCGGCGCAGGCGCCGCAGGTTCCG
Organism: Hyphomicrobiales bacterium; assembly: GCA_052386315.1. GTDB lineage: Bacteria > Pseudomonadota > Alphaproteobacteria > Rhizobiales > Aestuariivirgaceae > Aestuariivirga. Next base: position 33,185 of record JBQTKG010000055.1, read on the forward strand.
GTCATCTCGATCACCGTGGCGGCGGGGCGGAAGCCCTGCCCGGCCGCCGCCTTGGCGAGGCCGGCAAAAACCTGCGGCGCATCGAGTTCGGCCACCATGGCGCAGCGCTCGCAGATGAGCAGTGCGGCGGGTTCGCCGTCATGGGCGCGGGAACAGGCAATGAAGGCGTTGCGGCTCTCGATCTTGTGGACGAGGCCGTGGGCGAGGAGAAAATCCAGCGCCCGGTAGACGGTGATCGGCGCCGGACGGGGGCCGTGGAGGGCCATGCGCTCAATGATGTCATAGGCGCCGGCGGCGGAATGGCTCTCGGCCACGCAATTGAGAATGTCGCGGCGCTGGCCGGTCAGGCGGCTGCCGCGGCGCTCGCAGATGCGCTCGGCCCGGGAGAGGAGCTCGGCGGTGCATTTGGCGTGGTTGTGATGGGGGGCGGGAAACGACATTATGTTACAATATAACAAGTTTCTCCATTTGCCAAATGCCATGACGGCGGCCAATCTTGATGACGGAATAAGGAGAGGGTCCATGAGCGGCACGGCCAAGGCCATCAAGCACATCGAGAACGCGCGGGTGATCGTCACCGAATACCGCTTTGCGCCGGGCGCCACTACCGGCTGGCACCGGCACGGCCACGACTATGTGGTGGTGCCGCTGATGGACGGCAGGGTGAAGCTCGAAACGGCGACGGGCACCGGCTTCGCCGAGATGAAGAAGGGCCTGCCGTATTTCCGTTCCGAAGGCGTCGAGCACGATGTGATCAACGCCAATGACACGGAATATGCCTTCATCGAGATTGAATTGAAATGACCCTTCGAGGCCCGGCTGTTGCCGGGCACCTCAGGGTGAGGACTTGGAAAAACAGGAGCCATTCCCCATGCCGAAAATGTCCGCTTCCGAAGCCTTTGTCGAAACGCTGGTAGCATATGGCGTCAAGGACGTGTTCGGCATCGTGGGCTCGGCCTATATGGATGCGCTCGATCTTTTCCCCACCGCCGGCATCCGCTTCATTCCGACGGCGCATGAACAGGGCGCCGGTCACATGGCCGACGGCTATTCGCGCGTCTCGGGCAAGCACGGCGTGTGCATCGCCCAGAACGGACCGGGGATTACCAATTTCGTGACCGCGACGGCGGCCGCCTACTGGGCGCATTCGCCGGTCGTCGTCGTGACACCCGAGACGGGCTCCGGCACCATGGGGCTCGGCGGTTTCCAGGAAACCGAGCAGCTGCCGATCTTTTCCAAGATCACCAAGTATCAGGCGCATGTCGCCAAGCATCCGCGCATGGCGGAATTGACGGCGCGCTGCTTCGACATGGCGATGAGCGAGCGCGGCCCCGCCCAGCTCAACATTCCGCGCGATAATTTCTACGGCGAGGCGGATTATGAAATCGCCCGCCCTCGCCATATCGCCCGCGGGCCCGGCGCCGACGAAAGCCTCGATGCGGCGGCGGACCTTCTCGCCAAAGCTAAATTCCCGGTGATCGTGGCGGGGGGTGGCGTGCTGTTCTCAGGCGGCACCAAGGAAGCGGTGGCGCTGGCCGAGCAGCTCTCGGCACCCGTGGTCAACTCGTACCTGCATAATGATAGTTTCCCGGCCGATCATCCCTTGTGGTGCGGGCCCTTGGGCTATCAGGGCTCCAAGGCCGGCATGAAGCTGATCAGGGAGGCGGATGTGGTGCTGGCGCTCGGCACCAGGCTTGGCCCCTTCGGCACATTGCCGCAGCACGGGCTCGATTACTGGCCGAAGAACGCCCGGATCATCCAGATCGACACCGACCACCGCATGCTGGGACTGGTCAAGCAGATTTCCGTCGGCATCGTGGGCGATGCCAGGGAGGCGGCGAAGGCCCTTTCCTACCGTCTCGCCAACCGCAAGCTTGCCTGCGCCAATAACGCCGAGGAGCGCAAGAAGCGCATCAAAGCCGAGAAGGATCAATGGGAGAAGGAGCTTAACGACTGGCCTTATGAGAAGGATGCCTGGTCGCTGGAGATTGCCAAGGGCTCGCCCTACATGCACCCGCGCCAGATGCTGCGCGAACTCGAGAAGGCCATGCCGAAGAACGCCATGGTCTCGACCGACATCGGCAATATCTGCTCGGTCGCCAATTCCTATCTGCGCTTCACCCAACCAAATTCGATGTTGGCGGCCATGAGCTTCGGCAATTGCGGCTATGCGCTGCCCGCCGTCATCGGCGCCAAGGTGGCGGAGCCGTCCCGCCCGGCGGTGGCCTATGTGGGCGACGGCGCCTGGGGCATGAGCTTCGGCGAAATCCTGACATGCGTGCGCGAGAATATCCCGGTGACGGCGGTGGTCTTCCACAACAAGCAGTGGGGCGCGGAGAAGAAGAACCAGGTGGATTTCTACGACACCCGCTTCCTCGGCGTGAATATCAAGAATCCGGACTGGGCGGAGGTGGCGCGCTCGCTCGGCGCCGAGGGTGTCAGCATCGACAAGCTCGGCGATGTGGGCGAGGCGCTGGAGAAGGCCTGCGATGCGCAGAAGGCTGGCAAGACAACGGTGATCGAAGCGATGGTGACGCAGGAGCTCGGCGATCCCTTCCGCCGCGACGCGCTGAAATATCCGAGCCGGGTGCTCGACAAGTACAAGCACACCAATGTGACGGCGCCGGCTTGATGCATGAATTGACCCCTTCTCCCACCGCAGGTGGGAGAAGGTGGCGCGGCACACGCCGGATGAGGGCCCTCACCCGCCGCTTCGCGGCACCCTCTCCCATGCGTGCCGCACGGGAGAGGGGTGATTTCAACCCGACATGGCAAGCAGGAGCGCCGCGGTGGCGACGATATCGTCGACGGTGGCGCCGCGCGACACATCGGACACCGGCCTGGCAAAGCCCTGCAGGATGGGGCCCACCGCCTGGGCGCCCGCCAGATACTGGATGAGCTTGTAGGTGATGTTGCCGGCATCGAGATCGGGAAAGATCAAGACATTGGCGCGGCCCGCGACATCGCCCTGCTCCTTCAGCTTCTTCGCCGCGGCGGCGGGAGAGAGCGCCGCATCGCCCTGAAGCTCGCCATCGATCTTGAGATGCGGCGCGCGGGCGCGGGCAATGCGGAGCGCCTCGATCACCTTCTCCGCGTCGGGATGGCTGCCGCTGCCCTTGGTGGAGAAAGACAGGAGCGCCACGCGCGGCTCTTCGTGCAGGACTTTTGCCGCGCTTGCCGCGGAGGCCAGCGCGATGCCGGCGAGCTGTGCGGCCGTCGGCTGCGCATTGACGGCGCAGTCGGCGAAGATCAGGCGGCGGTCCGGCCACTGCATGAGAAAGAAGCTCGAGGGCGTTTCGATCCCCGGGGCGAGACCGATGGTCATGAGGGCGGCTTCGATCACCCGGGCGGTCGGGTTGGCGGCCCCCGCCAGCATGGCCTCGGCTTCGCCCGCCGCCACCATCGCGGCGCCACGATAAAGCGGTTTACGCAACAGGCGGGCCGCCATGGCTTCGCTCATCTTTGCCCGTCTGGCGGTGACGAGGCTCACATGTTGCGGCTGCGGTTCGGGGACTTGGGGACCGAATACGATAGGTTGTGCCAGGTCTTCCTCGGCAAGCCGGCGGGCGACGGCGCGGATGCGCTCGTCCCTGCCTTCCGGCATCACCAATTTCAGGCCCTTGCCCTTGATTTCGGCCTTGGCTTCGTCGATCACGCTCATTACAACTCACCCCCGGACCGGTGCCATGTCAGCAGAAGAAAGACCCGAAATCCACCGCGGCCTGAAAGGCGTCTATTTCGAGCGCTCGGCCACCACTTTCATCGACGGCAAGGCGGGGGAATTGCGCTATCGCGGCTATTCGATCCACGACCTAGCGCAATATTCGACCTTCGAGGAGACGGCCTACCTGCTGCTGCACGGCGAACTGCCGTCGCGGGCGCAACTGGCGGAATTCGACGGCGCGCTGAAGGCGGCGCGGAAACTGCCGCCGCAAATTCTCGCCATCATCGCGGCGATCATGGCGGCGCATCCGATGGACGTGTTGCGCACATGCGTTTCGGCACTCGCCGCCTTTGACCCGGATACGGCGGATAATTCCATCGCGGCGACGCGCGCCAAGGGCATGCGGCTCACGGCCCAGGTGCCGATGATCGTGGCGGCGCATCAGGCGATCCGAAACGCCACGGAAATTCCGGCGCCCGATCCCGCCTTGTCGCATGCGGCCAATTTTCTCTGGATGATCACCGGCAGAAAGCCCGCCGCCGACGCGGCAGTGCTGATGGACCGCGATCTCATTCTGCACGCCGAACACGGCAGCAATGCCTCGTCCTTTGCGGCGCGCGTGGTCATCGGCACCGAGGCCAATCTGCATGCGGCGGCGACCGCGGCGATCGCCGCGCTTTCGGGGCCAGCCCATGGCGGAGCGGCGGAAGACGTCATGCGCATGGCGGAAGCGATCGGCGATCCGGCCCATGCGGCGGCCTATGTGAAGAGAAAGCAGGCGGCGGGCGAGGCGGTGACCGGCTTCGGCCACCGCGTCTATCGCGCCGAGGATCCGCGGGCGCGGCACATGCGCGAGGGAGTTGAAAAACTATCGCGCGAGATGGGCGAGCCCAAATGGTACGCCATTCTGCAGGCGGTGGTCGAGGCGATGCAGCCCTATGCGCGTTTCGGCGTCAATGTGAATGTCGATTTCTATTCGGGCGTCATCTATCACTTGATCGGCATCGCGCCCGACCTGTTCGTGCCGATCTTCGCGGTGGGCCGGGTGCCCGGCTGGACGGTGCAATGCCTCGAGCAATTGCACAACAATATTCTGATCCGGCCGCTCACCCATTATGACGGGCCGCCGCCGCGCGACTACATTCCGCTGGAGCGGCGCTAGAACCCTGGCCTCATTCCCGCCCGGCCTTTGCCACAATCTCGTTGCTTTGTGCGCCTTTCATCAGGGTTAATGACGCGCGAAACAGCGCGCTTGTGCAGCGGGACGGCCGGCAATTCGACGAGGAGGCGGGACATGCGCAATGCTCTTGGGGCGCTGGCGATTGCGTCGATCTTTTCGGCTTCGATTCCGGTCTATGCCCAAAGCCGCGACCAGCTCATTACACTCAACCAGAATACCGTCGGCATTATGGCCGATACCGCGGGTTCGCTCGGCATGGCGCTCAATTTCGCCCGTGCCCTCGATCACGAGAACGATCTCAGGCTGTTGCCGATGGCCGGCAAGGGGCCGGTGCAGACGCTGACCGACGTCATCTATCTGCGCGGTGTCGATGCGGCAATCCTGCCCTCGGACACGCTTGCCTACGCGGTCAATAACCAGTTGCTTGAGGGCGCCCCGGCGCGGTTGTCATTCATCGCCAAGCTCGCCAGCCTCGATGTGCATGTGCTGGCGCGCGGCAGCGTCAAGACGCTCGCCGATCTCGCGGGCAAGCGCGTCGCGGCAGGAAGCACCGGCAGCGGATCGTTCATCGCCGCCAGCCTGATCTTCCCGGCGGCCGGCGTCACCATCGACGAGGTGCCGCTCGAAGACGCGGAAGCAATCGCGGCACTGAAGCGCGGCGATGTCGATGCGGTGGTGATCGTGAGCCCGCGGCCCGCCGCATTGCTACATGTCCTCAAGCAAAAAGACGGCCTGCATCTGGTGAGCGTGCCGGCCGGGGGGAACCTGTGGGACTTCTATGCGCCGGCGATTCTGTCATCGGCGGATTATCCGGGACTGTTGCGCAGGGGCGAGAGTGTCGAGACGGCGGCCTCCTCGCTGGTGTTGGCGGTGTTCAATGCGCCGCGCAATTCCGAGCGCTATTACAAACTCCGGCGTTTCACCGACGCGCTGTTCGACAGCCTGATGCCCGAGGACGGTGCAGCGGCCGGCATCAATCTGGCGGCGGACGTGCCGGGCTGGACGCGCTACGTCGCGGCGCAGGAGTGGCTGGATGCAAGGCGCGGGACGGCGCAGGCGAAATATTCAATGACCATTGAGAGGGAGGACTGAGATGAGCATTGCCGTGCCCCGGCCGCAAGCCGAAGAGTCCCTTCAAGAAATCGAAGAGTCGAACCGGATCGAAGCGGCACCGGAGACGGATGAGCGGCCCGCCCCCAGCTGGTTTCCACTTCCCTACCGGCGCGAGGCACCGGAGGAACTTGCCGAACGCTACCGCAACATGCAGCAGAAACCGCGGCGCGCCTCCCTTGCCGGCTCGCGCGAGCATGAAGAGTTCAACCGCGGCTTCGAGCCGGCGCAGGCGCGGCCAAATGCCGGCGAACCCGGACCGCGGGCCCGGCCGCCAGCCGCGATCCGCAACGGGCCGGGCAAGAGCTTCATTATCGCGAGTCTCGCGGCGTCGGTCACCGGCGGCCTGATCGGCCTTGCGGCAACGCAGTTCGAGACGATCAAGCAGGCGGCGGGCGATTTCGCCGGCGCAACCTTGGCAAGCTTCCAGCAAAAAGGTGAAACGGTGGCGGCGAAGCCGGCTGCCGCAGCCGCCAACAAGACCGTCATTTCCAAGAAGCCGGTCGCCACCGCCACACTTGAAGTGGCCGACGCCAGCGGTGCGCTCAACAGCATGATTCCGCTGATCCTCAGGGCCGAGCCCGCCGCCGAGGGCCAAACCCTGGCGCTGCGCATCAGCGGCCTGCCGGAGGATGCCTATCTCACCGCGGGAACGCGCGTGTCCGGCAATTCCTGGCTGCTCAATCCCGGCCAGGAACGGAATGTGAAGCTGGTGGTGCCAAAGGCCAGCACGCCGAAATTCGACGTGGCGGTGGCAGCCATCGAAACCGGCAGCGGGGAACTCGCCGCACCGATGAAGGAACTTACCGTTGCCATCGACGATCTGAAACTGCAGGTGGTTCCAGCCAACGCACCGCCGGAAACCGCCGCCATACAGGTAGCGAAGGGCGAACGGCACGACCTGCCGGTGGAGGCGGTGACGGCCGAAGGGGAAACCCGCATTGCAGCCGTGACACCGGAAGCGTCGGACCTGCTGCGCAAGGGCGATCTCCTGCTCAAATCCGGCGATCTGGGAGCGGCGCGGCAATTCTACGAGCGGGCCTATGCTCAGGGTGCCGCCGCCGGCGCCATGGGGGTGGCTAAGACCTATGATCCGGTGGTCTTCGCCGAACTCAATGTGCAAGGCATCGCTCCCGATCCGGCCAAGGCCATGGAATGGTACCGGCGGGCCGAGGACCGGGGCCTGCGCGACGCGGCACCGGCGATCGAGGCCCTGCAGGCACTCGGCAAATAGGGCCACTAGCGCATGTTCCGCCAAAGTGTACACACTTTGGCGGCAAGAACATGCGCCAAATTATTGACTTTGCGCGTTTTCTTGTCCGAGAAGCGATTCCACTTTTCGGGAAAACGCTAGGGCACACTCGACTTTCGGCGGGCCGGCGGGCATGTATGCGCGAGCCTGGCCTTTCCGGAGTCGCCGATGCGTGCCGCAGACCTGATTGCAAGATCGCTGGAGAAACACGGCGTGGCGCGCGCCTATTGCGTGCCGGGGGAAAGCTATCTGGCGCTGCTCGATGCGCTGCATGACAGCAGCGTCAAGCTCATCGTCTGCCGTCATGAATCGGGCGCGGGCTTCATGGCGGTGGCGGAAGCCAAGATGACCGGCAAGCCCGGCGTGGCGATGGTCAGCCGTGGTCCCGGCGCTAGCAATGCCGCAATCGCCGTGCATGTGGCCGAGCAGGATGCGGTGGCGCTTGTCGTCTTCATCGGCCAGGTGTCGCGCCGGGAGCGCGGCCGCGGCGCCTTCCAGGAAGTCGACTACGGACATTTCTTCGGCACCATGGCCAAAGGCGTGTTCGAGGTGCAGGACGGCGCCAAGATGGCCGAGACTTTGGTCCGCGCCTTCCGGCTGGCGGGCGAGGGCAAGCCCGGCCCGGTGATCATCGCATTGCCAGAAGACATGCTGGACGACGAGGCGGGAGAGACCGTGCCCGAGCCCTTCCCCATCGCCCGCCCGCATCACGGCCCGGCCGATGCGCAAGCGATCCGCGCCGCAATCGGCCTGGCGGAGCGGCCGATCGTCCTGGCGGGTGCGCTGCTGCGGGGGACGCGCGGCGCCGCCGCCCTTGCCCGCTTCGCCGCGGCGCAGCGCATTCCGGTGGCGGTAACCTGGAAGAATCAGGACGTTTTCGACAACGCCTCGGCCCTATATGCCGGCCATCTCGGCTTTGGCAATCCGCCGCGCCACCGCGAGGTGCTGGCGCGCGCCGATCTCATCATCGCGGCCGGCACGCGGCTCGGCGATGTCGCCAGCCTCAATTACAGCTTCCCGGCGGCTCCGCAGCCGGCGCAGAAGCTCGTCCACATCTATCCCGACGGCGAGCCCATAGGCAAAGTCTTCCGCACCGATCTCGGCATCGTGGCCGATCCGGTGGCGCTGCTCGAGGAACTCGGTCAAAGTCCGCGGGTTGCCGCCTCGGCGGGCGAAGCGTGGATCTCGGCGATCAACGGCTTCATCCGCGAATTCCAGTCCTTCACCTCGCCCGAGCCCGGCGACGGCGTCGATTTCGGCAAGGTGGTGATGGCGATCGCCGCACAGGCGCCGCCCAATGCCGTGGTCACCACCGATGCCGGCAACATGTCGACCTGGGTGCACCGGCACTGGAAAATGACGCCCGCCAATCTGCTGCTCGGCGCCATTGCCGGCGCCATGGGGTTTGGCGTTCCCGCAGGCGTGGCCGCGGGGCTTGCCGATCCCCTCCGCATGGCCATCGCCTTTGTCGGCGACGGCGGCATCCTGATGACCGGCCAGGAACTGGCGACCGCCGTGCAATACGGCGCCAAGATCAAAATCGTTCTGTCCGACAACGGCAGCTACGGCACCATCCGCAGTCATCAGGAACGGCATTATCCGGATCGCATTTCCGGCACCGATCTGGTCAATCCGGATTTTTCCGCCTGGGCGCGGTCGTTCGGCGCACGGGCGGTGACGATCGCAGCCGGCGACGACATCGACGCCAAGGTGGCCGAGGGGCTCGGCCATGACGGGCCCACGGTGATACACGTCCGCTCGAGCCACGAGGCGCTCTCCGCCTTCGCAACCCTCAGTACACTGAAGAAATAGCCGCGGGCAACGGCCTCCGGCAGCGCCGCCGCCCGCGCAATGCGCCATGTCTCAGACATTGAGCAACAAATATTCGCGCTCCCAGGAGCTGATCACCTTGCGGTAATGCTGCATCTCCTGGTACTTCACATCGCGGTAGGCCTCGACGAATTTCTCGCCGAGCGCGGTCTTCAAGGGCTTGGTATAATTCAACTTGTCGAGCGCCTCGTCGAGGCTGATGGGCAGCGTCTGGGCATAGCGGTAGGCCGAGCCTTCCACCGGATCGGAGGGCTTGATGCGCTCGATCATGCCGAGATAGCCGCAGGCGAGCGAGGCGGCGAAGGCGAGATAGGGATTGGCATCGGCGCCGGGCACGCGGTTCTCCAGGCGCAGATTGGCGGGATCGGAGGCGGGGACGCGAAGCGAGACGGTGCGATTGTCGATCGCCCAATGGACGTTGGTGGGCGCATCGGATTCGGGCACCAGGCGGCGGTAGGAATTGACGTTGGGCGCGAACAGCGGCAGGGCGGCGGCGAGATAGCGCTGTAGGCCGCCGATATGATTGAGGAAGAGTTTCGACGGCTTGCCGTCGCGGCCGGCGAAGACGTTCTTGCCGGACTTGAGATCCATCACCGACTGGTGGATGTGCATGGAGGAGCCCGGCTCGTTCTCGTGCGGCTTGGCCATGAAGGTGGCATACATGTCGTGCTTCAAGGCCGCCTGGCGCACGGTGCGCTTGAACAGGAAGACCTGGTCGGCCAGCTCCAGCGGGTCGCCATGGTTGAAATTGATCTCGAGCTGGGCTGGGCCGCTTTCATGGCTCAGCGTATCGACGTCGAGCTCCTGGGCCTCGCAGTAATCGTAGATGTCCTCGACGATGGGGTCGAAGTCGTTGGCGGCGTCGATGCCATAGGCCTGGCCGCCCGGCTCCTTGCGCCCGGAACGGCCAACGGCGGCATCGAGGGGATAGTCGGGATCGAGGTTCTTCTTGACCAGATAGAACTCGAGCTCCGGGGCGATGATGGGGCGCCAGCCCCTGTCCTTGTAGAGCTGCAGGACGCGCCGCAAGACATGGCGCGGGGCGATGTCGACCGGCTCGTCGTTGAGATGGAAGGCGTCGCAGATCACCTGGGCGGTGGGCTCGGCATACCAGGGCACGAAACGGATGGTTTCGATATCGGGCTCCATGTAGATGTCGATGGCGCTATCGCTCACGGCATTCGTTTCGGAGACGAAACGGCCGTTGATGGTTAGCGTGAAGACTTCCTCGGGGATGCGCAGGCCCCGCGACCTGTGGCCTTTGAGGAATTTCTTGGGCGGCAGAATTTTGCCGCGCGCGGTGCCGGACATGTCCGCCACCAGGCATTCGACTTCGCTGATCTTGCGTTCGCCGATCCACTCTTCAAAGCGTGCTTGCGACATGATGAACCACTTATTGTGAAAGAATCCCATCTTACCCGTCCGGCTTGACGGTGCAAACAGGGCTTGGCAAGAGCGTTGCGACCATGGCCAGTTCCCTCGACGCAACGTCCTATTATCAAGCCACGGCCACGCCTTTCGCCGCCCTGCCCAAGCTTAAGGGCGATGTGAGTGCCGATGTCTGCGTGGTGGGCGCCGGTTATACCGGGCTTTCCGCAGCGCTGGAACTGGCGCAAGCCGGATACAAGGTAGTGGTGCTGGAGGCCGAGCGGGTGGGCTATGGCGCCTCGGGGCGCAATGGCGGGCAGATCTGCACCGGCTTTTCTTCCGGCCAGGGCAAGATCGAAGCCCAGCTCGGCCGCGACGACGCGCGCAAATGTTTCGCCCTCGCCGAAGAATCGAAGGTTCTGCTGAAGCAGCGGATCGCCCGGCACAAGATCGATTGCGATCTCAGATGGGGTTATCTGCATGTGATCCCCAAGGCCCATCAATTCGGCGAATTGCAGGAGTGGAAGGAAGAGTGGGACGGGCTCGGCTATAGCGATACGAGTCTACTCGGCAAGGCGGAACTGGACGGGAAGCTCGGCACCCGCATCTATCACGGCGCGCTTCGCGAAGGGGGTGCCGGACATTTTCATCCGCTCAACTACTGTCGCGGACTGGCGCGCGCCGCGATGGCGGCGGGTGCCACGATTTGCGAGGGCTCGCGCGTCACCGAACTCGATACCGGAAGCAAGCCGTCCGCCCGCACGGCGGAAGGCAAGGTCGAGGCCAAGTTCATGATCGTCGCCGGCAATGCCTATCTGGGCCGCACGGTGCCGAAGCTCTATGGCAGGGTGATGCCGGTGGGGAGCTACATCATCGCCACCGAGCCCCTGGGCGAGAACCGCGCTCACGCGCTCATCCGCGACGGCGAGGCGGTGGCCAATACCAAGTTCATCGTCGATTATTTCCGGTTGACCGGCGACCACCGCATGCTGTTCGGCGGCCGCGCCAGCTATTCGACGCTGGAGCCCGCCAATCTCGGCGCCTATATGCGGCCGCGCATGACGGCGGTGTTTCCGCAACTGGCGGACGCGAAGATCGACTATGCCTGGGGCGGCTTCATCGCCATCACCTATAACCGCATCCCCGATTGCGGCAGGCTCACGCCCACCGTTTATTACGCGCACGGCTATTCCGGCCAGGGCGTGGCGCTCACCGGAATTTACGGGAAGCTGATGGCGGAAGCGATCATGGGCCAAGCCGAGCGCTTCGACCTTCTCGCCCGCGTCAAGCACCTGCCCTTCCCGGGCGGCGCCTTGCGCACCCCCATGCTGGTGGCGGCGATGCTGTATTTCCGCATCCGGGATGCGTTGAGCTAATCCGGCATCTTCTGCGCCCGGGCGCCCTTCTGCCAGGCGCGGAGGCAGAGATATTCCATGATCAGCGACGCGGCGGCGAGAGAGGTGATGTCGGCGTGGTCGTAGGGGGGCGAGACTTCCACCACATCCATGGCGACGAAGTCGACATCCGTCAGCCTACGGATGATCGAGGCGGCCTGATGATAGGTGAGGCCGCCGGGAATGGGGGTGCCGGTGCCGGGCGCTGCCGAAGGATCGAGGCAGTCGATGTCGAAAGTAAGATAGGTCTTGGCCGAGCCCACGGTCTTGGCGATCGTACGGGCGAGATCGGCGGCGGAGGTCTCATGCACTTCGCCGGCATCGATGATCTTGAATCCATAGCCGCGCTCGCCGGCGAAAGTGGTGCGGATGCCGATCTGCACCGACCTGGCGGGATCGATCAGGCCCTCCTTCACCGCGTAGCCGAACATGGTGCCGTGATCGATGCGGCCGCCGTCATCGGGTTCGACGTCGCGGTGGGCGTCGAAATGGACAAGCGCCAGGGGCCCGTGTTTGCCGGCGTGCGCCTTGAGCAGCGGATAGGTGATGTAATGATCGCCACCCAGGGAAATCATTTCGGCGCCGGAGGCGATGATCAAGGCGGCATGTTTCTCCAGCGTCCCGGGGAAATTCTCCTTGCGGCCCCAATCGAAGAAGCAGTCGCCGTAATCGGCGACGGCGAGGGTTTCGAAGGGATCGAAATTCCACGGCCAGAAGGGTCCCCAGGCGTTTTCGGCCGATGCCTTGCGAATTCCCTCGGGGCCGAAGCGGGTGCCGGAACGGTGGGAGACCGCCTGATCGAAGGGGATGCCGGTCACCGCGATGTCGACGCCCGCCAGATCGCGGGTGTATTTGCGGCGCATGAAGGAGAGCGCGCCGGCATAGGTGGGCTCCCAGCTTGTGCCCTTCAATTGCTCGCGGCGGAAGGCCTCGTCGCCGGGCGGGGAGGTCATATCCTTCATTTCAAGCGACATGGGCTTACTCCGTCAGCACGAGCGAATCGGTGGGCGACCAGTGAACCCAGACCTTCTGGCCGCGTTCGATTCCAGTACCGCCCTCGCGCCGGTCGTTCTGCACATTGATCGACAGGTCGAGTCCGTCTTTGGCGGACACCACCACATGGCTGGTATCGCCGTAATAGGCGACATCGCGCACCTTGCCTTGGATCTTGATCAGGTTGGCGCCCTTGGGTTCGGTCTTGCCGATCTTGAGCTTCTCCGGCCGCACCGCGACGGCGACAGTGCCGCCGCAGGGCTTGTCGGCGGTGAGTTCGAGCTTGCCGATACCCCGGGCCTCGCAGGCGATCTTCTTGCCCTGGGCCGAGAGCACCCTGGCATCGATCAAATTCACCTTGCCGATGAAATCGGCGACGAAGCGGCTTGCGGGATGCTCGTAGAGTTCGGCCGGCGTGGCGATCTGCTTGACCGCCCCCTTGTCCATGACCGCGATGCGGCCCGCCATGGAGAGGGCTTCGTCCTGGTCGTGGGTGACGATGATGAAGGTGATGCCGACATTTTCCTGCAGGCGGGTGAGCTCAAGGCGCATTTCGTCGCGCAATTTGGCATCGAGGGCGGAGAGCGGCTCGTCGAGCAGCAGAACCTTGGGGCGCTTGACCAGGGCGCGGGCAAGGGCGACGCGCTGGCGCTGGCCGCCCGACAACTGGTCGGGCTTGCGGGCGGCAAGCTCGGAAAGTTTCACCATCTCGAGGGCCTCGGCGGTGCGTCTTTTCGTTTCATCGGCGGCAACGCCGGTCACTTTCAGGCCATAGGCGACATTCTGCTCCACCGTCATGTGCGGGAAGACGGCATAGGACTGGAACACCATGTTGGTGGGCCGCTTGTTGGGCGGGATCAGCGCCATGTCGACGCCGGCGATGACGATCTCGCCGCCGGTCGGGGTCTCCAGCCCCGAGATCATGCGGAGCAGAGTGGTCTTGCCGCAGCCCGAAGGCCCCAGCAGCGCGAAGAATTCGTTCTGGGCGATGTCGAAGGAGACATTGTCGACGGCGGTGACGCCGCCGGGAAATATCTTGCCGACATTGCGCAGCGAGATGATCGGTTCGGTCATGGTTTCAGCCTTTGCCGGATTTCTGCGGCGCCTGGAGTTTCATGGCGAGAACGGTGGCCACCACGGTGATGACGATGAGCACGGTGGAGGCGGCGTTGATCTCCGGCGAGACGCCGCGGCGGACGAGCGAATAGACCTTGACCGGGAAGGTCACGGTCTCGGGGCCGGAGGTGAAGAAGGTGATGACGAAATCGTCGAGGGACAGGGTGAAGGCCAAGAGCGCCCCGGCGATGAGGCCGGGCTTCATGAAAGGCACCAGGACGTTCCAGAAGGTCTGCCATTCGCTGGCGCCTAAGTCCTTCGAGGCCTCCTCGAGTTCGCGGTTGAAGCCGACGAGGCGCGAGCGCACGACGACGGCGACGAAGGGGAAACAAAAGGCGACATGGGCGATGACGATATTGGCGAGATTGAGCGGCCAGGGCATGGCGACCACCGCCTCCATCATGCCGGTGTTCACGAAGAAGAGAAGAAGCGCCACGCCCATGCAGATTTCCGGAATGACGATGGGCAGCGCCATGAACCCTTCATAGCCACTCTTGAACGGGAAGCGGAAGCGCCATAGGAGCAGCGCCAGCATGGAGCCGATCACGGTGGCGACGATCGTCGTCAGGAAGGCGATGACCAGCGAGTTGGTCAGCGCCTCGATCAGGGCGGCGTTGTTCCAGGCCTTGACGTAATTGTCGAAGGTGAAGCCGCGCCACACGACGCCGCGCTTGTCGGTGTTGAAGGAGAAGGCGACGAGGGTCACGATCGGCACATAGAGCATGAAGAAAATCGCGGCGAAGAGGAATTTGAGCCAGGTCCTGCTGGCGTAATCGAGGGGGCCGGAGCCCGGTTTCAGGGCGGCGGCCATCAGACATCCACTCCCTTGCTGCGGCGGGCGAAAAGGTCGCGCAGCGCCAGGGCACCGAAGGTTGCATACATCAGCAGGAAGGAGAGCGCCGAGCCGAAGGGCCAGTCGTTGGCCGCTTTGAACTGGCGTTCGATGACGTTGCCGATCATCACGGCATTGGCGCCGCCGAGTAGATCGGGGGTGAGGAAGGAGCCGAGGCAGGGAATGAACACCAGAATGATGCCGGAGACGATGCCCGGCAGCGTCAGCGGCACGGTGACGCGCAAAAAGGTCTGGGCCTGCGAGGCGCCGAGATCGAGGCTCGCCTCGAGGAAGGACTTGTCGAGACGTTCGATGGTGGCATAGAGGGGCAGCACCATGAACGGCATGTAGACGTAAACCAGGCCGAAGGTCACGGCGAAATTGTTGTAGAGCATGTCGTAGGGACCGAGGCCCAGCCAGCCGAGCGACTGGTTGATGTAGCCCTGGCTGCGGAACACCGCGATCAGCGCATAGGTGCGGATCAAGAGATTGATCCAGAAGGGCAGGATCACCAGAAGCAGCAGCAGCGGCTTCCAGCGCTCGGGCGCAAAGCAGATGCCGAAGGCGATGGGATAGGCGGTCAGGAGGCATAACGCTGTTGCAAGAGCGCTGATCCACACGGATTTCCAGATGATGCCGAGATAGAGTTGATCGAAGGAACGCAGGTAATTCGAAAATCCGGTGAAATAATCGTAACCGGTGATCGACACCTGGCCGTCAATGACGGCTTTGTCGCTGAACGACATGACGAAAAGAAATCCAAGCGGCAGGACAAAGAACACGACAAGCCAAAAAGTGGCGGGAAGAGCGAGGATCCAGAAAACCCTGCCATTGTCCTTCCAGCTATCCAAGATGTTGCGACTCCCTGCCCTTTTTCAGCCTAGCTCAAAACAAAGCCGCCCGGCAATCGCCCCCTCACCGGTAGTGTATCAGTTTGAAATTTTTGAGATTATCTCTTCGGGACGCTAAAAACAGCAATCCGCAAGTCGCCCTTATTGACGGTATCAAGCAGAGTCCCGACAAACACACGCTTTTTGCCCTTTGTGGCCACGAGCCGCCAACCAGAACCGACCGTCATTTTCTCGCCCTTGCCTGCTTTCTGTCCTTTGATCGTAATCTCGCCAGCCATGTTGCCCTCCCAAGATTGTGCTAGGCTAGCTGTATGCCTAAAGGTCCCCAAGGTCAAAAGCGCCCCGCCGACGTGATCGGCAACGCCGTCAAGGTCATGCGGATTGCAACGGGCGAGATTGAGGAAGATTGCGGCGCTGCGCCGGGCCGCGCGAAGGGCGGGAGGAAAGGTGGTAAGGCGCGGGCGAAGGCTCTAACCGCAGAACAGCGGACGGAGATTGCGCGCCTTGCGGCGGGAGCGCGCTGGAAAAAGAGTTAAGCCGCCCGGCGCTCTTCAACGTCGTGAGTAAAATCGAGGATAAGCTGGATCGGGTCCTCGCCCTTGTGCATGTCGTTGTAAGCGTCTACGTCGGTCGCTAACTGCACTAAATCCCCAACAACTTGCTCGCGTCGCTGCGTGAACGCCCTTTGCATATGGGAGCGCGGGGCAGTTCCGAGCATCGCCCACATTGTGTATTGTACGCCGCGTCTGGTAACGCGCACCGCATGGTTGACGCGATAGCGACGGCCTTGTCTGTCAGTGGCATACTCCTCTCGAAGCGCTCGGGCCATCTCGTCGGCCAGCACGTCATAGGGATCAACCTCCGGAAGGCTGATCAAACCGTTTTGCACGGCCCAAACGCTGGCATCTCGCGCGCTCGCGGGAATATGCCCATTTTGCTTTTCAAACGCGTGCCATGCACGTTGAAGCAACTCGTTCTTAGTAGCCATAGCTTCCCTCAACTATCTACGTTGGCTGCGGTGCCCCAGCCGTCAACAACCGCACTGGGAAGGACATGGGCGCGGATCTTCTCGAGATAGCGTCGGAGAAAATCCCACCGCTCCGTGCGTCTTTGTATCTGCCCAATGACAAGACCAGGGTGAATGTTCAACCGTCGGGCGAAGCCAATAACATCGCGTTCCGCAAAGAAGGGAGCCTTTCGAGCGATGAAGGAATCCATCTCGCCCTTCGGAACACTAAAATCCGTTGCAGCCGCGTTTGCGGCCCGCTCTTCTGCGGGCAGATTTTCACTCACCTCTCCGGTCACGATATCAACGTCAATGATTTCCCGTGCCTGTCCGTCCCTACGCAAGACGTGTTCGATTTCGTGCCGAAGCACGAACCAGAAATTGTCGATCCGGTCGAAACGTAGTGATAGCCCGATCACAGGCGAGTGCTTATCCAACCAGAAACAGACGCCATCGATCTTGGCATTGGGCAAGCCTTCGACAATTACCAGCCGAACGCCACATTCAGCCAAAATGCGCGGCACATGGCGCGCCTCTTCTGGATCAACGAGCAACATGCGGAGCCGGGGCAGCGCATCTCGCAATGCCTTCTCGGAGTATTTCGCGACTGCCGTTGCTTTTGCTATTTGGCGTACACGGAACAACCACGCGAGTTGCGGTGGAGGGGTTTCCTCATAGTGCGTGGATTTCTTGGCGGCGTACGCCATATGCGGGATATCGTTCGCGCTGGCCACCTCAAAGAACTTGGCCATTTGCGCTTCTAGCATTGCAGCATCAGTATCTTGGAGCCAGCCGCGTTTGATCATTTCGCGAACGGGATAGTGTGACTGCAAGCGCGCACGCCGTGCCACGCTCGGGTCTGGATCGCGAGCCCGCGTCATATCGTACGCGCGCTGCAAATTCACAAACAGGTCGGGATTGACATCAAATGCGTCTCCGAGAGCCTTCGCCATCTCGGGACTAATTCCGCGCTTGCCGGAAAGGATCATGTTCACGGCTTGCTCGGGAGTTCCGAGGATGTAGGCAAGATCGCGCTGAGTCCACTCGCGCGCTTCCAGTTCTTCCCGGATGTAAAATCCCGGATGCGGTACATCGCCGATGTAAAAATTTGCGTCCATGGTCATGCTTCAGTGCGGGTCGCCGATCTCCAAGATCGTGATTACAGGTGGCGCAGCTTCCGTATCGATAGTGAAGATGATCCGGTATTGGTCGTTGATTCGGATTTGGCGTCGATCATGGCTTCCCTCCATACGTTTGTAGTTTAGCGCTTTCCAGTTTCTCAGTGTCCGTTCGTCGGGCGCCTCCGCCAGAAAGTGCAGCTTTTCTCGGGCTCCCTTAATTACGACGAATGGCAGGCCCAACTCATGCGCCTTGTCGGTTTGTATGAGCGCGAGTCGCTTGTTCGCGAACACGATCTTCATACGAGCGAGAATATGAGTCCCCGTCCGGCCATTGTCAATAGGCTACTGAACGCAATGCGTTAACATGAAAAATATGCTTGACATGAGGAACGGACGGTTCATACTGGACTTATGAACAAGCTGCCCCCAAAAGCCCGTGCCCAAATCCTAAACATGCTTTGCGAAGGATCGTCCATGCGGTCCGTCTCTCGGCTGGCTGACGTTTCCATCAACACTGTCGCCAAGCTCTTAATCGACGCCGGCAAGTTTTGTGCGGCCTTCCATGATGACAAAGTGCAGGGCGTGAAGGCGAAGCGGGTGCAGTGCGACGAAATATGGTCGTTCACTTATGCCAAGTCCAAGAATGCTCCAAAGGCGAAAGCAGGCCCGGATTGGGCAGGCGATACATGGACATGGACTGGCATCGAAGCCGAGTCCAAACTGATCCTTTCTTGGCTAGTTGGCGGGCGAGATAGCGACTACGCAATCGCCTTCATGGACGATATGCGGTCGCGGCTGGCAAACCGCGTCCAGCTCACCACAGATGGCCACAAAGCCTATCTGGAAGCGGTTGAAGGCGCGTTCGGCGATGATGTTGACTACGCCATCCTGCACAAGGTCTATGGCGCTTCTCCCGAGAGCGCCAAGGGCAAATACTCACCGGCTGAATGCATTGGCGCGGAGCGGCACCGGATTACCGGCAAGCCCGATATGGACCATGTCAGCACGTCCTATGTCGAACGGTCCAATCTCACCATGCGGATGCACAACCGGCGCTTCACAAGACTGACAAATGCATTCAGCAAGAAATTTGAGAGCCATGTCCATATGGTTGCCATCTGGACCGTCTGGTACAATTGGGTTCGCATTCATAAGACACTGCGAGTTACCCCGGCGATGGCAGCGAGCTTGACGGATCGGCTTTGGACGTTCGAGGAAATGATTGCGGCTATGGATGCGGTCGCGCCGAAGCCCGGCCGGCCTAAGACTTACAAAAAGAGCGGCGATCAGATTTCAAACTGATACACTACCCCCTCACCTGAATGGTAGACACGAAACGGGCGGCGCTAGAGGCGCCGCCCGATCGCATTTCGAAGGTTCGGTCACGCCGCTTGAATGCGGGTCCAGATTTCGTCGCGCACCTTGGTCGCTTCCTCGCCGAGATAGAGGCCAGGCTCGCACTTGGCCACGACTTCCGGCGGCGGGAAGATCGACGTGTTGCCGGTGTAGGAAGTATCCATCAGCGCCTTGGCCGCGGCATTGGCGGTGGCGTACTGGATGGTCTCGGCGATGTGCTTGCCGGCTTCGGCATCGAGCACGAAGTTGAGGAAGGCATGGGCGCTTACCGGATGCGGCGCGCCCTTCGGGATCGCCATGGTGTCCTGCCACAACAGCGAGCCCTCGGTCGGCACCGCATAGGCGAGATCGGCGTCCTCGGCCATCACCTGGATGATGTCGCCGTTCCATTCCATGCAGGCATCGACTTCGCCGGAAGCCAGCAGGTCCTGGCCGTTGTCGTCGGCGAAGACCTTGATGTGCTTCTTCTGGGCGATCAGGAGCTCCTCGGCCTTCTTCAGTTCGGCCGGATCGGTCGAGTTGAAGGAATAGCCGAGATATTTGAGCGCCGGGCCGAGGACGTTCTGGGCATCGCCGAGCAGCGAAATGCGGCCCGAGTATTTGTCGCCGTCAAGCAGGATTTTCCAGCTGTCGACCACACCGCCCTCGATCTTCGACTTGCGGTAGCCGATGCCGAGGGTACCCCACATATAGGGGATCGAATGCTTGCGTCCCGGATCGAAGGCGGCGTCCTGGAACGGCTTGTCGATGTTGGCCATGTTGGGAATCTTCGCGTGATCGAGCGGCTCCACCATGCCGGCCTTGATCATGCGCTCGAGATTGTCGTTGGTCGGCACGATCACGTCATAACCGGGATTGCCGCCCTTGAGCTTGGCGAAGAGCTCGTCGTTGTCGGCGAAGAGGTCCATCTTGGCCTCGATGCCGGTGGCCTGGGTGAAATCGGCCAGCGTATGCTCGCCGATATAGGTATCCCAATTGTAGAAGTTGAGCTTCTTCTCCTCATCGGCGAGCGAGAAGCGCGGGCTGAAGGCGAGCCCGGCGGCCATGGCGCCGGTGCCCTTGAGCACGGCGCGGCGGGACGGGCTGAAGCGTGGGCGATAGACTGTCATGATATTCCTCTCCTGATCATCGTTTGGCGCCGTGGGCTCAGGCTCTGTTGTCCGGCACCGGTTTTCGGTCGAAGCCGCCTGGTTCTCAAGGTTAATTGTCCCGGCGCGGCATTCAACTCAATTCGCAGCAAGTCCTAGCGCATGGTCCGCCAAAGTGTACACACATTGGCGGCAAGAACATGCGCCGAATTATCGACTTGGCGCGTTTTCTTGTCCGAAAAGCGATTCCACTTTTCGGGAAAACGCGCTAGGCTATCTCTCCTTTCACATCCTTGTATGTGGCATCGAGGGCGATCCTGGCGAGGCAGACCAGCTCGTCGATTTCCTTCTTGCCGATCACCAGGGGCGGCGACAGGACCATGGTGTCCCAGCAGGCGCGCATGATCAGCCCGTTCTTGAAGCAATGATCGCGGCATTTGGTGCCGACGCGGCCCGGCTCCTTGAAGCGTTCACGGGTTTTTTTGTCCTTGCACAATTCGATGGCGCCAATGAGGCCCACCGAACGGGTTTCGCCGACGATCGGATGATCGCGGAGGCCGGCCAGCGCCTGGCTGAAATAGGGGCCCATTTCGCGGGTCCGCTCGACTAGCTTTTCCCGCTCGATGATCTCGATGTTCTTGAGCGCCACGGCGCAGGCCACCGGATGGCCGGCATAGGTCATGCCGTGATAGAATTCGCCGCCAAGGGCGAAGAAATCCCTGATCAGGCGATCGGCGAAGGCGACGGCGCCGATCGGCAGGTAGCCGGAGGAGAGCCCCTTGGCCATCGGCACGATGTCGGGCTCGAAGCCCATGGTCTCGTAGCCCCACCAGTTGCCGGTGCGGCCGAAACCGCAGATGACCTCGTCGGAGACGAGCAGCACGCCGTATTTGCGGCAGATCCTCTGCACCTCCGGCCAATAGGTGGAAGGCGGGATCAAAACGCCGCCCGCCCCCTGGACCGGTTCGCCGATGAAGGCGGCGACATTCTCGGGACCCACTTCGAGGATCTTCTTCTCGACATCGGCTGCGGCTTCGAGGCCGAATTCTTCCGGGCTCTTGTCGCCGCCGAAATCGAACCAGTGGGGCTGCTGCACATGGTGGAAGCCGGGCAGCAAGGTGCCGCCCTGCTCATGCATGCCGGCCATGCCGCCGAGATTGACGGCCACCATGGTGGAACCGTGATAGCCGCGCCGGCGGGCGATGAAATGCTGGCGGTAGGGCTTGCCCTTGAGCTTCCAGTAATGGCGGACGAAGCGGACGATGGTGTCGGTGGCTTCCGAGCCCGAGTTGGTGAAGAAGACATGCTGGAATCGCTTCGGCATCAGCGAGGAAATCTTCGCCGCCAGTTCGGTCGCCGGCACCGTCGTGGTCTTGAAGAAGGTGTTGTAATAGGGAAGGTCGAGCATCTGGCGGTAGGCAACCTCGGCCAGTTCCTTGCGGCCATAGCCGACATTGACGCACCACAGGCCGGCCATGCCGTCCAGGAGCTTGTTGCCATTGGCGTCCCAGATCCAGATGCCGTCGGCCTGAGTCATCACCCGCGGACCGCCCTCGGCGTGGAAGGCCTTGTGATCGGTGAAGGGATGGAAATGATGGGCGATATCGTGTTGCACGATCTCGGCGACGTCGATGTTCTTGGGCTGAACGGTCATGACTATCTCCAGACGAAATGCGGCACGGCAAAGGTTCTGGCGAACCCGGGCGGATACGAATTCAGGAGAGGCGTGCTACGGCTTGAAACCGATGCGGGCGCAATTGAGCATCACATCGTCATAGACGGTGCGGGTCCAGACGGGCACAACGCCGCCGGAAGCTGTCATGTGATAGCACATGGCTCTTCTATGCCACAGAGGCAGGGGTCTTGGCAAATCAGCTCCAATCTGAAGCGGATTTTACTTCCATCATAAAGGCGCGGAGCTTCGTCTCATCGAGCAGGAGCGGCGAGCGCAGGCCGGAACACAGATCGACGCCATAGGGCCCGACCCGGCGGATCGCTGCGGCGACATTGGCCGGGTTGAGGCCGCCCGCCAGGAACACCGGGAGAGCCGAGCGGCGGACAAATTCGGCGCTGACCGCCCAGTCATGGGTGCGGCCGGTGCCGCCCAGTTCCGGTACCGTGGCCTTGGGCCTGCCGCTGTCGAGCAGGAAGCCGTGAACATGGGCCTCGTAAAACGGAATGAGGCGCAGCGCCTCGCCGTTCTCGACATGAATGACCTGCAGGCGGCGCACCGCCGGGATCAAGTCCGCCAGGCGCTCATGCACGGCGGGATCGATGTGGTTGACGATCTGCACCGTATTGACGCCGCAGAATGCGACATGATCGGCGATGTCTTCGGCCGCGGTGCGCGAGGTGAGCAGCACCGGAGAAACACCCGGCGGAACGGCGCGGGCAATGTCGCGGGCCAGCGTGCCGGCGATGACGCCGGGCCCCGAGGGCATGTCGCCAACGAGGCCCACGCAATCGGCGCCATAGGCGACCGCCATGCGCATTTCGGCGATCGAGGCCATGCAGCAGATTTTAACCCGGGTGCGCATCAGGGGGCGAAGGCGGCCGCCATCAGGCGCTTGGTATAATCTTCGCGCGGATGATCCATCACCGCATCGGGCGTGCCCTCCTCCACCAGCCTGCCATCCTTCATGACCAATATGTGATCGGCCATGGCACGGACGACGGCGAGATCGTGGCTGATGAAGAGATAGGAGAGATCGTGGGCCTTCTGCAGTTGGCGCAGCAATTCGACAATCTGCTTCTGCACCTGGCGGTCGAGCGCCGAGGTCGGCTCGTCGAGGACCACCACCTTGGGCTTGAGGATGATGGCGCGGGCGATGGCGATGCGCTGGCGCTGGCCGCCGGAGAATTCATGGGGATAGCGGTTGCGAAGCGCCGGATCGAGCTGCACCTCGGCGAAGGCGCGGGCGGCGCGGAGATCGAGCTCCTTCGTCGAAATCGCCGGTTCATGCACCAAAAGGCCCTCGGTGACGATCTGGCCCGCGGTCATGCGCGGGCTGAGGGAGCCGAAGGGGTCCTGCAGCACGACCTGGATCTGGCGGCGCAGCGGCCGCATCCTCTCGCGGTCGAGGCCGGCAATGTCGCGGCCGTCGAAGTGGATGGCGCCTTGGCTGGGCAGGAGCCGCAGCAGGGCGCGGGCCAAGGTCGATTTGCCGGAGCCCGATTCACCGACGATGCCGATGGTCTGGCCGCGCCGCAGCGTCACCGAAACGCGGTCCACCGCCTTGAGATAAAGCGGCGGACCCGACAGGAAGCCGCCGCCGATCCTGAAGGTGACGCGGATATCGGTACCGTCGAGGATTTTCGGCGCGTTGGGCGGCGGCGGCGCCTTGCGGCCGGTGGGTTCGGCCTCGAGCAGCGCCTTGGTATAGGGGTGCTTCGGCGTAGCGAAGATCGATGCGGTCTCGCCTTCCTCCACCACTTCGCCATAGCGCATGACATAGACGCGGTGGGCGATGCGGCGGACGATGTTGAGATCGTGGGTGATGAAGATCATCCCCATGCCGAGGCGCTGCTGCAGGCCCGCCATCAGTTCGAGAATCTCGGCCTGAATGGTGACATCGAGAGCGGTGGTCGGTTCGTCGGCGATCAGGATGTCGGGATCGTTGGCGAGCGCCATGGCGATCATCACCCGCTGGCGCTGGCCGCCGGACATCTCGTGCGGATAGGAGCCCATGCGGCGCTCGGGTTCGGTGATGCTCACCAGCTTCAGCATTGCGATGGCGCGGTCGCGGGCGGCCCCGGCGCCCAGCTTCTGGTGGTGCATGATCGGCTCCATCAGCTGGCTGCCGATAGTATAGAGCGGATCAAGCGAGGTCATCGGCTCCTGGAAGATCATGGTGATCTTGCGGCCGCGGATGGTGTTGAGCTCGGACTTGGGTAACCCAAGAATATTGGTGCCGCGGTAGGAGGCAATGCCGGTCACCTCGCCGTTGGAAGCGAGGAGGCCCATCGCCGCCATCACCAACTGGCTCTTGCCGGAGCCCGACTCGCCGACGACCGCCACGGTCTCGCCGGCCTTCACATTGAGGCTCACGCCTTTCACCGCCTCGACAAGCCCATCGAGGGTGCGGAAGCGCACCTTGACGTTTTCGAGGGAAAAGATCGCTTCACCCATGATCAGCGGTCCTTGGGGTCGAGCGCATCGCGCAGGCCGTCGCCGATGAAATTGAGGGCGAACAGCGTGGTGGTGAGGAAGATGGAGGGAAAGGCCAAGAGCCAATTGGCGCCGGGAATGTTCTTGGCGCCCTGCGAAATCAAAACACCCCAGCTGGAATTCGGCTCCTGCACGCCGAGGCCCAGAAAGGACAGAAAACTCTCGAGTATGATCACCTGCGGCACCAGCAGGGTCATGTAGATGACGACGGGGCCGAGGAGATTGGGCACCACGTGGCGAAGCAGAATGCCGGTCTGGCCGACGCCCAGGGCTTCCGCCGCCTGGACATATTCCTGGCGTCTGATGGAAAGCGCCTGGCCGCGCACGATGCGGGCCATGTCGAGCCACAGGACGGCGCCGACGGCGAGGAACATCAGCACGAAATTGCGGCCGAAGAAAACCACCAGCATGATGACGAAGAAGATGAAAGGCAGCGCGTAGAGAATATCGACGATGCGCATCATCACCTCGTCGGTCTTGCCGCCGATCAGCCCGGCGGAGGCGCCATAGAGCACGCCGATGAAGACGGCGACGAGACCGGCCAAAAGCCCGATGGCGAGGGAGACGCGGCCGGCAATCAGGGTGCGGGTCAAGAGATCGCGGCCGGAATTGTCGGTGCCGAAGAGGAAGTACTTCCTTTCGATGCCGGTGCTGACGGTGAGCTTGAGACCATCCGGCGATTTCCCGGCAATTTGCGAGCCTTCGAAGACGCTGGAGCGGTCGATGTAGCGGGTCATGCGCTCGTCGATGGGTTTGGCCGAGGTGACGGTTATGAAGATCTTGCCGTCCTTCTCCTCCCAGCCGGCAAGCTCGACGCGGGCGCGGCGCACCGCGTCGGTGACCGCGAGATCGATCATGTCGGGCCTCGGATAGGCCGAAAGACTCGGGGGCACGCGGTTGTAGTCCTGATAGATGGTGGTGAATTCGTGGGGCGTGAACCACGGGCCCACCACGCAGACGAGCGTCATCAGGATCAGATAGACGCCGCTCACCATGGCCGCCCGGTTGGACTTGAGGCGCGCCCAGGCATCGGCCCACAGGGAGCGGCCGGCAACGGGCGCGTCGCTGACGTCGTCAGTCATAGCGCACCCGCGGGTCGACCACCGCATAGAGAATGTCGACGATGAGATTGAAGACGATGATGAAAAGCGCGATCACCACGACGGTGCCCATCACCAGCGTGTAGTCGCGGTTGAGAGCGGCCTCGACGAAATAGCGCCCCACTCCGGGAATCTGGAATATCGTCTCGACGATGATCGAGCCCGTGAGCAGCGCCGCGGCGGCGGGGCCGGAATAGGATATGATGGGCAGCAGTGCGCCCCGCAGCGCATGGCGGACGATCACCGAATAGTCCGAAAGGCCGAGCGAGCGTGCCGTCCTGATATGGTGCGAGCGCAGGCTCTCGATCATCGAGCCGCGCATGAGCCGGGCCACCACGGCGAGCTGCGGCAGCATCAGCGTGACGACAGGTCCCACCTTGTTGGCCAGGGCGCCGTCGCCCCAGCCACCGACCGGAAACCAATTCAGAGTGAGTGCGAAGAAGAGCTGGAACAGGGGTGCGATGACGAAAGTGGGGATGGTGCTGCCGGCGGTGGCGGTGGCAATCACCGCATAGTCGGCGGCCTTGTTCTGATAAAGCGCCCCGGTGATGCCAAGGACGCTGCCTATCAGCAGCGCCAGAATGAGCGCAGTTCCACCGAGTTGAATGGAAATCGGCAGGCCGGTCTGGAACAGCTCCGCGACGGTGAAATCGGGCAGATTGTAGCTGGGGCCGAAGTCGAGATGGAGGAGATTGTTCAGATAAAGAAGGTATTGCTTCCAGAGCGGCTCGTCGAGGTGATAGACGCGCTCGAGATTGGCCTTGATGACGGGATTGAGCCCCTTCTCCTGATTGAACGGGCCGCCGGGCGCGACGCGCATCAGGAAAAACGAAATCGTTACGATCAAGAAGAGCGTCGGGATGGCTGTCAGGAACCGCCGGAACACATAGCGCAGCATGAGCGCACCACAGGGCGGAATGGGCCGCCCCCGGCTCGCGCGGGGACGGCCTTCATCCGTTTACGGACTATTCCTTGCTCATGAAGCGGGTGGGATGAACGTCCATGACGTTGGCCTCCCAGCCCTTGATCTTGCTCGAGACGATCTGGTGGAAGCTGTAGTAAAGCAGCGGCACCACGCAGAGATCGCGGGCGACGCCGATCGCTTCCGCATCGGACAGGCCCTTCATGCGCTTGCCGGCATCCGCTTCGGCGGCGGCCGCCGCCAAGAGATCGTCATACTCCTTGTTGGAATATTCGGAATAGTTGTTGCCGGCGCCGGTCTTGCACAGGGCCAGGAAGTTTTCCGGATCCTTGTAGTCGGCGATCCAGCCGGCGCGGGCGATGTCGAAATCGCCGTGCTGCTCGAGATGGCCGTAATGAGTCTTGGTGTCGGTGTTGAGCAGCGTCACCTCGACTCCAAGCGGCTTCAACTGTTCCTGGATCGCCACCGCCGTGTTCTTGTGGTTCTCCGAGGTGTTGTAGCGGATTTCCATCTTCAGCGGCTTGCCGGGACCGTAGCCCAGCTCCTCGAGGACCTTCCTGGCGGCGTCCTCGCGGTCGATCTGCGACATCTCGCTGTATTCGGTCGTCCGTGTTTCGTAGCCCGTGATGCCCGGCGGCACGAAGGAATAGGACGGAATCATGGTGTTCTGCCAGACCTTCTCGGCGAGATAATCGCGGTCGATGGCCATGGAAATGGCATGGCGGAGCTTGACATTGTCCCACGGGCCTTTGGGAATCTTGAAGGCGTAATAATAGGTGCCGAGATAGGGGCCGATCTTGACCTGGTCGCCGAACTTGGCCTTGAGGTCGGCGAGCTGCTCGGTCGGCATATCGTCGTTGAGATGGAGTTCTCCGGCTTCGAAGCGCTTCACCGCGGTCGAGCGGTCTTCGGTCGGGATATAATTGACCGTATCGATCTTGACATTGGCGGCATCGAAGAAGTTGGCGTTCTTGACCAGCTTGATATGGTCGTTGGGCACGAATTCAGCAAGCGTATAAGCGCCGTTCGATACGAAATTGCCCGGCTTGGTGAATTCGGCGCCCTTGGCTTCGACATTGGCCTTGCTGACGGCATAGGTCGCCTGATGCGTCAGCATCTCGAGGAAATATGGCGTCACGGCATTGAGTTGCACTTCGAAGGTCATGTCGTCGACGGCCTTGACACCCAATTCCTCCGGTTTCTTCTTGCCGCCGGTGATGTCTTCGGCGCCGACCACCGGAGCCAGCATGTAGGCATATTCGGCGGCGGTCGCGGGGTCGACGAGACGGCGCCATGCAAAGACGAAATCATGCGCGGTGACCGGCGAACCGTCGGACCACTTGCCATCGGCGCGCAGCTCGAATGTGTAGGTCTTGCCGTCCGGCGACACGGTCCAGCTTTCGGCGGCGCCCGGAATGACCTCGGCCTTGGCGTCCTGCGCCGTGAGGCCGGTGAAGAGGTCGCGCAGGATATTGGCTTCGTAAACGGTCGAGGTCTTGTGCGGGTCGAGCGATTCCGGGTCGGCCGAATTGCCGCGGTTGAGAACCACCTCGGCGAAGGCGCCGGTTGTGGCCATCATCAGCATGGTCGAGCCGGCGAGCCATGACTTGAACTGCATGTTCATTGTTTTTCACTCCCTGTTTTGACGCCCATCCCCTGGCGGCCCTTGGCCACGGGAGGAGCGCATTGACGGGGCGAACTTAGCATCGCGCCTTACCGTTGTCGCCTGCCACGCAAACCTTGTGGGAAAGGGGTCTCTATCTTAACGTCGGCAGACAAAGGGTTTGCGAAGGCCGGGGCCAGCGCCTAAGTAAGCCGCCAGCTTCAATTTCCGGCCCTGCCGCCGGCAGCCGTGGGATCGCATGACCGTCTCAACGCCGCTACTCGACACGCTCCATTCGCCCGCCGATCTGCGCCGCCTGGCCCCGGCGCAACTGGCGCAGGTCGCCGCCGAGCTTCGCGCCGAGACGATCGACGCCGCCGCCATTTCGGGCGGGCATTTCGGGGCGGGCCTCGGTGTGGTCGAGCTCACCGTGGCGCTGCATTACGTCTTCAACACGCCGGAGGACCGCATCGTCTGGGACGTGGGCCACCAGACCTACCCGCACAAGATCCTGACCGGCCGCCGCGGCAGCATCCGCCGCATCCGCCAGCGCGACGGGCTCTACGGCTACACCAGCCGCGGCGAAAGCGACTACGATACCTTCGGCGCCGCCCACAGTTCCACATCCGTCTCGGCCGGGCTCGGCATGGCTGTGGCCCGCGACCTGCGCGGGCGCAACAATAACGTGGTCTGCGTGATCGGCGACGGCGCCATGAGCGCCGGCATGGCCTATGAGGCGATGAACAATGCCGGGGCGCTGGATACCCGCCTCATCGTGGTGCTCAACGACAACGGCATGTCGATCGCACCCGCCGTGGGCGCATTGAGCAACTATCTCTCCTGGCTGGTGTCGTCGCGGCCCTTCCTGTCGCTTCGCGACATCGCCAAGCATCTGGCCAAGAAATTCCCGCGATACTTGCGCACTGCCGCCGAGCGGGCCGACGAATATGCCCGCGGCATGCTGACCGGCGGCACCCTGTTCGAGGAGCTCGGCTTCTATTATGTGGGACCGATCGACGGGCACAATATCGATACGCTGGTGCCGATCCTGCAGAATGTGCGGGACGCCAAGGAACTGGGGCCCATCCTCGTCCATGTGGTGACGGAGAAGGGCAAGGGTCATCCCTTCGCCAACGAAGACGCCGAGAAATACCATGCCATCGCCGGCTTCGATCCGGGAACCCGCGAGCTCAAGAAGAGCACGTCCAATGCCCCAACCTATACCTCGGTCTTCGCCAGGTCGCTGATCGCGGAAGCCGAACGCGACGAGACGATCGTCGCCATCACCGCGGCAATGCCCACGGGCACCGGGCTCGACAAATTCGCCGAGCGTTTCCCTACCCGCATGTTCGATGTCGGCATCGCCGAGCAGCACGCGGTGACCTTCGCCGCGGGGCTCGCCACGGAAGGCTTCAAGCCGTTCTGCGCCATCTATTCCACCTTCCTGCAGCGCGCCTACGACCAGGTGGTGCACGATGTGGCGCTGCAGAAATTGCCGGTGCGCTTCGCCATCGACCGGGCGGGGCTGGTCGGCCAGGACGGCGCCACCCATGCGGGAAGCTACGATATCTCCTATCTCTCCTGCCTGCCCGGCATGGTGGTGATGGCGGCGGCGGACGAAGCGGAACTGGTCCACATGGTGGCAACGGCGGTGGCGATCGAGGATGGCCCCTGCGCCTTCCGTTATCCGCGCGGCGAGGGCGTGGGCGTCGATCTTCCCGAACCTGGCGTGGCCCTTGAAATCGGCAAGGGCCGCATCCTGCGGGAAGGATCGAAGGTGGCGCTGCTGTCGCTGGGAGCGCGGCTGCAGGAATGTCTCAAGGCGGCCGACGATCTGGGCTCGCTGGGGCTTTCGGCCACGGTCGCCGATGCCCGTTTCGCCAAGCCGCTCGACGAGGCGCTGGTGCGCCGGCTGGTCAACAACCATGAGATCATGATCACCATCGAGGAAGGTTCGATCGGCGGTTTCGGCACCCAGGTGCTGCATTTCCTGGCGCGGGCCAATCTCATCGGCGCCGGGTGCAAGGTGCGGACCATGTTCCTGCCCGACCGCTTCGTCGCCCATGCCTCGCCCAGGGAGCAGTATGACGAGGCGGGTCTGACGGCGCGCCACATCGTGGCCGAGGTCATGGCGGCGCTGGAACCCGGCAAGCGCGCTCTGGATCTCAAGACCCTCGCCTGATTAGCGCCGGCCGGTCCAGGCGCCGACCTGCGGCACAACCAAACAATTGATGGTCAGTTGCAAGGGGAGAAGCAGCGCCGCCATGGTGCCGAAATCCTGAAGCGCCGGCAGCGCCGAAATCGACAAGGGGGCCGTGCCGGCCAAAAACACGAGCGGCGGCAGGATGGCCCTCCGTGCCGCCGAAGCATCGGCGCCCGACATCTCATGCGTGGCAAATATTGCGGCCGAGGCGAGACCGAAGGCAAGCGCCATGGAAGCGGCAGCCAGGCCCGCGGGCGTAACAGTCAACTCGGCGGCGGCGATCGCCGCCGCCGACAGGCCTATCGCCATCGGCAATGGCACCAGCACTGCAAGGGTCAGGCCGGGTCGTTGCAGGTAGGCGACGGCCATGAAGGCGGCCAGCGCCAATCCCGCGGCGAGCGCCGTGAAGGCGGCGCCGCGCATGATCTCGCCGCGCGCCAGTGCGACGATGGGATCGCCCGCAGCACTGGGGGAAAACCGGCGAAGCGCTTCGGCAAAGCCAGCACTCGCGACGGGGGCGCGCGGCAGCACTTCGATGCGCCACAGCCCCTGCGGCGACTGAAAGCGGCGGCGGAGACCGGGATCGAAATCGCCGGGCTCGGGTTCCGGCAGGCGCGACAGGCGCTCGGCCGTCTCGTGCAAGGCGCCGAAGCCGCCGAACAAGGAAGCTTCAAGGGCTTCGATGCGATCCTCGGGCAGCGGCTGTGAAAGGGTGAAAATGGCGACGGCGCGGCGCAGCCGGTGCGCGGCCCGGCGAAGCTCCGGCGCGGTATCGCGGTGATCGGCGACGGTGCGGAGGCCCGCTTCAAGCGCGGCAAGATGATTTTCGGCGGGCTGAAGCGTCGATTGCGGCGCGGGCGGCGGCAAAGGCGGCAGGAAGCCGGCAAGCCTGGCAAGGGCTGCCCGCTTTGCGGCCACATCCTGCGGCAGGAAAAGCTCGATCCAGCGGATGGCGCCCACTTCCGGCATCGCGCCGATGACCGGGATCATCTGCCGCGCGCTATCGCCGGGCGGCACGATCAAGTGGACGGCGCCGAAACCCGCCGGCCCGTCGAGAGAGGCGCGCGGCGGCGCCTTGCCGCCATCGCCGATCGCCAAACCGGTCAGAAACAGCGTCGAGAACAGCGAGACCGGAAGAAGCACGGCCACCAGCGACTGGCGGAAATTGCGGAAGCCGCGCGAGGCGGGAACCGCCATCGCCGCATCAAACCAATGCTCCCGCGGCGCATGGCCGGCGGCCCCGAAGACCGTGAGGCAAGCCGGCAGCAGCAGCAGGCTGCCCAAGAGCGCCGCCACGGTGGCGAAGGCCGCCAGCACCGCCAATGCCGCAAGCGACGGCAGTGGCGAGAAAATCCAGGTGATCCAGAGGGCAAGAACGATGCCGGCAAGGGTAAGCAGCATGGCGCCCCTGCCCTGGGCCGCCTGCATTATGGCGGCGAAATGGCGGCTTCCGGCACGGCGCGCCGCTTCATAGGCCAGGGCGAAAACCACATTGAGCAGCAAGGCGGGTGCCGCGGCGGCGGGAATGAACAGCGATGTCACCGAATCAAAGTGCTGGGCATGGTATGCCGCAAAGCCGGCGGTCAGCGATACGGCTGCCGCGCCGCTCACGGCGACCGCCACAAGCAATTTGCCGCTGCCGAGCCCAAATCCCAGAACCGCCGCCGACAGCACCAGGGCGATCGCCGCCGGAATCCAATAGTCGCGGGCGGCACTTCTTTGGGGCCGGGGCTCGGCAAGGGCGGGAACCAGCCATTCGATTTTTGCCAGAATCTTGGCGGCCCTGGCGAATTGAGCCGCCTCGCGTTCGCGGCCGGCAGCGGGCGTTGCGATCACGAACCATTGCGGGCTGACGGCTTCGAAGCTCAGACCGGCAAGAGCCGGCCAATCGAGTGGCCGGGGCTTCCTCTTGATTTCGCTTTCAACGCTCGCGGCGGCGGCAAGTAGCAAGCCTTCGAGGCCCTCCGGCGAGCGGCCCTGCTCGAGGGCGCGGCCGATTTCGGCGACCAGCGCCGTCAGGCCGCCAAGATCGGGAGCGGCCCGCAGCGCATGGAAGAGCGGCAGCATCGCCACGGCGCGGCGTATCCGCGTATCGATTTCGCCGGTGCCAGAAAAGAAGACTCCGTAGCGCTCGTAGAATGGGCCGGTGCCCGGAATATCCACATCGGTGAAGAGATCGGCGCGCTGCCTCAGTTGCGCGGCAACCGCCTCGGCGGCGCGGCGCGCTGCCTGCGGCTCCGGCGCCTCGATGTGCGCGAAGAATGTCGTCTCGATGCCGGGAAAATGCCGCGCCAGCGCCGCCTGGGCCTCGGCGGTGCGCGGATCGAGTTCAATCGCCGCCGGGGCCCTGGCATCGCCATCGAGCCGGAAATACGCAGCCGTGAGCGAGGCCGCCGCCAAAATTATGAACACCGCCAGAACGGCAACCGGATGGAGAACCGCGAAGCGGGACAGGCGGGCGAACAGACCGGGGCGGAGATGGAGCGAAGGATGCGGCTTCACCCGGAGCGGGCGCGGCTCCATGCTCGGGCGCAATTCACTCCACTCGATCATTGCGCGGATCGTCCCCTAACCATGCCCCCGCGGGTTGCAGTTTCGCCCGGGCCCCCGCATCATAGGCACTGGCCAACGGAATGCCAGAGTGAGGCGCAAACATGACGAAACCGGGCAGGAACCGCAACTGGCACGAACAGACCGTGGCGGTGCATGCGGGCGAATTCGTCGATCCGGTGACGCGCGCCTCGGCGCCCAACCTGGCGATGTCGGTGACCTTCGCGCCCACCGCCGTCACCGGATTTTCGGCCCGCGATGAAAAGGATTACCAAGGCTTCGTCTATGGCCGCGTAGCGAGCCCGACGGTGCGCCAGCTCGAGCAGAAGCTCGCCGCCCTCGAAGGCGGCGAGGCCGCCCTTGCCTATGCCTCCGGCATCGCCGCCAGCCACGCGCTGATCTGCGGCAGGCTGGGCCAAGGCGATCATCTGTTGATGGCGGATACGAATTATGTGGGCGCCGCCGAGCTGGCCCGCGACACGCTGCCGCGCTTCGGCATCGAGGTCTCCTTCGCCGATACGACGCGGCCCGGGGAAGTTTCCGCCGCGATCCGGCCCAACACGAAGATGCTGTGGCTCGAGACTCCGGCCAACCCGATCATGCGGCTCTGCGATATCGCCGCACTCTCGGCCCTTGCGCATCGGGCGGGGGTGCGCGACGTCGCGGTCGATTCGACCTTCGCCACGCCAGTCGCAACCCGGCCTTTGCAACTCGGCGCCGATTTCGTGGTGCATTCCCTGACCAAGTATATCGGCGGCCATGGCGATGCCATGGGCGGGGCGGTCATCGGCCGCGGCCGCGATCTCGACGCCCTCAACCTCGAGGCCACGGTGCATTTCGGCGGCGTCATCTCGCCCTTCAACGCCTGGCTGATCATGCGCGGGGCGGCGACGCTGCCCCTGCGCATGAAGGCGCATCAGGCGGCGGCCACGAAGCTGGCGCAATTCCTCGAGAGTCATCCGGCGGTGAGGCGCGTCTTCTATCCCGGTCTTGACTCGCATCCGCAGCACGATCTGGCGCGCCGCCAGATGAAAAATTTTTCCGGCATGCTCACCTTCCAGACGAAGGCACCGGGCCTCGAGCTGGCGCAGCGCATGGTCGAGCGGCTCGAGGTCATTCACTACGCGGTATCGCTCGGCCATCACCGCAGCCTGATCTGCTGGATCGGCACCGACGATATCCAGAAATCCACCTTCCGCCATGAAGCAGAGACGCTGCGCCGTTACCGCGACTATGCCGGTGACGGCGTCTTCCGCCTGTCGGCCGGCATCGAGGACCCGAACGATCTCTGCGCCGACCTGGCCCGGGTGCTCTAACCCATCTTGGCCTGCCGGTCGGCCTGCTTGTGGCGGCGGAAGGAACGGATGCTGAAGGGAATGAGCGCCAGATAGACGATGGCCAGGACAGTGAGGAATTCCCAGGGAAAGGCGATCAGCAGCACGACCGCGAAGGCGCCGAGGCCGAGGATCGGCAGAACCAGGTCGCGGGGAACCCAGTTGCCGAGATTCTTGCCGGAATAGGTGGGGACGCGGCTCACCATCAGAATGGCAACCGCCGTCACATAGGGGGCGATGAACATCGCATATTTGTGGCCATCGTCGATCACGCCGAGAAAACCGAGATAGAGGGGCAGCATGGCGAGCCCGGCGCCGGCGGGGGCCGGCGCACCGGTGAAAAATCCGGAGGCCCAGGCCGGCTTGTCGGGGTCTTCGAGCGCCACGTTGAAACGGGCGAGCCTAAGCGCGCAGCATACGGCAAGCACCAGTGCCGCCACCCAGCCCAAAGTGCGGAGCTGGTTGAGCGACCAGATATAGACGAGCAGCGCCGGCGCCACGCCGAAATTGACGAAGTCGGCGAGCGAATCGAGTTCGGCGCCGAAACGCGAGGTGCCCTTGAGCAGGCGGGCGAGCCTGCCGTCGACGGCGTCGAGCAGGATCGCCAGGATGACGGCGCCCACCGCCAGTTCGAAGCGGCCTTCGAGCCCGAGGCGGATGGCGGTGACGCCGCTGCACAACGCCAGTAGCGTAATCAGATTGGGCAAGAGATAACGGACCGGAACTTTCGTGAAGCGCCGGGCGGGTTTTCCGCCTTCGTCGAGACCGGTATCGAAGGGTTGTTCCATACTCAACTCCTGCGGCCGCCGCGTTCGCCCTCTTGCGATGCAAGATCGGCGAACACGGTTTCGCCGGCAACCGCGCGCTGGCCGACGCAGACGAGAGCGTGGCAGCCTTTCGGCAGGTACACATCGACGCGGCTGCCAAAGCGGATGAGGCCGAAGCGCTGGCCGGCGGCAAGATGCTCGCATTCGCCGACGAATTTCACGATGCGCCGGGCCAGGAGACCGGCGATCTGAACGACACCGACGGCGCGGCCATCGGCCATCTCGATGGTCACCGCCTGGCGCTCATTGTCTTCGCTCGCCTTGTCGAGCTCGGCATTGACGAAGGCGCCGGGCACATAGGCGATGCGGCGGAGGGTGCCGTCGACGGGGGCGCGGTTCACATGCACGTCGAAGACGTTCATGAACACGGATATCCGCGTCACCGGTTCGCGGGCGAGATCGAGTTCCGGCGGCGGCGGCACGTCTTCGATCATGCTGATGCGGCCGTCGGCGGGCGAGATCACCAGGCCGTCGCGCACAGGTGTTACGCGCTCGGGATCGCGGAAGAAATAGGCGCACCAGGCGGTGGCGAGGACGCCAAGCCAGGCCAGCGTCTCAAGATCGAGCCAGAAAAGGACCAGCGTCACGGCGGCGAAGATCAGGACGAAAGGCCAGCCGTCGCGGTGGACCGGCACCAAGGTAGAAGTCACACTATCGATGATCGACATGACCCGTCATGTAGCGCGGGCGGCGGCGCTTTGCAAAGCAGATAGGCGCGCGGGGCCTCCCCTCCCCGCGCGCCCCTGCCACGGTGCTGTCCGGTCGGTGGCGCAGGTGCGGCCCGGCGGCCGAAGGCCGGGCCGCGGCGTCCCACGCCGGCACGATCATTTGACACTTCCCAATCCCGGGGTGCTGCCTGCTTGTCCCACCGCTGCTTTGCACCTTTCACCCACGGATTTCCGCCGTGGCGAGAAAACAAAATGGGGCGCAGACGTAAACAAAGGGGAATCAACGGCGAATTTGCCGCGAATTTTCGGAAATCGAGACTTGAATTCGAGCCACAGGCTTAATGCCCGGTAGGAGATCAGGGTGTGTAACTCGTTACCCGCTTTACCAGATCCAGATCCTTTTCGATCGCGACCTCGATCGTCTCAGCAGACTCTTCCGACTCGGCGCGCTCCAGCAGGCTTCTTGCCTCGTCCGCCTCGCGCTGGCGGTTCCACATGCCGGCATAGATGCCCTTCTTCTTCAGAAGCTTCACATGGGTGCCGCGCTCGGCGATGCGGCCGGCTTCGAGCACGATGATCTCGTCGGCATCGACGACGGTCGACAGCCGGTGGGCGATGACCAGCGTGGTGCGGTTCCTGGCGACCTTGCGCAGCGCCGACTGGATGTCCTGCTCGGTGTGGCTGTCGAGAGCCGAGGTCGCCTCGTCGAGAATGAGAATGGGCGGACCCTTGAGGATGGTGCGGGCGATCGACACTCGCTGCTTCTCGCCGCCCGATAGTTTCAGGCCGCGTTCGCCCACCATGGAATCGTAGCCCTTGGGCAGGCTCACGACGAATTTGTGAATCTGAGCGAGTTTTGCCGCGGCCTCGACCTCCTCGTCGCCGGCATCGGGCCTGCCATAACGGATATTGTAGCGGATGGTATCGTTGAACAGCACGGTGTCCTGCGGCACCATGCCGATCGCGGCGCGCAGCGACTTCTGGGTGACGGCGGCGATGTCCTGGCCGTCGATCAGGATGCGGCCGCCGGAGACCTCGTAGAAGCGGTAAAGCAGGCGCGAAACGGTCGATTTGCCCGCCCCCGAAGGTCCGACGATGGCGACAGTGTGGCCAGGCGGCACCGTGAAGGAGAGATCGCGGATGATCGGCCGCGCCGCATCATAGGCGAAACTCACGCGATCGAAGACTACCTCGCCCTTGGCCGTCTTCAGCGGCCTGGCATCCGGCCGGTCGGCGATCTCGGCATTGACGGCGAGGAGCGCGAACATTTGCTCGACGTCGATCAGGCCCTGCTTGATCTCGCGGTAGGAGGAGCCGATGAAGTTGAGCGGCATGTAGAGCTGAATCATCAGGGCGTTGATCAAGACGAAATCGCCGACCGTCGCCTGGCCATTGTGGATGGCGATCGCCGACATGACCATGATGACGGTCAAGCCCACCGCATAGATGAAGGCCTGGCCGGCGTTGAGCACGGCCAGCGATACCCAGGTCTTAACCGCCGCCTTCTCGAATTTCGCCATCGAGCGGTCGAAGCGCTCGGCCTCGTGGTCCTCGTTGCCGAAATACTTGACGGTCTCGAAGTTGAGGAGGCTGTCGATGGCCTTGGTGTTGGCATCGGTATCGGCGTCGTTCATGGCGCGGCGGATGGCGATGCGCCATTCGGTGGCGGCATAGGTGAACCAGACATAGAAAACCACGGTGCCAAGGATCACCGCCGCATAGGGCCAGCCGAAGGACCAGGCGAGAACGCCGGCGACGAGCGCGATTTCGAGGATGGTGGGGAAGGTGTTGAACAGTGAAAATCGCAGCACCGTGTCGATGCCGAGCGTGCCGCGCGAGACGATGCGCGACAGGCCGCCGGTTCGGCGCTCGAGATGGAACTTGAGCGACAGGGCATGCAGATGGCGGAAGGTGCGGTTGGCCAGATCGCGCACGGCGCGCTGGCCGACCTTGGCGAAGATGGCATCGCGGATCTGCGCCAGCGCCACCATCATGACGCGGCCCACGCCATAGGCGAGTACCATGAACAGCGGCACCGACACGGCAACCGCTGCCATGCCGCCCGCCGCGGCCAAGGCGTCGGTTGCATATTTGAAGGCATAGGGCGTTGCGACGGTGACGATCTTGGAGAGGACGAGCGCCAGCATCGCCGCCGCTATGCGCAGTTTCAGATCGGTCCGGCCCTGCGGCCAGAGATAGGGCAGAAGCTGCCTGAGCGTCCGCCATTGATCGCCGTCGCCGCTTGTGATGGTCGCGGCGGCCGGCGTCAATTTGCGCGTCATTCGTCCACGAAGCCTTCGCCGCTAGGGTTGCGCCGGGGCGCCACCCTCCTCCGGGGTGAGCGGGGCGCGGCGTTTCGGGTCGATCCGCTCGGGCGGCACCACATCGGGTGTTGTGAAGATCTGGCCCGGATAGATCAGGTCGGGGTGGCGGATGTGATCCTTGTTGGCCTCATAGATGACCGTATACTTGACGCCGCTGCCATAGACGACGCGCGAAATCCGCCACAGATTGTTGCCGGGCTGAATGACGATGCGGCCTTCCCTGGGCTGTGGCCCGGCTGCCGCGACGGTCGCCACCTGGGTCTTCGCAGCGGGAGCCTCGGCCGCAGGCGCCTCGGGCTGAGCTGCGGGCGCCGCCGCCGCGGGTACCTCGGGCTGGGCTGCGGGGGCCGCCGCCGCGGGCGCCTCGGGCTGGACTGCGGGGGCCGTCGCTGCAGGCGCCTCGGGCTGGGCTGCGGGGGCCGTCGCTGCAGGCGCCTCGGGCTGGGCTGCGGGCGCCGTCACCGCGGGCGCTTCCGGCACTACGGCGGCAACCCTGGCGGCCTCTTCACGGAAGAAAGGCAGTTCGATGCGGCTTGCCACCGCGCCCGCCGCATCGATCTGGTCGGCGCGCAGCGTGTGGTTGCCGGGCGCGATTTGGGCGGTCCCGGCAAAGTTCCAGCGGCCATCGGCGCCGGACCTGGCTTCGCCAACGGCCGCGTTATCGACATAAAGACGCACGGCGGCGCCGGCCGCGGCGCGGCCGGAGAAGATGATGTTGCCGCGATCGTCATAATCGACGACATCAAGGCTGACAGCCGTTGCAGGCGCTGCCGGAGCTTCGAGCAATGGCGTCGTCTCGGGTTGTGCGGCGGCGGCTTCAGGTGCTTCGGGAGTTGCCGCTACTTCCGGCGTCTGCAAGACCTGGGTCGGCTGGTCCGGCGACACCAGGGCGGCCATGGCCTCCTGTTGCGGCTGCTCCGGCACGGCGACGGCAAGGGTTTCGCCTGCCGACATAAAGGCTCCGGCACCGGCCGGCTTTACCTCGAGGGTCAGGGCAGCGGCTCCCGGCGGCAGCGGCTGCTCGGGGACCACGACGAAGTTGCCATCCTGGTTGGAGGTGGCGCTGCCGATCGGCTGGCCGTTCAATTTTATTACCACCTCCGAACCGGCGACGGCGCGGCCGGCAATCACCGCCTCACCGGTCTTTTCGATGCGCACGGTATCGAAGCCGGGCGCTTCGGCGGCAGCCGATTGCGGTGCGGCGGCTGTGGCATCGGGCTGAGCCGGTGGAGTGGCGGCGGGTTCAGCCGGGGCAGCGGCGGCCACTTCTGCGGCGACCTCGGGCTGAGACTGTGGGGTGGCGGCGGCTTCAGCCGGGGCAGCGGCGGCCACTTTAGCGGTGGCTTCGGGCTGAGTCGGTGCGGTAGCGGCGGGTTCGGCCGGGGCAGCGGCGGCCACTTCGGCGGCGGCTTCGGGCTGAGAAGGTGGGGCGGCGGCGGGTTTGGCCGGGGCAGCGGCGGGCATTTCGGCGGCGGGGGCTGTG
Organism: Hyphomicrobiales bacterium; assembly: GCA_052386315.1. Taxonomy (GTDB): domain Bacteria; phylum Pseudomonadota; class Alphaproteobacteria; order Rhizobiales; family Aestuariivirgaceae; genus Aestuariivirga. The sequence continues at coordinate 72,528 of JBQTKG010000055.1, forward strand.
GCCTCCTGAATGGCGGGCGGCGGCGGAGCTTCGGCTGCCGGCTGGGCGGGTTGAGCTTCGGCCGGCGCGGAGGGTGCGAGTGCCTCTTTCCGCGGCTCGCCCGGATACCAGCGGTCCTTGGTGACGCCAGCCAGCGCCAGCACTGTCAGCAGCGCCAGGCCGATGAAAATCGCAAGCGGGTTATTCTTCATCCTTGAGCCGTCCTGTTCCATATTCTATTCGCACCTGTGGCGAATGGACCCTTCGCCAGGTCCCGGTTGCCGCCTTAATAGGGCTCCGGGTGGCTTTCTGCAAAGATTCGCTGCACATTGACGGCGGCCAATTTGCCGCTTCGCCCATCTTTCCCGTCACACGCAAGGATTGTAATGGCTGCACCGTCAAAAAAACTTTGTGTCTATTGCGGCTCGGGTCCGGGCCGCCATCCGCGCTATATGGAGGCGGCCCGCAGCCTCGGCAAGGCAATGGCGGAAGCCGGCATCGGTCTCGTCTATGGCGGCGGCGGCCTGGGACTGATGGGCGAACTGGCCCGCGCGGTGCTGGCCGGAGGCGGCCACGTCACCGGCATCATCCCGGAATTCCTGGTCAACAAAGAGCGGATGCTGACCGAGGCGAACGAGATCGTCGTCACCCAGGACATGCATGAGCGCAAGATGACCATGTTCGAGCGGGCCTCCGGCTTCGCGGCGCTGCCGGGCGGGCTTGGCACGCTCGAGGAGCTCACCGAAATTTCCACCTGGGCCCAGCTCGAGCAGCACGCCAAGCCCATCATTTTGTGCAACATCGGCGGCTACTGGGATCCGCTGGTCACCCTCCTCAATCACATGCGCGAGGAGAAATTCATCCGCGAGGGCCTCGAGTTCAAGCTCGACGTGGTGAAGAGCGCCGAAGACGTGATCCCCGCCTTCGAATACCGGCTCAAGGCGAGCCGCGACCGGCTGGCGGCGGAACCGCTGATCCGCAAACTCTAGAGCGGTGCAGTGAGGCCGGCGCGGCGGCTCCGTTCGCTCTGGATGGCGGAGATCGAGAAGACCGCCAGCGCGATCCAGATGATGACGAAGGACAGGAGCTTCCAGGCGTCCATCGGCTCGCCGAAGATGAAAATCGCGGTGAGGAAGACCAGCGACGGCGAGATATATTGCAAGAGGCCGGCGGTCGAATAGCGGATGCGCTTGATCGAAGCGGTGAACAGCACGAGCGAGGATGCGGTGAGTGCGCCGCAACCGATCAGCATGGCGGTGTCGAAGAGGCTGCCGCCGAAACGCGCCTGCCCGCGGCTGGCCAGCCACAATTCGGCCAGCAAGAGCGGAACGGCAATGATGGCGGTTTCGATGAGAAAGCCCTGGGTGGGGCCCACCGGAATGGTCTTGCGCAGGAAGCCGTAGAGACAGAAGGTCGCCGCCAGCATCAGGCCGAGCCAGGGAAAGACGCCGGCGGCGAAGGTCTGGATCAGCACGGCGACGGCGGCAAGCCCGATCGCCAGGATCTGGGCGCGGGTGAAGCGCTCGCCGAGGAAGAGATAGCCCGCCACCACATTGAGCAGCGGATTGATGTAATAGCCGAGGCTCGATTCCAGAGTGCGGCCCACTTCGATCGACCAGACATAGAAGCCCCAGTTGAACACGATGAGGCCGCTGGTCAGCGTCAGGATGGCAAGGATGCGGGGCGAAGCGACGGCTTGCAGCACGTCGCGGTATTGCGCCAGCCACCAGACGATGAGAGCCGCGATGGGCAAGGACCAAAGCCCGCGATGCACCGCGATCTCGACGGGCGAGATATGGCGGATCAGGCCGAAGTAGAAAGCCATGCCGCCCCACACGAGATGGGCGATGACGGCGAAGAGCACGCCTTTCTCGGCTTCGCTCAGGCCTTCGCGGATCATGGGTGGGAGGGCGGCGGACATGGCAGCCGTTTAGCTGCGACCGCGCCCGCCCACAAACACCGGCCCGGCATGGGCCGCATGACGGACAAGCATGTCAATCGGCGGCAACGCCTTCGCGGATCAGCTTCCAGACGATCGAGTCGGAGAGCGCCTGGAAGGAGGCTTCGACGATATTGGGCGAGACGCCGACGGTGAACCAGCGATTGCCCTTGCCGTCGCGGCTTTCGATCAGAACCCGGGTCGTGGCTCCGGTGCCGCCATTGAGGATGCGGACCTTGTAATCGGCAAGCTCGAGATCGTCGATGTAGCGCTGGAATTTGCCGAGGTCCTTGCGCAGCGCCACGTCGAGGGCGTTGACCGGGCCGTTGCCCTCGCCGGCATTGAGGAAGACCTCATCGCCCACCTTCACCTTGACCACGGCCTCGGAGATCATCTCCTTGTCGCGCTCCTCGACGATGACGCGGAAAGACAGCACGTCGAAATATTTGGGCACGCTGCCGAGGATGCGGCGGGCGAGCAATTCGAAAGAGGCGTCGGCGCCGTCATAGGCATAGCCTTGCGCCTCGCGCTCCTTCACCTCGCGCAGCAGCGCATCGAGACGGGGATCGTCCTTCTTCACCGCCATGCCGATGCGCTCGAGCTCGGCCAGCAGATTGGATTTCCCCGCCTGATCGGAGACCAGCACGCGGCGGCGGTTGCCGACGGTCTCCGGCGGCACGTGCTCATAGGTCTCGGGCTCCTTGGCAAGCGCCGAGGCATGGATGCCGGCCTTGGTGGAAAACGCGCTCTTGCCGACATAGGGCGCCTGGGCGTTGGGGGCGCGGTTGAGGATCTCGTCGAAGGCGCGCGAGACATGGGCGAGCTCCTTAAGCCGCGCGCCGGTCACTCCGGTTTCGAAGCGGCGGCGATAGGCGTCCTTGAGCACCAGCGTGGGAATGATCGACACCAGATTGGCATTGCCGCAGCGCTCGCCGATACCGTTCAAGGTGCCCTGGATGTGGCGCACTCCGGCATCGACGGCGGCGAGCGAATTGGCGACCGCCTGGCCGGTGTCGTCATGGGCGTGGATGCCGAGATGCGAGCCCGGCACAAATTTGGTCACGGTACGGACGATTTCGCCCACCTCGGAGGGCAAGGTTCCGCCATTGGTGTCGCACAGCACCACCCAGCGCGCGCCGGCCTCATGGGCGGCCCTGGCGCAAGCCAGCGCATAGTCCGGGTTGGCCTTGTAGCCGTCGAAGAAGTGCTCGCAGTCGAGCAGCACTTCCTTGCCCGCCGCTTTCGCCGCCTCGACCGACTGGCGGATTGAATCAAGATTCTCCTCATTGGTGCAGCCGAGCGCCACGCGCACATGATAGTCCCAGGCCTTGGCGACGAAACAGATGGCCTTGGCTTTCGCCCGCAGCAGTTGCTGGAGGCCCGCATCGTTGGAGACGGAGCGTCCGGCCCGCTTCACCATGCCGAAGGCGGTGAAGAGGGCGCGCGTGGCGCGCTCCTCGGCGAAGAGGGCCGTATCGGTCGGATTGCCGCCCGGATAGCCGCCCTCGATGTAGTCGAGGCCGAGGCTGTCCAGCATGTCGATCACAACGAGCTTCTCGTCGAGGGAAAAATCGATCCCCGGCGTCTGCTGCCCGTCGCGCAGCGTGGTGTCGAAGAGATAGAGGCGTTCGCGGGTCATGGCAACTGTCCCAAGTGGAGCAATCCCCCTCCCCACAAGTGGGCTATCGGAATCACATATCTTTGCGCGTTTGATATCGTTGATTTTGCTGTCAAAATCCTGTCATCCCGGTGAAAGCCGGGACCCAATCGGCCCTTACAACTGGCAGAGTAGAAGTTGCAACGGCTCAATGGATCCCGGCTTTCGCCGGGATGACGGAGTGAAGTGATGAAGTAACAATAGCTTGGTATTCGCCGGTGATCCAAAGATGTGTGCATACGATAGCACAGGGGGGATGGGGATTGCAGCGCGCTTGTCATCGCTTGACCTCCCAGGTCGTGGTGCCGTCCTTGTTGTCCTTGAGAACGATCCCCATGCGGCCAAGCTCGCCGCGGATGCGGTCGCTCTCGGCCCAGTTCTTCGCCTTGCGGGCTTCGAG
>JBQTKG010000056.1:0-91261 GCA_052386315.1 Hyphomicrobiales bacterium
ATGCCGGTGCGCGCCCTGGTCAATGTCGGCGATTACATGGACCAGTATTCCGACATTCCGCCCAATGTCATCATCGGCAAATGGTTCCCGCAGCCTTCGGTGATCCCCAAGGCCGATGCGGTGATCCATCACGGCGGCAACAACTCCTTCACCGAATGCCTGTATTTCGGCAAGCCCGCCTTGATCATGCCCTATGTCTGGGACGGGCACGACAACGCCACCCGTGTCGAGGAGACCGGCCACGGCTTCAAACTCGACCGTTACAACTGGACGGATGAAGAATTCATGGCCAGGGTCGGGGCCATGCTGACGGACAGGAAGATGAAAGCGAAACTCAAGAGTACCTCGAAGGCGATGCGCGCCAGGCACGGCCCCAGCAAGGCGGCCAAGGTGATCGACGCGCTTACCCGCAGGAAGACCGCATGATGCCCGCCAAGCTCGACTCCTCCGCACCCCATCTTGTGGACCCCGCCGGCTATCCCGGGCCATTCAAGGACTGGGGTGCTGTTTCCACTATGATCGAGGGCGCCTCCCACACCAGCGGCATCGTCATCCACAAGGGGCCTGACGGCGAAAGCGAGACCGGCATCTGGATTTGCACGCCGGGCTATTGGAACTGCCATGTGACCCGCGACGAGTTCTGCCACTTCCTGCTCGGCCGCTGCACCTATACCCACGAGTCGGGCGAGGCGATCGAGATCGTCCCCGGCACCGCCGCCTTCTTCCCGCAAGGCTGGCGCGGCACCTGCCGCGTGCACGAAACGGTCCGCAAGGTCTACATGATCCGGTGACGGACTATTCCGGGTACCAATAACTCGCCACCGGCTTGGTGCGGTCGACGATGACGAACTGGTTGGCGAAGACCCGGTAGGGGTGGCTCCACTCGCCGTCCGGCCACTTCACCCGGATTTCGGCGCGTTCGGAATTGCCGAGCCCCACATGCAGCCAACCGAGATGGCCGGAAGCATGGCCGCCGCCCACCTGCACATAGCGGTTCATCGTGCGGGTGCCGATCTTGATGTTGACCATGGCGCCTACGCCCATGCGGTTGCCGCCGGGCTGCTGCAATTCGATCTGCAGCCAGTTGCCCATGGGCTTCGCGGTGGCGCCCGATCGCGCACCTATATTGCAGAACAGACTGGTGGGCTGGCCGCGATTGATCACCGCCAGATCGAGCATGCCGTCGAGATTGAAATCGGCGATGAGCCCGCCGCGCCCCTTGGTCTTGAGGGCAATTCCAGCCTCCGCGCCGGCCTCGGCGAAGCGCCCGTCCCATTGTCCGAGCAGCAGATTGTCGGGATCGAACTGGGCGAAATCGCCCATCGCCTCGACATTGCCCTTGGCGATGAACAGATCGAGCAGGCTGTCGTTGTTGAAGTCCTGGAATTCCGCATGCCAGCCGGTCGAGGGCCGGAGATCGCCGCCGGCATAGGGCCGGTGCGCGGTGGCGCCGCGCTCCAGGGCGATGTCGCGGTAGACGGGGCTGCCTTCATCGGCATCCTCGTCGAGCTTCTGCAATTTGGTGTCGCCCATCGAGGTGAGCGCATATTCCGGCACCCCGTCGGCATCGAGATCGGCCTCGGCGATGCCCATGCCCCAGATCACCACCCGCTGCCAGCCGTCGGCGCGCGAATAGGCGGCGGGGTCCTTGCCCGGTGCGATCCGCCACAGCTGCTCTTCCCCGCCGCGGTGATACTGCCGGTCGTTGGTGATGCGCAAGCTGGGCTCGCCCGATTTGTTCCAGTCGGTGAACATCATGGAAAGCGCGCAATAGCCGGGCGTCAGCGCCGTGCGCTGGCTATAGAAAGGTTTGTCCCCCTGATCCGGCCGGAACAGATCGTTGTCGCTGCAGGTGCCCCAGGGCGTTCCAGGCGCTGCGCGGTCCACATAATTGCCGAAAGCCAGCGTCGGGAAATTCTGCCCTTCTTCCCAGCGCGCCGAGAAACCGACCGTCCACTCGTTGCCGCCGTCGAATTTCCACTCCCGGTTGGCGACCGTGAAGCTGCAATCGGGCCCGCCCTTGAGCAGGAGATTGCGCCCGATGCGCAACAGCGCCACATCCATATGTCCGTCGCCGTCCACGTCGAGCGGATAGGCGCCGGTTGCCTTCGCCGCTTCCTTGCCGAGATCGATGGGTGCTTCGCGGAATTTCAGCGCCCCGCCGACCGGGCTTTCGTTGACATAGAGCTGCGCCGGATTCTTGCCGCCCGCCAGCAGCAGGTCGGGCTTGCGGTCGCCGTTGCAGTCGAAGGCGGCGCCGCCGCCGCCGACGAAAAACTCCCACGGCCCCCCATAGACGTGGTCGATGCCGGCGGCGTGGGCCTCCTCGATCATTGCGGGAATGTCGTTGACGGGCTGCAATGGCGCTTCATCGGCAAGAACCGGCGCGGCGAAAAGAAAAATGCTCAGCCAGCGGATCATTTCGCGATCACCATGGTCTTGAGGAAGGCGATGAGATTGGAGCGCGTGGCCTCGTCCGCCTTGACATAGGCATCGCGCGCCGCGCGCGCCTCGCCGCCATGGGCGCGGATCGCCTCGTCGAGGGTTCCGAGATCGCCGCGGTGGCCGTAAGGCGCGGTCGAGCCGATGCCCCACAGCTCCGCCGTCATGAACACGTCGCGCTCCACGAAGCGCTGGCCCATGATTTCGTTGCCGAGCGTTGCCACCTGGGTATCGACGATCACATGGCGCTTAAGATCGCCGAACAGCGGGACGAGCCATTCGCCCTTGCCGTTGCGCTTGAGTGACTTGGCCCAGGGCCGCCCGGCCAGATCGAGCGCGATCGTCTCGGCCACATCCTTGGCCCGCAAGGTGCCGGCCGCGTCATGGGGTCCGGGATCGCTGAACACCATGGATTTGAGCGGCAGATAGGGCATGTGGCAACCGCCGCACCCCAGTTCGCCGAAGCTCTTCTCGCCCGCCGCCGCGGCGGCCTTCCAGTTCTCGGGCAAGTCCGTGCGCCGCACCGGAGGCGCAAGCTCGGCCTGGAACAAGGTCACCGCCGACACATCGCCTTCACCCAGTTCGTCGGGCTTCTTGTCCTCGTCGAAATCGGCCGTGCCGGTCCAGCGCAGGCCGAAGCGCTCCGCAGCCTGAATGCCGTGATGCTTGTTCATGGCATTGATGGTGAATTGCCGCAGCGAGGCGAACACGCCCTTCTGGCTGAACGGCCGCACCACCAGGTCGGTATCGACGCCATGCAATTTGCTGACATCGACGACGCCGTCCGGCTTGGCGGTGAGTTTGCCGAAGCTCACGCCCTTCGCCGCAAGATCGACGGTGACGTCCGTCTTCGTCTCGCGCGCCGCTTTCAGTGCGCTCTTGCGCTGCGCCTGCAGATCGGCAGTCATCTCGCGCGCCAGCAGTTCGACCAGACCCGAACCGGTCAGCGAGTTGGAATTGCGCTCATTGGAGAATTGCGGATCGATCGAGTCGAAATCGGCGCTTTCGAAGCCTTCCGAAACGAAGACATTGGCGACGAAATCGCCGGCAGCCCCGGTGATGGGATCGTTGTGACAACCGGAACAGGCATTGGCGTCAGGCCCGCCGGTGCGCTGGAAGGCGGCATTCTCGCCGCGCTTGCGCTTGGTCGGCACGATCGCCTGCGTCGCCTTGGGGCGGCCGGCGCCGTCGAGAACCGTGAACTTGGCGGTGAACAGGTCCTTGCCGCGGTCGAGCAGTTGCTGCAATTTGCCCTTGGCCATGACCGCGGCTTCGGCATAGCTGAGCGTGCGGCCCACATGGCCCTCGGCCCACGGCAATTCTTCCGCCGCCGCCGCTGTTGCCAGGGCCGCCGCCGCGGTAAGCGTTAAGGCGAGACGTTTCATCCGGCCCTCTCCATTGTCAGTGCATCCTCAAGCGGAAGTCCGGCCGCGAAAACCTCGCGGTCGAGATGGCGCAACGCGCTGTCGATCGTACCCTTGACAATCATGTCGGTGCCGATCGGCACCACATCGATCTCGACATTGCGGCGGAGCGCATCGACCACGCCCGCCTCGATCGCCCGGCGCAAGCTGGGTTCGATGAGCGCGATCGCGCGGGTGCCCGGGCCCGCCAGCACGATGTGGTCCGGGTTCAGGATGGCGATCACCCGCGCGATGCCGTAGCCCAGGGCCTCGCCCGCCCGCTCGAAGGCGGCCACGGCGCGCGCATGGCCCTTGCGTGCCCTGGTTTCGATATCGAGCATGGTCTCCTCCGGTACCGCAGAGTGGGACGGGCTGTTCGAATCCGGCAGGCCGGCCGCGGCGCGATAGATGCCATAGTCGGCTGCATAGGCTTCGATGCAGCCGTCGCGGCCGCAGCGGCAGAGCGGCCCGTGCGGAATGTGGTTCATATGGCCGAATTCGGCCGCCGCCCCGGTCGAGCCGTGATAGACGGCGCCGTTGACGATCAATCCCATGCCGACGCCATAGCCCATGAACACCACCGCCGTGGTTCCGCCATAGCGCCTGCCGCCGGTGCCGGTCAGGCCTTCGGCGATCATGTTGGCGTCGTTGGCGACCGAGCAGGGAATGCCGAGCGCCTGTCCGATGGGGCTGCCCAGCGGAATATTGCGGGCACTGAAGGCGGGGCTCCACACGATGGTGCCGGCCTGGGTGTCGGCGAGTCCCTGCACCGCGATACCGATGCGCGCCACCGATGCTCTGGCAACGCGGAAACGGGTCAGGAAGGCCTTGATTTCGGATGCCACCGCGTGGCCGAATGCCAACCGGTCGGCCTCGTAGGTCGGCAACTTGATGGCGGCGCGCCGCCGCACCTCGCCGCGGAAATCGGCAAGCGCCAGTTCCACCCCGTCGATCGAGATCTTCACCGCCAGCACATTGGCGGCGAGCGGGTTGAGATCGAGGCGGGTGAGCGGCCGCCCGCGCTTCAGCGGTCCTTCCGACTGATCCTCCTCGGCGTGGGCGCCAATGAGGCCCTGGCCGATGAGCTGGCCGGAAATCGATGTAATTGTGGCGGGCGACAGTCCGGTCAGGCGGCCCAACTCGACGCGGGCGAGCGGCCCCCGCTGGCGCAAGGTTTCCAGGACGATGCCGCGGTTCTGCCGCCGCACCAGATCGCTATCGGCCTTGGCCCGCATGGTTGTCATTCGCACCCGCAGCATCGACTATCGCGCTGCACAATCACTTTTTTCATGCCGGATGTTGACTCAGAACCAGACTTGCCGCAACATTTTTTTGGACGCCGAAATAAAACAATTCCAACATCGTCCATGGCCCAGGACCCGTGTCGCCCGGATTGACTCCGGCACAGGGAGGCGTCCCGCGGGATTTGAAGGCTGTTGAGGAGGACCGGAGTATGAACCGCAAGATTTTCGCTCTCATGGCAGGCGCCTTGATGCTGGGCATGTCGTCCATGTCGGCCATGGCCGCCGGCAAGACCATCGCCGTGTCGTGGAAGACTTTCCAGGAAGAGCGCTGGAAAACCGACGAAGCCGCGATCAAGGCCGTGGTCGAGGCCGCTGGCAACAAGTTCGTCTCGACCGATGCGCAAGGGTCGGCTGCAAAACAGCTCACCGACATCGAAGGCCTGATCACCCAGAAAGTCGACGTTATTCTCGTCGTCGCCTTTGACCAGGATGCCATTCTACCGGCCTTCCAGAACGCGGCGGATGCCGGCGTGAAAATGCTCTCCTATGACGTTCTCGTCGAGCATCCCGATGCGCTCTACGTGACGTTCGACAACGTCGGCGTGGGCCGCCTCATGGCCAAGGAAATGCTGAAGGTGAAGCCGGAAGGCGATTTCGCCTTCATCAAGGGCGACAAGGGCGACCCGAACGCCACATTCCTGTTCGAAGGCATCATGGAAGTGCTCAAGGAGAACATGGACGCGGGCAAGATCAAGAACGTCTGCGAAACCTTCACTGACGGCTGGCAGCCGAGCAATGCCCAAAAGAACATGGAACAGTGCCTGACTTCGGTGAACAACAAGGTCGACGCTGTCATCTCGGAGAACGATGGCATGGCTGGCGGCGTTGTCGCGGCGCTCGAAGCCCAGGGCCTCGCCGGCACGGTTCCGGTGACCGGCCAGGACGGCGACCACGCGGCACTGAACCGCGTCGCCCTCGGCACCCAGCTCGTCTCGGTGTGGAAGGACGCCCGCGCTCTCGGCAAGACGGCCGCGGAAGCCGCCAACGCCATCGCTGAAGGCGCTGATCCCACCTCGCTTCCTGGCGTCGGCAAGTTCAGCGGCGGCAAGAAGGGCGTGGAAGTGAATGCCATTCTGATCCCGCCGAACCCGATCACCAAGGCCAACCTCGCTGACGTCATCGACGGCGGCTGGGTGTCCAAGGACAAAGTGTGCGCCGGTGTGGCGGCCGGTTCGGTTTCGGCCTGCAACTGATTTCTTGTCAAGCAGGATGGATTGACACATCATGGCCGCGTCACCTTTGGGGTGGCGCGGTTTCCATATTATGAGAAGCAACGCGAAAAGCGGTTTGGCGATATCAGGAATGGGGGCAATTGATGTCGACATCGGCAACACAATCACAAGGTCCGGCGCTGAGCGAGGAGAATGCCGTCCGGCAGTTTTTCCGCGCCACGGAGATCGACACGCGCACGCTCGGCATGGTGGTCGCGCTGCTGGTGATCTGGTTCGGATTTGAAATTGCCAGCTCGCTCATCCGGCCCGGCGAGGGCTTGCTTGGAGGCAATTTCCTCTCGGCTCGCAACCTCTGGATTCTGCTGGTGCAGACCTCCTCGATCGCGGTGATGACTACCGGCATGGTGCTGATCATTGTCATGCGCCAAATCGACCTTGCGGTCGGCTCGATCCTCGGCTTCACTGCCGTCTGCATCGCCTACATGCAAGTCTTCTGGCTCGGCCCGGCGCTCGGTGTCGGCCATCCACTGATCTGGATCGTGACGCTCGTTCTTGGACTCGCCATCGGCGCCGGTATCGGCGCCTTTCACGGGGCGCTCATTGCCTTTGCCGGCATTCCCTCTTTCATCGTGACCCTGGGCGGCTTGATCGTCTGGCGGGGTGCCGCCTGGTGGGTGATCCGCGGCGAGACCGTGGCGCCCATGGACAAGAACTTCAAGCTCATCGGCGGCGGCATTTCCGGCATCACACCCGGTTCCATCGGCTGGACGGCGAGCTGGATTCTCGGCCTCCTCGCCTGCGCGGCGATCATCGCCGCCATCCTCAACGGCCGCCGCCAGCGCCAGCGTTTCAACTTCCCGCTCCGCCCTATGTGGGCGGAATATTTTCTCGCCGCCACCGGCTGCATCCTGGCGCTCGGCACGACCTGGCTGGTTAACTCCTACTACTGGCCAAAGGGTGTGGTCGTCCGCTATGTGGCCGAGACCGGCATCGCGGTGCCGGCCGAGGGCCTGTTCATTTCCTTCGGCTACTCCATCCCCGTGCTGATCGCCCTTGGCATCGGTCTCGCAATGACTTTCATGGCGACCCGCACCCGCTTCGGCCGCTACATCTATGCAACCGGCGGAAATCCGGAGGCGGCCGAACTCGCCGGCATCAACACCAAGCGGCTAACCCTGATGATATTCTCGCTGATGGGGGCACTTGCCGCGGTATCCGCCGCCATCTCCTCGGCCCGCCTCGATTCGGCCACCAATGCACTGGGCCAGTTCGACGAGCTCTATGTGATCGCCGCCGCCGTTATTGGCGGCACGTCGCTGGCCGGCGGCCTCGGCACCATCTACGGGGCCTTGCTCGGCGCGCTGGTTATGCAGTCGCTACAGTCGGGCATGACGCTGCTCAATCTTGAGTCGGCCATCAAGGATATGGTCGTCGGCTCGGTGCTTGTCGCCGCCGTTTGGATCGACACGACCTATCGCAGGCGCGCCAGCTAATCGGGGGAGCAGAAAATGAATGCCAGGATTGTGAATAAATCTCCCGCGACGCCCAGGACGGCGGCAGCCGCTCCGGCGGAGACGCCGGTCGTAACGCCGGTTGTTGAGAATCGCGGCACGCCGCTGGTTGAAATGCGCGACATGTCGATCGCCTTCGGCGGCGTCAAGGCCGTCGATCACGCCAGCGTCGATCTCCATGCGGGCGAAGTGGTGGGCCTGCTCGGCCACAATGGTGCCGGCAAGTCGACGCTGATCAAGATCCTGTCGGGCGCCTACAAACGCGATGCGGGTGAAATTTTCGTCAATGGCGAGAAAGCCGAGATCCACAATCCGCGCGACGCCAAGCGCTATGGCATCGAGACCATCTACCAGACCCTGGCGCTCGCCGACAATGTCGATGCCGCCGCCAATCTCTATCTCGGCCGCGAGCTTCGCACCAAGTGGGGCACCCTCGACGACATCGCCATGGAATCGCAGGCGCGCAATGTGATGGGCCGCCTCAACCCGAACTTCCGCCGCTTCAAGGACCCGGTCAAATCGCTCTCCGGCGGCCAGCGCCAGTCGGTGGCGATCGCCCGGGCCATTCACTTCAACGCCCGCATCCTGATCATGGATGAGCCCACCGCCGCGTTGGGCCCCCAGGAAACCGCGCAAGTCGGCGAACTGATCAAGCAGCTCAAGGCCCACGGTATCGGAATCTTCCTGATCAGCCACGATATTCACGATGTCTTCGATCTCGCCGACCGCGTATCGGTCATGAAGAACGGTCGCGTCGTCGGCACCGCCAAAGTATCCGATGTCACCAAGGATGAGGTTCTCGGCATGATCATCCTCGGCAAATGTCCGCCGGGCGCCATTCCGGGGCCGGGGGCCATTCGCGACGCCGCCTGACGGCCTCGCGCAATTGGCTATTGAACTATTTAGTTACTTAGGGCATGGATGCGGGCAAGGCATCGCGGAACATGCCCGGAAAGTTCCAGAAGCCCGCCCGCGCCGGTTTGCGGGCGGCAAGACGGAAAAATGGCATTCATCCGGATGCCGGTAAGTTCGCAACCAAAGGGAGATCTCAAATGTTACGCAAGTTCTTGTTGACAACGGCGGCGGTCATGGGCCTCACGGCCATGGCCCATGCCGATGAGGTGGAAGTGCTGCACTGGTGGACCTCGGGCGGCGAAGCGGCGGCCCTCGACGTTCTCAAGAAGGACCTCGAAGGCAAGGGCGTCACCTGGAAGGACATGCCGGTGGCCGGCGGCGGCGGCGAAGCCGCCATGACGGCATTGCGCGCCCGCGTCACTTCGGGCAATCCGCCCACCGCCGTGCAGGCTCTGGGTTTCGACATTGTAGACTGGGCCAAACAGGGTGTACTCGGCGACCTGAATGAAGTTGCCACCGCCGAAGGCTGGGACAACGTGGTGCCGGCGGCGCTGCAGGCTTTCGCCAAGCATGACGGCAAGTGGATCGCGGCGCCCGTCAACGTCCACTCGACCAACTGGGTGTGGATCAACAAGGCGGCCCTCGATGCGGCCGGCGGCAAGGCGCCCGAAAGCTGGGACGAACTCGTGGCCGTTCTCGACAAGATGAAGGCCAATGGCATCACGCCCCTGGCCCATGGCGGCCAGGCCTGGCAGGATGCGACGATCTTCGACGGCGTCGTGCTATCGCTGGGTGCCGATTTCTACAAAGCCGCCTTGATCGATCTCGACCCGGCAGTGCTGGGCGGCGACAAGATGGTGGAAGCCTTCAACCGCATGGCCAAGCTGCGCACCTATGTCGACGACAACTTCTCCGGCCGCGATTGGAACCTCGCATCCGCCATGGTGATCGAGGGCAAGGCCGGTATGCAGATGATGGGCGACTGGGCCAAGGGCGAATTCCTCAAGGCCGGTCAGAAGCCGGGTGTCGATTTCATCTGCATCCGCCACCCCGGAACACAAGGGTCGGTCACCTTCAACTCCGATCAGTTCATGATGTTCGGGGTGGGCGAGGCCGGCAAGAAGGCCCAGCTGATGATGGCCTCGGCCATCGAAAGCCCGAGCTTCCAGTCGGCCTTCAACGTGGTCAAGGGCTCGGTGCCCGCCCGCACCGACGTTCCCAACGACGCTTTCGACGATTGCGGCAAGAAGGGCATGGCCGATCTGGCGGAAGCCAGCAAGAGCGGCATGCTGTTCGGTTCCATGGCCCACGGCCATGCCGCACCGGCGGCGATCAAGAACGCGGTCTATGACGTGGTGACCCGCCACTTCAACGGCGAGATGGACGCCGCCGCCGCCGCCAAGGCGCTGACCGAAGCGGTCGCCGGCGCCAAGGGCTGAACGATAGTCGCAGGGCTCCGGCGCAAGCCGGGGCCCCCTTGATCCCTGGGGGGTAGTTTGTCCAGCACGGCTTCGATGTCGCCGCGGGCGCTGTTGCGGGAATTTCTCCCGAAGCTGGTGCTGGCGCCCAGCTTCGCCCTTATTCTCCTGTTCGTCTACGGCTTCATCCTGTTCACCGGCGTCCTGTCCTTCACCGGCTCGAAACTGATGCCCGACCTCACGAGCTGGGTGGGTCTGGGCAATTACGTGCGCCTGTTCAACCATCCCAACTGGTCGACGTCGCTCTACAATCTGGCGATCTTCGGCACGCTCTATATCGTCATCTGCAGCGTGCTGGGTCTCGGCCTCGCCATCCTGCTCGACCAGAAGATCCGCGGCGAAGGGTTTCTGCGCCCCATCTATCTCTATCCCATGGCGCTCTCCTTCATCGTCACCGGCGTCGCCTGGAAATGGTTCCTCGATCCCGGCATCGGGCTTGAGCATGTGGTCAAGAGTTGGGGTTTCGAGAGCTTCTCGTTCCGCTGGATCAAGGACGGCAGGTTCGCCATCTACACCATCGTCATCGCCGCCATCTGGCAGTCCTCAGGCTTCGTCATGGCCATGTTTCTGGCGGGGCTGCGCGGCGTCGACAACGAGATCGTCAAGGCCGCCCAGATCGACGGCGCCTCCAACTGGACGCTGTACCGCCGCATCATCATTCCGCTGATGCGGCCGGTGTTCCTTTCGGCCTTCGTGGTGCTCGCCCATCTTGCCATAAAGTCTTACGACCTGATTGTCGCCATGACCGACGGCGGTCCCGGCACGGCCACCTGGACGCCTGCCCTCTTCATGCAGAAATTCACTTTCGGGCGCAACGAAATGGGCATGGGCGCGGCCTCCGCCATGATCATGCTGATGATGATCGCCGCGATCATCGTGCCCTATCTCTATTCCGAGCTCAGGGGAGGAAAGCGCCCATGAGCGGCCCCGCCACCGATACCGCGGTGCGCACCGGCCCCTTCGTCCGCGCCTTGATTTACGCGCTGCTTATCCTCTTCGCCGTCTATTACATGCTGCCGCTCTATGTGATGCTGGTGAACTCCGTGAAGCCCCTTGAGGAAATCCGCCAGGGCAACATGCTGGCGCTGCCCGGCGAATTCACGTTCGCGCCGTGGGGCAGCGCCTGGTCCACTGCCCAGATCGGCGTCCAGCCCACCGGCCTCAGGCCCTATTTCATCAATTCGATCTTCATGGTGGTGCCGGCGGTCGTCATTTCCACCATGCTCGGCGCCCTCAACGGCTACGTGCTCACCAAATGGCGCTTCCGCGGCGACACCTATGTTTTCGCGCTCATGCTGCTCTCCTGCTTCATTCCCTTCCAGATCGTGCTCATTCCCTCGGCCCGAATTCTCGGACTGCTGGGCCTTGCCGGAACGACCAGTGGACTGGTGTTGATCCACGCCGTCTACGGCCTCGGCTTCACCACGCTGTTCTTCCGCAACTATTACGAGGCCTTTCCGACCGAACTGGTGCGCGCCGCCATGATCGACGGCGCCGGCTTCTTCCAGATTTTCCGCCGCATCCTCCTGCCCAGTTCCGGCCCCATCGTCGTGGTCACCGTCATCTGGCAGTTCACCAATATCTGGAACGACTTCCTGTTCGGCGCCTCCTTCTCCGATTCCGACTCGCAGCCGATGACCGTGGCGCTCAACAATCTGGTCAATTCGTCGACCGGTGTTAAGGAATACAACGTGCATTTCGCCGGCGCCATTCTGGCGGCGCTGCCGACGCTCGTCGTCTATGTCGTCTCGGGCCGCTATTTCGTGCGCGGTCTCATGGCGGGATCGGTTAAGGGCTAGTCATGGCGTTTCTTGAAATCAAGAATCTCGAAAAGAAATTCGGCGCCGTCGATGTGCTGAAAGGCATCTCGCTGGAGATCGGGGAAGGCGGCTTTCTCGTCCTCGTCGGTCCCTCGGGCTGCGGCAAGTCGACCTTGCTCAACACCATCGCCGGGCTTGAATCGGTCACCTCCGGTGAAATCCGTATCGCCGGCAAGAGGGTGAACGAGCTGCATCCCTCGCAGCGCGACATCGCCATGGTGTTCCAGTCCTATGCGCTCTATCCCAACATGACGGTGGCCGGAAACATCGCCTTCGGCATGGAAATCCGCGGCGTGCCGAAGGAGGAGCGCGACAAGGCGATCAAGGAAGTCGCCGACACGCTGCAGATCGGCCACCTGCTGGCGCGCAAGCCCTCGCAGCTCTCCGGCGGCCAGCGCCAGCGCGTCGCCATGGGCCGCGCCCTGGTGCGCCGTCCGCTGGTGTTCCTGTTCGACGAACCGCTCTCCAATCTCGACGCCAAGCTGCGCGTCGACATGCGCATCGAGATCAAGCGCCTGCACCAGGCGATGAAGACCACCATCGTTTACGTCACCCACGACCAGATCGAGGCGATGACGCTCGCCACCAAGATCGCCGTGCTCAAGGATGGCGTGCTGCAGCAATTCGGCACCCCGGCCGAAATCTACAACCGGCCGGCCAACATGTTCGTCGCCGATTTCATGGGCTCTCCGGCGATGAACCTGCTCGCCGCCGATGTCGAGGCCAAGGGCAAGAAGCTGGCGCTCTCCATCGTTCAGCACGCCGGGCGGCCGCTGAAGCTCGACGTCTCATTCGCCCCGCTTGCGTCCTTCGCCGGACGCAAGATCGTCTTCGGCATCCGACCCGAGGCGATCACCGATCCCGACGGCGCCGACCGCCTGTCGAAGAATGTGGTCGAGGCGCCCTGTGTCATCGAAGTGGTGGAGCCGGCGGGTGCCGACACCTTCGCGGTCACCAATCTCGGCGGCAAGCAGGTGGTGGCGCGGCTCAGGGCCGATGCCAATGTTCAGGCCGGCCAGACGACGAAACTCGCCTTCAATCTCGACAAGGCGGTATACTTCGATCCGGACACGCAAGTGAGGATCGGTTAGGTCGAAGAGGCGAACCGCTCCTTGCAGATGCCCAGCGTCTCGGCCATGGGCCTTCTCCACCAGTTTCTTTCCGAAAAAATCTCCACTTCGACCAGCCCATCGTAGCCCGCCGCCTCGATCAGGCGCCTTATGCCGGGAACATCGATGATGCCGTCGCCCATCATGCCGCGGTCGTTGAGCACGTCGGCCGTGGGCACCAGCCAGTCGCAGACATGGAAACCGAAAATGCGTTTCTGCGCGCCGGCCCGGGCAATGTCGCGGGCGAGATTGGGATCCCACCAGACATGATAGACATCGATGCAGGTTCCAAGCCACGGGTCCGCGGCACCGTCAATCGAATCGCACATATCGAGCGCTTCCGAAAGAAGCGACAGGCAACTGCGCTCCGCCGCATAGACCGGGTGCAGCGGTTCGAGCGCGATGCTGACGCCGAGCTTGCGCCCGGTTTCGACGAGCAGTGCCGATGCCTCCTTAACCTGCGCCCGTGCCGCGGCAATGTCCTTAGAACCCGCGGGCGGGCCGCCCACCACCATGACGAAGCAACCGGCGCCGAGCACCGCCGCATCGGCAAGCGCGCGGCGGTTGGCCTCGACATTTGCCATGAAGCCCGCCCGGTCCGCCGCCGGTATATAGGTGCTGCGGCAGTAGCCGGTGACCTTGAGCCCCGCCTCGCGGATGCGCCGGGCAATCGCCGCTACATCCTTGCCTTCAATCTCGCGCCGCCACGGCGCAATGCCGCCGAAGCCCGCCCGCGCCACCGCCTCGATCGTATTCTCGATCGGCGCCTGGAAGCCCAGCGTCGCCGTGTTGATGGCGCAGAATTCCGGATGGCCGGCAAGGGCTCGCATCACAGGCCGTAGACCGCGAGGAGCTGCTTCATGCGCTTCACCGCGAGATCGGGCTTGCGCAGGAGCCGCGCCTGATCGGCCAACCGGAATATATCGGCGAAATAGGGCAGGGGCCGCATCGCCTGGGCGCCGTTCAGCATGATGAAATGATCCTGATGGCCGTTGAGCCAGGCGAGGAAGACGATGCCGGTCTTGTAATACTGGGTGGGCGTCCTGAAGATGAGCCGCGACAGGGGCACCGTCGGGTCGAGAAGGGTATGGAATTTCTTCGTGTTGCCCTTGGCCAATGCCGCCAAAGCCTGCGATGCGGCGGGCGCTATGCCATCGAAAATGCCGAGCAGCGCATGCGAATGACCCTGCGCGTCGCCTTCGATCAGTTCGGGATAGTTGAAATCGTCGCCCGTGTACATCCTGACCGGCGCCGGAAGCCGCCGCCGCATCTCGATTTCCTTCCGCGAGTCGAGGAGCGAGATCTTGATGCCGTCGACCTTTGGCAAATTGGCGCCGATTGCCGCGAGGCAGGTCTCCATGGTCTGGGCAAAATCGCCGCCGCCCCAATAGCCCGCAAGCCCGGGATCGAACATGTCGCCGAGCCAATGCAGGATCACCGGATGCTCGGCATCGGCAAGAACCCGCGAATAGACCTTGATGTAGTCGTCCGGCGACTTGGCGGCCCTGGCGAGCGCCCGGCTCGCCATCAGGATGATGCGCCCGCCGAGTTTCTGGATGGCATGCAATTGTTCGAGATAGGCCACCACCACCTCGTCGAGCGAATGCGCCTCGCGCGGGTCGAGATGGTCGGTGCCGCAACCCGAATAGATAAGCGCCCCCTTGCGGGCAGATGCATCGGCCAGCGAGTGCTTGATGAGCTCCAGGGCCCGCGGCCAGTCGAGGCCCATGCCGCGCTGCGAGGTGTCCATTGCCTCGGCGATGCCGAAGCCCTGGTCGAGCAGATAGCGCCGGTAGGCGAGTGTGGTTTTCCAGTCGATATCGGGCTTGCCCGAGGGATCGGCATTGCTCAGGGGATTGACCACCACATGGGCGGCGGCGAAAGCGATGCGGTTGAATGGTATGCGCGGCTTGCGCACCGCGAGCGGCTCGCCCGTGAGGCGATAGGAATTGAGCCCGCCTTTGGCGCTGGGAAGCTCTATCTTCATGGTCAGTATCTCACGCTGAGCAGGCCGGCATCGGCCTGGATGATCTGGCCCGCTGTGAAGGGCAGGAGCCCCTTGGCCAGGGTGGCGGCGATGCGGCCTATTTCCTCCGGCGTGCCGAAGCGCTTGATGACGGTGAGGCCCTCATCGATCAGCTTGTCGTAGCGCGCCTTGGACGGAGCCGTCATGCCGGTTTCGATGAAGCCCGGCTGGATTTCATAGACGCCGATGCCGTCATTGGCGAGCCGTGCCGCGAACAGCTTCGACATCATCGAGACGGCGGCCTTGGAGATGCAATATTCGCCGCGCGCGATCGATACGGCGACCGCATTGGCGGAGGAAATCGTGACGATGCTGCGGTGGCCGATGGGCGCGGGGGCCGCTGTCAGCAGCCGCCGCGCAAAGGCCTGGGTAAGGAAGAAGGTGCCGCGGGTATTGATGTCGAGGCAGCGGTCGAAGCTTTCCGCCGTCACGTCGAGCAGATCGCCGCGGTTCATAACCGATACACCGGCATTGTTGACGAGCGTGGTCAAGGGGCCGATGGCCGCATCGGCCGCGTCGAGCATGCGCGCGTGGCCGGCGCAATCGGAAATATCGCCCACTGCCGCCGCGGACTTGCGCCCCATGGCCGCGATCTCGCCTGCTACGTCACGAAGCTCGTCCGAATCGATGGCATCGTTGACCGCGACATCGAAGCCCTCGGCGGCGAGCGTCAGAGCGATGGCCTTGCCGATGCCGCGCCTGGCGCCGGTGACCAATGCAGCGCCGGTCATGACTGGGCCTCGATCTTCTTCAGCGTTTCCGGGGTGCAGACGAGGCGGAGCACGGTGCGGGTGTTGAAATCGAGCCGCTCGGCCAGCGCGCGGCCGCTCATCAGGTCGCGCTCGAACACGATCGATCCCGTGAATCGGTTGGTGAGATAATAATAGCCAATGGCCGCAACGGTGATGTTGACCTGCACGGCGTCGAGTCCCTTGCGGAACAGGCCCGTCGCCGCACCCCGTCCAAGCAATTGCCGCATGCGCTCGACGAAGGGGCGGCTCATTTCCCGTATCTTGGCCGAATCCTTGATGTGCCGCGCCTTGTGCAGGTTTTCGCTGTTGACGAGGGTGATGAATTCCGGATTGTCGAGATAATATTTCCAGGTGAAAGCGACGAGCGTCTTGAGCGCTTCGACCGGATCGAGCCGGTCGAGTTCGAGCTTTGCCTCGGCGGCGCGGAAGTCGCCATAGGCCTCTTCGAGCACGATGCGGAACAGCTCGTCTTTGTTGCCGAAATAATGGTACATCATGCGCTTGTTCGACTTGGCGCGGAGCGCGATGTCGTCGACGCGGGCGCCGCCCAGGCCCTTGCGGGCGAATTCCGCCTTGGCCGCCGCCAGAATGCGCTGCCGTGTGGCCGCGGGATCGCGGGCTCTTTGGGTTTTTTTCGCCAGCATGATGCGGGCCGCCTCCCCCGGCTTGATATAACGAACCGGTTAGTTATAATTAGCCCAGGGCCGGAAACCTGGCAAGAGCGGTTGCGGTAGGGGATCGATGTACGATTATGTGATCATAGGCGGCGGTTCGGCGGGTTGAGTGCTGGCGGCGCGGTTGAGCGAAATGGCGGACGCAAAAGTGTTGCTGCTCGAGGCGGGCCCGCGCGATCGCGACCCCTTCATCCACATGCCGGTGGGCTTTTTCAAGATGACCGGCGGGCCGCTCACCTGGGGTTATGAGACGGCGCCGCTTCGCCATGCCAATAACCGCGTCGCCGTCTATCCGCAGGCCCGCGTGCTCGGCGGCGGCAGTTCGATCAACGCCGAAATCTATACCCGCGGCTGCCCCGAGGATTACGACGAATGGGCGGCGGACTTCGGCTGCAAGGGCTGGAGCTGGAAGGACCTCAAGTCGTATTTCATCAAGTCGGAAGGCAACACAAGGCTGGGCGGTAGCGAGCATGGCGTCGACGGTCCGCTCGCCGTTTCCGATCCGGTCAATCCCAACCGCGTGTCGCTCGCTTATGTCCAGGGCTGCATGGATTTCGGTATGCCCTTCAATCCGGATTTCAATTCCGGCAAGCAGGAAGGGGCGGGCCTCTATCAGATGACGATCCGCGACGGCCGCCGCTGCAGCGCCGCTGTTGCCTATCTGAAGGAGGCTGGGAAGCGGCCCAATCTCACGGTCAGGACCGGCGTCTTTGTCACCCGCATTGTGGTCGAAAAGCGCAAGGCGGTCGGCGTCGAAATTGTCGAAGGCGGAGGCACGCAGCGCATCGCTGCCGCGGGCGAAGTGATCCTCACCGGCGGCGCCATCGGCTCGCCCAAGTTGCTGATGCTCTCCGGCATCGGCCCCGCGGCGCATCTGAAGGAGAAGGGCGTTGCCGTTGTCCATGATCTTCCCGGCGTCGGCCACAACCTGCACGACCATTTCTCCACCGATGTCACCTGGGTGCTGAACGGGCCGCACTCCTACGACAAATACAAGAAGATGCATTGGAAGGCCTGGGCCGGGCTGCAATATGTAATGTTCCGCACAGGACCCGTTGCCTCCAACATCGTCGAGGCCGGCGCCTTCTGGTGGAGCGACCGCAAGGAGAAGACACCCGACCTGCAATTCCATTTCCTCGCCGGCGCCGGTGTCGAGGAAGGTGTGGGATCGGTGCCCGGCGGCAACGGCGCCACCTGCAACTCCTATCAGACAAGGCCGCGCTCGCGCGGCAGCGTCACGCTGCGCTCCGGCAATTCGGCGGATTCGCCCATCGTCGATCCCAATTCCTTCGCCGAACCTTACGATCTCGACCGCCATATCGATGCGATCAAGATCACCCAGGAGGTGGGCCGCACCCGCTCCATGCGCCGCTTCGTGGCCAGCGAGCACTTTCCCGGTCCCGCCTGCAAGACGCGGAAGGACTATGTGGAAGCCGCGCGCGCCAATGCCCGCTCGTCCTACCATCCCGCCGGCACCTGCAAGATGGGGTCGGACAGGATGGCCGTCGTCGATCCCTCGCTGAAAGTGCGCGGCATCGAAGGCTTGAGGGTCTGCGACAGCTCGATCATGCCGCGCATCGTGTCCGCCAATACCAATGCGCCCACCATCGCCATTGCAGAGAAGGCCGCCGACCTGATCCGCGGCAACAGGTGAGGAATGCCGAAGATCGTTTCCGCCGCCGAAGCCGTGAAGACCATTGCCGATGGCGCCACCGTCACCGTCAATTCCTCCTCAGGGCTCTGCTGCCCCGATGCGGTGCTGAAGGCGCTGGGCGAGCGTTTCGACCGCGAGGCGCATCCCAAGGGACTCACCATGCTGCATCCGATCGCCGCCGGCGACTTCTATGGCGTCAAGGGCGTCGACCACATCGCCAAGCCGGGACTGATCGCCAGGATCATCGGCGGCTCCTATCCATCCGGTCCCTCTTCGGCCGAGCCGCCGCGCATCTGGCAGATGCTCGGCGCCAACGAGATCGCCGCCTATAACGTGCCCTCCGGCATCATGTTCGACATGCACCGCGAGGCGGCGGCGAAGCGCCCCGGCGTTCTCACCAAGGTCGGTCTCGATACTTTCGTCGATCCCGACCGCGAGGGCTGCGCCATGAATGCCAAAGCGGCCGCCGCACCGATCGTCAAGAAGATTCAATTCGAGGGTGAGGAGTGGCTGTATTTCCCGGCTATCGTGCCCAATGTCGCAGTTATCCGCGCCACCTCCTCGGACGAGCGCGGCAATCTCACCTTCGAGCAGGAAGGCGCCTATCTGGGCGCCCTCGATCTCGCCATGGCGGCCCACAACAATGGCGGCATCGTCATCGCCCAGGTCAAGTTCGTGGTCGAGAACGAAACCCTCAAGCCGCATGCCGTGCATGTGCCCGGCATCCTCGTCGATTACATCGTCGAGGCGCCGGACCAGTGGCAGACCACCCAGACGCCCCATGACCCGGCGATTTCCGGCGAGGTGTTCAAGCCGCTCAATACCTTCAGCCTCATGGAATTCGGCACCGGCAAAGCAATCGCGCGGCGCGTCGCCCAGGAGCTCAAACTCGGCTGGGCCGTCAATCTCGGCTTCGGCGTTTCCGCCAATGTGCCGCGCATATTCCTGGAAGAGGGCCTGCACGGCAAGGTCACCTGGGTGATCGAGCAGGGGGCGGTGGGCGGCGTGCCGCTTTTGGATTTCCAGTTCGGCTGCTCGTCCAATGCCGAGGCGATCGTGCCGTCGCCCCACCAGTTCACTTACTTTCAGGCCGGCGGCTTCGATTGCTCGCTGCTCTCCTTCCTGCAGATCGATAGCATGGGCTCGGTCAATGTCTCGAAGCTCGGCGTGCGCCCGCATGTGACGGCGGGCGCCGGCGGCTTTGTCGACATCACGGCACGGGCCCGCAGAATCGTCTATTCCGGCTTCTTCAATGCCGGCGCCAAGATGGAGGTTAAGGACGGCAAGCTCAGGATCGACAAGGAAGGCAGGGTGAAGAAGCTGGTGCGCGAGGTGGAGCAGGTCTCGTTCTCCGGCCGCCGCGCCGTGGCGCAGGGACAGGACGTCACCTACGTGACCGAGCGTTGCGTGATGAAGCTGACGCGGGAGGGAATGGTGGTCACCGAAATCGCCCCCGGTGCCGAGTTGCAGGCCAATATCCTGGATCAGTCGGAGTTCCCGCTGATCGTGGCGCCGGACCTGAAGCCGATGCAGAAGGCCCTGTTTTGGCCCGAGCCGATGGGGCTTGAGCTCCATGGCTGACACCGGCGATCCCCGCATCAGGCTCGAGGCCAAGGGCCATGTGGCGGTCCTCACCATTGCAAGGCCTGAGAAGCTCAACGCTCTCGACTATGAGATGGTTCTGGCGCTCGAGCGCGCCGCCCATCTGATCGAGACGATGCGCGAGGTGCGGGTGGCGATCATCACCGGCGAGGGCGGAAAATCCTTCTGTGCCGGCGGCGACATCGACGCCTGGTCGAAATGGGCTCCTCAGGATTTCGGCATGGCCTGGGTGCGCCACGGCCATCGCGCTTTCGATGCGCTGGCGCGGTTGCGCCAGCCGCTGATCGCGGCGCTCAACGGCCATGCGCTGGGCGGCGGGCTCGAACTCGCGGCCACGGCCGATTTCCGCATCGCCGAAACCCATGTGAAACTGGGCTCGCCGGAAACCGGCCTCGGCATCATTCCCGGCTGGTCGGGAACCCAGCGCAGCGTGCGCCGCTTCGGCTCCCAGACCGTGCGCCGCATGGCCTTGCTCGGCGAGGTCTTCACCGCCGGGGAGGGCTTGAGTCTCGGGATTGTCGATCAGGTGGTGGCCACGGGCGCATCCTTGCAGGCCGCCCGCGACATGGCCGCCCGCATCGCCGCGCGCGGGCCCTCCGCCACCCAGGCAACCAAGATGCTGATCAATGCGGCGGAAGGAGAAGAAGTCGAGCGCCCGCTTGAAGCGCTTGCCGGCCACGTCGCCGCCGGAAGCGCCGAACTTAAGGAAGGAGTCGCTGCCTTCCGCGACAAGCGCAAGCCGGAGTTCTGAGCAGCATCGGCGAACCTCGAAGCATTCTCCATCTATGTCATCGCCGGATTTATTCCGGCGACCCATTCTTCCGATTGGGAGGTGTCCGCGCCTGATACTGCGATGGGGCGAGCCTGCGAGCGAACAAGTCCGGGGATGACAAATTGGGCATGATGGCACGCCACCGAGCCTCGCGTTCGAGGATGGTACCTTGACTTTACGAACCGAATGCCCCGTGATCAAATATCCGAGGGCCACCCGCACCTGAAGCCACCCTGTCGGACAGGACGAGTTTGGTGTGGCGTTCCCGGTCCAATGGGGAGGAATACATGAAGTATGTCGTAACTTGGTATGAACGCGCGGCCGCTTCATACGCAGACTACGAAGCGGCACAGGAACGGGTTCTCGGGGTCTTCAAGAACTGGAAGATGCCTGAGACGATGACGATCCACCAGTTTCTGGTTAGGGTTGGCGAATACGGTGGCTACATGGTGGTTGAGACCGAAAGGCCAGCGGACATCCACTTCCTCACCAGCACGTTCGCGGTTTTCCAATTCAAGGTCGAACCTGTGATGGAGGTTATGGACGCCGTTGCTGTCGAAATCGAAGCCATCGGGTGGCGAAAGAAGAACGCGGGGGGCGCCGCATCCACCCCATAAGCGGAAGCAGCCCACGCGACGACGATCAGCCAGGAACCGGGGCGTCCTCGCGCAGCAGGCCCTGGCGCTTCAGATCGTGCCAGAGCTCGGCCGGGATCGGATGGCTGACCCAGGCGATATTCTGTTTCATCTGCTCGACGGTGCGGGTTCCCGGCACGTGGGCAGCGATCGCCGGATGGGCGAGCAGGAATTGCAGCGCCGCGGCGGCGAGCGGCGCCTTGTAGAATTTGCACACGGCCTCGATCTTGCGCACCTTTTCCATGATGGGTTCGGGGGCCGGCCGATAGTTGTATTTGGCGCCGGGCACCGCTCCGGTGGCGAGAATGCCGCTGTTGAGGCCGCCGCCGATCACCACCGCCGCATTGCGCTTGACGCAGAGCGGCAGAAGCTCGCCCAGCGACTCCTGTTCCAAGAGCGTGTAGCGGCCGGCCACCAGCAGGCAGTCGAAGTCGCCGTGCCTGAGAAAATCGTAGGAGACCTGCCAGTCGTTGACGCCGACGCCGATCGCCTTGACCGCGCCCTGCTCGCGCAGCTTCACCAGCGCCCGGTAGCAGCCGTCCATCGCCTGCTTGAAATAGACCTTCTGCTTCTCCGGCCCGTGGGTGAAGACGTCGGCATCGTGGATGAACAGGATGTCGATGCGCTCGAGTCCGAGCCGCTGCATTGAGTCCTCGAAGGAACGCATGGTGCCGTCGTAGGAATAATCGAAGTGGCAGGTGAAGGGCAGGCCGTCGACCCAGGGCTTGAAATCGACGGTGTTGCGCGGCGCGGCCTTGAGCACCCGGCCCACCTTGGTGGAGAGCACATACTCATCGCGCGGCTTCCAGCGCAGACTGTGGCCGAGGCGCGCCTCCGAAAGCCCGTGGCCGTAATAAGGTGCGGTATCGAAATAGCGCATGCCGGCGTTCCACGCATACTGCACCATGGCGTCCGACTCGGCGTCGCCGATGGGCTTCAGGAAATTGCCGACCGGTGCCGCGCCGAAACCCATGTCGGTGACCTTGAGGGCGCAGCGCCCGAATTTCCGCCAATTGATTCCGGCCATGATCTTGCACTCCCGCATGGGTATATCGCCGTAATGATGGCATGCGGCAGCCGCCGCGGCTACAGTGAGCCCCATGGCTTTCGACATCGCCGCCATCGGCGAACCCCTCTATGAACTCAATCGCCAGCCGGACGGCCGCTTTCTCCAGGGCTTCGGCGGCGATACCTCCAATGTGGCGATTGCCGCAAGCCGGCTCGGCGCGCGCACCGCCTATGTGACGCGGCTCGGCCGCGACATGTTCGGCGATGCCCTGCTCGAACTGTGGGCGAAGGAGGGCATCGATGCCTCGGCGGTTGCCCGCGATGAGGATGCGCCGACCGGCATTTACTTCGTCAGTCATGGCGAGGGCGGCCATCGCTTCGCCTATCTGCGCAAGGGTTCCGCCGCCAGCCGACTGACGGCGCGCGATGTGCCGGACCGGCTCATTGCGGAAGCGCGGTATCTGCATGTCTCGGGGATAAGCCAGGCGATCGGCGAGACGGCGGCCGCCGCAGTCGACCATGCCATCGCCATCGCACGCAGGGCCGGCACGGCGATCTCCTACGACACCAATTACCGGCCGAAGCTCCAGTCCGCGGAAAAGGCGTGGGCCACCGTCGAGCGCACCGCCGCCCACGCCGCCATCCTCAAGACCTCGCTGGAAGATGCCGCGGCACTCCTGCAACTGCGCGATCCCCAGGCGATTGCCCGTCACTTCATCGGGATCGGCAGCAAGGCGGTGATCGTGACGCTCGGCGCCGATGGCGTTCTGGTGGCGACGGCGGCGCGAAGCGCCGTCATCCCCGGCTTCAGGGTCGATGCGCTGGATGCAACCGGCGCCGGCGATGCCTTCACCGGCGCGCTGCTGGCGGAGCTGGTGCGCGGCGAAGAGCTGTTCGCCGCCTGCCGCTTCGCCAATGCCGCGGCCGCCCTCTCGACGCTGGGCTACGGCGCCATCGCGCCCCTGCCGCGCCGCCAGGATGTGGTGCAGTTTCTGGCGGAACGGCAGGAGGCAAAACCATCGTGACCGGCGTCAATCCGGATTGAGGCGGAAGTCCTTGCCTTCGGGAAGCGTCTGGCCGCCATCGACGACGATGGTCGTGCCGGTAATATAGGAAGCTTCGTCGGAAGCGAGAAACACAACCGCGTTTGCGATGTCGCGCGGGGTTCCGAGGCGCCCCAGAGGGATACCCTCTTCCATCGACTTGATGTAGGCGGCACTGCGTTGCCGCTGCATGCCTTCGGTCAGGATATTTCCGGGCTCGACGCCGTTGACGGTGATGCCGTAGCTCGAAAATTCCAGCGCCGCCGCTTTGATGAAGCCGTTGATGCCCGCCTTCGATGCCGAATAGTGGCCGTGGCCGGGGCTGCTGACGCGCGGGCCGGTGATCGAGGAGGTGAAGATCATGCGGCCGTGGCGCTGGGCTTTCATGTGCGGCAGGCAGGCGCGGGCGGCGAGATAGGTTCCCTTGAGATTGACCGCCATGACCCGGTCCCATTCCTCGGGCTCGATGTGTTCAATGAGCGTCCAGGGAAAGATGCCGGCATTCTGCACCAGAATGTCGAGGCCGCCCAATTGCGAGAGGGTACGGGCGGCGGCGCGCTCGGCATGATCCTTGCGCGAAATATCGGTCTCGACGAAGTAGCCGGCGAGGCGCTGGGCGGTCTTTGGGCCGGCTTCGGTGTCCGTATCGGCGATGACGATGCGGGCGCCTTCCGCGGCGAAGCGTTCGGCGATGCCTGCACCGATGCCGCGGGCGGCGCCGATCAGAAGAGCCACGCGATTTTCGAGTCGGCCGCTCATGCGAGCCACTGGCGGATGGTGAGTTTCACGGTGTCGAGGAGCACGGCGGCGAGCACCAGTCCGCCCAGGATCATCTGGGTGTAATGGGCGGGAAGCCCCATCAGATTGATCGCCGTCTGGATCGACGACAGGAGCAGCACGCCGGCATAGACGCCGGGCAATTGCCCGATGCCGCCCTTGAGGCTGACGCCGCCGATCACCACGGCGGCGAAGGCTTGGAACAGCATGCCGGTGCCGAGATTGGCGGTGGCGCCCGAGGTGCGGATGGCGAGCAGCCAGCCGGCGAGGCCGGCGATGGCGCCCGCCAGCACGAAGGTGACGACGATCAGCCGGTCGACCTTGATGCCGGCCCGGAAGGCCGCCACCGCATTGCCGCCGATCAAGGTGACATGGCGCCCGAACGGCGATTTCGCCATGATGAAGGTGAACGCTGCGAAACAGGCGATGGCGAGCCAGGCGATCGGCGGGATGAAGTCGAAAATCGGGATGCCGAGCACCCTGAGCGACGGCGCCAGGTCCTGTGCCGAGCGGCCGCCGGAAATCGCCACCACCAGGCCGCGCACCCAGATATAGGAGGCGAGTGTGACGATGAAAGCATTCATCCTGAGGCCGACCACCAGCCAGCCGTTGAGCGCGCCGACCGCGCCGCCCACCGCGAGGGAAATGAGCAGCGACACCGGCAGCACCAGCCATTCCGGAGTGAACGTATAGCCAAGCCCGATGCCGCGGGCGCAGAACAGGATGCCGGTCACCATGGCGGTAAGCGCCGCGACCGATTCGACCGACAGGTCCATGTTGCCGGCGATGATGACGATGGCGAGCCCGATTGCCATCACCCCGACGAAGGTCGAATGCTCGACGATGTTGGAGAAAATGCCGATCTGGAAAAATTGCGGGATGGTGAACGAGAAAACCGCGAGCACGGCCACGAGCATGAACCAGACGAGATTGTCGAGCGCCAACTCGATGAGCGCCCTTTGGCGGGAACCGATCATGATGGGTGTCCGGGAGTGTCCCGGGCCGGACGCGGCCCGGGACGGTTATTTATGGCTATTCGACCGGCACGATCTTGTCGGCGGGAGCCTTCAGATTGCCCCAGAAACGCGCTTCGTCGACGTTATCCTTGGTGATCGCGGCCCCCGGAATCTTGAGGTTGGGTCCCCAGGCTTCGATGGTGAGCGTCGAGTCGAGGCCAAGAACCTTGTAAGTGCCGGCCTTGAGTTCCTGCTTGTTCACCACCTTGTCGGCGAACATGGCGATCGCCGCGGCCTGGGCATAGAGCGGCTGCTCGACTTCGACATTCTCCCAGCCCTTGCGGATCAAATCGAGGCCGACCGGCGCGCCGTTCGACGACACCAGCATGACGTCGCCCGGCTTCTTGCCCTTGGCTTCCAGCGAGGCGACGGCTGCCACCGCCAGATGCGCCGCATGCACGAAGATCAGGTCGATGTCGGGGTTTGCCACCATCTGGTCGGAGACGATGGTTCCGGCATTGGAGGCTTCCCACAGCATGGCGGGCAGCGAGATGATCCGCACATCCGCGAACGGCTTCATCCTCTCCTCGAAACCCTTCTGGATATCGAGGGTATAGGGATCGGCCGGGTCGCCGAGCACCTGCAGGATCTTGCCCTTCACTTCGCCCTTCTTCTCCTTCAGCAGCCGCTGGATTTCAGCGGCCGCCACATAGCCGATCTCGACGGTGCCGGCGACCGAGGTGAAGTCGGACGGCGTCGAGGTGATCTGGCGGTCGAAGATCATGACCGGAATGCCCGCGGCGCGCGCCTTCTCGATCGACGGCTTCAAGGCGTTGAAGTCGACGGCGGCGAGGATGATGGCGGCGGGCTTGAGCAGGATCGTGTCGTTCATCTGGCTCTGCTGCAGATCGGTCTTGTTGTCGGCGTTGAGCGTAACCGTCTCATAACCTACGTCGTTGAGGTACTTCTCGATGGCGCTCACCGACTCGGTCTGGAACTCGTCGAGCAGTGTCGGCACCATGTAGTAGATCTTGCCTTTCGATTGGGCGAAGGCCGGCGAAAGCATCGCCACGGCGGCAAGCGCCAGGGCGCCGATCAGTGTACTGAGCAATCGTTTCATGTGACGTCTCCTGTTGTCATTCTTGGTCTTGGACCGTTCGGTCTCGTTTCTTGGGCGGGGCCCGCGCGGGCCTCGCCGGTCATCATGCGGACGACATCGTCGGGGCTGGTCTGCGCCCGCGCCACGTCGCCCGCCACCTTGCCCTGGCGGATGACCACGATGCGATCCGCCACCTGGAAGGCCTGCGCCATGATGTGGGTGATGATGACGACGCCGATGCCCTGGCCCGCGACGCGTTTGATCATGTCGAGGCCGCGCCGCGTCTGCTCGACGCCAAGCGCCGCAAAGGGTTCGTCGAGCAGCACCAGCTTGCCGCCCCAGTGGACGAAGCGGTTGAGTTCGATGGCCTGGCGCTGGCCGCCGGACAGATGCTCGACATCGATGCGCAGCGACGGGAATTTGGTGCCGGCATTGGCCATGGCCTTTTCCACCACCGCCTGCATCTCGCCTTCCTGCAGGATGGGAATGCCGAAGGTGTGCTTGACGATCTCGCGACCCATGAAGAAATTCGCCACCACATCGACATTGGTGCACAGCGACAGGTCCTGGTAGACGGTCTCGATGCCCGCCGCCTTGGCTTCGGCGGGCGAGGCGAAATCGCGCTCCACGCCCTCGAAGATCACCTTGCCGGAAGTGGCGCGCAGTCCGCCGGCGACGATCTTGACCAGCGTCGATTTGCCGGCGCCATTGTCGCCGAGCAGCGCCACCACTTCGCCGCGGGCGATATCGAAACTGATGCCGCGCAGCGCCTCGATCGCGCCGAAATTGCGCGTGATGTTGTCGAGGCGCAAGAGTGGCGGGACCGCGTTCATGTCGGGGCCAAGAACAACACATCCAAAAAGTCAAATCAAATGGATTTCGGCGCTTGCGCCCGCATCGGAGTGAACCCACAGCCCGCCGTGAAATGCAATTGCTCTGCGGCCTTGCCCAATGGCATGCTACCCATGGATTGCCCAAGCCAGGCCAAGGAGACGGTCCGTGAAGGTTCGCATCGGCATCAACCCGATTACCTGGACCAACGATGACGTGCCGGAGCTTGGCGGCGATACGCCTTTGGAAGTCTGCCTGAGCGAAACCAGGCAGGCGGGCTACGCGGGAACCGAACTGGGCGGCAAATTTCCGCGGAAATCGCCGGAACTGAAGCCCATCATGCTGCGCTACGGTCTCGCCGTCGTTTCAGGCTGGTATGACGGCCGCTGCAATGAAAGAGAGGTCGCCGAAGAGATGGACGCCGTCGGGCCGCATCTGCAGCTTCTGAAGGACATGGGCTGCAGCCACGTCGTCTATGCCGATACGTCTCGCGGTCGCCATGGCGCCATCTGGGACCCCATCTCGCGGCGGCCCGCCCTGCGGCCGGAGGAGTGGCCCGCCTATGGCCGCAAGCTGACGCAGCTCGCCGAACTTATGGCCGGCTTCGGCGTGCGAATGGCCTTCCACCACCACATGGGAACCATCGTCGAAACCGATGCCGAAATAGGCCTCCTGATGAAACATACTGGCGAGGCGGCCGGTCTGCTCTATGATACCGGACATTCGGTGTTCTCGGGAGGCGATCCGTTGAACCTCATCAAGACGCATGCGGCCCGCGTTGTGCACGTCCACTGCAAGGATTCCCGCAAAACCGTGCTGGAACGGGCCCGCCGCGACGACATGAGTTTCATGGGCGCGGTGATGGAGGGAATCTTCACGGTTCCCGGCGACGGTTTCATCGATTACCCGGCGATCCTGCGGGTGCTGGCGGATGCGGATTATTCGGGCTGGCTGGTGGTCGAGGCCGAACAGGACCCCAAGAAGGCGCATCCGCTCACCTATGCCACGATGGGATTCCGCAACCTGTCGCGCATGGCGAAGGAGGCGGGCTTTCAGGTTGACAATTGACCGGGGTGGGAGCGCGCATGGCCGTGGTCCAGCCCCGCAAACGGAACCAGTGCTTGGGCGTAGATAAAGGAAATGAAGAAGCGACTGGTCTGCCGGCCGCAGTCGCGGCCGACAGAGACATAAAACAGGAGGAAACATGTTCTCGCTTGTGAAAATCATGAAGCCGGTGCTCGGCCTCTTGGCCGCGCTGACGCTGCTGCCGGCGGCTGCGAATATCGCCGCCGCCGACGAAACCCGCGTCGTGTTCGTCACCCATGGCCAAAGCGGCGACCCCTACTGGTCGGTCGTCAAGAACGGCATGGACGATGCGGCCAAGACGCTTGGCGTGAAGGCCGAATATCTGGCCCCCGAAACCTTCGACATGGCCAAGATGGCCCAGATGATCGACGCCGCGGCGGCGTCGAAGCCGGACGGCCTCGTCGTCTCGATCGCCGACCCGGCGGCGCTTAGCGAACCGGTGAAGAATGCGGTCGCCGCCGGCATCCCGGTGATCGTCATCGACTCCGGCGGCTCCAAGCTGACGCGCGAGCTCGGCGGCCTGCTCTATCTTGGCCAGAGCGAATATGAAGCGGGCGTCATGGCGGGCGAGCGCGTCAAGAAACTCGGCGTCGCCAAGACGGTCTGCGCCAACCATGAAGTAGGCAATATCAGCCTCGATGACCGCTGCGCCGGCTTTGCCAAGGGTCTGGGCGCCGATGTCCCGGTTCTCAACGGCGTCATGGATCCGACGGAGATGAAGAACCGCATCATCGCCTTTCTCACCACCAATGCCGAGACCGAGTTCGTTCTCACCGTCGGCATTGGCGGCGCCGAGCCGGGGCTCGCCGCCCTCGACGAGCTCGGCCTGACCGGCAAGGTGAAGATCGGGACCTTCGACTTGTCTCCGACCATCCTGCAGGCGACCGCCGACGGCAAGATGGAATGGGGGATCGACGCCCAGCAATATGCCATGGGCTATGTTCCCGTCGTCATGTTCGATCTGTGGAAGAAGTACAAGATCGCCCCGATCGCCGACTATCCGACGGGCCCCGGCTTCGTGACCAAGGAGACGGCGGCCTCGGTGATCGACCTCGCCAAGCAGGGCAAACGCTGATCTTCACATGGTGGCCGGTGTCGCGCCGGCCGCCATGCCAACGTTTTGGGGTGATGGAACATGAGCGCTGAAGGGCGGGACGAAAGGGTCCGCGCCGTCTCCTACTTGAGCCGGACGCTGAGCCGGCCGGAACTGGGAGCGATTGCCGGCACCATTCTCATATTCGTTTTCTTTGCGGTGACGGCGGGTGACAGCGGCCTTTTCAGCGCCAAGGGGACCGTCAATTTTCTCGAGGTCTCGGCCCAGCTCGGCATACTCGCCGCGGCCGTGGCGCTCCTGATGATCGCCGGCGAATTCGATCTCTCGATCGGCTCAATGATCGGCTTTGCCGGCGTCATCATTGCCATCCCGCCGATCATGTGGGGCTGGCCGGTGTGGGCCTCGGTGCTGCTGGCCTTCGCCAGTTGCATCTTCGTGGGCTATCTCAACGGGCTCGTCGTGGTGCGCACCGGCCTCCCCTCCTTTATCGTGACGCTCGGCAGTCTGTTCATGCTGCGCGGCCTGACCCTTGGCGTCACCAGGGGTATTACCGGGCGGACCCAGGCCTCGGGCCTTCACGAATATTCCGATGGCGACTGGATCACCCCGCTGTTCGCCGGTCAGGTCCTGAAAACGCCGGTCCGCTGGCTTGCCGACCTCGGCCTGATCGCCAAACGGCCCGACGGCCTGCCCGCCATCAGCGGCATTCCAGTCTCGA
This sequence comes from Hyphomicrobiales bacterium, assembly GCA_052386315.1. Taxonomy (GTDB): domain Bacteria; phylum Pseudomonadota; class Alphaproteobacteria; order Rhizobiales; family Aestuariivirgaceae; genus Aestuariivirga. Next base: position 29,782 of record JBQTKG010000056.1, read on the forward strand.
TCGTCTGGTGGATCGGCCTGACCCTCTTCTGCACCTGGCTGCTGACGCGCACTCGCTTCGGCAACTGGATCTTCGCTTCCGGCGGCGAACCGAATGCGGCACGCAACATGGGGGTGCCCGTCGCTCGCACCAAGATCGCGCTGTTCATGTTCACGGCGGCGGCGGCGGCGCTCTTTGCCACGATCCAGGTGCTGGTCACGGGATCCGCCGATACCCTGCGCGGCAATCTGAAGGAATTCGAGGCCATCATCGCCGTGGTCATCGGCGGGACACTGCTCACCGGCGGCTACGGCTCGGCGGTCGGCGCCATGTTCGGGGCGCTCATTTTCGGCGTCGTGCAAATGGGCATCTTCTATACCGGCATCGACACCGACTGGTTCAAGCTCTTCATGGGCGCCATGATGGTGATCGCCGTGCTCTTCAACAGCTATGTGCGCAGCCGCGCCATGCGGAGCGGGTGATGGCGGCACCCCTCGTCGAACTCAAGTCGGTCAGCAAGTATTTCGGCTCGGTCATCGCGCTCAACCGCGTGTCCTTCGATCTTTATTCCGGCGAGGTCCATTGCCTTTTGGGCGACAATGGCGCCGGCAAATCGACCCTGATCAAGGTGCTCTCCGGCGTCCACGTCCCCGACGAAGGCGAAATACTGGTGGGCGGCAAGCCCACGCGCTTCGCCTCGCCGAAGGAGACGCTCGATAAGGGTATCGCCACGGTCTATCAGGATCTGGCGCTGGTGCCGCTGATGAGTGTGGCCCGCAACTTCTTCCTCGGCCGCGAGCCGGTGAAGAAATCCGGGCCTCTCCGTCAGTTCGATGTCGAGTTCGCCAACCGCACGGCCTATCGCGAACTCTCGGGAATGGGCATCCAGCTGCGCGATCCCGAGCAGCCGGTAGGCACGCTGTCGGGCGGCGAACGGCAATGCCTCGCCATCGCGCGCGCCATCTATTTCGGCGCCAAGGTGCTGATCCTCGATGAGCCCACCTCCGCCCTTGGCGTGCACCAGGCCTCGGTCGTGCTCAAGCTCATCGTCCAGTCCAAGGCGCGCGGCATCGGCGTCATCCTCATTTCCCACAATGTCCACCATGCCTATGTGGTGGGCGACCGCTTCACGCTTCTGCAGCGCGGCAAGGGCGCCGGCACGTTTCTCAAGAACGAGATCGGCCGCGACCGGCTGCTCAACCTGATGGCCGGCGGCAAGGAACTGGTCGACCTCGAACAGGAAATCGCCAGACTCGATGGCGGCAAGGCGCAAGGCCCAGGGCCGGGGAGGCACTAGCCATGGACCGCATCGGCGTGGCTTTGATCGGCACCGGCTTCATGGGCAAGTGTCACGCCATGGCCTATGGCGCCGTCAAGGCCGTGTTCGGCGACGTTCCCGCCATCGACCGGGTGGCGCTCAGCGATGTCGATGGCTCCCACGCAAAGCGGATGGCCCACGAATTCGGCTTCGCCCGTGCCACGGCCAATTGGCGCGGCCTGTTGGCCGATCCCGGCGTCCAGCTCATCTCGATCACCTCGCCGAACGGCATGCATCGGGAGATGGCGGTCGCGGCACTCGAGGCCGGCAAACATGTCTGGTGCGAGAAGCCCATGGCCCTGACGCTCGCCGATGCCGAGGCCATGACCGCCGCGGCGGCCAAGGCCGAGGGTCAAGTCACGGCCCTCGGCTACGGCTATTTGCGCAATCCCGCCCTGCAATATGCCAAGACGCTCATCGCAGAGGGCGCCGTCGGCGCTGTCTTCGACTTTCGCGGCAGCGTCGACGAGGACTACATGGCCGATCCGTCGCTGCCGTGGTCGTGGCGTCTCGCGGCGGAGGATGCGGGCCTCGGCACGCTCGGCGATCTCACCTGTCATCTCGTCTCGCTGGCCCATGAGCTTGTCGGCGAGATCGGCAGCCTCTGCGCCATGGCGGATGTCGTCCATGACACGCGGCCGGTCGCCGGCGAGGCGGGGAAGACGGCGCCGGTCGAGAATGACGACATCGCCCATGCGGTCGTGCGCTTCCGCAACGGCGCCCGCGGCGTTCTCAGTTCCAGCCGCGTGGCCCATGGCCGCAAGAACGGGCTCAAGGTCGAGGTGCACGGTTCGAAGGGCATGTTGTGGCTCGACAATGAACGGATGAACGAGCTCAATCTCTACGTGGCCGAAGGTGCGCCGGCATCGCGCGGCTTCCGCCGGATTCTGGCCTCGCCCCAGCATCCGGCCTATGGCCGGTTTTGTCCCGCCCCCGGTCACGGCCTGGGCTTCAACGAGTTGAAGGTGATCGAGCTGGCTGAAATCCTCAATGCCATCGAGGGCCGGCCGTCGAACCGGGTCGACTTCGCCCGCGGCCTGCGCATCGAGAAGGTCATTCACGCCTTCGCCAGGTCGTCGAGCGCGCACGCCTGGGTCGATACCGGCCTGCATTGACCGCGGACGCAATTCGCCGTGATATTCCGGCATGAATGAGTTTTGGAATCGATTCCGGCGCGACCGGCTGGCCGTCTTCGGGCTGGGGGCTATCGTTTTGTACTTGGCGGCGGCCATTCTGGCTCCCTGGCTTGCGCCCTACAATCCGTCGGAGCAGTTCTTCGACGGCCTCACCCTGGAGGGCTCGCCGCTGCCTCCCCAAACGCGGTTCTGGTTCGGCACCGACACCAATGGCCGCGACCAGTTCTCCAGGCTGCTTTACGGGGCGCGGACATCGCTGCTCATCGGCCTGGTGGCCAATGGCATTGCGGTATCGATCGGCACCGCGCTCGGCCTCGTTGCCGGTTATGTGCGCGGCCTGTTGGGCGCCGCCATCATGCGCTTCACCGATTTGATGATGGCCTTTCCACCCCTGCTTCTCGCAATCGCGCTCGCCGCCATTCTCAAGCCCGGCCTCAACATCGTCATTCTGGTGATTGCGCTGGTGAACTGGGTGCAGATCGCCCGGGTGATCTATACCGAAACGGTGGCGCTCTCGGAGCGCGAGTATATCGAGGCGGCGCGCGCCATGGGGGCCGGAACGCTGCGGATTCTTCTGCGCCATTTGCTGCCGCATCTGGTTCCCACCGTCATCGTCTACGCAACGCTCGGCATCGCCACCACCGTGCTGCTCGAATCAATGCTCTCCTTCCTCGGCCGCGGCGTGCAGCCGCCCACCCCGGCCTGGGGCATGATGATCTTCGAGAGCCAATCCTATTTCCTCAATGCGCCCTGGCTGGTGTTCATTCCGGGCGCCGCTATTCTGATCCTGGCGCTGGCTTTCAATCTGGCGGGCGACGGTTTGCGCGATGCCCTCGACCCCACGCAAAGGGGGCGCGGCTGATGTCGGCCTATCTGGCAAGGCGGTTTGCGGCATCGCTGATGATCCTGCTCGGCGTCAGCGTGGTGACCTTCGGGCTGACCTTCATGATCCCCGCCGATCCGGTGGCGATGATTGCCGGGCGCAATTCGACGCCGGAAGTGCGCGAACAGATCCGCCGTCAGCTGGGCCTCGACCGGCCGCTACCGGAGCAGTATGCCCGTTATCTCGGCCGCCTGGTGCAGGGCGATCTCGGCAAGTCCTATGCCCGGAAATCCGATGTCGGCGAACTCATCGCCTCCCGCCTGCCGCCGACGCTGCTGCTGATGCTTGCGGCCATCGTGGCGGAACTGCTGATCGGACTGCCGGCCGGCATCTATGCGGCAAGCCGCCGCGGCCGGCTTGGCGACAAGATCGCCATGACGCTGTCCTTCATCAGCGTCTCCACGCCGCAATTCGTGCTGGGACTGACGCTGCTCTATCTTTTCGCCTATTTGCTGAGCTGGTTTCCGCTGGGAGGCTATGGCGGCTTCTCGCACCTGATCTTGCCGGCCCTCACGCTGGGCCTGGCCGGCGGCGGCTGGTATTCCCGCATGATGCGCTCTTCGATGATCGAAGTCCTGCGCAACGACTACATTCGCACCGCGCGCGCCAAGGGCATGCCGGAATGGCGGGTGTTCCTGAAACACGGATTACGCAACGCCATCCTGCCCGTCGTCGCCATGATCGGCCTCGATGTGGGGATTTTCATGTCGGGCGTTGTGGTCGTGGAGAACGTCTTCGGCTGGCCCGGCATCGGCCAGCTCATGTGGCAGGCCATCCAGTCCCTCGACATTCCGATCATCATGGGGGTGACGACGGTTGCGGCCTGTTTCATCGTGCTGGGAAATCTCATTGCCGACATGATTTCGCCGCTCATTGACCCGCGCATCCGCTTGCGCTGATATGCAGCCAGAAATTTCCACGCATCAATGGAACCCCCAGGGAGAAACGACATGAAACGCTTACTGACTTCGACGGCGGCCGCCCTTGCATTGCTTGTTGCAGCGCCCACAGCCTTCGCAGGTGCACCTAAACAAGGTGGCGCGGCGACAATTACCTTCAACAACGACCTGACCACCCTCGACCCGCAGGTGGGCTACGACTGGCAGAACTGGTCGGTCATCAAGTCCGTCTTCGACGGCCTCATGGACTACAAGCCGGGCACCACCGAACTCGAGCCGGACCTGGCCGAGAGCTACACCGTGTCCGACGACGGCCTGACCTACACGTTCAAGCTGCGTGACGGCCTCAAGTTCCACAATGGCCGGGCGATGACCTCGGTCGACGTCAAGTATTCCTTCGAGCGCGCCGTCAATCCGGCGACGCAGAGCCCCGGCGGCGGCTATTTCGGCATGATCGCCGGCTATGACGACGTGGCGGGCGGCAAAGCCACCACGCTTTCCGGCATCGCCACGCCGGACGACAAGACGGTGGTATTCACGCTGACCCGGCCCGATGCCACGTTCCTGCATCTCATGGCCATCAACTTCGGCTATATCGTTCCCAAGGAAGAAGTGGAAAAGGCCGGTGCGGACTGGGGCAAGAAGCCGGTCGGCACCGGCGCCTTCAAGTTCGTCGAATGGGTGCCGGGCCAGAACATCAAGCTCGAGCGCAACAAGGATTACTTCCGCGCCGGCGTGCCTTATCTCGACAACATCACCTTTGAATTCGGCCAGGACCCGACGGTTGCCGTGCTGCGCCTCAAGAAAGGCGAGATCGATGTCGTGGGCGACGGCATTCCGCCCGCCCAGTTCGCCGAGATCATGGCCGATGCCGCGAACAAGGACCTGATCGCCGAGGGCAACCAGCTGCACACCGGCTATGTGACCATGAACGTGACACAGCCGCCCTTTGACAATCTCAAGGTTCGTCAGGCGGTCAATATGGCGATCAACAAGGAACGCATCGTGCGGCTGATCAACAATCGCGGCGCCCCGGCAAGCCAGGCGCTGCCCCCCGCCATGCCCGGCTACAACGCCGGCAACAAGGGCTACGCTTACGATCCGGAAGGCGCCAAGAAGCTTCTGGCCGAGGCGGGCGTCGGCGAGATCGCCACCGAGCTCTATGCCATGAATGTCGATCCCAACCCGCGCATCGCCCAGGCGATCCAGCAGGACCTCGCCGCCGTCGGCATCAAGGCGGAAATCCGCTCGCTGGCCCAGGCCGAAGTGATCGCCGCGGGCGGTGCGGGCAAGGCGCCGATGATCTGGTCCGGCGGCATGGCCTGGATCGCCGACTTCCCGGATCCCGCCAATTTCTACTACGGCATTCTGGGTTGCGCCGGAGCCGTTGAAGGCGGCTGGAACTGGTCGAAATATTGCAACAAGGACCTCGATGCGCGCGCCGAGAAGGCCGATGCCATGGTGAAGGACGACCAGATGGACGCCCGCACCGCCGCGTGGCAGGCGGTTTTCGACGACGTGCTGAAGGACGCGCCCTGGGCGCCGGTCTTCAATGAAAAGCGCTTCACCTATCATTCGGATCGTCTTGGCGGCGATCCGGCGCTGTTCACCGACCCGATCCATATTCCGGTGAACTACGACTACATCTTCGCCAAGGACGCGCAGTAATGTCCGGCTAGAGCTCTTTGCAGTTGAGAAGAATCAATCTCCCAAATTCCGTCACCCCGGCGAAAGCCGGGCCCCACTGGGCCATTGCCATTGGCATTCCGCCGCATGAGAGTGTTCAAGGGGTCCCGGCTTTCGCCGGGATGACGGTGAATGGAAGGTCGCATCAACCCGGGCGCAACCCGCTCTAAAAGGCGTTCCCTCGGTTGCGGAGGGAACGCCTGCAAGGTTTGCCATGCACAAGCACACCATTCACCGGCACCAGTGCCATTTCGGCTGGAACCGGGACAATCCGCCCGTCGCGAGGATTGCGCCGGGCGAAACGGTCGAATTTCATCCGGTCGATTCCTCGGGCGGGCAACTGACGCCCAAGTCAACGGTTGCCGACATCGCGGCTCTCGATTTCGGCAAGGTCAATCCGGTGGCGGGGCCGGTCCAGGTCGAAGGCGCCGAACCCGGCGACGCCATCAAGGTGACGCTGCTTCACTTCGCGCCATCGGGATGGGGCTGGACCGCCAATATTCCGGGCTTTGGCTTGTTGGCGGATCAGTTCAAGGACCCGGCCCTGCATATCTGGAAATACGATGCGCAGACGCTGGCGCCGGCCATGTATGGACCCGGCGGGCGCGTGCCGCTCAAGCCCTTCTGCGGCACCATCGGCCTGGCGCCCGCCGCGCCCGGCCTTCATTCGATCGTTCCGCCGCGCCGCGTGGGCGGCAACATGGATATCCGCGACATGGCGGCGGGCACCGAGCTTTATCTCCCGGTCGAGGTGGCGGGCGGCCTGTTCAGCGTCGGCGATACACATGCGACGCAAGGCGACGGCGAAGTCTGCGGCACGGCCATCGAAAGCCCGTGCTCGCTGGCCGCCAGATTCGAGCTCATCAAGAACGCCAATCTCGCCTTCCCGCGATTCACCACGCCGGGGCCCGTGGCGCGGCACATGGATGTGAAGGGCTATGAGGCGACGACCGGCATCGGGCCCGATCTCATGGCCGGGGCGAAGGCCGCCGTCTCCGGCATGATCGATCTCCTGTCCAGGCGCTACAAGATGAGTGCGGTCGACGCCTATATGTTGTGCAGCGTGTGCGGCGACCTTAGAATCAGCGAGATCGTCGACATGCCGAATTGGGTCGTCTCCTTCTATTTCCCCCGTGTCGTCTTCGAATGACGAGTGAACCGCTGCTCTGCGTCGAAGGGCTGACTGCCGGCTTCAATACGGAACAAGGCCCGGTCCGCGTCGTCGAGGATGTGAGCTTTGAGCTGGCGGCGGGAGACATGCTCGGCCTGGTGGGCGAATCCGGCTGCGGCAAAAGCGTTACCGCCCAGACGATCATGCGGCTCCTGCCAAGTCCGCCTTCGCGTATCGACGGCGGGCGCATCATGTTCGAAGGCGAAGATCTGGCTGCGCTGCCGGACTGGCGGATGCGCAAAATCCGCGGCGACCGCATCGGCATGATCTTCCAGGAGCCGATGACCAGTCTCAATCCGACCCAACGCATCGGCCGGCAGATTGCCGAGGTTCTTTCGCTGCATCGCGGCATGGCCTACGAAGAGGCGAAGGGCCTGGTCATCGATGTGCTGCACAAGGTCGGCATCGGCAATGCCGAAAGGCGGTTGGAACAGTATCCGCATGAGCTTTCCGGCGGGCTTCGCCAGCGGGTGATGATTGCCATGGCGATTGTCTGCGGGCCGAAGCTGCTGATCGCCGATGAGCCGACGACGGCGCTTGATGTGACCATTCAGGCGCAGATCATGGAGCTGCTGAGGTCGTTGCAACGCGATCTTGGCCTGTCGATCCTGCTCATTACCCATGATCTCGGCGTGGTGGCCGAGACGTGCCGCAACATGGCGGTGATGTATGCGGGCCGGATCGTCGAGCGCGGACCCACGGCGGAGGTCTTCGCCGCCCCCCGTCATCCCTATACGGCGGGTCTCATCGGCTCCTCGCCGCGCCTTGCGAAGAGGGGCGAACGCCTGCCGAGCATCGCGGGACTGGTGCCGCCACCCGGTGAGCGCGGCATTGGCTGCAACTTTGCCGAGCGTTGCCCGCGCGCGCTGGAGAAATGCCGCCGCGAAATTCCGCCGCTGGCGCTTGCATCCGGCCGGGCCGCCGCCTGTTGGAACCCGGTGCCATGACCGCTCTGATCGAAGTCCGCGAACTTTCCAAACACTATCTGGCGCGTGACGGCAAGGCGCTGGTCCGGGCGGTCAACGATGTCAGCCTTTCCCTGGAAGCCGGGCATACACTTGGCATCGTCGGCGAGTCCGGCTCCGGCAAGTCGACACTGGCGCGGCTCATGCTGCGGCTGATCGAGCCGACGGGCGGCGACATCCTGTTCGATGGCGAAAGTCTTCTTGCCCTCGATGGAGCAGCGTTACGGCGCCGCCGCCGCGACATCCAGATCGTGTTTCAGGACCCCTATGCCTCGCTCGACCCCCGCATGAATGTCGCGGCGATCGTTTCCGAGCCGCTCGACATTCATATGATCGGCACCAGGGCCGGGCGCCAGGCCAGGGCGATCGAGCTTCTCGATCTCGTCGGGCTCGATCGCGACGCGGCCGCCAAATATCCGCATGAGTTTTCCGGCGGCCAGCGCCAGCGCATCGGCATTGCCCGCGCCATCGCGCTGGAGCCCAAGCTTGTCGTGCTGGATGAACCGGTGTCGGCGCTCGACGTGTCGATCCAGTCGCAGATCCTGAATCTTTTGATTGAACTCAAGGAGCGGTTGAAACTCTCCTACGTGTTCATCTCGCACGATCTCTCGGTGGTGAAACATGTCGGCGACGAAGTGGCGGTGATGTATCTCGGACGCATCGTCGAATATGGTGTTGCGGGGCAAGTGCTCGGTTCCCCGCTGCATCCTTACACGCAGGCGCTGATTTCTGCCGTTCCGGAAATAGATCCCGGCAAGAAGAGGCAACGGATCGTCCTGGCGGGCGATCCGCCGAACCCTGAGAGCATTCCGCCGGGCTGCCCGTTTCATCCGCGCTGCCAGTTTGCCATGGACACTTGCAGGGAAATTCCACCAGCGCTGAAAGTCGCGCAAGGCCGCACCGTTGCTTGTCATCTTTATTAACGCAATGCCGCCGCCTCCCTTATACCGTCATCCCGGCTTGCGCCAGGATGACGGAATTTGGGTGATTGATTCTTCTCATCTGCAAAGAGCCCTATCACAATGCCGCGGCCGCCTTGAGGAAGAAACCGGGACTGCCGAAATTTCCCGATTTGAGCGCCAGCGCCAGGCGCGGGGTTCCGGTCGAGACGGTGGCGGGGATGCCGGGCTCGATCTGTCGGCCGATCTCGAGAGCCTCGATGCCGAGTCCGTTGACCACCGCGCCGGCAGTCTCGCCGCCGGCAATGACGAACCGGCGCACGCCCGCCGCCGCCAAGGCCCTGGCGATTGCCGCCAGCGCGTCTTCGATCATCGCGCCTGCCCGCTCGCGGCCAAATCTCGCCTGCGTCGCGGCCAATTCCTCCGGTGGCGCGCCGGAGTGAATGAGGACCGGTCCCTTCGCCGCGCGCGCCAAGGCCCATGCCACCGCATCGGCAACCGCATTCGCCGCATCGCCGGCAAGCCGGGCGGGATCGAGCGCCAGCGCGGGGCTTGATTTTTTTTCATCTCCGCTACCTGCGCCAGCGTTGCCTGCGAACAGCTTCCCGACAGAACGGCTGCCGGCCCGCCGACAGCGGGCAGTTCCACCCCACCCGGCCGCTGCGCCAACAACCCCTGTCTGCGGAAATTGCCGGGCAAACCGATGGCCGCTCCCGATCCGCCGGTGACCAGCGCCAGTGCGGCGCAGGCTTCGCCGAGACATTCGAGATCGGCGTCTTCGATGGCATCGACGATCGCATGCCGAACGCCCTCGCGGCGCAGTTCCGAAAGTGCCGAGGCGATGGCGTCCGCACCCTTCTTGACCGTGGCATAGGCGACGAGCCCCACCTTGTGCTTCGTCTGCCGCGCCAGCACGCGAACGAGATTGGCATCGCGCATGGGCGTCAACGGATGATTGCGCATGCTCGAATCGGAAAGCAGCTCGCGTCCGGCGAAGAGATGCCCCAGATAGACGGTGCGGCCGTTCTCGGGAAAGGCCGGGCAGAAAACGGTCATGTCGCTTGCCAATTCGTCGAGCAGCGCATCGGCGACGGGACCGATATTGCCTTGATCGGTCGAATCGAAGGTCGAGCAGTATTTGAAATAGATCTGCCGCGCCCCGTGGCTCCTGAGCCAGCGGCAGGCGGCCAGCGATTGCGCCACCGCCTCCTCGGCGGCGATGGTCCGCGACTTGAGGGCGACAACGACCGCATCGGCTTCCGGCACGGCGGCGCGCGGAATGCCGGTCGTCTGCAATGTGCGCATGCCGCGCCGGGTCAGCGTGTTGGCGAGATCGGTCGCCCCGGTGAAATCGTCGGCGATGCAGCCGAGCAGCATGGTTCAGGCCGCGGCGATGCGCGCCACCGCATAGGGACCGAGGTCGACGCTGCTCACCCTGTTCAGGACCTTGCCGCCCTTGCTCAGGAAGTACGGGTCCCTGGCGATCGCCGCGAAATTGGCCTCGCTCGGCATATGAAGCCGCGCCTTGCCCTTGAATCCGGCGATTTTCACCGTCCGCTTGCCGCCCGTGAGATTGGCGAGCCAGAGGACCGGTCCTTGTTTCGACTGAAACGCCAGCGCCGCCACCGCCGAGGGATTATCCGATGCCGCGGCGAGCCGTCTGGCTCCGCTTGCCGGCGCCAGTCCGGCGATCACCTGATAGGCGGGATAGACCGCGGCGCCGGCGTCGTCGAACCATGGCTGCGGGTAAGCCGCCTTGCCATGGATGAGTCCCGCCGGTCCCGTCGTCGAGCCCATCGTTAGCGAGGCGATGCCGCCTTCGCAGAAGGCCGCCATGTAGCCGAGCGTCCAGGCGGCGCCGAACAGTCCGCGCTGGCGCGGGTCCATGTCGGAGAGGCAGACGCGGCCGTTGCCGGGATTGGCCGCAACCGACGCGCCATAGGGATTGTCGCGGCAGGCGATGCTCGACGGACCCACATGATAGGGCGTCCCCTTGAGGAAGGCCTTGGCCGACGCGATCACATAGGGCAGGGCCTCGAGCGTCTCCATCACCGAAATGTCGTCGGCGGCATGAACGATGGGACAGGTGGTGTGGCTGATGAAATCGAACAATCCGGCGGGCGGCTTCTTGCGGTTGAGCTCGGTGAAATAGGAGAGCATGCCGCCGCCAACCGGAATGCCCGGGAATGCGGCGCGCGCCGCCTGGCACATCTCCCGATAGCCGGGCCCAGGCGGCGCCTTGCTGCCCGGCAGCACCGCTTTCAAGTCGGCCGCCATGGTGATGGTCACTTGATCGGGCACCAGCCCCGCCGCCTTGATGTTCTCGGCGATCGGCCGCAGTTCGACCTCGGCCGCAGCCTTGCCGGGAAGGATGATCTCGACTCCGAGCCGCGCGCCGGTGTGAGTCTTGAGCTCGCGGAAGGCGGCGGCGGCCTCAATCTGGCCGTTTCGGCGCCCATCGATCTGGCAGACGAGATGGGCAACCCCCGCCGCCTTGATCAGATCCTTGGCAGCGAGCGATGCATGGGCTTCCTGCATGGGAATGCCGATGCCGATCGACGGCAGTCTGCCCGCCGCCCGGCCCAGCGTTACGACGGTCCGGGCACCGCCGGCCGAAGCCCTGGGCTTCGGCAGTTTGCCTTCGAGCGTAACCGTTACCGACTGCTCGATGGCAACGCCCTTCGGCAGCGTGTAGGGCCAGGGCTCGGCCAGCGGCCGCACATAGGTCTTGAAGGAGGCATCGGTCCAGTTGCGGTGATCCTCCATCTCGAAGGCATAGCCTTCCATCCGCACCGTGGCGAAGACGCCGGGCATCGCCTGGTGGCGCAGCGAGCGGATGCCGTAGAAGGGCTGCACCGGATCGACGATGGCGGGGAATTTGCTCTTTTCCGTCTTGCCGCCGGTGTGTTCGACGGTGACCGGCCGCCCCGCCACGCCCTGCAGCGGATGCAGCACCACGAAACCGGTGCGGTTGGTGAGGAAATCCGTTTCCGGCAGCGCCGTCACGGCGAATTTGACGTGGCCCCCGGCCGAACAGGAAATAGACGCCTTGTAAGCGAGCGCCCGTCCGGCATCGGCGCAGCGCCCATCGTAAGCGATGGAAACCCCGTCGCGCGCCGTTTTGATCTTCAGATTGGAAATCTGCGGCGCGAAGGTACCCCAGTTCTCGTCGCGCACCAGAAAGGCGACGGCGCGAAGGATCTCGACGCCGTTAAGCCGGATATAGCGCAGCGCGCCGTTGTCGAAGATGGCGGAGAGCGCGCCGGCGCGCAATTCGCGGCCCTTGCTGTCGGGCAGTTCGGTTCCGAACAGCTTGACGGCTCGGCTCGGCTTCTTCTGGGCCATGGAACTCTCCTCCTGTCAGAACACAAGTCCGCTTTCGGGATCGATGACGATGGCGCGGGTCATGTCGATGTCGAGCGCGAGCTTCTCGCCCGGCGCCGTTGCGTCATGGGCCTCGATCTCGGCCACGGCGCTGGCGCCGCCAAACGGGAATGTCACATGCAGCCGCGATCCCGTCGGCTGCAGCAGCTCGATCTTGACCGTGGCCTTGGCGTGGCCGGCGGCAACGGTCTTGCCCGCCTTGGCGATGTGCTGCGGCCTGATGCCGAGAATGACGGCGCCGGATGCGGATTTCCGCGGGCTCGGCAGCGCCAGCCTGGTGCCGTCGGCCAGTGTCAGCGTCTTGCCCGACAAGGTGGCGGAGAGAAAGTTCATCTTCGGGCTGCCGAGAAAGCCGGCGACGAAACGCGTGGCCGGCCGCTCGAAAAGGTCGAGCGGCGCCCCCTGCTGCTCGATCACCCCGTCGCGCAGCAGCACCACCCGGTCGGCGAGCGTCATCGCCTCGATCTGATCGTGCGTCACATAGATCATGGTGCGGCCCAGTTCCTGGTGCAGTCGCTTGATTTCGGCCCGCATCTCGTCGCGGAGCTGGGCATCGAGATTGCTCAGGGGCTCGTCGAAGAGGAAAAGGCGCGCATCGCGCACGATGGCGCGGCCGATGGCGACGCGCTGGCGCTGGCCGCCGGACAGCTCGCGCGGCAGGCGTTCGAGAAGTGCCCCGATACCGAGCATATCGGCGGCGCGTTTCACGCGTCTGTCGATTTCGGCGTTCTCGAATTTGCGCGCCCTGAGGCCGAAGGCGATGTTTTCGTAGACGTTCATGTAGGGGTAGAGCGCATAATTCTGGAACACCATGGCGATGTCGCGGTCGCGCGGCCTCTCCCAGGTCACATCGCGGCCGCCGATCTCGATTGTGCCGGCGCTGGCTTCCTCAAGCCCGGCGATGGTGCGCAACAACGTCGACTTGCCGCAGCCCGACGGCCCCACCAGCACGGTGAATTCGCCCGACGGCACTTCCAGGTCGATGCCCTTCACCGCATGGAAAGCGCCGTAGTGCTTGTGAAGTCCGCTGATCCTGAGATCCGCCATATGTCAGCCCTTGACCGCGCCCATCGAAATGCCGCGCACCAGATAGCGCTGCATGGTCGCGACTACGAAGAAAACAGGAATGGTGCCGAGCACCGACATGGCGGCGATCTTGGCCCAGAAATTCGATTGCCCGCCGAAATAATGGGTGACCTGCACCGTGTAGGTGGTAACCTCGGTGCGCGTCAGCACCAGCGCGAAGAGGAAATCGTTCCAGGCGAAGACGAAGCTGAAGACGGCGGTGGCGAACAGCCCCGAACGCGCCATCGGGAAGACCACCTTCCACAACACTTGCCAGCGCGTGCAACCGTCGACCAGGGCGCTCTCTTCGAGTTCGATTGGAATGTCCTCGATATAACCGCGCATCATCCAGATCACGTAAGGCAGGCTGAACGCCGTGTAGAGCAGGATGAGGCCGTGATAGGTGTCGACCCAGCCGAAGAACACATAGAGCAGGAATACCGGAAACACGATGGCGACCGGCGGCATCATGCGTTGCGAGATGATCCACACGGCGAGATTTTCCCCGCCGGTCTTGAAGCGGACGAGTGAGTAGGCGGCGATGGTGCCGAGGATCATGGCGAAGACCGTGGAGACGCTGGCCAGCACCAGACTGTTCCACACGGTGACCGCGTCGCCATCCTTGAACAGCACCCGGTAATTGGCGAACTGTATCGACTTCGGATACCAGACCGGCGGAAACGCAAAGATTTCCTCGGGCGTCTTGAAGGAAATGATGAACAGCCAGTAGACCGGAAACACGAAGATGACAACCAGGGCCAGCGCGATAGCATAGCGGACGGCGAGCCGCACATCCTTGCGGCGATGGTACGGAACGGCGCTCATTTGGCAAGCCCCATGCGCCTGATCGCCCAGGTGACCAGCACCGTGAGAAAGGCGATGACCAGAAAGGCGATGGCCGCCGTGTAGCTCGTTTCGAACTGCCGGAAGCCCTGATTATAGGTATAGATCGAGATCGTCTCGGTCATGGTGCCGGGCCCGCCCGCGGTCAGCGCCCAGATGATATCGAAAATGCGGGCGAGGTCGAGGCCGCGGATCAAAATGGCGATCGCCATCACCGGCCAGATGGCGGGCAGCACGATACGGCGGAAGGTGCGCCAGAATCCGGCGCCGTCGATTTCGGCGGCCTCGGTGAGCGATTTGTCGACATTGGAGAGCGCGGCCAGCAGGATCAGGAACATGAACGGCGTCCACTGCCAGATTTCGCAGAAGACGATGGCCGGATAGACGAGTCGCGGATTGACCGTCCACAGCGCCGCCACCGGATGGCCGGCGAACCAGCCGAGAATCTGGTTGATCGGGCCATATTGATTGTCGAACATCAGCCGCCAGGTCGCCCCCGCCACGATCGGCGAGATGATCGTCGGCAGCACCAGGAGCGAGACGAAAACTTGCCGGCCGCGCAAGGGCTCGAGGAACAGATAGGCCATGGCGAGGCCGAGCAGGAGTTCGGCCGGGAGAGCGATGGCAGTGATGAGCGCGGTGTGCAGGAGCGACTCCCACAGCCTTCTGTCCTTGAACAGGTCCGCGTAATTGGCAAGGCCCGCGTAGGAGGTATCCGCTTCCAGCATGGTCAGCCGCATGAAGCTCACCACCAGCGAATAGACCAAAGGAAAGAGGCCGATCAGCAGCAGCAGGAACACCGCCGGACCGATCAGCCAGTACTTGAAATTCCGGTCGGGCCAGACGCCGATGGTGCTCATCTCCCTCTCCCCTTTGGGGAGAGGGCGGGACCCATCGCGTCAGCGATGGGAGGGTGAGGGCCATATCTTGCCAACAATTGCATTCCGTTCTTCAATCCGCCGATGCGAGTACCAGTGAAGCAGTTTGCCAGGGGATTGCGCAAGAACCAGACCGACGCCGAGGCATTACTCTGGTCCAGGCTGCGCAATCGGCAGCTGGCGGGCCGCAAGTTCCGCCGCCAGGTCCCGATCCAGGGCTTTGTCGTTGATTTCGCCTGTCTCGACTCCCGGGTGATCGTTGAACTCGACGGTTCGCAGCATGGCGAGCGGGTCCCATACGATGAGCGCCGGACACGGGAGCTGGAAGCTTGCGGATTCATCGTCTTGCGCTTCTGGAATATCGACGTGCTGCACAATCTCGACGCGGTTTTGGATATGATCGCTGATACGGTAGAGCCTGACACCAATTCGCAATAGGCAATTCGCGGCCCTCACCTTCCCATTGCTTCGCAATGGGCCCCTCCCTCTCCCCAAAGGGGAGAGGGAAAGGTTCTGATGCTTACATCTTCGGATAGGCGCCGGACTTCGCAGCCCAGCTGTTGTAGACGGCCTTCTGCTTGTCGACGCCGATCTTCTCGGTGATCGCATCCCATTCGGCGGCGGCCGCGTCGGCAATCGCCTTCGGGTCCTCGCCCGCCCACAGTTTCGAGATCATCTGGCGCAGCACCTCTTCATATTTGTCGGTCTGCAACAGCGACAGGTCGAGCAGACCGGTTTCCGCTCCCTGTTCCAGCGCCGCGAGATAATCCTTCGCGTCCGGCCATTTGGCCAGATACTCCTCGCTGGTGAAGTGCGATCCGCGGAACGGATCGCGCAGCGCATAGGGCAACTGCACGCGCTGGAGGCTCACATCCTCGCTGTTCAGCCACTGGATGAACAGATAGGCCGCGTCCTTGTTCTTGGAGGTCGAGGCAACCGACAACGCGAAGCCCGCCGCGAGCTGCGGATGGCCGCCGGGCGGCAGCGCATAGCCCACCTTGCCGGCGATCGTCGATTTCGGCACCCAGCTCAGCACTTCCTGGTCGGTGCCATAGCCTGCCGCCCAGCGCCCGTAGGGCGGCCAGGAGATCGTCATCGCCGTCTGGCCCTGCAGGAAGGCCGCGAGGTTCTCCACGAAGCCCCACTGCTCGACGCCCGGCGGCATGAACTTGTTATCCTCGCGCATCCCGGTGAGGACATTGACGCCGATGCCGGAATTGATCGCGGCCTTCATCGTGTCCGCATCGAGGAACTTGCCGCCTTCATTACGGAAGCGTTCCTGGTACATGTACATGGCGTAGGGCGCCTGGCGGAAGAAGGCCGCGCCATAGATGCCCTTATCCTTCAGATGATCGGAGAGGAACTGTCCGACCTCGGCGAAATCCGCCCAGGTCTTGGGCAACGCCAGGTCCTTGCCGGTCTTCTCCTTGAAGGCCGCCTGCACCGCCGGGTCGGCGAAAATGTCCTTGCGGTAGTAAAACAGGAACACGTCGCCGTCGTCCGGGAAGCCGAAGATCTTGCCGTCCACCGTCATCTGGTTGTCGCGATAGGTGGGCGCGATCATCTGTAGCTCGTCGCGGAAGCCGTATTTGTCGACGTACGCGTCGAGCGGCTCGAGCGCCCCGGCATTGGCGAGATCGGGCATCCAGGCCGGGATCACGTTGAGCGCGTCATAGGCGCCGGTTCCGGCCCGGTACTCCTGCATGATCTTGGTGAACATTTCGGCGGTCGAAACCTCGATCACCTTGACGTCGATGCCGGTCAGTTCCTTCCATTTGGGGCCGGAGAAGTTCAAGGGATCGAGGGATTGCAGCCCCGCCTCCCAGACGATGGTGATCGTCTGGCCCTTGTATTTTTGGGCTTCCCTGACCGCGATCTCCGCGGCAGTTTCCGCCCAAGCCGGCTGAGCGAGCGTGACCGCCAATGTGGCGGCCATGCCGATCCAACCCAATCTGCGTCGTGTAACCATTGCGTCCTCCCGTTTTCACATGATTGTCAGGGGCCGAAGCGGCTCCTGTAGTCTTCCAGACGCGCCTTGAACCGGGGCGAGTCAAGAACTTCCCTGTTGACGACGCCGCGCGGCACCCGGCCATGCTGAATGTCGAGCACGGCTTTCACATCCGCCGCGCCAATGCCGGCGAAACACTGGTCGGTCCAGCACAGCGCATGCGGCGTGACAATGACATTGTCGAGCTTGAGCAGGGGATCGTCCGGATCGGTAGGCTCGACTTCGAAGACATCGAGGCCGGCGCCGGCGATGCGTCCTTCCAGCAGCACCTTGGTGAGTGCCTTCTGGTCGACGATGGGGCCGCGTGCCGTGTTGATGAGATAGGCCGTCCTTTTCATCAGCGCGAGGCGCTCGGCATTGACGATATGATGCGTGTCGGGCGTCAGCGGGCAATTGACGGTGAGAATGTCCGCGCGCGCGAAGAGATCCTCGACCCCGACAAGTTCGACGCCGAGTTCGGCCGCGATCTTCGGGTCGGCGAAGGGATCATGGGCAATGAACTTCATGTCGAGAGGCCTGGCCAGCCGGAACATCTCGGCGCCGATATTGCCGATACCGATGGAGCCGAGCGTCTTTCCGACAAGGCCGACACCCATGTGCCGGCCTTTCGTCGAGAATCCCTCGGGGCCGAGCCGCGCCAGCTTGTCCTTCACCATCATCTTGCCGGTGAGCGCCAGCATGAAGGTGAGGATCGACACCGCCACCGGGCGCCGCACGCCGTCAGGCGTGATGCAGAGCGCGATGCCGGACGCCGTGCAGGCTTGAACATCCACCGTGTCGTAACCCACGCCGAAACGCGCCACCACGGCAAGTCTGTCGCTCTTCGGCACGCTCGTCGCGTCGAAGCGATGGATCAGCAGGATCAACGCATCAAAATCCTCAAGTTGGTCGGCGTGCAGCGGCGTTGCGGGTGCGAACTTGGTACTCAACATCGGATTGGCATCGTCGAGAAATTCCATTTCCACATTTGGCGTCGACTTGAGCGGCGCCAGATCGAAATCCGGGAACGTCGGCGAGCCGTCGGCTTTCTTGAAATCGCCCGACAGGGCAATGCGGAATGGCTTGCGCATCACTTGCAGCCTTTCCGCAATTTGCCGATCGCCTCGGCGAGCGCGTTCTGCAATACCCAGACATCGCCCGAATAGCAGCAGAAATCGAAGCCCTGCTTGAAAAGCGCGATGCCGAGATCGGTTGTCGGCACCAGCCGGCCCAGGGCCTTGTCGTGCTTCTTGGTGGCGGCGATGGTCCGCTCGATCGCCTTGAGGAATTTCGGGTGATCGAACTGGCCGGGAACGCCAAGCGACACCGAGAGATCGAAATGGCCGACCCACAGGCAGTCGACGCCGTCGACGGCGGCGATCGCCGTGGCGTTCTCCGCCCCTTCCGCCGTCTCGATCTGGCAGAACAGCGTGGTCCGCTCATTGGCCGCCGCCAGTTTCTCCGGCACCGGACCGCCGCGATAGTTGTCGTGCGCCACGCCGAGCGCCACGCCGCGCCTGCCCTGCGGATGGTACTTCATGCACTCGGCGACGGCCTTGGCCTCAGCCGCCGTGCCCACCATCGGGATCATGATGCCTTCCGCCCCCATGTCGCAGGCCCGGGCGATGTGGTGGTAGTCCTTCGACGGCACCCGCACGATGGCCGGCAACCGGGCCGCCTCGAAATAGCGCAACGCACTCTTCACCGTCTCGAAGCCGAAGCCGGAATGTTCGAGGTCGAACAGGGCGAAATCGCAGCCCGCCGCCTTGAGAATATGTCCGATGCCGGGGGTGGCGAACTCGACGATGAAATGGCCGAGCTTGGCCTTTCTCGTCTGCGTCATTTCCTTGAGACCGCGCCGCGCCATCGCCATGTCCTTCTCAAGCCGATCCCTCGCACACCAGATCGTATTCGACGACCCGCTTCTCGGCCACATGGGCCGCACTGTCGCGGTTGAAGGCCGCATAATGCAGCGAAGCGAGATGCGCCGCGAAGGCGGCGCGGTCGTCGTAGATTTCGTAGAGCACGATGCGGCTGCCCGCGCTTGCGGGAGCCAGCACATCGAAGCGGCGGCAACCGGTCTCGTCGCGGCAGGAGGCGCGCGCGTTGGCATCGACGAGCGCCCGGAACGCCGCCATCGCCCCCGGCTTCACGGTGAAATCGACCATGATGACAAAGCCCTTCACCTGGACGCCTCCAGCACCTGCCAGTAGAGCCGCGCCACCTGCTCGAGATGCTCGCGCATCACCATGGCCGCCCGTTCGCCGTCGCGCGCCGCGATCGCCTCGAAAATCGCCGCGTGGGCGTCATAGGCGATGCGGTTCTGGCCGGGATAGCTCAGCGTGATGTGGCGCTGCTCCATCAGCCATTCGATGATCGCTTGATGCATGGCGGTGTAGATGGGGTTTTTCGGAATGGTGGCGATGGCATAGTGAAAAGCAATGTCGGTCTGTTCGAAGCGGCTTATATCGCCGATCGACTCGCGGTTGGCATCGAGTGCGGCGCGCAGTGCTGCAATGTCCGCGTCGCCGGCGCTGGTAGCGGCACTGCGTGCAAGACCGCTCTCGAAGAATGTCCGCGCTTCCTGGAAATGCCGCATGCCGTCGGGAGCGGAGAGAAGATAGCGGGCGCTTCCCGCCAGCGAGCCGACCACGGCCCGGGCGTCGGGTGCCGCCACCTTGGCGCGCGCCCCGGCCTTCAATTCGACCAGACCCATCTTCTGCAGATGGAACAGCGCCTCGCGTATTGCCGGGCGTCCGACGCCGAACTCCCGCATCAATTCGCGTTCCGAGGGAAGTTCCTCGCCAGGTGCTATGTCCTGGTCCCGGATGCGCCGCTCAAGACGTTCGGACACCTGCTCGTAAAGCTTGACACGGCGCAGCACGGACATGGCCGGTATACCTGTTATACCAATCTACGCTATGTTGCCTGCGCCACCCTGTCAATGGACCATCCATGCGTGTCATCGAAGATTTTCCATTCAAGATCGAAGTCCATGACGACATCCGCATAGCCATGCCGGATGGCGTTCATCTGGCGGCGCGGGTCTGGCGGCCGGCCGGGCCGGAAAGGCTACCGGTTCCAGCTATCCTCGAATACCTTCCCTATCGCCGCCGCGATGCAACGGCGGAGCGCGACGCTCTCATCCATCCTTATTTCGCGGGCCACGGCTATGCCTGCTTGCGCGTCGACATGCGCGGATCCGGCGATTCCGAAGGCGTCCTGCGGGGCGAATACCTGAAACAGGAACAGGACGACGCCATCGCCATTCTGGACTGGCTGGAGCAGCAGCCATGGTGCACCGGCAATGTTGGCATGATCGGCATTTCATGGGGAGGTTTCAACGGCCTGCAGGTCGCCGCCCGCCGGCCCAAGCAGCTTAAAGCCGTGATTTCCCTCTGCTCGACCGACGACCGCTACGCCGACGACATCCACCTGATGGGCGGCTGTCTGCTTCTCGACAAGATCACCTGGGGCTCGACGATGTTTTCGCTCAATGCGGCGCCGCCCGACCCGCTGAGTGCCGGCGGCTGCTGGCGCGAACTGTGGATGCAGCGGCTCGATGAAAGCGGATTGTGGATCGAGGACTGGCTGCGCCATCAGCGCCGCGACACATTCTACAAGCATGGCTCGGTGCGCGAGGATTACCATGCCATTCAATGTCCCGTGCTGGCGGTGGGCGGCTGGGCCGACGGCTATTCCAACGCCGTGTTCCGGCTGCTCGCCAATCTCAATTGTCCGCGCAAAGGCCTGGTCGGTCCCTGGGCCCATAAATATCCGCATTTCGCCAAGCCCGGCCCGCAGATCGGCTTTCTGCAGGAAGCCCTGCGCTGGTGGGACAAATGGCTGAAAGGCATCGAGACCGGCGTCATGGACGAACCCATGCTGCGCGCCTGGATCGAGGATCCGATCAGGCCGGCGCCCTACAATCCGGAGAAACCCGGGCGCTGGGTCGCCGAAGCACGATGGCCGCCGGCAGGCGGACAAGCCCTGGTGCTGTCCTTGTCGCCGGGCCGGCTAGGCGGGGCGAGCGAACCTGGCGGCGATCACGTCCTCACAATCTCATCGCCGCAGACGACCGGACTGGCGGCGGGCAAATGGTGCCCCTATGGCAGTTGGGCCGACCAGCCGCTCGACCAGCGCCAGGAAATGGGAGGCCAGCTGGCCTTTGACAGTGCCGTATTGGACGAGGCGTTCGATGTCCTGGGCGCGCCCATTCTCTCGCTGGATGTCGCGAGCGACAAACCGAACGCGCTGATCGCCGCCACGCTGTGCGAAGTCTTTCCCGGCGGCGCGGCAACCCGCATCAGCTACGGGATTCTCAATCTCAGCCATCGCGACGGCCACGAGGCGCCGGCCCCATTGCTGCCCGGGCAGCGCTATCGAATTGAGCTGAAGCTCAATGACATCGGGCACCGCTTCGGTGCGGGAAATCGGCTCCGCATTGCCATCTCGAATGCCTATTGGCCGATCGTTTGGCCATCGCCCGAAGCCGACATGTTGTCGATCCGTTGCGCTGCGAGCACGCTCTCGCTTCCGGTACGCGGGCCAAGCGGCCTCGACAGCAAGCTGGCGGATTTGCCGGAAGCGGAAGCGGCGGCGCCATTGCGGCAGACCGCGATCGAACCGCCGCACAATGCATGGACGGTTCACTTTGACGCCATGACCGGCGAGACCGTTCTGACGCGAGTGAATGACGACGGGTATCGCCGCATCGACGGCATCGGCCTTGAGCTTGGCTTGCGCAGTGAGCACACATACACCATCAAGGCGGACGATCCGCTGTCGGCCAGGCTCGAGACGCACTACCTCCGGCGCTATCGCCGCGGCGCCTGGGCCGTGACCGGCGAAACCAGGGTCACGCTCACCTCGACGCGCGGTGAATTTCTCGTTGAGGCGTCGCTGACCGCAAAGGAAGGCGAAACCACCGTCAAGACGGGAAAGTGGTCGCTGCGGATTCCGCGCGACCATGTCTAGGCCTCGATGAATTAAACCGGGGCCGCGCGTTGACAGGGGAGAGAGAAGCCCTTTAGCTCGGCATCAAAATCCGTGGGGGGCAATATGGCCGCGAAGCATGCCAAAGTCCGCAACTATCGCGATCGGGTGGAGAATGTCGAAATCGCCTGGATCCCGATGAAGGATGGGCGGAAGCTGGCGGCCCGTCTCTTGTTGCCGAAGAACGAGAAGGACCGGCCGGTCCCCGCCATCCTCGAATATATTCCCTATCGCCGCCGCGACGGAACCCGCATCCGCGACGACGAAACCCATTACTGGTTCGCGGCCCATGGCTATGGCGTGGCGCGAGTCGATATTTCGGGGTCGGGAGACAGCGACGGGCTGATCCAGGACGAATATCACAAGCGCGAGCAGGACGATGCGCTGGAAATCATCGCCTGGCTGGCCTCCCAGGACTGGTGCACCGGCTCGGTCGGCATGATCGGCATTTCCTGGGGCGGCTTCAACGGGCTTCAGGTTGCGGCGCGGCGGCCGCCGGCGTTGAAGGCGGTGATTTCGCTCTGTTCGACGGTCGACCGCTATGCCGATGACGTGCATTTCATGGGCGGCTGCATCCTCAATGACGCTCTCGATTGGGGAGGCTATTTCTTCACCTGCGGATCGCTGCCGCCCGATCCCGAAATCGTGGGGCGCGACCGCTGGAAGGCGATGTGGAAACACCGGCTCGACAATCTCGATTGCTATCCGATGCTGTGGATGGAGCATCGGCGCCGCGATGCCTTCTGGAAACACGGTTCGGTATGCGAGAATTACGGCGCCATCCAGGTGCCGGTTCTCAATGTCAGCGGCTGGGCCGACGGTTATACGGCGGCGGTGTTCCGCTCAGTCGAGAACCTGCCCGGCGCCAAGGGCATTGCCGGGCCCTGGGGCCACAGGTATCCGCATGTGGGCATACCGGGACCAGCCATCGGCTTCCTGCAGGAATGCAATCGCTGGTGGGACCGCTGGCTCAAAGGCATCGGCACGGGCGTCGAGAAGGATCCGCCGCTCAGACTCTGGCTGCAGGACTGCGAAGCGCCACAGCCCCATTTCGACGAACGCAAGGGCCATTGGATCGGACTGCCGCAATGGCCCTGGAAAAACATCAAGACGGAAAAATTCCATCTCGGCGACGGAACCCTGCTGGCCAAACGCGCCAGGGCGAAGCCCCGCTCTATCGGTTCCAGCATGTCGACGGGGCTCGCCTCCGGTGAATGGTGCGCCTATGGCCTCGGCAAGATCGCGCCGGAACTTGCGACCGACCAGCGCGAAGACGACGTGCAATCGCTGTGCTTCGATAGTGCGGTTCTGAGGAAGCCGCTTGCCATTGTCGGGCGAAGCCATGCGAGGCTTCGCGTGGCCGCCGACAAGCCGCAGGCTCAGATCGCCGTGCGTCTCAATGCCATTCATCCGGATGGCAAGGTTGAGCGCATCACCTATGGCCTGCTCAACCTCGCCCACCGCGACAGCCATGAAAGGCCGGCACCGCTGAAGCCCGGCAAATACTACGACGTCACGGTGGAGTTGAACGAGATCGCCCAGACCGTGCCGGCGGGCTTCCGTCTGCGCCTGGCCGTGTCGACCGGTTATTGGCCGATCGCCTGGCCTTCACCCGAGCCGGCGACTGTAACCGTCGATCCCTCCAAGTCGGCGATCGAATTGCCGCGCCTCATCTCGGAGAAAGGCCTGGCCAGGGTAAAATTTGCGCCGGTAGAGAAGGCGCAGCTGGCGCCGCATACCATCAAGGACCCTGGCGCCGAGACCCGCCACGTCATCCTCGATATCGGAGAACAGCGTGTCAATTTCACCATCAAGCGCAATGACGGGACCTATGTGATCGACGAAATCGGGACAGAGATCAGTCTCACCAAATTGAAGGACTTGGCCCTGAGCCGCGACGGCGCCGAACCGCCGCGATCGCTGGTCGCCACCACCGTTCACTACCGGCGCGGCGATTGGGACGCGCGCGTCGAGACTGAAGTCGTGATGACGTCGGACAAGACGCACTTCCACATGGCGGCCCGCGTCAAGACATTCGACAATGGCGAGCCGTTCCTCGAAAGGAGCTTCAAGCGGTCGTTCAAGCGCGACTGCGTATAGCGCGAAGCGGCGATGCCATGCACGCTCCGCCGCCAAACCCGCCCATTTGACAGCCGGGCCCGCCGGGTACAGTCTAGCGAAAACGAGTGTCCGCAAGCCCTTGTGCGGGCCGGCACCTCGAAACAGCTCTCAGGGAGGAGCACATGACAAACCGCCGTGAATTGCTTCGCAATACCGCTTTTCTTTCGGCTATCGCCGCGCTCGGCATCAAGCCGGGGCAGGTTCTTGCCGCCGAAGGCGATGTGCTCAAGGTGCGCATGGAAGCCGATATCCAGGTGCTCGACCCCGGCTACATGATCGGCGGGGCCGAGACGAGCGTCCAATATGCATGCCTGCCGCGGCTTGCCGTCCCGGTGAAGGACGCAGGCGGCAACTGGTCCTGGGCCCCTTCGGACTACGTCGAGAAGATCAGCCAGGACGATCCGATCCACATTTCCTTCACCCTGAAGCCCGGCTTCATGTGGAACGGCGACCTCGGAGAAGTGACGGCCGAGGACGTGAAGTACTCTTTCGAGCGCATGCTGAAATCCGACTGGGCGGCGCGCTGGCCGACACTCGAGACGATCGTTGTCAACGACAAGTACAGCGGCGTCATCGTTCTGAAATCGCCCTTCGCCGCGACCTTCCTGATGGGCATTGCATCGGAATCAGGCTCTATCGTACCGAAAGCCGCCGTTGAAAAACTGCCGGATCAGAAATTCACCACCGAGCTTCCGGGCCAATGCGGCCCCTACAACTTGGTGCAATGGACGCCGAAGCAGAGGGTTGTGCTAAAAGCCAACCCGGATTGGAAAGGCACCAAGCCGGTGTTCGGCGAGGTTCATTTCATCAATATCGAGGACACCAGCGCGGCGGAGCTGGCCTTCGAAGCCGGTGAGGTCGCCATTACAGGTGTATTGCCCGCCACCGCCGCACGCTATCTCAAGCAGCCGCCCGCCAACTCCAAGCTCTCGAACCAGGCCGGCCCCTACTACACCTGGATCGGCATGAACACCCAGCATGAAAAGCTCAAGGACATTCGCGTTCGCAAGGCAATCCAGCGCGCCATCGACGTGAAGTCGATCCTTGAAGCGGCCTATGGCGGAACCGCGCCTCAGGCCCACGGCATCGTGCCGCTCGGGGTCGTCGGCAACCGCAAGGAAACCAGGTACACCTATAACCCGGATGAAGCCCGCGCCCTTCTTGCCGAGGCGGGTGTCAGCGATCTCTCCGTCGAGTTCAAGACCCTGAACGAGGCGTATCGGGTGACGGCCGCGCAAATCGTCCAGGCCAACCTGGCCGACGTCGGCATCAAGTGCAAGATCGTGCCCCTCGATTCCGGCCCGTTCTGGAACCTCGGCCTCGAATCGAAAGGCGAGGACTGGAAGACCCTCCAGCTCTGGTGGATGCGCTACCGCGCGTCTCCCGATCCGTCCGATGCCATTCAGTGGTTCATCAAGAGCCAGGTCGGCGTATGGAACTGGGAGCGCTGGTCGGATGCGGAATACGAAAGCCTGTGGACCAAGGGCCTCGCCGAAACCGACAACGCCAAGCGCGAGCCAATCTACCTCCGCATGCAGGAAATCATGGAAGACACCGGCGCCTATGTGTGGATCACCCACGATCCGTTGAACTATGCGCACAGCGACAAGATCGTGCCCGACTTCGATACCGGCGGGGAAATTCTTGTCGAACGCTTCAAGCGGGCATAAAACCGTTGCGGGCCGGAGCGATCCGGCCCGCTTCGCTTGCGAGGCCCAGTCGGAACAATGCTGTTTTATGCCATTCAGCGCATCGGGCTTTCGATCCTGATCCTCATCACTTCCATGGTGATGCTGTTCACCGCGCTGAAACTGATCCCCGGCGATCCGGCGACCATCATGCTGGGCTCGCGGGCAAGCGCCGAAATGCGGGCCCGCATCACCGAGCAATTGGGACTCAATGACCCGGTCATTGTCCAGTTGGGCACGTTCTTCGGCCGGATTGTGCGGGGCGATCTCGGAACCGACATGTGGAGCCAGCGGCCGGTCAGCCAGATCGTGATTGAGAATCTGCCCTATACGCTGGTGCTGATCGGCGTTGGGCTCGGCTGGGCGGCGCTGATCGGCATTCCCCTGGGCTGTTACTCGGCTGTCAGGCGCAATTCCTTCATCGACAAATTTACCGGCATCATTTCCGTCGGCACCATTTCAATTCCCTCATTCGTGGTCGCCATATACATGATCCTGCTGTTCGCAATCACGCTGGGCTGGCTGCCCATCATCGGAGCCGGCGAGCCGGGCGACCGGAGCGACCAGATGCTGCACCTGATCATGCCGGGATTCGCATTGGGCTTGGGCTGGGTCGGTTACCTTTCGCGCATCGTGCGGGCCTCCATGCTGGAAGTGATGGGCGAGAACCATATCCGCACCGCCCGCGCCTTCGGCCTTCCCGAATTCCAGATCGTCGTGTCCTATGCGCTGCGCATCGCCATCCTGCCGACCATCACGCTGCTGGCGATCGCCATCGGCGGATTGCTTTCAAGCGCCGTGTTCGTGGAGGCCATCTTCGCAAGGCCGGGCATCGGCAAGTTGATCGTCGATGCCGCCAACATGCGGAATTTTCCGGTCGTACAGGGAGGCGTTCTCACCACCGTCGCCCTGTTCGCGATGACCATGCCGATCGCCGATCTTCTCGTCGCCTGGCTCGATCCCCGTGTCCGTGCAACTCTCTGACTCGCATGCCGTGCCGACCCCCGCCCGCCTTTCGCTTCTCTGGCGGCGCCTCAAGAGCGACCCGATGGGGCTGATCGGGCTGATCCTCGTGCTGATCGTCGTCTTTTGCGGGCTGTTCGGCCCGTGGATTACGCCTTTCGACCCGTTCAAGATCATTGTGCCCGACAGGTTCCAGGCGCCGTCGCTCGGCCATCTCATGGGGACGGACAATCTCGGCCGGGATGTGCTGAGCCGCGTGATCGCCGGCAGCCGGATCGCGCTCTTTGTCGGAGTTTCGACAATCGCCATCGCGCTCGCCATCGGACTGTCGCTCGGCCTGCTTGCCGGATACGGGCCGCGCTGGCTCGACAATCTGCTGCTGCTCATCTTCGACTCGATCTATTCCTTCCCGACGGTCATTCTGGGACTGACCGTCGTCACCCTTGTGGGTGCCAGCGTCGCAACCCTCATGTTCGTCGTCGTCGTCATTCAGACGCCGGCCTATGCGCGGCTGACGCGCACGGCGACGCTGTCGCTCAAGACATCGGAATACATCCAGGCCATCGAATCTCTCGGGGCCTCGAATTTCCGCATTATTTTCGTCCACATCCTTCCCAATGTCGTGGGGCCCCTTCTCATCATCGCCAGCATGGACATACCTTCCGTCGTAGCCCTCGAAGCCGGCCTCACCTATCTCGGCATGGGCATCCCGCCGCCCGCGCCCAGCTGGGGCCGCATCCTGCAGGAAGGTTTCGGTCTCATCCGCGTGGCGCCATGGATCGTCGTCGCCGGCGGCATACCGCTGATCGTCACGACGCTCGGCTTCACGTTTCTGGGCGAAAGCCTGCGCGATAACCTCGATCCGCGATTGCGGCGCGTCGTATGACCGGCGATGTGCTTGACATCCGGGATTTGTCGCTGCGCTTCGACACGCAGCAGGGCGCCGTGCACGCCCTTCGCAATATCGATATGACGGTCCCGCGCGGTGAAATCGTGGGCGTGGTCGGCGAAAGCGGATCGGGCAAGTCGACGCTGGCGCTGGCCATCATGCGGCTGTTGCCCGGCAACGCGGCGATCTCATCCGGAACGATCGCGTTTTGCGGCTCCGATCTGCTGAAGCTCCCGGAAGACGAGATGCGCGCGATCCGCGGCACCCGCATCTCGATGGTCTTTCAGGATCCCATGACCTCGCTCAATCCGGTGCGCAGCATCGGCCGGCAGATGGCCGACATTCAGTACCGCGACAGAACCATGGGCGCCGCGCAGAAGCGGGCGAAGTCAGCCGAGGCTCTGCACCGCGTCGGTATTCCGGACGCGGTCGGCCAGCTCGACCGCTTTCCCTTCCAGTTTTCCGGCGGCATGCGGCAGCGCATCGCGATCGCCATGAGCCTGTTGCAGAAACCGGAACTGCTGATCGCCGATGAAGTCACGACGGCTCTCGATGTGACTCTCGAAGCGCAGATTCTGCATCTGCTGCGTGAACTGCGCAATGACATCAACGGCTCCATTCTCTTCATCTCGCACAATCTCGGAGCGATCGCCGAAATCTGCGACCGCGTCTTCGTGCTTTATGCGGGGGAAACGGTAGAGTCGGGCCCCGTCGGCGAGATCTTCAATCGCCCGCGGCATCCTTACACGAGAGCGCTGGTCGCCTGCGATCCGGCGCGTATCGAGACGGTCAGGCGGGAATTGCCGGTCATTGCCGGCGATGTGCCGAATCTTCACCGGATTCCGGACGCCTGCATTTTTGCGCCGCGCTGCGCGGTGGCGATCGACTGTTGCCACACCAAACGGCCCGCCGACGTTGCGGCGGGGCCGTCGCATCGGGCGCGCTGCCACCTGGTTGAGGAAACGCCGGCATGATCCTCCTCAAGGTCCGCGATCTGTCGGTGCGCTACTCGATCGCGGGGCCCGTGAAAGCCGCAATCGCCGGACTCGCCAGCCGTTTTGTCGAAGCCGTGATCGATGTCTCCTTCGACGTGACGCGGGGCTCGACTCTGGCCATTGTCGGCGAAAGCGGATCGGGAAAAACCACATTGGCCCGGGCCATCGTTGGCCTGACTCCGGTAGCCGGCGGAACGATCGAATTCGATGGCCACAATCCGTTCGCGTCGGGCGGCGGCGGCGGCCGCGCCTATCATCGCGAAGTGTCGATGATGTTCCAGGATCCGGTCTCGAGCCTGTCGCCGCGCCGCACCGTGCAGTCCCTGATAACCGAGCCTATGATCGTCCATGCGATGAAGGACAAGGATCTTGCGGCCGAGGCCCGCCGGCTTCTGTCGCTGGTCGGGCTGCCGCATGATTTTGCATCGCGCTATCCGCACCAGCTGTCCGGCGGACAGGCGCGGCGCGTCGGCGTGGCCCGCGCCATCGCCCTCAATCCGAAGCTCATCATCGCCGATGAGCCGACGGCGGGCCTCGATGTGTCGGTCCAGGGCGAAATCCTCAATCTGCTGGCGCGCCTGCAAGGCGAATTCGGCCTGACCTATGTGATCATCACCCATAATCTCGCCGTGGTGCGCCATGTCAGCGATGCGGCGGCGATCATGTATATGGGGCGCTTCGTCGAGATGGGGCCGACGGCGGCGGTTTTCGCCCATCCGGCGCATCCCTATGCCGCCGCGCTCATCGCCGCCCAGCCGCATCCCGACCCGGACAAGCGGCGCACCGAACCGGCGCTTATGGGAGAAGTCTCGAGCCTCAGGAACCGGCCTTCCGGATGCGAATTCCATCCGCGCTGCCCGAAGGCCAAGGACGTCTGCACGTGCGATGCGCCGCCGCCGACGGAACCCGGTCCGAAGCGCATGGTGCGGTGCCACTTTCCCTTGGGCCAGGACAGGGCATGACCGGAAATCGAATGCCGGCAATCCGCCGCGATTTCCCGTTCGAAGTCGAGACCATCGATCCGCAATGGATCGGGCTGAAGGATGGCACGCGGATCGCCGCGACGATCTGGAAGCCGATTACCGCTGCCAAGGTCCCGGTCGTCGTCGAAATGGTCCCCTACCGGCGGCGCGACGGCACGGTGTTCCGCGATCTTGAAATTCATCGCTATATCGCCGGCGAGGGGATTGCCTGTTGCCGCGTCGATCTTCGCGGCAGCGGCGATTCCGATGGGCTGCTGCGCGACGAATATCTGCCGCGGGAGCAGGCCGATGCCTGCGAGATCGTCGCCTGGCTCGCCGGCCAGCCATGGTGCAACGGCAATGCCGGCATGACCGGCATCAGCTGGGGCGGATTCAATGCGCTGCAGGTTGCGGCCAACAGGCCGCCGGCGCTCAAGGCCATCATCACGCTGTGCGCGAGCGACGACCGCTATAGCGACGACGTGCATTACATGGGCGGAGCGCTCCTGACCGAGAACGAGATGTGGTCGAATGTCATGCTGGCGATCAATTCCATGCCGCCCGATCCGCGGATCGCCGGCGATCGATGGCGCGGCATGTGGATGGCGCGTCTCGAAGCGAACCATTCCTGGTCGGAACACTGGCTGGCCCATCAGCGGCGCGATGCTTACTGGAAACAGGGCTCCGTCTGCGAGGATTACGCGCGAATCGAATGCGCCGTGCTTGCCGTCTGCGGCTGGGAAGACTCCTATTCGAATTCGGTGCCGCGCCTGCTGGCGGGGCTTTCGGGCCCCAGGCAGGCGATCATGGGGCCATGGACCCACACTTATCCGTGCCGCGGCGATCCGGGACCGCGCATCGGCTATTTGCAGGAGGCGCTGCGCTGGTGGAAACATTGGCTCCTGGGCGAGGATACGGGGATCATGCAGGAGCCCATGTATCGCGTGTGGATCACTGCTGAGGAACGCCCGCGGCCCTGGTACAGGAACCATGCCGGAACCTGGGCGGCGGAAGATGAATGGCCAAGCCCGCGCATCGACTGGCGGACGCGCTATCTCAATGCCTCGGGCCTTGGCGCCGCGTCACAAAGCGGAGAAAACCTCTTGATCGCCTGTCCCGCGACAGCCGGTACCGATTATGGGCGCTGGGGCGGCAATGGCGGCGAAGCGCCCGATCTCGCCATCGATCAGCGCCGCGAGGACGGGCAGTCGCTGTGCTTCGATACCGAAATCCTCGGCGAGGACCTGACGCTGCTTGGGGCCGCCGAGGTTGACCTCGAGCTCATCGTCGACAAGCCGCTGGTCAACATCGCGGTACGGCTCTGCGATGTTTATCCAGACGGCACCTCCGCGGTCATGACCTATGGCGTACTCAATCTCTCTCACCGCAAGTCCCACGAGTTTCCCGAACCGTGCCCCATAGGCCGGCCGTTCCGGGCGGCCTTGAGACTCAACGACTTCGGCCGCACCATACCGAAAGGCCATCGCATCCGCCTCGCCGTGCAGAACCAGTTCTGGTTCGTGCTGTGGCCGCAGCCCGAGCTTTCCACCATCACGCTGGCGAGCGGAACCTCGATCGTCCGCCTGCCGGTGCGCCCGCCGTGGCGGCGCGACCGCGAGGTGCGCTTTGCCCGGCCGGAGATCGCCGAGCCCGCGGCGGTCACCACTTTCAGGGAGGAGACCTATTCCAAGACCGTCGAGGACGACCTCGCCACCGGCATGCGCACCATCAGGCTTCGCACCGATTACGGCGCCTGGCGGATCGACGATCGCGGCATCGAGGGCTCGGCGGCAAACGCCGACACTTTCTTCATTCATCCCGATGATCCGCTGTCGGCGCGCCTCGTCACCGAATACGCCTGGTCCATGAAGAGCGGCCCCGCCGATACCTCCGGCCTTGCCCGCACCGAGTTGGCCGCCGATGCGAAGAATTTCCATCTCACCTGGCGCATCGAAGCGCGCGAAGGAACTCGCATCGTCTACACGAACGCCCGGACGCGAAGCTTTCCGCGCGATAGTTGTTGAGAAGGGCGGGATTGGACCAAACGGGGCAGTCGCCGAGAGCCGCGCTTTCCGCCGGCGGGATTGGCGGCTATAGTCCGTGCCTTACGCGCCCATTCCGCTCTAAGAGGCTGAATTGACTCTTTGGTTTGGCTTGCCGCACGCTTCCGGCTTCGTCGCGCTGTCGGTGGTGATGGCGATTTTCGGCGGCTATGTCGGGCTTGGTCTTGCCGGCCAGGCGAGGCCGGCAACCGGTCTTTACCGCCGCGGCCTGCTGGCCGGTGCGGCCTGGTCGCTCGGACTTGGCATCTGGACAATGCATTTTGTCGGCATGCTGGCGGCCCATCTCCCCGATGGCACGCTGTTTTCGGTCTTGCTGACACTGCTGTCTTTCCTGCTTTGCGTTCTGGTTGTCGGCGTTGCGGCGTTTCTTGTCGGCAGAGGCGAATCGAACAGGCTTTCGACCGTCCTGGCTTCGGTCATGATGGGCGCGGGAATCGTCAGCATGCATTATCTCGGCATGCATGCGGTTACCGGCAACTATGTGCTTCATCACGATGCCCGTTACATTCTGAGCGCGGCGGCAATCGCCGTTGCTGCGAGTTACGGCGCCCTCCGGGTATTCGATTCCGGAATCCCGCGGCAGCCGCTGGCGCTCAGCGCCATGATATTCGGGTTGGCGGTTTCGGGAATGCACTACACCGCGATGGCGGGAACGCAGATCGTGCCGGAGCCGCAGGCCGCAGCGGCCTTCGGCCCGTCGGTATCGAGCGACGTTCTCACGATCGTCGTTGCGTTTCTTGCCTTCGTCGTCTCGGGCGCGTTCTTGCTTTATCTCGTCCCGGAAGGAGGCCGTTCCTCGGAAACGGAGCGTGCGGCGGAACCGGAAGCCGCAAACATGCCGCCGCAGCAGCGTGCCACGCTGGTGCCGGTCGAGAGCGAAGGCGCGACAAAGCTCATTCCGGCCGGCGAGATCTGCGCAATTCAGGCCACCACCCATTACACTCTCATCTATGATGGCCGGCGCGAATATTTTTCGCCCTGGTCGATCACCGAGGCCGAAAGCCGCCTCGACAAGGATCATTTCATGCGGGTTCACCGCAGCCATCTGGTGGCGGTCGACAAGGTCAAAGCCCTGCGGAAATCGGGCGACGGCGCCGTGGTCGAGGTCGGCGCCCCCGCCGCGCGCTTGGTTCCGGTCAGCCGCAATCGCTATGCCGAACTCAAATCAAGGCTTGGCCTGCATTTGAAGGTAAGGGCCCACGCCGCTTCACAGCAGTGACGCCGCCGCATTTCGTGCTTCCAGAACCGCCGTTCATGCAGATTCGCACGTTTCGTGCAATTGTGGCAGCTATGCCGTTGCTGGCCATTTGGCTGCGTGACCTAATGTTCCACGACCTCCGTCAAGAGAGGCATGCAAATGGGAGAAACGCCTCATGATACCAGGCATATTCGACTATCACCGGCCGAAGTCTGTGGCCGAAGCCGTGAAATTGCTCGGCAAGCCGAAAGGATCCCGCGTCCTGGCCGGCGGCCATAGCCTTCTGCCGATGATGAAACTGCGGATGGCCGAACCCCCTGCGCTCGTCGACCTTGGCGGGATTGCGGCGTTGCGCGGCATCAAGAAGACCGGCGGCAGTATCGTCATCGGCGCCATGACCACGCAGCATGACTTGCTGTCTTCGGCGCTGGTCGCCAGGAATCTTCCGATCCTCCGCGAGACCGCCCTTTTGATTGCCGATCCGCAGGTGCGCTATGTCGGCACGATCGGCGGCAATGTGGCGAACGGCGATCCCGGCAACGACATACCGGCGGTCATGCAGGCCCTTGACGCGACTTATCGCGTCGCCGGCCCCAACAAGCCGAGGACGGTCAAGGCCCGCGCCTTCTACAAGGGCGCCTATGAAACGGCGCTCAAGGCCGGTGAGATCGTCACCGCGGTGGAAATTCCGGTACCCGGCAAGCATGGCTATGCCTACGAAAAGCTGAAGCGGAAAGTCGGCGACTACGCCACGGCCGCGGCCGCAGTGGTATTGACGGTGAAGGCCGGAAAGATTGCCTCGTGCTCGATTGCCCTGACCAATCTCGCGCCGACGCCGCTGCTGGCCGAGGCCGCCGCCCAAGCCCTGATCGGACGCGCTCCCGACGATACGGCGATTGCCGCGGCCGTCGCCGCCGCCCGGGGAATCATGGACCCGGCCAGCGACGCGCATGGCACGCCGGAATACCGGGTTAGCGCCGGCGGCATCATGGTTGCACGCGCCCTGAAGCGCGCCATCGCGCGCGCCGGCGGCTGAGGAGAACCGACATGTCGAAAGTTCACGTCAAACTCAAAGTGAACGGCCAGCCGATGGAAGGCCAGTGCGAGCCGCGCACGCTGCTGGTGCATTTCATCCGCGAGACGCTGTCGCTGACCGGAACCCATATCGGCTGCGAAACCTCGCATTGCGGGGCCTGCACCGTCGATCTGAACGGCAAGTCGGTCAAGTCCTGCACCATGCTTGCCGTCCAGGCCCAGGGTGCGGCGATCACCACCATTGAAGGCATGGCTAACCCCGACGGAACCCTCGGGGCGCTTCAGGAAGGCTTCCGCCAGATGCATGGCCTGCAATGCGGCTTCTGCACGCCCGGCATGATCGTGCGGGCCCACCGGCTTCTGCAGGAGAACCCCAATCCCACCGAAGAGGAAATCCGCTCCGGTATCGCCGGCAATTTGTGCCGCTGCACCGGTTACCAAAACATCGTCAAGGCAATTCAGCACGCCGCGGCAAAACTCCGCGGCGAGGAATTCCGGGAGGCCGCAGAATGAACGACATGTCCCCAAACCGGGCCGAGCGCGAGGCCAAACTCGAAGGCATGGGCTGCAAGCGCAAGCGCGTGGAAGACATCCGCTTCACCCAGGGCAAGGGAAACTATGTCGACGACATGAAGCTGCCGGGCATGCTGTTCGGCGACTTCGTGCGTTCGCCCTATGCCCACGCCCGGGTCAAGAAGATCGACACCAGGAAGGCGCTGAAGGTTCCCGGCGTACTTGCCGTTCTGACATCGGCGGAGCTGAAAGGCGTCAACCTCGCCTGGATGCCGACGCTCGCCGGCGACGTCCAGATGGTGCTGGCCGACGGCAAGGTGCTGTTCCAGAACCAGGAGGTGGCTTTCGTCGTGGCGGAGAACCGCTATGCGGCGGCCGACGGCGTGGAAGCCGTCGTGGTCGACTACGAGGCCTTGCCGGTCCTCGTCGATCCATTCAAGGCGATGGCCAAGGGAGCGCCGGTGTTGCGCGAGGACCTCAAGGGCAAGACCGACGGCGCTCACGGCAAGCGCAAGCATCATAACCATATTTTCGAATGGACGGTCGGCGACAAGGACTTGACGGATGCCGCCTTCAAGAAGGCCGATGTCACGATCAAGGAGCTGATCTCCTACCACCGCACTCACCCCAGCCCGCTCGAGACCTGTCAGATTGTGGCTTCCTTCGACAAGATAAAGGGCGAATTGACGGCGTGGGGGACGTTTCAGGCGCCGCATGTCATCCGCACCGTGGCCTCGCTGATTTCCAAGATTCCGGAGCACAAGATACATATAATCGCGCCCGACATCGGCGGCGGCTTCGGCAACAAGGTGGGCGCCTATCCGGGCTATATCTGCGCCATTGTCGCCTCGATCGTGACCGGCCGCCCGGTCAAGTGGGTCGAGGATCGCATCGAGAACCTCACCGCCACCAGCTTTGCCCGCGACTACCACATGACGGCGGAAATCGCCGCCGGCCGGGACGGCAAGGTGCAGGCGCTGCGCGTGCATGTGCTGGCCGATCACGGCGCCTTCGATGCCTGCGCCGATCCGTCGAAATGGCCGGCCGGCTTTTTCAACATCGTCACCGGTTCCTATGATTTCCCCGTCGCGCACCTCATTGTCGACGGCGTCTACACCAACAAGGCGCCGGGCGGCGTGGCCTACCGGTGTTCGTTCCGCGTCACCGAGGCGGCCTATTGCATCGAGCGGGCCATGGATATCCTGGCCCAGAAACTCAAAATGGATCCCGCCGAGCTGCGCCTCAAGAACTTCATCCGCCGCGACCAGTTTCCCTATCAGTCGGCGCTCGGCTGGGAATACGACTCGGGCGACTATCACACGGCCATGCGACAGGGCATGGAGAAGATCGACTACCGGGCCTTGCGCGAGGAGCAGCGCCGCAAGCGCGCCGACTTCAAGGCCGGCAAGACCCGCGAGATCATGGGCATCGGTGTGTCCTTCTTCACGGAAATCGTCGGAGCGGGCCCATCGAAGAATTGCGACATTCTCGGCCTCGCCATGTTCGACTCCTGCGAGATCAGGGTGCACCCGACCGGTTCCGCCATCACCCGGGTGGGCTCGAAATCGCAAGGCCAGGGCCACGAAACGACCTGGGCGCAGATCATCGCCACCGAAATCGGCGTTCCGGCGGCCGACATCATGGTGGAGGAGGGCAATACCGACACCGCCCCCTATGGTCTTGGAACCTATGGCTCCCGTTCCACGCCCGTCGCGGGCGCCGCGATCGCCATGGCCGCCCGGAAAATAAAGGCCAAGGCGCAACTCATCGCCGCCTACATGCTGGAAGTGCATGAGGACGACCTGCAATGGGACGTCGATGGCTTCCGCGTCAAGGGCCTGCCGGAGAAGTTCAAATCAATGAAGGAACTTGCCTGGGCTTCTTACAATGCGCCGCCGCCCGGCATGGAGCCGGGATTGGAGGCGGTCAGCTACTACGATCCGCCCAACATGACCTATCCCTTCGGCGCCTATTTCTGCGTGATGGATATCGACGTCGATACCGGCGTCTACAAGGTCCGGCGGTTCTATGCGCTGGACGATTGCGGCACAAGGATCAACCCGATGATCATCGAGGGGCAGGTTCACGGCGGGCTCACCGAGGCCTTCGCCATCGCCATGGGTCAGGAAATCCGTTACGACGAAGCCGGCAATGTGCTGACCGGCTCGTTCATGGATTTCTTCATGCCGACGGCTGTCGAAACGCCGCATTGGGAGACCGACCACACGGTGACGCCTTCGCCGCATCACCCGATCGGCGCCAAGGGCATCGGCGAAAGCGCCAATGTCGGCGGTGTTCCGGCGTTTTCGAATGCCGTCAACGATGCTTTCTCCTTCCTCGGGTCCACCCATATCCAGATGCCGCATGACCATTGGCGGAATTGGGAGGCGGCCAAGACGCTCGGGCTGGTGGGATGACGTGTTGAAGAAGCGCGGCCGGGCCAGCCGATGGGTCCGGTTCGGAGTTCAGCGATGCCGATGACGCTTTCCGCCCTATCCGCAAGGCTGGCGGAAGCGGGCTATATTGCCGACCGGGAACTGGCGATGGCGCTCCACCTTATGGAGCTCTTGCAGCGGCCGCTGCTGCTCGAGGGAGAGGCCGGTGTCGGTAAGACCGAAGTCGCCAAGGCACTCGCCGCCGTGCACGGGGCGGAATTGATCAGATTGCAGTGCTACGAAGGGCTCGACAGGTCCGACTCGCTTTATGAATGGAACTACCAGCGGCAGCTTCTTGCCATTCAGGCGAGAGCCGCCGCGGGCTCGGCCGTCAGCGAGGACGACATCTTCTCCGAGCGTTATCTTCTCGAACGGCCCCTCCTGCAATCTATCCGTCAGGAACGGCCGCCGGTCCTGCTCGTCGACGAGATCGATCGCGCCGACGAGGAATTCGAGGCGTTCCTGCTGGAACTTCTCTCGGATTTTCAGGTGACCGTTCCGGAACTGGGCACCATTCATGCCCGCACCATTCCGCATGTCGTACTGACCTCCAACGCGACGCGCGAGATTTCCGATGCGCTGCGGCGGCGCTGCCTCTATCACTATGTCGATTTTCCGGAGGTGGACCGCGAGGCCGCGATCCTGCAGCGCAGACTGCCGGGCATCGGAGCGGTGTTCGCGTTGCAGATTGCCCGGGCAGTCGGGAAAATTCGCAGAGAAGACCTCCGCAAGGTACCGGGCATTGCCGAGACCCTCGATTGGGCGGCGGCACTCATCGGACTCGAACTCTCCGACCTGCGCAGCGATCCCGAGACCGTCTTCGACACCATGATGTGCCTTCTCAAGACGCAGGAGGATAAGTCGCGATTGACCCGCGAAGTGGCGGCGCGAATCCTGGGGAAGGTCGCATGAGCGGCCGCATGGCCCCGCTTGAGGGCGGGAGCTTCAAGCCCCTGGAACACGCCATTTTGGGGCGGATCGCCGGCTTCGCGAGACTGCTCCGCAGCCACGGCTTCGCGGTGGGACTAGGCGAGAGTGCGGATGCCGCAAGACTTGCCGGCCAACTGGCGGCGGAACGGCCTGCCGCGCTTCGCTCCGCCTTCAAAGCCTTGTTCTGCTCGCGCGCTTCGGATTGGAAACAGTTCGACGCCCTCTTCGATTCATACTGGCGAGGCTTGGGCATGAAGCGGGTGATGAAGGTGACCGGCTCTGCTCCGGCCGGTTCGCGGCCAACTCTTGCGGCACCATTGGCGCAAGGTGCGGGGCATGGCGATCCGCGCCAGCTGATCGAGGAGATTTCAGATCTGCATGACGGCGATCCGCAGGACGGCGGCACGGCCAGGAGCAGGGGGGCCTCCGCGGCGGAACTCCACGGAGCCACGGATTTTCGCAAGATTGCCGATCCTTACGAACTCGCCAAGGCACATGCGGCGGCGGAACGGCTGGCCAGGGTCATGCGGACGCGCCTCACCCGCCGGGAGCGCGCCCGCGCCAAAGGCAGGCGCATCGATTTGCGTTCGACCATCCGGCGGAACATTGCCCGCGGCGGTACCCTCCTCGACCTGCGCCTGCGCCAGCGCAAGGCCAAGCCGCTGCGGCTCGTCGTGCTTCTCGACGCCTCCGGCTCGATGCAGATGTATACGGCGGTCTTCACCCGCTTCATCCACGGCGTGCTCGACAATTTTCACGAAGCCGAGGCCTTCATCTTTCATACGCGCCTTGCCCATGTTTCCTCCGCCATGAAGGAGAAGAATGCCGGCCGGGCGGTGGAACGGCTTTCGCTCATGGCCGAGGGCGTGGGCGGCGGCACCCGCATCGGCGAATGCCTGGCCACCTTCAACCAGTGGCATGCGAAACGTGTCCTCAATTCGCGAAGCTGCGTGATGATCCTCTCGGACGGATACGACACCGGTGCGCCGGAAATGCTGGCCCGCGAACTGCAGCGCTTGCGAAGGCGCTGCCGGCGCATTGTTTGGCTCAACCCGATGATGGGCTGGGAAGGATACCGCCCGGAAGCCAAGGCCATGCAGGCCGCCATGCCCTATCTTGACCTCTTTGCCCCGGCGCACAATCTCGAGAGTCTTGCCGCGCTTGAACCCTATCTGGCGCGGCTGTGATGGAGTTGCAGCCATGCCCCTTCAGACCGATGTGATGGAGATCGTCACGAGCCTCAAGCAACGGGGCGAGGCTTTCGTGCTGGCAACCGTCGTCCGCACCGTGGCCGTCACGGCAGCCAAGGCCGGCGCCAAGGCCGTCATCATGCCGGACGGCAGCATAACCGGAGGCTGGATCGGCGGCGGCTGCGCGCGTGCGGCGGTCCTGCGGGCCGCACAGGATGTGCTTGCGGACGGCCAGCCGCGCCTCATTTCGGTGCAACCGCCTGTCGAACTCGCGAGCCTCGGCGTCGAGCCG
Organism: Hyphomicrobiales bacterium; assembly: GCA_052386315.1. GTDB lineage: Bacteria > Pseudomonadota > Alphaproteobacteria > Rhizobiales > Aestuariivirgaceae > Aestuariivirga. The sequence continues at coordinate 69,144 of JBQTKG010000056.1, forward strand.
GGCGAAAGCCGGCAAGGCGTGCGCTTTGCCCGCAACATGTGCCCAAGCCAGGGAACCATGGATATTTTCGTGGAGCCGGTCATGCCACGTCCCAATCTGGTGATTTGCGGATCAAGCCCGGTTGCCGTCGCCTTGTCGCGCCTGGCCTCGGTCATGGGCTATTCCGTCACCGCCTGTGCCCCACAAGCCGAACAGCAGGCCTTTGACCAGGCCGAAACCCGCGTCGAGGGCTATACTTTGCCTGTGGCGGATAGTGCGGAGCGGTTTGTCGTCGTTTCCACGCAAGGCAAGGGCGACGAGGTAGCCTTGCGGGCGATCCTCGGCATCGATGCGCGCTACAAGGCTTTCGTCGGCAGCCGCCGCAAGATGGCGGCCATTCGCGAAAAACTCCTCGCCGATGGCGCATCGGCCGCCGCGCTGGATGCGGTGAAGGCGCCGGCCGGAGCCGATATCGGCGCCATCTCGCCCGAGGAGATCGCCCTCTCGATCTTCGCCGAAATCACCGCCCTGCGCCGGCGGAAACTCCGCTCCGGCCCGCTGGAAGGGATGCCGTAAGAGCCCGGCGATGCGGTTGCGGCCGCGCCGACCGGCTCACCAGCAGCAGTATCCCCCGTCAGCCAGCACGATCGAGCCGGTCATGAGGCTGGCTGCGTCGGAAGCCAGGAAGTGCACGACGGAGGCGATCTCGTCCGGTTGGCCGACCCGGCCCATGGGCGTCATCTCCAGCCACACCTTGTACATCTCGGGATTTTCCTTGATGCCGAAGGAAGTGAGCGGCGTTTCGATATAGGTCGGCGCCACCGCGTTGACGCGCACCCCGCGCTTGGCCCATTCGGCGGCGAGCGAGCGCGTCAGGTGATGCACCGCCGCCTTCGAGGCGTTGTAGAACGACTGCGGCTGCGGCTTGTTGACGATGAAGCCGGACATCGAACCGATATTGACGATCGATCCCGTGCCCTGCTTCAGCATCTGGCGGCCGAAGGCGCGGCAGCACCAGAACAGGCCGTCGACGTTGACATCCATATGGTGGCGCCAGTGCTCGTCGCTGGTATCCTCGGCCTTGACGTCGCTGCGCGCCACGCCGGCATTGTTGACGAGAATGTCCACACGGCCATGGGTCTTGACGATGGCGGCGGCGGCGGCATCGACTTCCTTCGATTTGGTCACGTCGAGCTTGGCGCCATGGGCCCCAATGCCGAGCTTCTTCAACTCCGCGACAGTGGCATCGATGCGGTCCGCCATGAAATCGGCGACAACGACCGTGGCGCCCGCTTCGCCCACGGCCCGCGCGCAGGCCGCGCCGATTCCCTGACCCGCGCCCGTCACCACGGCCACCTTGCCGTCGAGCCTCAGCTTTTCGAGATACATCGATCCTGTCCTTTCAACTCATCCATTGCCCGCCGTCGATGTTGAAGGTCTGCGCCACGACGTAATCGCTTTCGGCGCCGGCGAGGAAAATCGCGCAACCCACATGGTCCTCGGGCTTACCCATGCGGCCGAAAGGCACAGCTTCGCCGACGCGCCGCTTCTTCTCGCCCTTGGGCAGGCCTTCATGCTTCGAAAACATCGCATCGACCTCGTCCCACATGGGCGTGTCGACGACGCCGGGCGAAATGCCGTTCACGTTGATCCGATGCTTTATCAGGCCAAGACCGGCGGATTGCGTGATGCTTATGACCGCGGCCTTGGATGCGCAATAGACCGCAACCAGCGCTTCGCCGCGTCTGCCTGCTTGCGAAGCCATGTTGATGATCTTGCCGCCCTTGCCGCGCGCGATCATGCGCCTTGCGACGGCCTGCAGGCTGAAAAGCAGACCCTTCACATTGACGGCGAAGATGCGATCGTAACTCTTCTCGGTGATCTCCTCGATGGGGGCGAGATCGAAGATCGCCGCATTGTTCACCAGAATGTCGATGCCGCCCGCCTTCGCTTCCACCTCGGCGACCAGCGCATCGATCGAATCGAGCCTGGTCACGTCGAGCCGGACGGCAAATGCGCCGCCGCCCGTATCGCGCGCCGTTTCGGCGGCGGCTTCATGCGCGATGTCGGCGATGCACACCCGCGCCCCTTCACGCGCGTAACCTTCGGCAATCGCCCGGCCGATGCCGCGCGCGCCCCCGGTTACGATCGCGACCTTGCCCTCCAGCCTCACTTTCTCACTGCCTTTCCCTGTGCGTCGAAGCGGTGCACGCGGCCTTTCTCCGGCGTCATCCAGACCTTGCCGCCGGGGCCGACCGGAAATTCGCCGGAGGCGCGAACGGTCAGGGTGCCCCGCGTCCCGGCATCGACATGCAGAAAGGTATCGGAACCCAGATGTTCGGCGAGCATGACGGTGCCCTCCCAGTCTCCCGATTTTTCCGACAGCGCAATGTGTTCCGGCCGGATGCCCACGGTGTTTCCTTCCAGCATGTTCATCTTCGGCGAGCCGATGAAGCCCGCCACGAAGAGCGAGTCCGGCTTGTTGTAAAGTTCGAGCGGCGAGCCCACCTGCTCGATATTGCCCTTGTTCAGCACCACGATGCGGTCCGCCATGGTCATGGCCTCCACCTGATCGTGGGTCACGTAGACCATCGTGGCGCCGAGCGACTGGTGCAGCTGCATGATCTCGATTCGCATGTTCACGCGCAGCGCGGCATCGAGGTTCGACAGCGGCTCGTCGAACAGGAAGGCCTTGGGCTGGCGCACGATGGCGCGGCCGATGGCAACGCGCTGGCGCTGGCCGCCTGAAAGCTGGCGCGGCTTGCGGTCGAGATAGTCAGTGAGATTGAGGGTCGCCGCCGCCTTGGCGACCTTCGCGTCGATCTCGTCCTTGGGCATTCCCGCCATCTTGAGGCCGAAGGCGATGTTGCCGCGCACGCTCATATGCGGATACAGCGCATAGGACTGGAACACCATGGAAAGGCCGCGCTTGGAAGGCGGCTGATCGGCGGCGTCGGTCCCGTCGATGACGATTTCGCCGCCGCTCACGTCTTCGAGGCCGGCGATGAGGCGCAGGAGCGTGGATTTGCCGCAGCCCGAGGGGCCGACGAAGACGACGAACTCGCCGTCGCGGATTTCGAGGCTGGCGCTCGGAATGATGGTGACGTCGCCGAAGCGCTTGCGGACGTTCTTGAGGACGATCGTACCCATTATTTCACCGCTCCGAATGTGAGGCCGCGGACGAGTTGCTTCTGGGCGAACCAGCCGAGCACGAGGATCGGCGCGATGGCCATGGTGGAAGCGGCGGAGAGCTTGGCCCAGAACAGGCCTTCGGGGCTCGAATAGGAGGCGATGAAGGCGGTCAGCGGTGCCGCCTCCGAGGTCGTGAGATTGAGCGTCCAGAAGGCTTCGTTCCAGGCGAGGATGACATTGAGGAGCACGGTCGAAGCAATGCCGGGCACCGCCATCGGCGCCAGCACATAGACGATTTCCTTCCACAGCGAGGCGCCGTCCATGCGTGCCGCCTCCAGGATCTCGCCCGGAATCTCCTTGAAATAGGTGTAAAGCATCCACACGACGATTGGCAGATCGAGCAGGAAAAGCACCACGATCAGGCCGCCGCGCGAATCGAGCAGTCCCAACGTGAGAAAGATGTAATAGAGCGGCATGAGCGCGCCCACCGGCGGCATCATCTTGGTGGAGAGCATCCACATGAGCAGGTCCTTGGTGTGCTTGCCCGGCGCAAAGGCCATGGCCCAGGCGGCCGGGATGGCAAAGAGCAGCGAGACGAGCGTGGCGCCCAGCGACAGGATGACGGAGTTCATGGCAAAGCGCAGATAGTTCGAACGCTCCTGCACCACGCCGTAGTTTTCCAGCGTCCAATCGAAGAAGATGAATTTGGGCGGAATCGAAAAAGCTTCGAGCTCGGTCTTGAAGCTCGTCAAAACGGTCCACAGGATCGGGAAGAAGATCAGGAAACCCACGCCCCATGCGAGGCTCGAACTCACCACCCGCCGTCTCATGGTATGGGCGCGCGCCATGCTTCAGCCCTCCAGATTCCGGCCGACCATCCTGACCAGGAAGAAGGCCACGATATTGGCCAGCACGACCGCCACGATGCCGCCGGCCGAGGCGCCGCCCACGTCGAAGTTCAAAAGGCCCTGGAAATAGACGAGATAGGGCAGGTTGCCCGCCGGTCCGCCGGTGCCGGTCACGTAGATCTCGGCAAAGACATTGAGCAGGAAGATGGTCTCGATGAGGATGACGACGGTGATGGGGCGCGCCAGATGCGGCAGCACGATATGGAAGAAAAACGAAAGCGGCGGCGTTCCGTCCATTTCGGCCGCTTCCTTTTGTTCCTCGTCCAGCGACTGGATCGCGGTGAGCAGGATAAGCGTCGCGAAAGGCAGCCACTGCCAGGCCACCATGATGATGATGGCGGTGAGAGGCGCCGAGGCGAACCAGTCGATGGGTTGCAGCCCCACCGATTTCATCATCCAGGCGAAGAGCCCGGATACCGGGTGCATCATCATGTTCTTCCAGACCAGCGCGCTGACCGTCGGCATGATGAAGAAAGGCGCTATCACCATGAGGCGGACGATGTTGCGTCCGAAGATCGGCTGATCGAGGAGCAGCGCGAGCAGGGTTCCGCCGGCGATGCTGATCACAAGTACGGCAAAGACCAGCGTCAGCGAATTGCCCATCGCCTGAAAGAACACGGGATCGGTGAGGAAATATCTGTAGTTCTGCAGCCCGACGAAGGACTCGTTTCCCGGATCGAGGAGATTGCGGCGCTGCAGCGAGAACCAGATCGTCATGCCGAGCGGCACGATCATCCAGAGAAAGAGAGCGACGACCGCGGGCGCTACCGCCAATTTGCCGAGCATGCGCGTCTGTTGGGTCGCCATGGCCTTCAGAGCCTCGCACTGGACGATGGTTGATGCGGAAATGACTGCCCGGTTTTAGCCGGGCAGCCGATTTTCATGGGAGTTTCTTACTTGATATAGCCGGCCTTGGTCATTTCGCGGGTCGCGGCTTCCTGGGCCTCGGCCAATGCCTGGTCGAGGGTCTTTTCGCCGGCAAGCGCCGCCGAAAAGATCTGGCCCACCGTCGTGCCGATGCCCTGGAACTCGGGGATGGCGACGAACTGCACGCCCACATAGGGAACCGGCTTCACCGTCGGCTTGGTCGGATCGGCCGAGTTGATCGAATCGAGCGTCATCTTCGCGAAGGGCACCTTCTGGTACTCCGGACTCATGTAGAGCGAAGTGCGCGTGCCGGGCGGCACGTTCGCCCAGCCTTCCTTGGAGGCAACGAGTTCGAGATAGGACTTGCTGGTGGCCCAGGCGACGAATTTCTGCGCTTCGGCCGCATTGTCCGAGCCGGCGGGAACCGCGAGCGACCAGGCCCACAGCCAGTTGCCGCGCTTGCCGAGGCCGTTGTCGGGAGCGAGCGCGAAGCCCACCTTGTCGGCGACGCTCGAGTCCTTCGGGTTGGTGACGAAGGAGGCCGCCACCGTGGCGTCGATCCACATGCCGCACTTGCCGGAATTGAACAGCGCCAGGTTCTCGTTGAAGCCGTTCGACGAGGCGCCCGGAGGACCGGCATCGGCCATGAGCTTCAGATAGAAATCGAGAGTGTTCCGCCATTCCGGCTGATCGAACTGCGGCCGCCAGTTCTCGTCGAACCAGCGGGCGCCGAAGGAGTTGGCGGTGGCCGACAGGAAGGCCATGTTCTCGCCCCAGCCGGCCTTGCCGCGCAGGCATACGCCGTAGATTTCATTGGCCTTGTCGGTCATCTTGCGGGCCGCGTCGGCGATGAAGTCCCAGGTCGGCGCGTCCGGCATCTTGAGACCGGCCTTGTCCATCAGGTCGGTGCGGTACATGACCATGGAGCTTTCGCCGTAGAAGGGTGCGGCATAGAGCTTGCCGTCGACCGACAGGCCGCTGCGGATGGCGGGCAGAAGATCGTCGACATCGTAATCGGCGCCGAGATTGTCGAGCGCCACGAGCCAGCCCTTGTTGGCCCAGATCGGAACTTCATAAGTGCCGATGGTCAGCACATCGAACTGGCCGCCCTTGGTGGCGATATCGGTCGTCACTTTCTGGCGCAGCACGTTTTCCTCGAGTGTCACCCATTCGAGGGCGATGTCGGGGTTCTTCGCGGTGAAATCCTCGGTCAGGCCCTGCATGCGGATCATGTCGCCGTTGTTCACGGTGGCGATGGTGAGCTTGGTTTCCGCAACGGCGGTAGACGCCAGAGCGGCAAACATGAAGGCGCCGAAGACGCCGGTAAAGACGGGTTTCATTGAATTCCTCCCATGGGCTTGCTTGAGCTTTTGCCAACAAGGCGGGCATATACTCATATGCTGAACGGCGCGGAGTCAAGTCGAATTTGTCGCTGCAATGCAATATTGCAACGCAAAATAACGGCAATACGATGATTTTGCTCAGAGAATCAAAATAGAGCTTTTGCCCTTTAATCCAGCAAAAGCTCAGCCATGCCTTCGTTGGTTATCAACCCATTGATGAGTTTTCCACGCAATGCGCCCTTGATCGCATGAAGCCGGGGCAGCGCCATGGCAACGCCGATCACCCGCCTTGTGGCCGGTTGTTCCAGCGGAACGCTCAAAACCCGATCATTGGTCAGCCCATCGATGAGCTTGCCAGTAGCGTCAAAGGCCCAGCCGATGACTTCCCCCACCGCCCCGGCCCTGACCAGCGCCCTCATCTCGTCGGAGCGCACGAAGCCGTCGCGCAGCAGTGCCGCGTCGTCGTCGACCGTTCCGATGCCGACGAATGTTACATCGGCCTGCCTGGCAAGTTCGATCACATTGCGCAGCGGCTTCTGGGCGAGGAGGAGGGATTTCTCGTGCACCGTGGTGGCGATAACCGGCAGCGGCATCGGATAATGGGGAGCCTTCACCCGGTCGCCGATGCGGCTGACCACATCGAAGAGGGAGGCCGAACCGTCGGGCGCGATATTGCCGACCAGCGAGACGACCTTGTGCTGGGGACAGTCCATGGGGGTCAGCTGTTCCACCATGGCGCGCAGCATGCGTCCGGTGCCCATGGCGACGATGACCGGATGCTGCGACACCAGATAGCGCTCAAGCTCCGCCGCCGCGGCTTCGGCGACGCCAATGGTCGCCGACGCCGATTCGGGATCGCTCGGGACGATCTCGCAAAAATCGATGCCGTAGGCGTCCTTCAGCCGTTCCGACAGTTCCAGGCAATGACCGATCGGATGATCGAGGCGGACCTTGATCAGTTTCTCGCTGACTGAAAGCGAAACCAGGCGTTGGGCCGTCTGGCGCGAGACGCCAAGCTTGCGGGCGATCTCATCCTGGGTGTTGCCGGCGATGTAATAGAGCCAGCCCGCCCTTGCCGCGTCGTCGAGCCTGTCAGATTCGAAATCCGGTTTGCGTGCCAAACTGGTATCCTGCGGAAAGCACGCGCAACTTAGGCACAAGATCCCGGCAAAATAAACCCTTTCGCCGAATCCGCGCGGCGGCCCAGCCCGACGATCGGGTGAACCCGCGATAGGCGACGGCCAGGAAGTGGATTGCAGCGGCATTGACCGGTGACGATGTGAGCGAGGCTCGCAAGGAAGCGAGAAACAGTCCCACAGTATCGGAACTTGCCGACCGATATCCCGACGAATATGCGCTGCCTCACAAAAAGCCGTCGCGGGATGATTTCGGACTGAATCGTTAGGCAAATTCTCCCTCCCCCTTGCGGGGGTGAGCTTGCGAACGCCGCGCAGCGGCCGGTAGGATTAAGGGTGGGGGTCGCACCGGCCCATCAGCAACTTTCTTCAATGAAATTTACTGGCACCACCAGACCCCCACCCCTAACCCCTGCCCACAAGGGGGAGGGGAACTCAACTGATCCAGTCTAAACTCATCATGCTCTAGATTAAGGGAGAATAAATGTCATGGTCCGACGGGCGCGCTCGCCGCGGCCTCGGCGCTGAAGCACAGATCGAGGATTTTCTGCAGATCGGCGCCGCGGCGGAAATCCGGTTCGGCCTTGCCCCCCTCGCGGACCGCCGTCACGAAAATCCGGTACAGCGTCTCCACCGGCTCGGCGATCACCCGCCGCCAGGCCTGGGTGTGCACGTCCTCGCCCGAGCACATGCGGATTTCCGTCCAGTCGAGTCCGTGCACGATTTCGATCGCCCCCTCGGTGCCGAAGACATCGAGCTTCAGCACATTGCCATAGCCGGTCATGAAGCGGCTGGCATGGATGACGCCCAGCGCGCCGTTGCCGAACTCGACCGCCATGGTGGCGCTGTCATTGGCATCGAGCGGATAGCCGCCGATCTTGTGGTCCGGCGCCTTGTGGAAGGTTTTGAGCCGCGCCTGCAGCGACACCGGCATCATGCCCACCGCGTGGCAGGCGAAATCGACAATGTGAATTCCGATATCGCCGAGCACGCCCTTGGAGCCGTGCTGCCCGGAGAGCCGCCACAGCCATTTGGGATCGCTGCGCCAATCGCCCCAGTGATTGCCGACCAGCCAGCTCTGCCGGTAGGAGGCCTCGACATGGCGGACCTCGCCGATCTCGCCCGCGGCGATCATGCGCTGTGCGGCCTGCAGGGCGGCGACATTGCGATAGCTGAGATTGACCATGTTGACGATGCCAGCCTTTCCGGCCGCCCGCGCCATCTCGTCGGCGAGCCCAAAGCTCTCGGCCAGCGGCTTCTCGCACAGCACATGCTTGCCCGCCGCCACCAGTTTCATGGTTGTCGAATGATGCGCGCTGTCGGGCGTCACATTGGCGGCGGCCTCGAACTTGCCCCACGACAGCGCATCGTCGAGGCTGCCGAAGGCCTTGCCGATGCCGTGCTTGGCGGCGAAGCCGCGCGCCCGTCCGGCGTCGATGTCGGCGCAGGCCACGATCTCGGCGCGCGGATCGGCCCGGAAATGCTTGACATGCTGCGCCGCCATGGCGCCGGCGCCGAGCACCAGAATTGCCGTCTTGCTCATGTCTCGAACTCAGCGATAGCCGGCCTCGCCAGTCTCGTGCAGGCGCGGGCCCTTCACCTCCAGCGGCACCGGCGCCTTGTCGTGCGGCACGTTGGGCGCATCGTCGACCGTGGTCCAGGCCGGCGCTTCATTGAAGGCCCAGCGCGTGGCATTGAGAATAACCTTCAGCACCAGGGAATTGTGATAGGTGGGATAGGCCTCGTGGCCCGGCCGGAAATAGAAGATGCGGCCGGCGCCGCGCTGAAAGGTGACGCCGGATCGGAACACCTCGCCGCCCTCGAACCACGAGATCAGCACCGTCTCCAGTGGCTCCGGAATGGTGAAGGGCTCGCCATACATCTCCTCGTGCTCGATCTCGATATATTCGGGCAGGCCCGCGGCGATCGGATGGTTCCTGTTGATCACCCAGAGCCGCTCGACCTCGCCCGCCTCGCGCCATTTGAGGGCGCAAGGGCTGCCCATCAGCCGCCGGAAGATTTTCGAGAAATGAGCGGAATGCAGGACGATGAGCCCCATGCCTTCCCACACCCGGCGCTGCACCCGCTCGACGATTGCGTCCTCGACCTTGCCATGGGCCTTGTGGCCCCACCACAAGAGCACGTCGGTCTTGCGCAGCCGCTCCACGCCGAGGCCGTGTTCCGGCTGCTCGAGGGTTGCGGTCTCGACCGAAATGTCATTGGCGCCGGCGAAGGCGGCGGCCAACGCATGGTGAATGCCTTTCGGATAGAGCTTCTGCACCAGCGCATTGGTCTTCTCGTGTTCGTTCTCGTTCCAGACAAGGGCGCGTATCGGCATGGTGAAACTCCTTGAGTTCATTCGATCCGCCAGCCCGCCAAAATTTCCTTCTCCCCTTGGGGGCGAGGGAAAGTTTCTTTGCGCTACAGTCTCGCAGACAATCGGGCTCTAATCCTATAAGCCCGGATCGCAAGGAAATTCTCAAGCCATGACCCCGCTCCGCATCGTCCTCACCGGGCTCGCCCCCTTCGCCGCCGGTTATTTCCTCTCCTACCTTCTGCGCGCGGTCAACGCCGTCGTGGCCCCCGATCTCGTCGCCGATGCTGGGCTCTCGCCCGCCGAGCTGGGGCTTCTCACCGCCGCCTATCTCGGGGCCTTCGCCCTCTTCCAGTTGCCGCTCGGCGTGCTGCTCGACCGCTATGGGCCGCGCCGCGTCCAGGCGGGCCTGCTCTGTGTGGCGGCGGCAGGCTGCCTCGGGTTTGCCGTGGCTCCCGGCTTCATCGGCCTCTTCGCGGCGCGCGCCCTGATCGGCCTCGGCTTCTCGGCGGGACTGATGGCCAGCTACAAATCCTCCGCCACCTGGGTGCCGATCCAGCGCCGTTCGCTCGCCAACACCGCCATCATGTCGGTCGGCGCCCTCGGCGTCGTGGCCGCCACCGAGCCCACCGAAATGCTGGTGAGCCTGATCGGCTGGCGCGCCACTTTCGGCGTGTTCGCCAGTCTCATCCTCGCGGCGGCGCTTGTGATCTTCCTAGTGGCGCCCCGGCGGGACACGGTGGGGTCGCCCGCCCCCTTCCGCCGCCAGTTCGCCGAGATGATCGCCATCATCCGGCGGCCGCTGTTCTGGCGCCTGGCGCCGCTCTTGGGCCTCACCTCCGGCGTCCAGATCGGCATTCAAACCCTGTGGGCGGGCCCGTGGTTCCGCGATGTCATGGGGCTGTCCCGCGACGACGTGGCGCGCCATCTCCTGTGGATGGCGATATCCTTCATGATCGGCATCCTGTCGGTGGGAGTGATCGCCGACCGGCTGGGCCGCCGCGGCACCGGCCCCATGCAGGTGATGCTCGGCTTCAACCTCCTCTATTTCGTGGCGCAGGCGGTCATCGTGATGCGTATCGATGGCCTGATGCTGCCGGCCTGGCTGGCGGTCGCGGCCTTCGGCCAGGTGGCGATCCTGGCCTTCCCGTGGTTCGCCGCCCATATCGGCAAGGATCTGGCCGGCCGGTCCAACGCCACCATCAATTTCGCCATGTTCGCCGCCGCCTTCTGCTCGCAATATGCCGCCGGCCTGATCATCGGCCTCTTTCCCAATACCGCCGCCGGCTATGATCCGCGGGGCTATAGCTGGGCCATCGGATTTTTCCTGGTGCTTCAGCTTCTCGCCTTTGCATGGTATCTGCTCGCCCCCGCCCAAGCCGCCGAGGAAGCCTCCCATGCCTAATCCCGTCATCGCCGAAGTCAGCCGCGGCGGCATCGTCGAAAGCCGCCATGCCGGCGCCTATGCGGTCAGCGACGGGAGAGGCCGCATCGTCGCCTCGGCCGGCCAAATCGATGCGCCGGTTTTCCCGCGCTCGGCCATCAAGGCCATGCAGTGCCTGCCGCTGATCGACAGCGGCGCCGCCGATCGCTACGGCTTCACGGATGAGGAGTTGGCGCTCGCCTGCGCCTCGCACTCGGGCGAGCCCGATCATGTGCGCGCCGCCCGCTCGATGCTGGGCAAGGCCGGCAACAGCGAGGACCAATATGAGTGCGGCGCCCATTGGCCCATCGAAATTCACGCCCAGCACGATCTGGTGCGCGAGGGCGGCGAGGCCTTGCAGGTCCACAACAACTGCTCCGGCAAGCACGCCGGCATGCTCGCCTTGTCGCGGCAGTTGGGCGCCGATCCGCAGAACTATGTGGACCGCGGCCATCCGGTGCAACGCGCCATCGCCAGAACCATCGCCGCCATGTGCGACTGCGACGTCGATGCCGCACCCGGCGGCATCGACGGCTGCTCGGTTCCCACCTGGGCCATTCCTTTGCGCAACTTGGCGCTGGGGTTTGCCCGCCTGACATCGCCGGACAACGCCGCCGCAGCCCGCATCGTCGCCGCCGTGCGGGCTCACCCTTTCATGGTGGCGGGCACCGGCCGCTTCGACACAATCCTCATGCGGGCCGTGCCGCGCGCCTTCATCAAGACCGGCGCCGAGGGCGTCTATTGCGGCGCCATCCCCCATGCCGGCCTCGGCATCGCCCTCAAATGCGATGACGGAGCCGGCCGCGCCGCCGAAGCGGCGATCGCCTCGGTTCTCGCCTCCCTCGACGTCTGGACCGTAGACGAAAAGTTGAAATTGATGGGCTTCACCCGCAGCGAACTCTCCAACTGGCGCAATTTCCATGTGGGCGGCGTCCACGCCGTCATGTGACGAGTGCCGCAGCGCCGGAGCGCGCGAAGTCCTCGTCGAGCGTCAATGTCTCGGTGCAGCCCTCGGCTTCATTGAGGCGGGAGATCAGCGCATCCGGCAAGTCGATGTGCTTTTCGAGGCTCAACCACAATGCCCTGGCGACGATTTCGCTGCGCTCGACCACGATGTTGTCCATACCCAACAGCCGCTCGACAATTGTCAAGACGCTTTCATTGCTTTGCTTGAAGGCCCGGCGCAGCGTCCATGCCAATTCCATGAGAACGACAAGATTGATGAAGCCGGGGCGCCGGGCCGTCAGTTTCTTCGTGAGAAGATTTAGAATTCGCGCATGCTGCTTGGCGTCGTCTTTTAGAATGAGGCGCAGGAGGATGTTGGTGTCGAGCCCGATCATTTCCTGCGCGACAGCCCTCTCATCCCGCCTTCCGCAACCGATCGGCCGATTGCATCGTTCAGTTCCTTGATGGTGAGCGGCTTGCGGGCCGGAACGTAAAGGGCGCCCGCCAGGTCCGTGATGGATCTGTTCTTGGGCCGCAGAACCGCCTGCCCATCCCGGTAGGTCCAATAAACCTTGTCGCCGGGCTTCAGTTTCAGCCGGTCTCGAATGTCCTTGGGTACCGTTGTCTGGCCCTTGGCGGTGATGGTTCCGAGCTTCATCGCTGCATTCCTTACTTTCTAACAATAGTAAGGAAGTACGGAAAAGTCAAGGAACTGAGTTCAACTCCTATCCCGCCGCCTTCTGGACATAGCCGAGGCGTTGATTGAGCCGGCCGAGCACGGCCAGTGCCGCATCGGGAATGACGGTGCCCGGCGGAAACACCGCGGCCACACCCATGTCGAGCAGCCTCTGCACGTCCTGCGGCGGGATCACGCCGCCTACCACGATCAGGATGTCGCCGCGCCCGGCCTGGTCCAGGGCCGCCTTCAGCGGCGGAATATGGGCGAGATGGCCGGCGGCGAGCGACGACACGCCCACCACATGGACATTTTCCGCGACCGCCAGCTCCGCCACTTCCTCCGGCGTCGCGAAAAGCGCGCCGATCTTGACCTCGAAGCCCATGTCGGCGAAGGCAGAGGCGATCACCTTCTGGCCGCGGTCGTGCCCATCCTGGCCGATCTTGGCGACCAGGATGCGTGGGCCCCGTCCGTCGGCCTCGCGGAACGCTTCGACCGCGCGCCTGGCCCGTTCGAGCTTGTGAGCATCCTTCGCCGCAGCGCCATAGACGCCCTTCGCCACCCGCACCGTGGGTTGATGCCGGCCCCAGACTTTTTCGAGCGCCAGCGAAATCTCGCCGACCGTCGCCTTGGCGCGGCCCGCATCGACGGCCGCCGCCAGCAGGTTTCCTTCGCCGGTCCGCGCCACGACTGCGAGCCTGTCCAGCATCGCCTGGCACTGGCTGGCATCGCGCTCGGCCCTGAGCCGCGCCAGCTTCTCGATCTGCCTGGCGCACACCGCCGAATTGTCGACCTTCAGGATGTCGATCTCGGCATCGTTGTCGATCCTGTACTTGTTGACGCCCACCACCGTCTGCTCGCCCGCATCGATGCGCGCCTGGGTGCGTGCCGCCGCCGCCTCGATCCTGAGCTTCGGCACGCCCGCCTCGATCGCCTTGGCCATGCCGCCCATCGCTTCCACCTCTTCGATATGGCTCCAGGCCCTGGCGGCGAGATCGGCGGTGAGCCGTTCGACGAAATAGCTGCCGCCCCACGGGTCGATCGCGCGGGCCGTTCCCGCCTCCTGTTGCAGGAACAACTGCGTGTTGCGGGCGATGCGCGCCGAGAAATCCGTGGGCAGGGCGAGGGCCTCGTCGAGCGAATTGGTGTGCAGCGATTGCGTGCCGCCCTGGGTGGCCGCCATCGCCTCGATCGCCGTGCGCGTCACATTGTTGAAGATATCCTGGGCCGCCAGGCTCCATCCGCTGGTCTGGCAATGGGTGCGCAGCGCCAGCGAGCGTTCGTCCTTCGGATCGAAGCGCTGCATCAGCTTCGCCCATAAGAGGCGGGCGGCGCGCATCTTCGCCACTTCCATGAAGAAGTTCATGCCGATCGCCCAGAAGAAGGAAAGCCTGGGCGCGAATCTGTCGATGTCGAGGCCCGCCTCGACCCCGGCGCGGGCATATTCGACTCCGTCGGCCAGCGTATAGGCGAGTTCCAGATCCGCCGTCGCCCCCGCCTCCTGCATGTGATAGCCGGAGATCGAGATCGAATTGAATTTCGGCATGCGCTCGGAAGTATATTTGAAAATGTCCGAGACGATCTTCAGCGATTGCCGCGGCGGATAGATATAGGTGTTGCGCACCATGAACTCCTTGAGAATGTCGTTCTGGATGGTGCCGGCGAGTTTTTCGGGCGCAACGCCTTGCTCTTCGCCCGCCACGATATAGAGCGCCATCACCGGCAGCACCGCGCCGTTCATGGTCATCGAGACGCTCATCCTATCGAGCGGAATGCCGTCGAACAGGGTGCGCATGTCGTAGATCGAATCGATGGCGACGCCCGCCATGCCGACGTCTCCGGCAACGCGCGGATGATCGGAATCATAGCCGCGATGGGTGGCGAGGTCGAAGGCGATCGAAAGCCCCATCTGCCCGGCCGCCAGATTGCGCCGGTAGAAGGCGTTCGAATCCTCGGCCGTGGAGAAGCCCGCATACTGCCGGATCGTCCAGGCTTGCGTCGCATACATGGTGGGGTAGGGTCCGCGCAGGTAGGGCGCGATGCCCGGAAACGAACCTGCGAGATCGAGCCCCGCCGTGTCGGCGGCGGCATAGCGCGGCTTGACCGCGATGCCCTCCGGCGTCTGCCAGTCCATGGCGGAGAAATCCGTAATGCGGGTCATGCAAGGCTCTCCACCGCCGCCGGATATTCCTTTTCGAGCCGGTAGGCGCTGGTGCCGATGACCGGCAGTCCTTGCGCCGATTGCGCATTGGGCTCCGGCCATTCGCCGCTCTTCTCGATTCTCTGCAATACGCTCCAGGCCTTTTCGCACAAAGCCTGCGTCAGGTGCTCGACATAGCCCGCACCCGAAGCCGGATCGGCCACCCGCCACAAATTCGATTCTTCCAGCAGCACGGTCTGCACATTGCGCGCCACCCGCCGCGCCAAGGCATCGGGCAGGCCCTGGGCGAGCGAGAAGGGCAGAACGCAGATCGAATCCGCTCCCCCGAGCCCCGCCCCGAACACGGCCGCCACGGCGCGCAGGATGTTGCTGTGCGGATCGAGCCTGGCCATCATGCGCCAGCTTGTCTCGGCATGAATGCGCAGCGGCTCGTCGGGCAATCCGCTTGCATCAAGCACGCGGCGCCACAGAAGCCGCATAGCGCGGAATTTCGCCAGCGTCAGGAACATGTCCTGGCCCGCCGCCAGCGTGACACCGGGCGCCGGCTTTTCCAGGGCCCGCAAATGTCGAACCGCCGTGGCCAGTACCGCGCCGAGTTCCTGCGCTTCCGTTGCACCCTTCTCGTGCCAGGGCCGGCCGTCGGCCTCGACGAACGGCCCGCGAAAGCCCTGCGCCGCGAGTTCGCCCGCCAGCTCCGCGTTCTCCAATCCGAACGACACATCGAGCCTCCCGGGATCGATCGGCTGCTTGGCGATCGTCGCGGCCAGCGCCCTGGCTTCCGCAGAACCGCCTTCGAGGCGGAGCGCTATGGCATGCAGCGCGATCCCGTCGAGGACGCGCGGCAGATTCTTGACATCGAGGCCGAATCCGCGCGCCGAAGGCTGGCCCGCGAAGGTCAGCGACAGTCCCCTCGCCCCATGAGCGACATCGTCCAGCGCCTGGAGATTGGCGCGGGCCCCATCGGGATGATCGGCGCGCTGATAGACCGTCCACGGAGCATGTACCGCCCGCTCGGCGCGGGGGCCTTGGGCCTCGCCATAGAGCGGTTCGATGGCGATACCGTCGGCCGTTTTCGATACCAGCGATGCGAAGCCCGCACCCTTCAGAACCGCATCGACGCGCGCCAGCCAGTCCTCGCGGCGGGCGGCCGGAAACTCGTTCAGATCGACCTTTTGCATTGCAACAGGCTAGAGCAGATTCGTTTTTCATTGAAGCAGCTTAATTGGATTTTCCTTCTCCCCCTCGGGGAGAAGGAGGGGCCCACGCCGCAGGCGTGGGAGGATGAGGGGGATCAGGTGCCTTTTGTCTAAACGTAACCGCCGATGCCCGGAATCGATCCCGCCACATCCTTCACCAGTTCCGCCCCCGCCTTCTCCTTGGCATAGTCGAGCGTCACGGCTCCAAGCTGCTTGATCTGCTCCATGGAAAGCCCCGCCGCCGAAAGTTTGGAAATCGCCGCCAGCGGCCCGCCCATCAGGCCGCCGCCGAGCCTGCCGAGCAGTCCGCCCTTGCCCGCGCCGTCGCCGCCATGGCGCGAGGCCAACTCCGCCGCACCGGGAAGCTTGGCGAACAGCTCGCCCACTTTCGCCTGGTTGCCCTGCGTCTTCACCAGCGACAGCATGATGCCCAATGCCTTTTCGGCGAGCGCTCCGTCGAGCCCGGTTGCCGCAACGATCCTGTCAATCAGGTCTTGCATTTTCGTCTTGCGTCCTATGTCATCCGCCCACCGATAGAGCAGGGTTTGCCATGAGCGACAACACGATTTTTCTCGGCCACAGCGGCAAGCGCGAGGAACTGTTTCTGGCCATGGCCAACCGCCACGGCCTGATAACCGGCGCCACCGGCACCGGCAAGACCGTCACCTTGCAGATCATGGCCGAGGGCTTCACCGCTGCCGGCGTTCCCGTCTTCGCCGCCGACGTGAAGGGCGATCTCTCCGGCGTCTCGCAGAAGGGCGAGCCCAGGGATTTCCTGGTCGCCCGCGCCAAGAAGATCGGCTTCGGCGATTACGGCTTCGCGGCGGTGCCTACGATTTTCTGGGACCTGTTCGGCGAGCAGGGCCATCCGATCCGCACCACCATCACCGAGATGGGTCCCTTGCTGCTCTCCCGCCTCATGGGCCTCAGCGATGCCCAGGAGGGGGCGCTGAACATCGCCTTCAAGATCGCCGATGAAGAGGGCCTCGCCCTGCTTGATCTCAAGGATTTGCGGGCGCTTCTCAAGGACCTCGCCGATCGCGGCAGGGAGATCGCCACCGAGTACGGCAATGTCAACGACCAGACCATCGGCGCCATCCAGCGCCGCCTGGTGGTGATCGAGGAGCAGGGCGGCGACGGGTTTTTCGGCGAACCGGCCCTCGACATCAAGGACCTGATGCGGACGACGCGCGACGGCCGCGGTTACATGAACGTGCTCGCCGCCGACCGGCTCGTCAGTTCGCCGCAGCTCTACGCCACTTTCCTGCTGTGGCTGCTGTCGGAACTCTTCGAGGATCTCCCCGAGGTGGGCGATCCGCAAAAGCCCAGGCTCGTGTTCTTCTTCGACGAAGCCCATCTGCTCTTCGCCGAAGCGCCGCCGGGGCTGTTGCGGAAAATCGAGCAGACCGTGAAGCTCATCCGCTCCAAGGGAGTGGGCGTTTATTTCGTGACGCAAAATCCGCTCGACATTCCCGAAAGCGTTCTCGCCCAGTTGGGCAACCGCGTGCAGCATGCGCTCCGCGCCTATACGCCGCGCGAGCAGAAGGCGGTAGCCACCGCCGCCTCCACCTTCCGCCCCAACCCGGAATTCAAGACGGAAACGGCGATCGCCGAACTCGGCACCGGCGAGGCGCTCGTCTCGGTGCTCGATTTGCAGGGCGTGCCCACCATGGTCGAGCGCACCTTGATCCGTCCGCCGTCGAGCCGCTTGGGGCCGATCACGCCCGACGAGCGCCAGTCGATCATACGGAATTCGCCCGTGTACGGACTATACGACAAATCCGAGGACCGCGAGTCGGCCTATGAGAAGCTGGCGGAGAGGGCCGGCGCCCGCGCCGCCGCCAAGGAGGAGCGCAAAACTTCCTCCGCCTACCGGCGCGAAACCGCCGTCGAACGCTTCGTCAAAAACGTCGCCTCAAGCGTCGGCCGCTCGGTCGGCAACGCCCTGATCCGCGGCATATTGGGCGGGCTGACAAGACGGTGAGTCCTCCTCACCCTGAGGTGCCCGGCGCAGCCGGGCCTCGAAGGGTCTTGCCTCTCCACCCCTAACCCTGTCATCGCCGGTCTTGTCCCGGCGACCCATCGATCGCGCGTTCGGACGCCTGGCGCGCCCAGCCTCCAACTAACATGCTAGCATGTCAGCTTATCCCGGCCGCGCCGCTTTTGCTGCCGTGAACATGCTACGAAAAGCTCGGCAAATGCATCGCAAATCAAGCAATTCCATGCAACCTTGCGCGTCATTTGCACCCAATTTCATGGCGACAAGCACCCGCAATCGCTCGGCTTTTCAACTTGTCGTTTCACGTGAAACAATTCCTATATATACAAAAGCAAGAATCGTGAAACTGCCAATGAATCCCTCTCAAATAATCTCGTCCTCATCGAACGGCGGCGCCTGGGCGAGGCCCTCGCCGATGTGGGCGGCGCGGGCCCGCGAGGTTTCCGGGTCCTTCATGCGCGCCACGTGATAGAGCGCATCGCCGCGATTGACGATGGGCAGATTGGTGCGGCCGATGACGATGCCGTCGTCCTCGGCGGCGATCTTCACCGAACGTTCGCCCAATGGATCGGAGATTTCGCCGACCGTCTCGGCCTTCGCGACACGGTCGCCGATTGAGCGGCGGCCACGCAATATGCCGCCCTCCGGCGCCCTGAGCCAGGTGCTCGACAGCGACACGGCGGGCGGAACCTTGCCGCGGGTGACATCGCTTGCCGAAATCATGCCGAGCGATTTCATGACCCGCAGAATGCCGATGGTTCCCGCCCGGATCGCCGCCTCGTCGAAGCGCAGCGCCTCGCCGCCCTCATAGAGCAGCACCTTGACGCCCCGCTCGCGGGCGCAATGGCGAAGCGTCCCCTCGCGCAGCCTGGAGACGAGAATGACCGGCGGGCCGAAGGCCTCGGCCAGCGTCAAGAGTTCCGGCTCGTCGGGAGCGATGCGGATCTGCGGCAGATTGGTCCGGTGCAATGCCGCCGTGTGCAGGTCGATGCCGTATTGCGAGCGCAGCACCACCTCGCGCATGAACAGATCGGCGAGAAGGCTGGCCAGCGAGCCGCGGTCCGAGCCGGGGAACGAGCGGTTGAGATCGCGGCGGTCCGGCATGTAGCGCGAATGGCTGAGAAATCCGAAGGCATTGACGACCGGCACCGCCAGCAGCGTGCCGGCAATGGCGCCCATGGCGCCGTGGCGCAGCAGCCGCCGGATGATTTCGACGCCCTGGATTTCATCGCCGTGCACCACGCCGGAGACGAACAAGGCGGGCCCCGGCTTCGCCCCATGCAGCACATGCACCGGCAGCGTCATTGGCGTGTGGTTCGAAAGCCCGCTCACCGGTAGTTCGACGGTTCGCCTTGTGCCGGGCGCTATCTCGAAATTTCCGATTGCGAAGGGCTTCATCCCTTGCCCCGCGTCCCGGTCTTGCCGGGCCTGGCGTTCTTCTCGAGGAAATCGACGATGGCGGCCGCCACATCGACGGTGGTTGTTTTCTCGATGCCTTCCAGCCCCGGCGAGGAATTGACCTCCATCACCACCGGCCCCCGCTTCGAACGCAACAGATCGACGCCCGCCACATTGAGGCCCATGGTGCGCGCCGCCTTGAGTGCCGTTGTCCGTTCGACCGGCGTGAGTTTCACCTCCGTCGCCGTGCCGCCGCGATGCAGATTGGAACGGAAATCGCCCTTGGCGCCGGCCCGCTCCATGGTCGCGACGATCTTGCGGCCCACCACGAAGGCGCGGATATCCTTGCCCTCCGCTTCCTTGATGAATTCCTGCACCAGAATGGCGATGTTGGCGCCGTGGAAGGCCTCGATCACCGACTTCGCCGATTTGTGGGTCTCGCCGAGCACCACGCCGATGCCCTGGGTTCCCTCCAGCAGCTTGATCACCACCGGCGCGCCGCCAACGATCTCGAGCACCTCGTCAGTGCGCGTCGATTCATTGGCAAATGCGGTGACCGGCAGACCGACGCCCTCGCGCGCCAGGATTTGCAGGGAACGCAGCTTGTCGCGCGAGCGCCCGATGGCGACCGACTCGTTCAGCGGATAAACGCCCATCATCTCGAATTGCCGCAGCACCGCGAGGCCGTAAAAAGTGTGCGACGCGGCGATGCGCGGAATGACGGCATCGAAGCCCGCGAGCTTCTCGCCGAGATAGCGCAGCTCCGGCTTGCGCGAGGTGATGTTCATGTAGCAGCGCAGATAATCGATGGCCACGATCTCGTGGCCGCGCGCCGTCGCCGCCTCGATGATGCGCTGGTGCGAATAGAGCTTGGGATTGCGGGTCAAGAGTGCGATCTTCATTTGGTTTTCCGCTTCTGGCGCGAGATCAGGAACGAGCGTCCGGGGTGGACGAGGAACTTGCCGCGGATGGCGGCGCGGCCGAGCAGCATGGGAACCCCCATGTCGGTGCGGTCGGTCAGCGTGATCTCGATGGCAAACTTCTTGTTGCCGATCGCCAGATCCGTCTCGACCACGATGCGGACCTCGCTGTGCCCGCTGGAACTGCGGATGCGCCGCCGGCCATGCACCGGCAATTCGCAATGATGGTAGCGCCCGTTGACCGGAATGAGAAAGCGCACCCGGTGACCCTGCACATGGATATCCTCGGCGTGCAGCGCCGCCGAGCGCGCCCCCGTATCGATCTTGGCGACGATCGGTCCGAGCCCAAGCTTCGGCAGATGCACCTGCTCGCGCCAGCCGATGAGGGCGGGCGGCGTGGCGGGGTGCAGCTTGGACTTCAGTCGGGGCATGGAGTTGGCGAGTAGTGAGTAGTGAGTAGTGAGTAGTGGAAAATTGCCCCTTTTACTACTTACTATTCGCTACTCACTACTCGCCAATCTTCACCGTTTCGGCGATCTCGATCCCGAAGCCCGACAGCCCCACATAGTGCCGCTTGCTGGAAGTGATCAGCCGGATCGAATGGACATTGAGGTCGCGCAGGATCTGGGCGCCGAGTCCGACATCGCGCCAGCTCTGCGCCCGCTGGGCGGCGCTGCCCGTCTTCTCGCCCGAAATCTGGCTCGCCGGCACACCCGTCGCCCCTTCCTGCAGATAGACCAGCACGCCGCGGCCCTCGCGCTTGAACACGTCGAACACCGCCTCCAGCGTCTTGCGGTTGCCGAAGACATCTTCCAGCACATTTTCCCGGTGCAGCCTGACCGGCACGTTCCTGCCGCCGGCGATATCGCCATAGACCAGCGCCAGTTGTTCCACCGCATCGAAGGGCGTCGCATAGGAGAAGCCCCGCGCCGTGCCGATCGCCGTCTCGACGTCGAACTGCGCCGTCTGCTCCACCAGCCGCTCACGCGACTGGCGATAGGCGATGAGATCGGCGACCGAGATGATCTTGAAGCCTTGCTGGCGGGCGAAAGCCAAAACCTGCGGCCCCCGCTTCACCGAGCCGTCGTCATTGACCAGTTCGCTGATGACGCCGGCGGGATGCAGCCCGGCAAGCTTGACCAGGTCGACGGCTGCCTCCGTATGGCCCGAGCGCATCAGCACGCCGCCGGATTTCGCCACCAGCGGAAACACATGGCCCGGCCGCACGAAATCGCCGGCCTGTACATTCTGGTTGGCCAGCGCATGCACCGTGGCGCAGCGTTCCTTGGCCGAAATGCCGGTGGTGAGGCCTTCCTTGTAGTCGATGGTGACGGTGAAAGCCGTGCCCATCGGCGCGTCGTTGAGCGCCACCATGGGATCGAGTTTGAGGCGCCGCGCATCCTCCGCCGTGATCGGCGCGCAGACGATTCCGGAAGTGTGGCGCACCATGAAGGCCATCTGCTCCGGCGTGATCTTGGCGGCGGCGGCGATCAGGTCGCCCTCGTTCTCGCGGTCGTCGTCGTCGACCACCACCACCATTTCGCCGCTGCCGATCGCCTTGATCGCCTCTTCGACGTTGTCGAGCTTCGAGGTCCCGGACATGTCGGCTTCCCTGAAATCCTGTGGCCGAACCTTGTGGCCGGTGACCAACGCAATCCGCATGGCAAGCTCGAGCGAGGGCTGGGCGCCCGCCACTAGCTGCGACACCCGGCCCTGGGTGA
>JBQTKG010000057.1:0-23482 GCA_052386315.1 Hyphomicrobiales bacterium
CGGCGCCGGCCAAATCATGTTCGCGACCGGGCGCTTGCCTAATGTTGTCGGTCTCGGCCTGGAAGAGGCGGGCGTCGAGCTGACGCCGCATTATGCCGTCAAGGTCGATGAATACTCGCGCTCGACCGCCGCCAACATCTATGCCGTGGGCGACGTCACCAACCGCCTCAACCTGACGCCCGTCGCCATCCGCGAGGGCCAGGCCTTCGCCGACACCGTCTTCGGCGGCAAGGATGTGAAAGTCGATCACGCCATGGTGCCGACCGCGGTCTTCTCCCAGCCCGAAATCGGCACCGTGGGCTTGACCGAAACCGAGGCCCGCAGGCGCCACAAGTCAATCGACATTTACAAGTCGGCCTTCAAGCCGATGAAGCACACGCTGTCGGGCCGCGACGAGCGCATGCTGATGAAGCTGGTTGTCGATGCCGCAACCGGCCGGGTTCTCGGCTGCCACATCTGCGGGCCGGACGCCGCGGAGATGGCCCAGCTTTTGGGGATCGCCGTCAAGGTGGGTGCCACCAAGGCCGATTTCGACGCCACCATGGCGGTGCATCCGACGGCGGCTGAGGAGCTGGTAACCATGCGCGAGAAATGGTCCGCGCCGTAACCATGGAATAAGCTTCGGTTTGCGGCGTAATTTCCGCAGAAGGGCAGAAGATGGATTTCCGGTCGCAGCTGGCAGCCGAGCTTCCGCACTTGCGGCGCTTTTCGCGCGCCCTGGTAGGCGATGCGGCACTCGCCGACGATTTGGTGCAGGATTGCCTCGAGCGGGCGCTGATCAAGAGCCATATTTACGACCCGGCGCGGCCGCTCAGGGCCTGGCTCTATGCGGTCTTGCGCAACCTCTACATCAGCGGCCTGCGCCGCGACCGCCGCTCCGCCGTGGTGAAATCGGTGGACGATTTGGCGGGCGGCGAAGGGTCGACACCGGCGAACCAGGAAGAACGCCTCTCTGTGGCGCTGATCGCCGAGGCCCTCGACCGCCTGCCGCAGCAGCACCGCGAGGTGATCGTGCTTGTGGCGCTGGAGGAGATGAGTTACCGGGATGCCGCCGAGATCGCCGGCGTTCCCATCGGTACGGTGATGTCGCGCCTGTCACGGGCGCGCGGTTCCTTGCAACGGATTCTGGAAGACCGTGGCCACACGGTCCTGAGACGGGTGAAATGACGGCGATGAAGACAATCGAAACTTGGGCGCTACATGCCTATGCCGATGGCGAACTCGACGGCGCCGACCGCCTCGCCATCGAGGAGCTGCTGGCCAACGATGCAGAAGCGCGCGCCACGCTTGAATCGATCGAGCGCCAGAAACAGGCGCTGAAGGCGGCCTATGACCCGGTGCTGCGCGAGTCATTGCCTTCCTCGCTTGCCGCCACATTGCGCCGCCGCGGCGGGCGCCGTGTTGTGCCCTACGCCGCCATGGCGGCGGGGCTGGCGCTGCTCATCGCCGGAGGTGCTGCCGGCTGGCTGCTGGCGCAACAATCGGGCTACGGCGCCTCCGACAGCATCGCCGACCGCGCCTTCGGCGCTCATGAAGTCTATGCCGCTGAAGTGCGCCACCCGGTCGAAGTCCAAGCCACCGAGAAGGATCATCTGCAGGCCTGGCTGTCGAAGCGCGTCGGCACCGCTTTCGTCGTCCCCGATCTTTCGTCCGAAGGCTTTACCCTGCTCGGCGGCCGCCTGCTTGCTGCGGGAAACCGTCCCGCCGCCCAGTTCATGTATGAGGATGCGGTTAAGAAACGCATCACTATTTACCTTACCGCCAATCCCGGCAACACCGAAGCGGCGCTGCGGGTCGAGGAGAAGGGCGGCCTTGTCGTCTGCTACTGGCTCAACGGCCCCTTGGGCTTCGCCATCGCCGGCGAAATGGATCGTACCCGGATGATGCAGCTCGCCCGCATCGTCTACGAACGCTTCGAAAGCTGAGCTAGTCCAGCACTTCGAAATGCGCCTCCATGGGTGTGCCGTTGTTGATCGGCAGCATGTCCTGCGGGCAGGCGGAGAACACCACGATCGCATCCATTTCGACGCGGAAGATCACGTGGTCGCCTTTCTTGCACAGGCAGTTGCCCCATTCGAGCGAGCCGTCCTGCCGCCACGGGATGTTCATGAAGGTGTTGAGCGAAGGCGGGCAATAGGGAACATAGAGGCCGAGCTCGGCCAGCCCCGCATGCATGTTGTCGCGGCAATTGTCGTGATAGGCGGTGCAGCCGAGAAGCCCGTAGCGCTCGTTGTCGCAAGGGGCGATCAGCGTGTCGTGGCGGCCGGGCGAGGTGTCCCCGGTGAGGGTGAGGATCGGGCGGCGCCGGTTGGTCACCATCTTGTCGCCCGCCACCGGATAGAGCCTCGTCCAGAAGGCGCGGCAGTGCTCCATGCCCATGTATTCGCGCAAGTCCCCGGCATTGAAGGCCCAAGTATCGACCACCTGATTGCCGTGCGTGTTGACGATCTTGACCGATTGGCCTTTGCCGACCCGCACCGCCTTGCCGCGCCTGGCCGGTATTGTGTGTCGCGTTGCCATGTGGTCACCTGCTGCTTGACGCGATCAGATTAGCACGGGAGCGGTCATCATGGCCAAGCAGGATCGGCTGGAAATCCACAAGCGCAACGCCATGGCCTTCTACGATCTCATGTTCAACCGCGGCAAGCCGGCCGAGGCCATGGCTCTCTATGGCGGCGGTGTTTACATCCAGCACAATGCCGAAGTCGCCGACGGCAAGGAGGCCTTCATCGAATTCTTCACGCGCATGGCCGCGGAATATCCGGAAAAGCGCGTCGAGTTCAGGCGGGCGATCGCCGAGGGCGACTTTGTGGTTCTGCATTGCCGCCAGACCTGGCCGGGCCTGCCCGACTATGCCGGCATCGATATCTTCCGGCTCGACGGCCACGGCAAGATCGTCGAGCACTGGGACGTGCTGCAGATCGTGCCGGACAAGCTCGCCCATAACAACGGAATGTTCTGAAAGCGGATGGCGCATGAAGAAAGACCCGCGTTTCCAGCCCGTCGACGCCACCGTGACACCGCGCTTCGCCGGCATCGCCACCTTCATGCGCACCCAGCGGCATGACATTTCAGAAGATCTCGATATCGCTCTTGTCGGCGTGCCCTTCGACATCGGCGTCAACTACCGCTCCGGCGCGAGGCAGGGTCCCGCCGCGGTGCGCGAGGCCTCGCGCTTGATCCGCCGGGTGCATCCCACCTCGGGGATCGCGCCCTACGACATCTGCAATGTCGCCGATGTCGGCGATGCGCCGGTGAACCCCCTCGATTTCGCCAGGTCGATCGCCATGATCGAGGCCTTCTTCAAGCGCGTCCATACGGCGGGGGCGGTGCCCATTTCGATCGGCGGCGATCACACCGTGCCGCTGCCGATCCTCCGCGCCATCGCCGGGAATGCTCCCGTCGGCATCGTGCAGATCGACAGCCACGCCGATACCCTCGACACGCTCGCCGATACGAAGATCAACCACGCAACCACTTTCCGCCGCGGCGTCGAGGAGGGCTTGATCGATCCGAAGCGCGTCATCCAGATCGGCCTGAGAGGCTCGCGCTTCTCGCCCGACGACATCAAATGGGGCGAGGATCAGGGCTTCACCTGCGTGACCTTCGACAAGTATGAAGACATGGGCCGCGCCAGGGCGATCAGGGAGATCGACCGCGTGACAGGGCAGGGACCCACCTACATCACTATCGATATCGACGGCATCGATCCCGCCTGGGCGCCGGGTACGGGCGTTCCCGAAATCGGCGGGTTGAGCCCGCGCGATGCGCAAGTGATCGTGCGTTCGCTGCAGGGCAAGCATCTGGTGGGCGGCGATATCTGCGAGGTGGCCCCCTGCTACGACCCCACCGGCATCACATCCGTCACCGCCGCCAATCTCATGTGGGAGATGCTTTGCGTCATCGCCGACTCGAAGGCGCGGCAGGAGACTTGAATAATGGCCGGTTATGAGCTACATTGTAGCCCAAGGAGATAGCCATGACCGAAAATGCCGTTGTCCGGGCCCGCATCGATGAGAAGATCAAGACCGAGGCCGCCGCCGTTCTGGCGGCCATGGGGCTTACCATATCCGATGCTTTCCGCATGATGCTGGTGCGAGTGGCCAGGGAAAAGGCGCTGCCGTTCGAACCCCTGACACCCAATGCCGAGACCATCGCCGCGATGAAAGCGGCGCGCCGCGGCGAAGTAACCGTGGCCGAAGATTTCGATGCACTTCTGAACGATCTACATGCCGATAAGTAGCGCGGCGGGGGACTGAACGTAGTTGCCTGCCGTATTCTGTTGTTTTGTCATCGCCGCACTTGTTGCGGCGATCCATCCATCCGCGAGCACCGCCGCTCGATGAGGGATGGGTTGCCGGGACATCCTCGGACCTGTTCCGGGGACCGGCAATGACAAGTATTGAGAGTTACGAAAAGTTGACCTCATTCGCCTCGGCTCGCATAGCGAGCTGGGAATGTAGGGCCATCGTATCCACTCGACGGCGGCGCCCGCCCGCTGCTAGAAGCGCCGCCAAAACCGCATCGGATCGCCCGCCCCATGGATGACAAGACCCCGAAAACCGACCGCTACCGCGACACCGTTTTCCTGCCGAAGACCGATTTCGCCATGAAGGCGGGGCTGCCGCACAAGGAGCCGGAACTGCTCAAGCGCTGGGACGCCATGGGCCTCTACAGGCGGCTGCGCGAAGAGAGCCGGGGCCGCCCCAAATACATTCTCCACGACGGCCCGCCCTATGCCAACGGCCATCTCCATATCGGCCATGCCCTCAACAAGATCCTCAAGGACATCGTCACCCGCTCGCGCCAGATGGCGGGCTACGATTCGAATTACGTTCCGGGCTGGGACTGCCACGGCCTCCCCATCGAATGGAAGATCGAGGAGCAATACCGCGCCAAGGGCAAGAACAAGGACGCCGTCCCCATCAACGACTTTCGGAAAGAATGCCGCCAGTTCGCCGAACACTGGATCGATGTCCAGCGCTATGAGTTCAAGCGCCTGGGTGTCACCGGCGACTGGGACAATCCCTATCTCACCATGGATTTCAAGGCCGAGGCGCTGATCGCCAAGGAGCTGCTGAAATTCGCCGCGTCGGGCCAGCTCTATCGCGGCTCGAAACCGGTCATGTGGTCGGTGGTCGAGAAAACGGCACTGGCCGAGGCCGAGATCGAGTATCAGGACTACACGAGCGATGCGATCTGGGCGAAGTTTCCGGTTCGGATGATCGGTCATCATCCTGACGACAAGACCGCCGCAGAACTGATGAACTCGTCAGTAGTAATTTGGACCACGACGCCTTGGACCATCCCCGGAAATCGCGCCATCAGTTACTCTTCCAAGATACACTATGCATTGTACCGTGTGGACTCGGCGCCAGAGGGAAATTGGGCAAAACAAGGAGATAGGCTTTTGCTGGCCCAGAAGCTGGCCGAAGAAGTGATGAAGGCCGCCAAAGTGGAGTCTTTCTCAAAAGTTTGCGATCTTAAGCCGGGCGAATTTTTCCCAACAAAGTGCATGCATCCCCTACGAGCACTGGGGTACCAGTTTGACGTGCCTCTCCTAGAGGGCGACCACGTCACCGACGATGCCGGTACGGGCTTCGTGCATACGGCACCTGGTCATGGTGCCGACGACTACAATATCTGGATGGAGAAGGTGGGTGGACCCATCCCCTTCACCGTCGATGCCGATGGTTTCTTCACCAAGGAAGCGCCGGGTTTCGAGGGCAAGCGCGTCATCACCGGCAAGGGCGAGAAGGGTGACGCCAACGAGGCGGTGATCGGTGCACTGAAGGATGCAGGAATGCTGATCGCCCGTGGCCGCCTCAAGCACCAATATCCCCATTCCTGGCGTTCCAAGAAGCCGATCATCTTCCGCAACACGCCGCAGTGGTTCATCTCCATGTCGGCGAAGAACCTGCGCGATGTGGCACTGAAGGCCATCGACAATACCAAATTCTTCCCCGCCACCGGACATAACCGCCTGCGCGGCATGATCGAGAGCCGCCCCGATTGGGTGATCTCCAGGCAGCGCGCCTGGGGCGTGCCGATCGCCGTTTTCGTGCACAAGCAGACGGGAGAAATCCTCAATAATATCAATGTCAACAAGCGGATCGTTGACTCATTTTCTAAAGAGGGCGCCGATACCTGGTTCGCCGATGGCGCGCGCCAACGCTTCCTGGGCAGCGATGTGCCCGACCCACAACAATGGGAACAGGTGCGCGACATCCTCGACGTCTGGTTCGACTCGGGTTCCACCCATGCCTTCGTTCTCGAACAGCGCCCCGATCTCAAATGGCCGGCCGACCTTTATCTCGAAGGCTCCGACCAGCATCGCGGCTGGTTCCATTCTTCGCTGCTCGAATCCTGCGGCACGCGGGGGCGGGCGCCCTACGATGCCGTGCTCACCCATGGCTTCGTCGTCGCCGAGGACGGCCGCAAGATGTCGAAGTCGCTCGGCAACATCGTCAGCCCGCAGGATGTGATCAAGCAGTCGGGCGCCGACATTCTCCGCCTGTGGGTCGCCTCCGCCGACTACGCCGAGGATTTGCGGCTCGGTCCCGAAATCCTCAAGACCAACATCGAGGCCTACCGCAAGCTGCGCAACACCATGCGCTATATCCTCGGCGCCCTCGACGGGCTCAAGGACTGGGAGCGCGTCCACCCCAAGGACATGCCGGAGCTCGAGCGCTACATCCTGCATCGCCTGCACGAGCTCGACGGCCAGTTGCGCCAGGCCTACGAGGTCTTCGACTACAAGCGCCTGTTCGCGGCGCTCAACCATTTCATGACCGTCGATCTCTCGGCTTTCTATTTCGATATCAGGAAGGACTCGCTCTATTGCGATCCCTGGTCGGCGCTCCGCCGCCGTTCCTGCCGCAGCGTACTTGATCAGCTTTTCCATTGTCTCACGACATGGTGGGCGCCCGTACTCGCCTTCACCATGGAAGAGGTCTGGCTTGCACGCTTTGCCGGCGAGGGCTCGTCGGTCCATGTCATGCCGTTCGCCAGGACACCGGAGGAATGGGCGGCACCCGATCTTGCCGCCAAATGGGACAGGATCAGGGAAGTGCGCTCCGTCGTTACCGGGGCGCTTGAAATCGAGCGTCAGGTGAAGAAGACCATCGGTTCGGCGCTGGAAGCCGCACCCGATATCCATATCGCCAATCCCGATTACCGCGCCGCCCTCGATGGCGCCGATCTCGCCGAGATCTGCATCACCTCCGGCGCCCGCCTCGTTCAAGGCGAAGGCCCCGCCGATGCCTTCCGGCTCGACAGCGTCAAGGGCGTGGCGGTAGTCTTCAAGCCGGCCCAGGGCAAAAAATGCGCCCGCTCCTGGAAGATCACGCCCGAGGTCGGCAGCGATCCCGAATTTCCCGACATCACGCCCCGCGATGCCGAAGCGGTGCGCGAATGGCAAACCCGCTTCGGGAAGACCGCCTGATGCGCATGCGCCCGTGGGGCCCCTTGGCGCCGCTCGGCCTGGCGCTGGCGGCCCTCGTCTTCGGCCTCGACCAGACCCATAAATGGTGGATGCTTTCCGTCTATGGCATCGAGGCGCGCCAGCCGGTGCCGGTCACTTCCTTCCTCGATCTGGTCCTCACCTGGAACCGCGGCATTTCCTACGGACTGCTGAAGACCGATCAGCAGGGCGTCCTCATCGCCGTGAGCCTCGCCGTCTCCGCACTGCTCTGGGTCTGGCTCAACCGCAGCCGCAGCGCCCTCACCGCCGCAGCCCTTGCCATCGTGCTGGGGGGTGCGCTCTCCAACGCCCTCGACCGGGCGGTTCATGGCGCGGTTGCCGATTTCTTCCATTTCCACCTGGGAGCTTTCAGTTGGTATGTATTCAACCTCGCCGATGTGGCGGTCGTTGCCGGGGTGGCGCTCTTGCTCTATGAATCGGCCTTCGTCAGGCAGGCAGAATGAATGCCTTTGAAATGCCCGGTTTTGGCGGCAAGGCCTCCCGGGCCGGTTGCGTTTGGAAGGGTTGGCCGTGAATCGCATCGTCTCCACCATCAGCATGGCCGCCGCGGCGGCCGTCCTGGCCGGCTGCGCGGGTGGCGGGCTGTTCGATGTCGCGGGCTATGGCAAGGCCATGGCGCCGAACGAAGCTGCCGTAAGGTCCGGCCAGAATCTGTCGATGCCGCCCGATCTGCAGCTTCGCGCCCCCTCCGGGCCGGTCAGCGAGGACTATCAGCCGAACACGGCGGCCGCCGCCGGCGATCCGCTTTCGACATCGGCTGCGCCGCAAAAGCTTGCCGCCGCAACCCCGGCCCGGCCCGCCGGCGACGTCTATGAGCGCAACGGCATTTCCAAATTCCATCCCGACGGCAAGGCGAAGACGGATGCCGAATTGCGGGCCGAACTGAAGGCGATCTATCTCGCCAAGAAGCGCCAGACGAACCCGAATTACGGCACCATCTGGAACATCGGCAACATCTTCAAGGACGAATAGCCGCCGTACTCCATGACGGCGAATTCATTGGACGGGCCGGGCAGGCCGGGGCACTCTCGGCCCCATCGCGGCGTCGATTCATTTTCCGGAGAACCACGCACCCCATGATCAAGCGCTTTACCGGTTTCATCGCCGGTCTTGCCCTGCTGCTCGCATGGGCCGCGCCCGGCTTGGCGCTCGACATCGAGGTCGCCGATTTCAAGCTCGCCAACGGCATGGAAGTGGTGGTGATCCCGGATCGCCGCGCCCCCGTTGTCACCCACATAATATGGTACCGGGTGGGTTCCGCCGACGAGCCCCAGGGCAAGTCCGGCATCGCCCATTTCCTCGAGCATCTGCTGTTCAAGGGCACGGCCAAATATCCCGCCGGCGAATTCAGCCGCCTGATCCGCCTGAATGGCGGCGAGGACAACGCCTTCACCACCCGCGACTATACCGGCTATTTCCAGCGCATCGCCAAGGACCGCCTTGGCCTGGTCATGGAACTCGAAGCCGACCGCATGCAGAATCTCGTGCTCACCGACGAGAATGTGCTGCCCGAATTGCAGGTTGTCCAGGAGGAGCGGCGCGAGCGCACCGACAACGATCCCGCGAGCCTGCTGGGCGAGCAGCTCGACGCCGTCATGTATGCGGCCCACCCCTATGGCAAGCCGGTGATCGGCTGGATGTCCGAGGTGATGCAGCTGACGCGCCAGGACGCCGTCGACTTCTACAGGGCCCATTACACTCCGGCCAATGCCATTCTCGTGGTGGCGGGAGATGTGACCGCCGAAGCGGTGAAAGCGCTGGCCGAAAAGCACTACGGCGCGCTCAAGAACGGTTTCGACCCGCTCCCCCGCAAGCGCACCATGGAGCCTGCGCCTATCGCCGC
Organism: Hyphomicrobiales bacterium; assembly: GCA_052386315.1. GTDB lineage: Bacteria > Pseudomonadota > Alphaproteobacteria > Rhizobiales > Aestuariivirgaceae > Aestuariivirga. The sequence continues at coordinate 9,327 of JBQTKG010000057.1, forward strand.
CCGCCGCGTCATCATGAAGGATGCGCGCGCCGCCTCGCCCACCGTCCAGCGCAATTACCTGGCGCCAAGCTATGCGACCGCCACCGGCAACGAGGCCGAGGCGCTCGACGTGCTCGCCGAGATATTGGGTGGAGGCACCCAGAGCCGCCTCTATCGGAAGCTCGTGGTCGAGCGGAAACTCGCCGCCTTTGCCGGCGCCTGGTATGCGGGCGACGCGCTCGACTATGCCAGCTTCGGCGTCTATGGCGCGCCCAACCCGGGCGTCGATCTCGACAAGGTCGAGCAGGCCATCGACGAGGCGATCGCCGATGCCGTAAAGAACGGCGTAACCCAGGAAGAACTCGACCGCGCCAAGGCGAGACTCCTCGCCGATACGATCTACGCCCTCGACAACCAGGCAACGCTCGCCCGCATTTTCGGTATGGCGCTCGCCACCGGATTGACGGTGGCCGATGTGCTCGGCTGGGAGAGTAAAGTGGAAAAACTGACCGTTGCCGACATCCACAAAGCCGCCGGCGTGCTCAGGATCGAAGCCTCCGTCACCGGCCGCCTCATACCCGAACCGCCGCAATCGCAGAACTGATCCGGACCCCATGCCCAACCTGTTCTTGAAACCGCTCGCCGCCGTCTTGGTTTTCATCCTCTTCGCCATTCCGGCGCTGGCGATGGACATCAAGGAAGTGACGAGCCCCGGCGGCATCAAGGCCTGGCTGGTCGAGGACAAGACCATTCCGCTGATCGCCATGCAATACTCCTTCAAGGGCGGCGGCGCCCTCGACCCTGCCGGCCTAGACGGCGTTTCTCATTTTCTCACAGGCATGATGGACGAGGGGGCGGGCGATCTCGATTCCGCCGCCTTCCAAAAGAAGCGCGACGAGCTCGCCTTCAGGATGTCCTTCGATGCCAGCCTCGATTATTTCGAAGGCGGTTTCCAGACGCTGTCGCGCAACCGCGATCCATCCTTCGCCCTGTTGAAGCTGGCGATTACCAGCCCCCGCTTTGACGCCGAGCCGCTCGAGCGCGTGCGCCAGCAGTTTCTCATCGCCGCCAGGGACGACCGCGAAGACCCCGACAAGATCGCTTCGCGCGCCTGGATGGCGGCGGCACTGGGCAGCCACCCCTATGCCCGCCTGATGAACGGTAGCGAGCAAACCCTGGCCGCCATCGCTGCCGCCGATCTCGCCGCCGCCCACCGGCGGATTTTCGTCAGGAAGACGCTGCAGATCGCCGTCGTCGGCGACATCGACGCGGCAACACTTGCCCGGCTTCTCGACGAGACGTTCGGCGGCCTGCCGGAAGGTACGGAATCCGAGCTTCCCGCCCTGGTGGAGCCGGTTCGCGGTCCTTCGCTCAAGGTGATCGAGCGCGACATTCCGCAATCGATCATCGTCTTCGGCCATGGCGGCATTCTGCGCAACGATCCGGATTTCTTCCCCGCCCATATCATGTCCCAGGTACTGGGCGGCGGCGGCTTCGGCTCGCGCCTGACCGAGGAAATCCGCGAGAAGCGCGGCCTCACCTATGGCGTGGGCGCGGGGCTCGTGCCGCTCGACCGGGCGGGGCTGTTCATGGGCTCCCTCGCTACCCGCAATGAAAAGGCGGGCGAGGCATTGGCGCTGGTCAGGGACGTTCTGAAGCGCATGGGCGAGGAGGGACCCACGGCCCGGGAACTCGCCGAGGCCAAGACCTACCTCACCGGTTCCTATGCGCTGCGCTTCGACAGCAACGCCAAGATCGCCGGCCAGCTTCTCGGCATCCAGCAGGAAAATCTTGGGCTCGACTACATCGACCGGCGCAATGCCATGGTCGAGGCGGTGACCCTTGAACAGGTGAAAGCCCAGGCCAAGCGCCTTCTCGATGCGGACCGGCTCATCGTCACAATCGTCGGCCGCCCGCAAGGCCTGAGCTGAGAGGAGCGCCATGCGCATCCGCAGGCTCCCCGAAGGCACCGTCAACCGCATCGCGGCGGGCGAGGTCATCGAGCGCCCGGCGAGTGTGGTGAAGGAACTCGTCGAGAATGCCATCGACGCCTCGGCCTCCCGCATCGACATCGCCTTTCGCGGCGGCGGCCGCAGCCTCATCAAGGTCGCCGATGACGGGATCGGCATGGACGCCGCCGATTTGGGCCTCGCCATCGAGCGTCACGCCACCTCGAAACTTTCCGACGATGCGCTGATCGACATCCGCACCCTGGGGTTTCGCGGCGAAGCGCTGCCGTCGATCGGCGCCGTCAGCCGCATGAGCATCGCCTCACGGCCGCACGGTGGCGATAGCGCTCACCTTGTCGCCGTCGAGGGCGGTGTCAGGCAGGATGTGCGCCCCGCCGCTTTGTCGCGCGGCACCGAGATCGAAGTCCGCGACCTGTTCTTTGCCACCCCCGCCCGGCTCAAATTCCTCAAGAGCGAGCGCGGCGAAACGGCAGAAGCCGCCGACGTGGTGCGCCGCCTTGCGCTGGCCCATCCGGCGATCGGCTTCAGCTTCGTCACCGAGGAGCGCCGTCTGATCGATGCGCCGCCCGGCGAAACCGCTGCGGACCGCATCCGCCGCATCATGGGTGGCGATTTTATAGACAACGCCCTTCCCTTCGAAGCGGAACGCGAAGCAATCCGCGTCGAAGGCCATGCGGGCCTGCCCACCTGGTCCAGAGCCCATGGCAGCATGCAATTCCTCTTCGTCAACGGCCGCCCGGTGCGCGACAAGCTCTTGGGCGGCGCCATTCGCGGCGCATATGCCGATCTGATGGCCAGAGCCCGCTTTCCGGCAATCGTGCTGTTCGTGACCTGCCCTTCCGGCCGCGTCGACGTCAATGTCCATCCCACCAAGGCGGAAGTGCGCTTCCGCGATGCAGCACTGGTCCGCAGTCTGATCGTCGGGGCCATCCGCAGATGCCTCGGCGCCGGCAAGAGTGCCGTCAACACCGGCCTGGCCCGTCAGGCCGTGTCAAGTTTCCGGCCGATGGCGGCGCCCGTCCATTCAGGCTTCGCCGAAACCCAGGCCGCTTTTGCCATGGACATGCCGCTCGCCGCGCCCATCGCCGGGGAAACCGTCTCGGATCATCCACTCGGTGCCGCGCGCGCCCAGCTCCACGACAATTACATTCTGGCTCAGACCGCCGACGGTCTCGTGCTTGTCGATCAGCATGCCGCCCATGAGCGCCTCGTCTATGAGCGATTGAAGCGTGAGCGGGCAGGCGCCGGCATCGCCGCCCAGCCGCTGCTGGTGCCCGAAGTCGTCGATCTCGATCCCGCGCAGGTCGAACGCATTGCCGGCGCCGCCGGGCTCCTTGGTCAGTCCGGTCTCGCCGTCGAAGCCTTCGGCGATGGCGCGGTCATCGTGCGCGAAGTGCCCGCCGCCCTTGCCGGCGGCAATATCGCCGGGCTCATCCGCGATCTCGCCGATGAACTGGCCGAGCTTGACAAGACCGACGGCATCGATGAGCGCATCAACCACGTGCTGGCGACGATCGCCTGCCATCACTCAGTGCGCTCGGGCCGCAAGCTCCGCCCCGAGGAGATGGACGCGCTGCTGCGCGAGATGGAGGCGACCCCCAATTCCGGCCAGTGCAACCACGGCCGGCCGACCTTCATCGAGCTGAAGCTTTCCGATATCGAGCGCCTGTTCGGACGGCGGTGACCTTGCGCAGCGCCGCCTCGACCGCCTTTGGCTGGCGCTCGATGACCATGAGGTAGGCCCGGAGCGCGCCGTCCGGTTTGGAGCGGCCCTGTTCCCAATCGCGGATGCGCGCTGCGGTAAATCCGAAACGCGTGGCGAATTCATCCTGCGACAGCTTGAACTTTCTGCGCAGCGCCTTGACGTCGATTTCGACCGGCACATGAACCCGGTAGGTGGAGGGATCGGCTTCGCCGCGGGCGATGGCCGCGGCCTCTTCCAGGCCTGCCTTGATCTTCTCGAATGCTCTACCCATTATCGCCTCCTTGAGCCATAAATTGCGCGAACAAGTCCGTCGGCCAGCGCGGCGGCCATGGACTTTAATTGATTCTTCTCGGCCTTGGATAAGTCGGCCTTTTCGCCCTTGCCGAACACCGTGATCAGAAATACCGGGATGTTCTGTCCGGTGTAGAAAGCGATGATCCGGTATCCGCCGCTCTTGCCCTTGCTCCGGCCGGCAAACCGGAATTTTCGGCATCCGCCGGTCCCGATAATCGGATCGCCCAGATCGGGTAGTTCCGCCACGGCGGTCACGATCGCTTCCCGCTCCGCCTCCGAAAGTCCCGCCTCATCGGCGGCCTTGACAAAGGCGTTCGTCTCGATCACCGTGTGCACGCCGCGCTTATACGGAATCTCCGTAGATCCGTCAAGCCCGGTAGAACCGCACCTGGGTATCGCCATAGACCCGCCGGTCGAGCAGGGTGAGGCCTGGAACTTCGGCGAGCACGACTTTTTTCGCTTCCTCCAGCACCATCACCGCGCCCGGCGCGAGCCAGCCGCCATCGACGAGCGAGACAAGCGCCTTGTGGCCCAGCCCCTTGTTATAGGGCGGATCGGCGAAGACCAGTTCGAAGGTGGCTTGCGGCGCGCATGGGCCGAGCTTGGTGGCATCGCGCCGCCACATCTTGCACTGGCCGACGACGCCGAGCCCGTCGGCGTTGCGCCTTATGAGCCCGCGCGCGGCGGCCGTATCGTCGACGAACTGGCAGAAGCGCGCTCCCCGCGACAGCGCCTCAAGTCCCAGAGCCCCGGTGCCCGCGAACAGGTCGAGAACCCGCGCGCCTTCGAGGCTGAAGCCTTCGATGCCGTGGCTGAGGATATTGAAGATCGCCTCGCGCACCCTATCCGACGTGGGCCGCGTCGCCTGGCCCGAAGGGGCCGCGATGCTATGGCCTTTGAACTTTCCCGCGACGATCCGCATTGCCGCCCCTGAATTTTCCGCCGAGCTGTTCCTTCAACACTTTCGGCGGCACTTCCTCAATGCCGCCGCGCGCCAGATCGCCGAGCACGAAGGGCCCGAAAGTGGTGCGGATCAGCCGGTTGACCTTGAGCCCCAGATGCTCGCAGACCTTCTTGACTTCCCGGTTCTTACCCTCGCGGATGGCGAAGGTGAGCCAGCAATTGTCGCCCTGCATCTTGTCGATCCGGGCGTCGATCGGCCCGTAGCGCACGCCCTCGATCTCGACGCCGTCCTTGAGCTTGGCCAGCATGCGATCGTCGACCTTGCCATAGGCGCGCACCCGGTAGCGCCGGATCCAGCCGGTGGCGGGAAGTTCCAGCAGCCGCGCCACCTCCCCGTCATTGGTGAGCAGCAGCAGGCCTTCGCTGTTGAAATCGAGCCGGCCGATGGAGACGACCCGCGGCAACTGTTCGCGCAGTTTCTCGAACACCGTCTCGCGCCCCTGCGGGTCCTTGTGGCTGACCACCAGCCCGTCCGGCTTGTGATAGCGCCACAGCCGCGACTCCTCCTTCTGCGGCAAGAGCTTGCCGTCGATGCGGATCGCATCCTTGGCCGTCACGTTGATGGCGGCGGTGTTCAGCGTCTTGCCGTTCAGCGTGACGCGGCCCTCGGCGATCAGCCGTTCGGCGTCGCGCCGCGAGCACACGCCTGCCCGGGCGACCACCTTGGCGATCCGTTCGCCTTCGAATTCGCTCATCTTGACCGCAACTCCCCGATTGCTTCATCTGGCACGATGAAGCTCAAACTGCCAGAGGCGATGTCGCTCGCCTTCGCCGAAGCGGAAGCCGCTGGCCTGCGCGGCGAAGTTCCCGTGGGCTGCGTGGTGACCGCCAAGTCTGGCGAAGTTTTGGCCAGGGCCGGCAACCGCACGCTCGAACTGAAGGACCCGACCGCCCATGCCGAGCTTCTGGCGATCCGCGCCGCTGCCGCGGCTCTTGGCTCCGAGCGCCTCTCCGGCTGCGATCTCTATGTGACGCTCGAGCCTTGCGCCATGTGTGCGGCGGCCGTGTCCTTCGCCCGCATCCGCCGCCTCTATTTCGCCGCCGGCGACCCCAAGATGGGGGCGGTCGAACACGGGTCCCGCTTCTTCAACCAGCCCACCTGCCACCATGCGCCGGAAATCTATGGCGGCATCGGCGCGGACAGGGCCCAGGCGCTGCTCAAGGACTTCTTCAAGTCCCGGCGTTAAGTGATTTCATTGATTCGCAATTCCAGCTCCCGCTTGAGTTGGTCCTTGGCCGGGCGGGCGGCTTCGAACATTTCCCGCGCCTTGAAGAAATCGGCGCCGCGAAAGCTTTCCACCGCCGGCTCGATGTAGATGTCGGGCGGCGCCAGGGCGCGCCGCAACACCGCCACCTGATGGAACATGATGAGCAGCGATCCCACCGCCAGCTCCAAGTTGGAATGATGCGCCCGCTTTGCCGGCCGCGGCCGCCCGGTGACATCGATCGCCACCACGATGTCACAATGTTCGCGCACATGGTTGAAGGGCACCGGATTGGTGACGCCGCCATCCACATGCACACGGCCCTCGTAACGGGGCCCGACAATGAAGCCTGGAACGGCGAGCGAGGCCGCCACCGCCTTCACCATGTTGCCGCTGGTGATCACCCGTTCTTCCATGCGCTCGTAATCGGTGGTCACCACCTTGAACGGGATTTGCGTGTCCTCGATGTTCTGGGGAAGATCGTCGGGCAGCGCCAGATCGACGAGCTTCTCGCCCTTGATCTGCAACGAACCCAGGCCCTTTAGCGCCAGGAGATCGCGCAGCCGCGCCCGCTTGGCGCCGAACACATAACGTGCCGCATCGAAGCGGTTGTTGAGCAGCTTTTCGGTACGGGCGCGGATGTCGAGGGCCGACATGCCCGAGGCATAGCCGGCGCCGATCAGCGCCCCGATGCTGCAACCGGCGATGACGGCGGGTTTTATGCCCAATTCGTCGAAGGCTTCCAGCATCGGAATATGGGCGAGGCCGCGGGCGCTGCCGCCGCCCAGCGCCAGTCCGATGCGCGGGCCGCTCATGCGCCGGCCTTTCTGGCAAAGCCCCAGGCGGCCTCCGCCAGGGGGCGCACATTGGCGGCCATGGCTGCTGCCTGCGGATTGGCGGCCGTGCCGTCGCGAACCCGGCCGAGAATGCCCTGCAGGATCGCCGCCAGACGGAAGAAATTATAGGCGAGATAGATGTTGAGATCGGCAATGGCGGCGCGGTCCGTGGCTTGGCAATATTGCGCGATATAATCCTCGAGCCCTGGAATGCCGGGATCGTTCGCGTGGCCGATGAGCGAGCCCACGCCCGAGCCCCTCTCCGACACCGGCATGAACCACTGCATCAGATGATAGGTAAAATCGGCGAGTGGATCGCCGATCGTCGAAAGCTCCCAGTCGAGCACCGCGATGACGCGCGGCTCGTTTGCATGCACGATGCAATTGTCGAGACGAAAATCGCCATGCACCAGGGCTGCGTCCGTCTCGCGGGGGCAGGCCTGCGGCAGCCAGGCGATCAGCCGGTCCATTGCTTCGATCGTCCCGGTCTGCGAGGCGCGGTATTGCTCGCTCCAGCGGGCGATCTGCCGCGCCACATAGCCCGATGGCCTGCCGAAATCGCCAAGCCCCATGGCGGTGAAATCGCTCAGGTGCAGGCGCGCCAGGGTCCGGTTCATCGACTGGAACAGCGCGGCGCGCTCTGCGCCGGAAAGCCCCGGCGCATGCGGCTCCCAGAAGATGCGCCCCGCCACGAAATCCATCACATAGAAGGCGGTGCCAATGACGTTTTCATCCGTGCACAGAAGATATGGCCGCGCCACCGGAAAGCCCGCCCGCTGCAACGCCGCCGTCACCCGGTATTCGCGCTCGACGGCGTGAGCCGACGGCAACAGCTTGCCCGGCGGCTTGCGCCGCAGCACATAGTGCCCGGATGGCGAGGTGAGCTTGTAAGTCGGATTGGACTGGCCGCCCTTGAAGCGGGCGATCGCCAAGGGCCCGGCAAAGCCCGGAATATGTGCGGCGAGATAGTCCGAAAGCGGGCCGGCGGAAATATCCGCGGCGACTGTCCCGGAAAAGGCCTGTTGCCGGTCAATGAGCATGCGTCATCAGAAACGGAAGGAGGTGGGCCAGCGTGGCCGCGGGGTTTTCCTCGGCGACGAAGTGACCGGAGTCAATCCCCGCACCTTGCGCATCGGTGCACCATTGGCGCCAGGTCGAAAGCGGATCGCTCGTCTCCACGGTTCCGTCATTGCGGGCGGGGATACCGGCATTCCCCCACAGCGCGAGCGTCGGGCAGTCGATCTTCCGGCCCGCCGCGCGATCCGCTTCGTCGTGGGCGAGATCGCAGGTCTGCCCGGCGCGATAATCGTTGCAGGTCGCATGCACATGTTCCGGCGTTGCATAGTGCAGGCGGTATTCGGCCAGCGCCTCATCGGCGAAAGCCGAAAGGTCCTTGGTCTTCGTCCAGCTTGCCAGCGTGTAGTCGAGATAGGAAATGGGCGCCGGCTCGATCAGCATTTCCGGCAGCGGATTGGGCTGCGCCAGGAACAGCCAATGATAGATCTTCATCGCCAGCGCCACGGTGAAATTGTGCCACATGTCATAAGTCGGCACGATGTCGAGCACCGCAAGGCAGGAGAGCGCCTGCGGATGATCGAGCGCCAGCCGGTAGGCGGCCCTGCCGCCCCGGTCGTGACCGGCAACGGCAAAACGCCGGTGGCCCAGCGACGCCATCAGCGCCACCATGTCTTGGGCCATGGCGCGCTTCGAATAGGCGCGGTTTTCGGCGTCGTTTTCCGGGCACGAGGAAAAGCCGTAGCCGCGCAGGTCGGGTAGGACGCAGGTAAATCGCTGCATCAGCGCAGGCGCCAGCCGGTGCCACATCGCATGGGTCTGCGGAAAGCCATGGATGAGCAAGAGCGGCGGCCCCGACCCGCCGGCGCGGGCGAAAATCTCGACGCCGTTCAGATCGACACGATGCTCATGCGTGCCGGGGAACAGGTTGCTCATGGCGGGCTCCTCTGCCTGCGGCACAGTTTCTCATGTCGCCGGTTCGATCTCAACCGCGGCGTTCGCGCCCGCCACTCCTCGCTACCCTGGTTTTCCGCTATGATTCGCAGCGGGCGGGAATCACCTGTCCGAAAAGGGGTAAAATCCGATGAAACTCAGTGCACCGACAACCGTGCTGTTCGTGATTTCTTTGGTCATCGCCGTCCTGGGTGTGCTCGCGGCACTGGGCGCCCTGGCCGTCATCCCGATCCCGGCGGTCTGGATCGTGGCCATTGGTTATGCCGTTCTGGCCTTTGCCTGCCTGTTCAAAGGCGTCTGATGTGCAATCCGGACTTCCTAGAGCATATGCCGCCAAAGTGCGGGCACTTTGGCGATAAGCATATGCTCCAGATAACTATGCTGGCGCGATTTCTTTTCGCTTGGGTGATTCCACCCAAGCGGAAAGCACGCTAGCTGGCGGGGAGGTCCATCTTGTCATAATTTCATCGCCCGCCAGCCAATATCCCTGCGGCAGAAACCCTCCGGCCAGTCGATCTTGTCCACCGCCCGATAGGCGCGCGCCTGGGCCTCCTGCACGGTCTTGCCCAGCGCCGTCACATTCAGCACCCGGCCGCCATTGGCGACGATGCGTCCATCCTTCAGCGCCGTGGCGGCGTGGAATATCTCGACCCCTTCTTCGGCCGCGGCCGCTTCGAGGCCGCGGATTTCCGTACCTTTCGCGACCTCGCCGGGATAACCCTTCGCCGCCATCACCACCGTCAGCGCCACGTCGTCGAGCCAGCGCACCGACATCTTGTCGAGTGTCCCGTCGACGCAGCCGAGCATCAGCGTCACCGGATCGTCCTTGAGCCGCAGCATCAGCACCTGACATTCGGGATCGCCGAAGCGGACATTGTATTCGATGAGCTTCGGCCTCTCGCTTGTGAGGATCAGTCCGGCATAGAGCACGCCCACGTAAGGATGACCCATCTCCTTGAGCGCCCGGATCGTCGGCTTGACGATCCGTTCTAGTGCCTCGTCACAGAGCGCCGGCGTCATGCACGGGGCAGGGGAATAGGCCCCCATGCCGCCGGTATTGGCGCCCGTGTCGGCCTCGCCCACCCGCTTGTGATCCTGGGCGGTAGCGAGCGGCAGAACATGGCTGCCGTCGGAGAGCACGAAGAAGCTCGCCTCCTCGCCCTCCAGAAATTCCTCGATCAGGCATTCGGCGCGGCCGAACTTGCCGGAGAAAATATCCTCGACCGCAGCCTGCGCCTCGCCGATACTCGTGGCCACGGTTACGCCCTTGCCCGCCGCCAGCCCGTCGGCCTTGACCACGATGGGTGCGCCATGGGCGTCGAGATAGGCGAGCGCCGCAGGCTTGTCATTGAATCGGCCATAGGCGGCGGTGGCAATGCCGTATCTGGCGCAAATGTCCTTGGTGAAGCCCTTGGAGCCTTCGAGCTGGGCGGCAAATTTGGACGGCCCGAACACCTTGATGCCTGCCTCGCGCAGATCGTCGGCAAGGCCCGCGACCAGCGGCGCCTCCGGCCCCACGACTACAAGCCCGATCGCATTGTCCTTGCAGAAGCGGGCGATGCCCGCGTGATCCGAAGCCTTGAGGTCGATCACCCGCGCCACCTGATCGATCCCCGGATTGCCCGGCGCGCAATAGAGCTTGTCGGCCATCGGGCTCGCCGATATCGCCCAGGCCAGCGCATGTTCGCGGCCGCCGGAACCGATCAGAAGGATGTTCATTGCATCAAACCTTGCCTTTCGCCGCCTTCTCGCATTTGATGCACGGGAATCAAAGAGAAACCCTCTGATGTCCAGCTTCCCCGACCACGATCCTGAAACCGGCGAACTCACCGAGACGATAAAGCCGAATATCGGCGAATATTCGGTCTCGGAACTCTCCCATGCGCTGAAGCGCACCCTGGAGGATGCCTTCGGCCATGTGCGGGTGCGCGGCGAGATTTCCGGCTATCGTGGGCCGCATTCCTCGGGCCACTGCTACTTCTCCCTGAAGGATGCCGGCGCCAGGCTCGACGCCGTCATTTGGCGCGGCAATTTCAATAGGTTACGTTCGAAGATTCAGGAAGGGCTGGAAGTCGTCGCCACCGGCAGGATCACCTCCTATCCGGGCAAGTCCGCCTATCAGATCGTGATCGAGAATATCGAGCCCGCCGGCGCCGGCGCGCTGATGGCGTTGCTCGAGGAGCGCAAGAAGAAGCTCGCCGCCGAAGGCCTCTTCGATGCCGCGCGCAAGAAGCCCATTCCCTTCCTGCCGCGGATGATCGGCGTCGTCACCTCGCCGACCGGCGCCGTCATCCGCGACATCCTGCATCGCCTCAACGACCGCTTCCCCCGCCACGTCATCGTCTGGCCGGTCCGGGTCCAGGGCGAAACCTCCGCCGCCGAGGTGGCCGCCGCCATCGCCGGCTTCAACAAGCTCGACCCGCGCCCCGATCTCATCATCGTGGCGAGGGGCGGCGGCTCGCTCGAAGATCTGTGGAGCTTCAACGAGGAAATCGTCGTCCGCGCCGCCGCGGCGAGTAACATTCCGCTGATCTCCGCCGTCGGCCACGAAACCGATACCACGCTCATCGATTTCGCCGCCGATCTCAGGGCGCCAACCCCCACCGCCGCCGCCGAACGCGCCGTGCCGGTGCGCAGCGAGCTTCTGGCGCAACTGGCCTCGCTGGCGGCCCGCCATCACCGCGGTCTTCGCCGCCTGATGCAGGAACGCCGCACCCGTGTGCAGTCCGCCGCCCGCGCCCTGCCGAAGCCCGATGAAATCCTGCAACTGGCCCGCCAGCGCCATGACACCGCCGCCGCGCGCCTGCCGCGGGCCCTGCTTGCCAATCTGCAGCAGCACCGCGCCCGGCTGGCCGGGATATCCGCCGTCCTGTCGCTCAAACCGCTGCGCCTGGCGATCGCCAACGACCGCAAGACCCTGGCGGCTTTCGAACAGCGCGCCGGTGGGGCCCTGCGCCGCGTCCTCGATTTCAAGCGCCAGAGATTTGCCGGCAGCGCCAAGCTTTTCGCCTCGCTCTCCTACAAATCGGTGCTGCAGCGCGGATTTGCCGTGGTTCGCGATGCGGCAGACCGTCCTGTCCGCGCCGCCGCGAACGTCAGGCCCGGCGCCCAGCTGTCGATCGAATTCGCCGATGGCCGCATCAAGGTCCGCGAAGGCGGCGGGCCGGGGCAGGGGTCACTCTTCTAATCCGGGCCCATCCGCGCTATCTAACGGCCCATGAACTTCCTCGATCCCATCCTGCCGCAGAGCCGCGAGGCGAAGCTGCGTTATCTCGATGCCGACTATCAGGTGCTGCGCGAGGGCGAGTTCGTGCGCTGCGCGGTGACCGGCGAGCCCATCCCGCTCGACGAACTGCGCTACTGGAATGTGGCGCGCCAGGAAGCCTATCGCTCGGCCGCGGTGGCCTTCGCGGAATTTCTCAGGCGCCGCGGCTAGAAGATGGGCGGGATCGCGTCGAGCAGGCGGTTCTTGTATTGCCACAGATAGTCCTGGAACAAGACGACGGTGTTGGCGAAAATCAGGAAGCCTTGCATGGCAACGGCTGTCTCCGACCGCACCGTGCGGGCGCCGCGCGCCCGCCGCATGATGAAGACCACGAAGAACATCGTGTTGACGATCAGTAACTCCAGGGCAAGCGGCGGCTCGCCCTCGGCGAAAAAGGCATAAAGCTCGCCCCAGCGGGCCTGGTAAAATAGATCGAGCATGCCGCAAGCCGCGCGCGCCGCGCGGCCTCCTTCGCCTTCCGCGGCCCGAATCTATGGGCGGAATGGTTAACTTTCGGTTGCATCGGGGACTAAGACTGGAATCGCTTTGCCGGTGCGTGTATAAGCCCGGTCCCCTATGGTAAGTGCCGGGATTTGTGGGGATAGCCGGCGGTTGGAGTAACGAAGATGCTGACGAACTGGACTCCCGACAGCTGGCGCCAATTCCCGGCGGTCCAGGTTCCGGAGTATGACGACAAGGCGAAGCTGGCGGTGGTCGAGAAGCGGCTTGCCGGATTCCCGCCGCTGGTCTTCGCCGGCGAGGCGCGCAAGCTCAAGCGCAAGCTCGCCCGCGTCGCCGAGGGCAAGGGTTTCCTGCTCCAGGGCGGCGACTGCGCCGAAAGTTTCGCCGAGCATTCCGCCGACAACATCCGCGATTTCTTCCGCGTCTTCTTGCAGATGTCGGTGGTCTTGACCTTCGCCGGCGGCCAACCGGTGGTGAAAGTTGGCCGTATCGCCGGCCAGTTCGCCAAGCCGCGCTCGACCGCCACCGAGACGATCGGCGGCGTCGAATATCCGATCTATCGCGGCGACATCATCAACGATCCGGAAGCAACGCTGGAGGGCCGCAAGGCCGATCCGGAACGCCAGATCATGGCCTACCGCCAGTCGGCGGCGACCCTCAATCTTCTGCGCGCCTTCGCCCAGGGCGGCTATGCCAATCTCGAGCATGTCCACAAATGGACGCTCGGATTTCTCAAGGATTCGCCGGCCTTCGAGCGCTATCAGGAATTGTCCGACCGCATCACCGAGGCGCTGGGCTTCATGCGCGCCTGCGGCATCAATGCCGATACCGCGCCGCAGTTGCGCACCACCGATTTCTTCACCAGCCACGAGGCGCTGCTGCTCGGCTTCGAGCAGGCGATGACCCGCGTCGATTCGACCAGCGGCGACTGGTATGCCACCTCCGGCCACATGCTGTGGGTGGGCGACCGCACCCGCCAGGCGGATCATGCCCATATCGAGTTCTGCCGCGGCATCAAGAATCCGATCGGCCTGAAATGCGGCCCCGCCCTCAGGGCCGATGAACTGATGCGCCTGATCGACATTCTCAACCCCGCCAACGAGCCGGGCCGTCTCACCCTCACCACCCGCTTCGGCGCCGACAAGGTGGAAAAACATCTCCCCGAACTGCTCCGAGCCGTCAAACGCGAAGGCCGCGTCGTGGTGTGGTCCTGCGATCCCATGCACGGCAACACCATCAAGGCGACGAGCGGCTACAAGACCAGGCCCTTCGAGGCGATCCTCGCCGAGGTGCGCCGCTTCATGGCCATTCATCAATATGAGGGCACCCATGCCGGCGGCATCCATGTCGAGATGACCGGCAAGGATGTCACCGAATGCACCGGCGGCATGCGGGCGCTGCGCGACGAGGATCTGAACGACCGCTATCACACCTTCTGCGACCCGCGTCTCAATGCCGCCCAGGCGCTGGAACTCTCCTTCCTTGTCGCCGAGGAACTCAAGAAGGAAC
>JBQTKG010000058.1:0-15069 GCA_052386315.1 Hyphomicrobiales bacterium
CTCACCGGGCCACAGGCGATCGTGCGGCTCACCCTCATGCAGTCGGAGCGCGACCGCCAGGCGGGCCTCGCTACGGCGGGCTATGTGACGGGCTATCGCGGCTCGCCGGTCGGCACCGTCGACACCCAGTTCATGGGCGCCCGCGCCCTGCTCGAGCCGCGAAACATCAAGTTCGAGGCGGGGCTCAACGAAGACCTCGCCGCCACCGCCCTGTGGGGCAGCCAGCAGGCCGAGATGCGCGGCGAAGGCCGGTTCGACGGCGTCTTCGGCATTTGGTACGGCAAAGGGCCGGGGGTGGACCGGTCCGGCGATGTCTTCCGCCACGCCAACATGGCGGGCTCGTCCAGGCATGGCGGCGTCGTCGTCCTCGCCGGCGACGATCACAGCGCCGAATCCTCCACCGTGGCGCACGCCAGCGATGTGGCGCTCAGCGATGCGATGATCCCGGTGCTGAGTCCGGCGGGGGTGCAGGAGATCATCGACTACGGTCTCTTGGGTTTCGCCCTGTCGCGCTATGCGGGCGTGTGGGTGGGGCTCAAATGCGTGCACGACACGGTCGAATCCTCGGCGGTGGTGGAGGCGGGAGCGGAGCGCGGCAAGGCTGTAATCCCGCGCGATCACAAGCTGCCGGCGGGCGGCCTCAACATCCGCCCCAGTGACGACCGCCTGGTGCAGGAAGAGCGCCTGCATGCCCAGAAAATGCCGGCGGTCGTCGCTTTTGCCCGCGCCAACGGCCTCAACGCAATCGTCATGCGGGGCGGCAGAAATGCCAGGGTCGGAATCGTGGCGGCGGGCAAGAGCTATCTCGACGTGTGCCAGGGGCTCGAGGAACTCGGCATCGACGAGGCGGCGGCCTCGCGCATCGGAGTGAGGCTGCTCAAGATCGGCATGGTGTGGCCGCTCGAGCCCGCGATCCTCCGCCGGTTCGCCAAGGGCCTCGACACCATCATGGTGGTCGAGGAAAAGCGCTCGCTGATCGAGGCGCAATTGCGCGACCTGCTCTATGGCGAGGAGCACCGGCCCATCGTCATCGGCAAGCACGACGAGAACGGCGACCCGCTGTTTCCCGCCCATGGCGTGCTCGAACCCACCCAGATCGCCGCGGCACTGGGCTCCCGCATCAAGGATCGGGCGGTCAAAGCCTGCACCTCGGCCCTGCAGTCGCGCGGAAGCGCGGCGCGCAATCAGGCGGAACTGGTGCAGCGGGTGCCCTATTTCTGCGCCGGCTGCCCGCATAATTCTTCGACCGTGCTGCCGGAGGGCGCGCGCGGCTATGCCGGCATCGGCTGCCACTGGCTCGCCCAGTTCGTGCCCGGCCGCAAAACCGAAGGGGCAACCCAGATGGGCGGCGAAGGCGCCAATTGGGTGGGCGAAGCGCCGTTCTCGAAGCGCAGCCATGTGTTCCAGAATCTTGGCGACGGCACCTACAATCACTCAGGACTGATGGCGATCCGCCACGCCGTCAATTCCGGCGTCAACATCACCTACAAGATCCTGTTCAACGACGCGGTGGCGATGACCGGCGGCCAGATGAACGACGGCGGCCTCACGGTGCCGCAGATCGCCCAAGAAATGCGCGCCATCGGCGTCGAGCGCATCGCGGTCGTTTCCGACGAGCCGGATAAATATCCTTCGCGCGCGGATTTTCCGCAGCGCGCCAGCTTCCACCACCGCGACCAATTGCAGGCGGTGCAAACCGAAATGATGGGGGTTCAGGGCACCAGCGTCATCATCTACGACCAGACCTGTGCCGCCGAGAAGCGGCGCAGGCGGCGCAAGGGCACCTTCCCCGATCCCAACCGCCGCGTCTTCATCAACGAGCTGGTCTGCGAAGGCTGCGGCGATTGCGGGGTGCAGTCCAATTGCGTGGCGATCATGCCGGTCGAAACCGAATTCGGCCGCAAGCGCCAGATCGACCAGTCCGTGTGCAACAAGGATTTCTCCTGCCTCAAGGGTTTCTGCCCGAGCTTCGTGACGGTGGAGGGCGGCGAACTGGTCAATCCCGCGGCGGCACCGGCGATCGATGCGGCGGCGATTGCCTTTCCGGTGCTGCCGGAGCCCGAACTTCCGGCGCTGACGCGGCCCTGGTCCATTCTGGTCGCCGGCATCGGCGGCACCGGCGTCGTCACCATCGGCCATATTCTGGGCCAGGCGGCGCATATCGAGGGCAAGGGTGCGGCGCTTATCGACATGGTCGGCATCGCCCAGAAGAACGGCGCGGTCGTAACGCACGTGAAGATCGCGGCGCGGCCAGAGGACATTGCCGCCGTGCGGGTGGCGCGTGGCGGAGCCGATCTCATCCTCGGCTGCGATCTCGTGACTTCGGCGTCGGAGCGCATTCTGACGGCTGCGGCGCGCCAGCGCACCCATGCGGTGATCAACGAGCATGAACAGATGCCGGCGCAATTCACCCACTATGCCGATTTCGATCTGCCGGGCGAGCGCTTGGCCCTGCGGATCGCCGCGGCGGTGCGCGAGGACGGTTTCCACGCCGTCGATGCCACCGGGATCGCCACGGCGCTGCTCGGCGATTCGATCGCCGCCAATCTCTTCACCCTGGGCTATGCCTGGCAGAAAGGTCTGGTGCCGGTCTGCGCCGCCTCCATCGAGGAGGCGGTGCGGCTTAACGGCGTTGCGGTGGCGATGAACATCCAGGCCTTCCTGTGGGGCCGCCGTGCCGCAGCCGACGAATCGGCGGTGCGCGCCGTCATCGGTGCAGGAGCAGCACCGGCGTCCCAGGCGCAATCGCTCGATCAACTCATTGCCCGGCGCGTTGCTTTCCTCACGGACTATCAGAATGCGGAATATGCGAAGTCCTATGCGGATTTCATCGAGACTGTGCGCGCCGCGGAATCGCGCCTGGCGGGCAAGCGAACGGAGCTGACCGAGGCCGTGGCGCGGTCATTGTTCAAGCTGATGGCCTGCAAGGACGAATACGAAGTGGCGCGGCTTTATACGGACGGCTCCTTCGAGCGGTCGCTGAAAGCCCGCTTCACCGGCGATTACCGGCTCAACTTCCATCTGGCGCCGCCGATTCTCGGACGCCGCGACGGCTTCACCGGCCAGCCGGTCAAGTCGGTCTTCGGGCCGTGGATGATGACAGGCTTCCGGTTGCTGGCGCGGATGAAGGGACTGCGCGGCACCGCCCTCGATCCCTTCGGTTACACGGCCGAACGGCGGCGGGAGCGCGCGCTGATTGCTGCATACAAGGAAACGATCGCAACGCTGCTGCCGCCGCTCGCCGCCGCCAATCACGGTCTGGCGGTGGAAATCGCTTCGATCCCGGAACTCATTCGCGGTTTCGGTTATGTCAAGGAAGACAGCATCCGCCGCGCCAGGTCGCGGGAGACGGACTTGCTTTCGCGCTTCGGCGTGAAACCGGCGGAGGAGCCCAAGGCGCTGGCGGCGGAGTGATCGGAGTAGATGCTCCCAAGGGCGGGGCGAACTTGATTCAATCAAGGACGGTCATGTTCTAGCGCCTTTTGCAGATGGGAAGAAGCAATCACGCAAATTCCGTCATCCCGGCGAAAGCCGGGACCCCCTGAAATCTTTCCAGCGGCAGAGCGCCGGTTGCAAGGGCTCAATGGGTCCCGGCTGGAGTTTACCCCGGACTCCGATCCGGGGCCGGGATGACGGTGTATGGAAGGTCCGCTTCAACCCAAGCGCAATCTGCTTTAGCGCCGCTGGGTGAGCCCACCGACGACATTGCAGGCGATGCGCGCGGCGGTGAAGGCGGCGGTGCCGTCGCGGTCCTTGGCGGCCACGAATTCGACCATGGCGAAGCCGGCGATGCGCGCCTTGGCCGCCACGCCGGCGATGAGCCCGGTTACTTGCGTATAGCCGAGGCCGCCCGGCGAAGCATAGGCGACGGCCGGCATCTGCGAAACATCGAGCCCATCGCAATCGAGGCTGATCAGGCAATCGGCGTCTTCGGGGATGTGGGCCAGCACGGCGCCGATGCCGTCGCGGTGGATGTCGCGGGCGGTGACGATGTGGACCCCCCACTGGCGCGCATCCGCGACTTCCCGGGCGCGAGCGCTGCCGAGTCCGCGGGCGCCCGCCTGCACGATGCGCCAGACATGGGGCTGCTCGGAGGCGCGGCGCATGGTGCTGGAGAAACCGTGGCGCTCGCCATAGCGCTCGTCGCGCCAGTCGATATGGGCGTCGATCTGCAGGATGGTGAGGGGCGGGCCGCCGGCGAAGGCGGCGATGAAGGGAATGGAGGTCGAATCGTCGCCGCCGAACATGATGGGAATGGCGCCTGCATCGAGAATGCTCTTGGTGCAATCCTCGATCAGCTTGCGGTTTGCGGGGCCGTCCCTTGGCGTGGTGGCAAGATCGCCGAGATCGGCCAGCCGCAATCCATCGGCAAGCAAGGTGCCGCCGAAATCGAAATCCCAATGATCGAGCCATTCGGCATCGGCGGCGAGCGCCGCGCGGAAGGCCTCGGCCGATCCGGCGTGAACGCGATTGTCGATGCCGTTGTAGGGCGTGCCATGGGGAGCGCCGAAGATCGCGGCATCGAAGCCCGCGGGCGTCTGCGATTTCCTGGCGCCCAGGAAGGGCGGACTGGCGGCGGTCTTCGCCATCGGAGGGCTCAGGCGGCCGCCGTCGCGGCGGCAGACGGCGATGTCGCGGGCTTCGGCCAGATGACGCGCGCGGCGGGGAGCAGCAACGACGCCGTCGTTCCGGAACCGGCCTGGCTGGCGATCGTCACATCGCCATTATGCAGCCGCGCGATCTTGCGGGCGATCGACAGGCCGAGGCCGACGCCGCCGAAGCGGCGCGACATGCCTTCATCGGCCTGGACGAATGGCTCGAAGATGCGTTCGATATCGTCCGGCTTGATGCCGATGCCGCTGTCGCGGACGGCGATTGCCAGGCCGCCGCCGGCGCTGCGCTCCACGGCGACATTGACGAACTCGCCGGCCTTCGAGAATTTCGCGGCATTGGCGATCAGGTTGATCAGCACCTGTTTGAGGCGGGTGACATCGCCCTTGAGTTCGATGCCGTCGACGACCCGCGCCACGATCGTGACATCGGCCTTCTCGGCGGCGTCGCGGCACATCTTGACGGCGACCTCGATGAGTTCGGCCGCATCCATTTCCTGTTCGAACAGCGTGAGGGTGCCCCTGTCGATCCGGGTGGCATCGAGAATGTCGTCGATCAGCGATTTCAGGTGATTGCTGCTTTCGAGAATGGTCTTGAAATACTCGTTGCGTGCGGCATCGTTCAGATAATCGGCCTGGCTCGAAACCAGCAATTGCGAGAAGCCGACGATTGAATTGAGCGGCGTCCTGAGCTCGTGGCTCATCACCGACAGGAATTGCGACTTGGCGGCGCTGGCCGCCTCGGCTGTTTCCTTGGCGCGGACCAGTTGCTCTTGGGCGTTGCGCTCCTCGGTGACGTCGCGGCCGACGCCGCGATAGCCGATGAATTCGCCGTTGCCGCCGAACAGCGGACGCGCGTCGACGTGCCACCAGACGCGCTCGCCGTCCTGCACCGCCTCGAGCAGGCAGTCCGAGATTGTCAGGCGTTCCGCCATCGCTGCGGCGAACTCCACCCAGCCGGTCCATCCGGGCGCAACGCCGGCTGCACCGGCGAGGCTCTGGCGTTCGACGGCGGCGGCCGGCTGGCGCAGAACGTCGCACAGGCGTTGCGAGAAGTAGGTGAGGCGTCCGTCGCGATCGGTCTCCCACAGCCAGTCGCTGGCGCCCTGCTCGAAATCGTTGAGGAGCAGGGAGATGATGTCCTTCTGCCTCTGCACTTCCTGGCCGGCGGCGGCGTGCCGCAAAGCCAGGCGATAGTCGTATAGAACCAGGCCCGCCATGACCAAGCCGTAGAGGACGGTAAAGAACCCGAAGCTCAGGCCGACCTCGCCGCCGAGCTTGACCGAGGTGATCGACAGCGATCCCACGATCAGCGACGAGAACAGGATGGCGGCGGTGGGGATGTAGGCCAGGGCGTAGGTGCCGATGCCGGAAATGGCGAATGCCAGTGCCACGATGAGCACCTTCATGTCGTGGTCGGCGGCATCGAAGAAAAGCGCGGGCATTGCGGCCCAGACGAAACCCAGGACGGTGGCGCAGACCTCGGTTTGACGGATGGCATTGAGGGGCGCGGACGTCCATTGCCGGTCGCGGTTGCGCCACCAGTAAAGCAGAAGCAACAGGGAGGGGACGGCCGCCGCCAGGGCCCATGAGAAGACGGCGAGCGGAGCAAACCGATGGACTGCGAGTAGGCCGAAGCACAGCGCGATGCCGGCATTGGCGATGAGCAGCATCGGCGATGCATTGATCACCGATGCAATCTGTCCGGCGCGAAAGGCGCCGAGATCGATGGTTGCCTCGGAAACCGGATGATCGAGATCGGCAAAGGCAAGATCGGCCGGCCGGCTGGTCTCCGTATGAGGGCGCGACAGGGGGCTTTCCTGTCCGCCGGCAATCTTGGCCATGCGAGCCACCGCTCCACTTCTCCGCAGCGGCGGAATTATCGGGCACTTGCATTGGCAACGGGTTAACGGACATATGCCTGGCGCCAGCCCGCAGGCCGCATTGAAAGGTTCACTCCCGCCATGCCCAAGGGGCCCGTTTCCAGCGCCACTCCCTCCGGTCATCCTCCTGTAAATACAGGTAAAATCGGCGTTCTCCTGATCAATCTGGGAACCCCCGAGGCGACCTCCTACTGGCCGATGCGGGCCTACCTCAGGGAATTCCTCTCCGACCGCCGCGTCATCGAAGTCAACCGGGCGCTGTGGTGGGTTATCCTTAACGGCATCATCCTCACCACCCGGCCGCCCAAGAGCGGTCATGCCTATGACAAGATCTGGAACCGGGAGCTCGATGAATCGCCGCTGAAGACGGTCACCCGGTCGCAAGCGAAGCACTTGGGCGAGGCGCTGCGCGGTCATGGCGAAATCGTCGTCGATTGGGCCATGCGCTATGGGCTTCCCGCCACCGGCGACAGGATCGGGGCGCTGAAGGAGGCCGGATGCGACCGCATTCTGTTGTTTCCTCTCTATCCGCAGTACTGTGCCGCCACCACGGCGACCGCCCTCGACAAGGCCTATGATGCCTTGCAGGAGATGCGCTGGCAGCCGGCGATCCGCACCGTGCCGCCCTATTACGATCATCCGGCCCATATCGCCGCGCTGGCAAAGAGTCTCGAGCGGCACCTGAAGTCGCTGGCCTGGAAGCCCAATCGCATCCTGGTGTCGTTCCACGGCCTGCCCAAGGCTTATGTCATGGCGGGCGATCCCTATCACCGCCACTGCATGGAGACGGCGCGGCTCATGTCGGGGAAATTGAAATTGCCGCCCGGCATGCTGCAGGTGGTTTTCCAGTCGCGTTTCGGGCGCGGCGAATGGCTCAAGCCCTATGCCCACGACACGGTCGAGGCGCTGCCCGGGCAGGGGGTCAAGAAACTGGTGATGATCATGCCGGGCTTCGCCGCCGATTGCGTCGAGACCCTGGAGGAAGTGGCGATCGGGCTGGCCGAGACATTCCGGGAGAAGGGCGGCGAGAAATTTTCGGCGGTGCCCTGCCTCAACGATTCGCCCGCATCGATCGCGATGCTGGAAACCATCGTGCGGCAGGAGCTCTCCGGCTGGATCGATTAGCACTTGCGGTGGACTGTGCCCCTCCCCATTGTAGATGGCCGTAAGTCAACATGGAGTGTCGGCGATGTTCGACAGCGCAGGCATATTCGTTCTGGTGGTACTGGCGGTCGTCGTCTTCTATCTGCTGCGCGCCATCCGCATGGTGCCGCAGGGCTACAACTACACGGTCGAGCGTTTCGGCCGCTATATCCGGTCGCTTTCGCCCGGGCTCGGCCTCATCGTTCCGTTCATCGACCGCATCGGCGCCAGGCAGAACATGATGGAGCGGCTGATCCAGGTGCCGTCGCAGGAAGTCATCACCCGCGACAACGCCATGGTGACGGTCGACGGCATCGCCTTCTTCCAGGTGCACGACGCGGCCAAGGCGACCTATGAGGTGAACGATCTCGAGAACGCCATCACCAATCTGGTGATGACCAATATCCGCACCGTCATGGGCTCGATGGACCTCGACAATCTCCTCTCCCAGCGCGACGAAATCAATCACCGCCTGCTCGGCGTCGTCGATCAGGCGACCTATCCGTGGGGCGTCAAGATGACCCGCATCGAGATCAAAGACATCAATCCGCCGCGCGACCTGGTCGAATCGATGGGCCGGCAGATGAAGGCCGAGCGCGAGAAGCGAGCCTTGATCCTCGAAGCCGAAGGCATGCGCCAGGCGGCGATCCTCAAGGCGGAAGGCGAGAAGCAATCGACAGTGCTGCAGGCCGAGGGCCGCCGCGAGGCCGCTTTCCGCGACGCCGAAGCGCGCGAGCGCTTCGCCGAGGCCGAGGCCAAGGCGACGGAACTGGTGAGCAATGCGATCTCCGCCGGCAATGTGCAGGCGATCAATTACTTCGTCGCCAACAACTACGTGAAGGCGCTGGAGGCGCTGGCGCAATCGCCGAACCAGAAGGTGCTGATGCTGCCGCTCGACGCCGCTTCGGTGATCGGCTCGATCGGCGGCATCGCCGAAATCGCCCGCGAGGCCTTCGGCGGCGGTCCAGCGGCCGCGGCGCCGGCGAGGAGAGCGGGCACGCCGGTCCCCGCCATTCCGCCCACGGGCTGACAGGCACGAAGGAGAATCGCGATGGGTGAGTTCATGCCGTTCGCCGGCGGCTGGTTCTGGTGGATCGCCGCGGGCGTGTTGATGTTCCTCGAGCTTTTGTCGCCCGGCACGTACTTTATCTTTCTGGCGGTGGCGGCGGGCGCGGTGGGGTTGCTCGACATCGCCTTCGACATGGGCTGGCGTATCGAGCTGTTGTCCTTCGCCGGTTTCGCCCTGGTGTTTGTGCTGGCAGGGCGGCCTTTCATGGGCAAGCGGCATGTGCTCGACAGCGACCGGCCCAATCTCAACCGGCGCATGTACGATTATGTCGGCAAGAGCTATGTGCTCGACGAGGCGATCCACAACGGCCGCGGCCGGCTGAAGATCGAGGACACGATCTGGGAAGTGACGGGCCCCGACCTGCCCCAGGGCGCGCGCATCAAGGTGACGGCCGTCGACGGGCTGCGGCTGACGGTTGCGCCGGATTAAGTCACGCCGAGACGCAGGAGGTCGTGGATGTGGATGAGGCCGAGCGGCTTCTGCTTGGCATCGACGACGAACAGGCTGGTGATCTTCGCCGCGTTGAGCGATTCGAGTGCTTCCGATGTCAAGGCATCGGCATCGATGGTCTTGGGCGAGCGGGTCATCACTTCATCGACCCGCTGATCGACGAGATTGCGGCTCATGTGGCGGCGCAAGTCGCCGTCGGTGACGATGCCGGTGAGACTGCCCGTCTCGTCGACCACGCCGAGACAGCCGTAGCTCTTGGCGGTCATCACCACCAGGGCATCGGACATCGGCATGTCCGGCGGCACCAGCGGCAGCTGGGCCTTGCGGTGCATCACATCGCGCACATGCATGAGCTGGGCGCCAAGCTTGCCGCCGGGATGAAAATTGTGGAAATCCCTGGCGGTGAATCCCTTGTCCTCGAGGAGCACGATGGCGAGCGCATCGCAAAGCGCCATTTGCAAGAGCGTTGAGGTCGTCGGCGCCAGCCCGATCGGACAGGCTTCCTTCGCCTGCGGCAGCGGCAGCACCACATCGGCCTCATGGGCGACGGTCGAGTCGATGCGCGCCGTGACCGCGATGAACGGCACCGAGAAGCGGCGGGCATAGGTGAGGATGGCGCGAAGTTCCGGCGATTCGCCGGAATTCGATACCATGACGACGACATCGTCGGCGGTGATCATGCCGAGATCGCCGTGGCTGGCTTCCGCCGGATGCACGAAGATGGCCGGCGTTCCGGTCGAAGCGAGCGTTGCCGCCGCCTTGCGGCAGACATGGCCGCTCTTGCCCATGCCGGTGAAAATCACCCGGCCCTTGGCGCTCCTGATCAATTCGACCGCATCGGCGATGGCCTCGCCGAGCGCGCCGTCGACGGCTTCAACCAGGCTCGCCATGCCGCGGGTTTCGGTTTCCAGCGCCCGGCGTGCCGAGGCCAGCCATTGGGCCCGGCTGGATGCGGGTTTCTTCAAAGGACTTGATGACATAGCGGCAAACTAGGCGGTCGCGCCGGAAAAGGGAAGCGGGCCGATCGGCTGGCTTTTTTACGTCATTCCGCGCACGCCGGGCCCCGCCCCAATCCCGGCGAAAGCCGGGACCGCCCGCCCCAATCCGTCATCCCGGCTTTCGCCGCTATCGGATTCACACATCTTTGCGCGTTTGATATCCTTGATTTTGCTATCAAAATACTGTCATCCCGGCCCCGGACCCCGATCCGGGGCCGGGATGACGGAATTTTGGTGATTGATTCTTCTCATCTGCAAAGATCTCTAAAGCCCGCCATGGTCGTCGATGATCTTGCGCAGCGCGGCCTTGAAAGCGGGGCCCAGATCCTCGCGCTCCAGCCCCATCGCCACATTGGCGGACAGGAAACCGATCTTGTCGCCGCAGTCGTAGCTGGTGCCCTGGTACTTGAGGCCCCAGAAGGGCTGGCGCGCCATGAGCCTCTTCATCGCGTCGGTGATCTGGATTTCGCCGCCGGCGCCGGGCGTCTGTTTGGCGATCTCGGCGAAGATTTCCGGCTGCAGGATGTAGCGCCCGGAGATAATGAGATTGGACGGCGCATCCTGGCGGGCGGGCTTCTCCACCAGGCTATCGATGGTGAAGGCGTTATCCTTCCAATCCCTGGCGCCGGCGACGCCGTAGCGGTGCACCTGGTCCCACGGAACTTCCTCGACCGCCACGCCATTGCCGCCCCGGGCATTGTAGATGTCGATCATCTGCTTCAGGCAGCCGGGCTTGGCATGCATCACCATGTCGGGCAGCAGCAGGGCGAAAGGTTCGCCGCCCACCAGCTCGCGGGCGCACCAGACGGCATGGCCGAGGCCCAGCGGTTCCTGCTGGCGGGTGAAGCTCGCCTGACCCGCGCCCGGCAGATCCTGCTCCAGCAATTCGAGTTCGGCCGACTTGCCGCGCTTGCGCAGCGTGTGCTCGAGTTCGTATTGCTTGTCGAAATGGTCCTCGATGACGCCCTTGTTGCGGCCGGTGACGAAAATGAAATGCTCGATTCCCGCCTCGCGCGCCTCATCGACGGCAAGCTGGATGATCGGCCGGTCGACGACGGTCAGCATCTCCTTGGGCATGGCCTTGGTGGCGGGCAGGAACCTGGTGCCAAGACCGGCCACCGGGAAGACGGCTTTCTTGATCGGGCGCGCCATGATTATACCTTGCAATCCCCGGGGATTTCACGAATCTGCCGCGATTAAGCCGGTTTTACCGGCAATCTCAACCACGGATATGAGCGCATGAGCGTTTTAGTGACGGTTTTCCTCTCACCCTGTAGAAAGGCCTCGAAACGGGACGGCGGTTCATGTTGAGACGCCTCATTGTTGCCGCGGCGATCGCCGCATCGCTGTTGGCCACATCCGCCCCGGCGCTGGCGGATGCGAAATTCGTGGCCTTCATCGAAACCCTGTGGCCCCGGGCCAAGGCAGCCGGCATCTCGCGGGCGCTGTTCGACCGCGCCTTCGCAGGCATCACCGAGCCCGACCCGGAGGTCTTGAAACTGGCGAAGAACCAGCCGGAATTCACCTCGACCACGTCGCAATATCTGGGCAAGGCGGTCACCGCCATACGCATCGAGTCCGGCAAGCAAAAAAAGGCGGACGAGGCCCTGCTGCTCGCGGCGATCGAGAAGAAATACGGCGTCGACCGGCATATCCTGCTCGGCATCTGGGGGATGGAATCGAACTTCGGCAAGGACAAGGGCTCGATGAAGGTGATGCGGTCGCTCGCCACCCTCATCTATGCCGGACGCAAGAAGGACTATGCCCGTCAGCAGTTGATCGCGGCTCTGAAAATCCTGAAGAGGGGCGTGGTCGGTCCCGGCTCCTTCACCGGCTCATGGGCGGCGGCGCTGGGCCATACGCAGTTCATCCCGACATCCTATCTCGCCTATGCGGTCGACTGGACCGGCGATGGGGTCCGGGATATCTGGGGCTCGAAGGAAGATGCGCTCGCCTCCACCGCCAACTATCTGGCGAAGGCGGGCTGGGAATCCGGCCGGCCCTGGGGCTGGGAAGTGACCCTGCCCAAGGACTTCAACAAGGCGCTGATCGGCCGCAGCAAGTGGCGGCCGGTGGCCGAGTGGGAAAAGCTCGGCGTCAAGCCGGCGCGGAGCGGTGGTTTCGGCGCCCCCCAGGCGGATGCCTTCGTCATGGTGCCGCAGGGCCTCGCCGGCCCCGCTTTTCTGGTGACGCGGAATTTTCTGGCGCTGATGGCCTACAATTATTCGCATTCCTATGCTCTGGCCGTCGGCCATCTCGCCGACCGCATCGGCGGCGCCGGACCCATCGCCGCCGCCTGGCCCGATGCCAGTTACGATCTCAGCTTCGAGCAGCGCGTCGAGTTGCAACGGCGGCTCAGCCGGCTCGGCTTCGAGACCGGCGGCAGCGACGGCCGGTTCGGCGCCCGCACCTATGAAGCGATCATCGCCTATCAGAAGAGCGCCGGCCTGCCGCTCGACGGCGTGCCGACGCTCAAGCTGCTCCGGCACATGCGGAGCGGAAGTTAGGATTCCGGCATGGTCTTGCGCGCCATCATGGTTCTGCTGTTTCTTGCGGTGGCAGTGACCGCCGCGGCGGCGCAGGCGGTCCTGCCGGAACAGCCGTTATTTGGCACGGAAGTGGAAACCGAGAACTACCGCATTCTGGTGATCGGCGATGCGCTGGGCGGCGGGCTTGGCGCCGGTCTCACGCGCATGGCGGAACTCGAGACGGGCTTCGAGGTGACCAACCGCTTCAAGGAGGAATCGGGCGTGGCGCGGCCGGAAGTCCACGATTGGGGCGTCGCGCTCCCCAAATTGCTCGAAGGCGATGCCTTCGATGCCGTGGTGGTGCTGCTCGGCAGCAACGACCGGCAAGCGATCCGCATCGGCGAGCGGCGTTTTGTTTTCGGCATGCCGGAATGGGTGGCGGCCTACAAGGAACGAACCGACCGCATTCTCGACGCTTTGCTGTCGGCGGGCGTCAAGGTCTACTGGGTCGGCATCCCGCCGATGGCCGACCCCGAATACGATGCGGCGATGCGCAGGATCGCCGAACTGCAGCGCGAGCGCGTCGAAGCCAAGGGCGCCAAATTCGTCGACATCCGCAAGTTCTTTCTCAATCCCGACGGCAGCTATACCGATTCAGGGCCCGGCGACGAGGGCGTCGTCCGCCGGCTGAGATCGCGCGACGGCGTCACCTTCTTCAAGCAGGGCAACAACCGTTTGGGCCAGTTGGTGCTGGCGGCCATCAAAGAGGGCATGGCGGAAAAAGCGCCGCCGCAGGGCGCCGAAGTGGCGGCCGTGAAGGGCGATGGCGGGCCGCTCCCCGATGTGCCATTGTTCGGTCAGGCGGCTGCCGACGGCGCGGCGGTGACGTTCCGTCCGGAGCATGTCGAGGTTGCCGATCTCCCGCCGGAGGCGTCCGAAACCACGCCTCTCGCCGGTCCCGCGGCACGGCTCGCCGGCCTGCGCGCGCTTGCCGTTCCCGGCAGCGCGGCCGAGATGCTGTTTTCCGTTGGCCAGATGCCGCCGCCGCCCGCCGGCCGCGCCGATGATTTCAGCTTCACGCCGGCTCCGTGATCAGCGCGTCTTCCCGAACAGTGGAATCGCTTTTCGGACAAGAAAACGCGCCTAGTCAATAATCTGGCGCATGTTCTTGCCGCCAAAGTGTGTGCACTTTGGCGGAACATGCGCTAACGCGGCAGATCGCTCGCGCCCATGAGGAATTCGTCGGCGGCGCGGGCCGCCTGACGGCCTTCGCGGATCGCCCAGACGACCAGCGACTGGCCGCGGCGCATGTCGCCTGCGGCGAACACCTTGTCGAGGCTCGTCCGGTAGTTACTCACATCGGCCTCGACATTGCCACGGCTGTCGAGCTTGACGCCGAGGCCCGCCAGCATGCCTTCATGCACCGGATGCACGAAACCCATGGCGAGCAGCACGAGATCGGCCTTGAGTTCGAATTCGCTGCCGGCGATGGGCTGCATCCTGGCATCGACGCGGGCGCAGTGGAGCTTCTTCACCTCGCCGTTGTCGCCGGAGAAGAACTTGGTGACGACGGAGAAATCGCGCTCGGCCCCTTCCTGTTGAGACGACGAGGTGCGCAGCTTCAACGGCCAGTCGGGCCAGGTGAGCAGCTTGTTTTCCTTCTCCGGCGGCTTCGCCATGATTTCGAGCTGGGTGACGGAGAGCGCCCCCTGGCGGATCGAAGTGCCGATGCAGTCGGATCCCGTGTCGCCGCCGCCGATCACAATGACATGCTTGCCGCCGGCGAGGATCGGCCGGTTGTCGAGGGGCGGCTCCTTGGCGATGCGGCGGTTCTGCTGCGGCAGGTAATCCATGGCGAAGTGGATGCCGGCGAGATCGCGGCCGGGAATGGGCAGATCGCGCGGCTTCTCGGCGCCGCCGGTCAGAAGCACGGCATCGAAACTGTCGACGAGCTGTCTCGCATCCTGGCTGACGCCGATATGGGTGCCATAATGGAAGACGACGCCTTCCGCCTCCATCTGGGCGATGCGCCGGTCGATCAGGTGCTTCTCCATCTTGAAATCGGGAATGCCGTAGCGCAGGAGCCCGCCGGCCTTGGCGTGCTTCTCGTAGAGATGGACCTCGTGGCCGGCGCGAGCGAGCTGTTGGGCGCAGGCGAGGCCCGCGGGCCCTGAGCCGACCACCGCAACCGAGCGACCCGTACGCCGAGCAGGAGGTTCGGGGGTGATCCAGCCTTCGGCCCAGCCGCGATCGACAATGGCGCATTCGATCGTCTTGATCGTGACGGGAGCGTCGGTGAGGTTAAGGGTGCAGGCTTCCTCGCACGGCGCCGGGCAGATGCGGCCGGTGAATTCGGGGAAGTTGTTGGTCGAGTGGAGGTTGACCAACGCCTTCTGCCAGTCGCCGCGATAGACGAGGTCGTTCCAGTCGGGGATCTGGTTGTTGACC
>JBQTKG010000059.1:0-7038 GCA_052386315.1 Hyphomicrobiales bacterium
GTCCTCGACGACGTATTTAACCTCTCGTGGCGTATAGCGTGTGTTGATAGGCACGATGACCGCCCCGAGCCGGGCGATGGCGAGCCAAGCGGTCAGAAAGGCACCACAGTTGGGCGACATCACCGCGACATGGGAGCCTTTGCGCACGCCTAGCTTGCGCAAAGCATCAGCCGCCCGATTCACGTTATCCCGCACATCGCGATATGCTAAATCCTCTCCACGTTCGAAGAAGTACCATGCCCGCCGCTGTGGGAATTGATCGGCGCGGGCATCCAGCAAAGAGCACATATTTTCCGCCAATGACTTGGCCTCAATTCGCTGACGTAGCACCTCTGGCTCAGTCTGTTCGAACGTATACGCCTGCTTCATGTCATATTGCCTCATCTGCATGATGCACCTCGAAGGATTTCACCGGCGTCGCGAAATGGAACGCCGACATGTTGCGGAGCGCGGCAATGGCCTCGTCGTAACAGTCTAAATGAAAGAGCGCATTGAAGCGGAACTCCCAGAGCCATGTTGGCGAAAAGGATCGCGTTGCACCGCCGCTTCCAGGCTTTGTAACGCCTCGGCGAGTCTGCCGATCCGGACCAGCCAGTTGGCGCGGTCAGCCGCAATGTACACGTCGTTCGGGTTGAGGCGCACGGCACGGTTAAAATGTATGCCCGCGAGATCGAACCTCCGCTGATGCAAGGCGACGAGGATGGCGGCAAGGCGGCGCTGGGCGCGTTCTTCGGCCATGCGAGATTGTATTGTTGCCCAGTTGGGGAGTCCATTGGGTGGACGACCGCTGTGGGTCATGGACTGTCGAACGGGGCACGTCCGTTACGGGGCAGCTGTGACTGCAAGAACAGACGTGGCTGGGAACGCTGATCCGGATCTCGAGGTCTTGCGTGGCCTCGGCTATGACGGCAGATATGATGAGATATGATGCGGTTCGCCGGGCCGTGCGGGCAAGTCAGGGCGCATGTTGTCGAAGGAGACGAGCACCGCGCCATTCGTGATCGCCTGCGCCGCGAGATGCGCGTCTAACCTCAGCCGTTCGCAGGCGGCCTTGGTCTCGTTCGAAGCCAGGAGCTCATCCCGCCATCGCCCGAGCTTGCGATAGGGGCTGGGTCTCGCGCTGATAGGTGAACCCGCTAGCGCCCGTGCGAAGGATCTTCCTGACCGTGTTCCGCGACACGTGCAGATCCCGGACGATCTCCTTGATCGTCCGCCTCCGGACGAAAAACTCACGACTAGCCCGCGCAATCGTAATAACACTACCCGGCGCGGCGGCCGGCCAGTTGCCGCGACAGCAGTGCGATGTGCGCCGGCCCGAGGCCGCAGCATCCGCCGACGATCTGCACGCCGCGATTGACCCAGCCTTTTGCCCGGCGGACGAAGTCCTCGGGCGTGATGACGTTCGAGAACACCCAGTTGGGCGGCGCCCAGTCGCCGCTGTGCGGGTAGACCGCGACGGGGCCGCGCCACTTCTCGAAGACGAGGTCGAGTGCCGGGTCGGTGGCGTCCAGGTCGCTATGCATGATGGCAACGACCGAGCCGCCGGCCTGCATGATCGCGTCGAAACTGTCGGCGAGCAGGGTCTCCCGCTCGCGATTGCGCAACGCGACCCTCTTGCCATCGGGCGCCAGCGTGCAGGTGAAGCCGACCCACACCGGCAACCCCGTGGCGCGCGCCGCCTCGATGCAAATGCGGCTCTGCTCGATATCGCGCATCATCTCGAGCATTAGCAGGTCGACGCCGGCGGCGGCCAGCAGATCCGCCTGCTCACTATAGCTGGTCCGCGCCGCCGCGGCCGCGGGCGCGTTCCTGGCTTCCCCTTCCGCGATCCAGCTCGAGATCGAGCCGGCGATCGCCACGTCTCGACCTGCCCCTGCACGCGCGCGCGCCTCTTTCGCCAGTTCAACGGCGCGCCGATTGAGTGCGGTTACCCTGTGGCCGAGCCCGGCCGCCTCCAAGACGTGCCGCGAGCTGCCGAAGCTGTTGGTGATGATGATGTCGGCGCCGGCCCGCAGATAGTCCTCGTGAATGGTGCGGATGACATCGGGGTGCGTCTCTAGCGCCATTGCACTCCACGCCACTCGGTCCATCGGCACCCCCCGACGCTGCAGTTCCGTTCCCATGGCGCCGTCAAGAATGATGATGTCGCCGCGCGCAATACGATCGAAGAGCCTGGTCATGGCGATGGTCCTCCTTCTCTTGTGCAAGTGTACGCCCGTCGGGCCGAGGAGAACCAGGGTGCGTGACAACCAGGCGGGACACGGAACGGTCGAGCCGAATCGGCGGGGATGACCACGAACCGGCAGATTCATTCTCCCTGCACGCGCATTCGTTGGCCGCGTATGTCGCCTGCCTGGGACGCGGTGGCTGGGTGGGCGTGGGCGCGCGCCGTAACCGCGATCGGGGACACGGCAAAAAGGTGCCAGAACCGGACTTTCCGGCCCGAGAACACTCCTTGGGGTCCCTCCATTGGTGGTTCGACGGATGCTGTCTATGCCCCGTAGCCGGGCGGCCACTGCATAAAAATCGTATCGAGTCTCGTCAACGCAGGCGCGGCAGGCTATGAACGAGCGATGCTTACCCTCGATCGTCTGTCGCGCCGGTTCGGCGGTCTCAGCGTCATCGTCGACCTCGATCTCGCTGTGGGCGAGGGCGACGTGCTCGGCATCATCGGTCCAAACGGCGCCGGCAAGAGCACGCTGTTCAACCTGATCGGCGGCGTGCTGGCGCCGAACGGCGGCCGCGTGCTCTACCAGGGGAGGGACATCACGCACATGCGGCCGTGGCACCGCTGCCGCATGGGCATCGGCCGCACCTACCAGATCCTCGTCACCTTCGGACTTTCAGTCATCATCCAGAATGGCCTGCTCGAGGTCTACGGGGCGGACACACGGAAGCTCTCAGCCGGATCGCTGGAGACGGCGACGCTCACCGTGGGCGGCGGCATCAACGTCGGCGTGCTGCCGCTGCTGATCTTCGCCGCCGCCGTCGGCATGGTCGTCCTCCTCGACGCCTTGCTCTACCGCACACGTACCGGGGCCAAGATTCGCGCCGTCGCCGACGACGTCAGTGCCGCGGATCTCGTCGGGTTGCCGTCGCCGCGCATCTTCGCCGCCGCCATGGCGATCATCGGCGTCACCGTCGCCGTCGCTGCCTGCTTCATGGCTGTCCGCACGAACTTCGATCCGGCAAGCGGGCCAAGCCGGCTTCTCGTCGCCTTCGAGGCCGTCGTGCTCGGCGGACTGGGCAGCCTGTGGGGCACTCTGGCCGGCAGCATCCTGCTTGGCGTCGCCCAGAGCGTCGGCGCGCACATCGATCCCGGTTCGCAGATGCTCGCCGGCCACCTGCTGTTCCTGCTGGTGCTGCTCGTGCGGCCGCAAGGGCTGTTCCCGAAGTAGCGGGCGCATCTTGCCGATCCTCCCGTACATCCGCATCGTGCTTGGCGTCGGCGTGCTGCTGCTGGCGGCCGGTCCCTGGCTGTTCGGCACCGGCGAGCTCAAGCTCCTCACCGCGTTCTTCTGCCTTTTGGTGCTGGCGCTGATGTGGAACCTGCTGGCTGGATACGCCGACATCGTCACTGTCGGGCAGCACGCCTTCGTCGGCGTGGGCGCCTATTGGCCGCCGAGTCGGCCCAGAAAGACGCCGGCGGCCCGGAAGAGCCCGGCGCCTTCAATCTCACGCTCGTTCGCCCAGCGCGAGGACCCGTAGCTGGTGACGAGCCGGTTCTGGCGCGCCCGCCACAGGGAGCCGATAACGGCCGTGGCGCACCCCATGAAGCCGCTGGCGCCGGCCAGCATCCCCGCTCGATCGAAGATGCGCGGGGCATAGGCTTCATAGGCGTACCACCACTCAAACAGCTTCCAGGGTTGATAGACCGGGGTGCCGAACAGCACGACCCATGACGCACCCAGTTGCACCTGGTAGCCAAGCTCCGCGGCCGCCTATTGCGTCGCCGCCCAGACGCCCGCAATCACGATCGCGAAGACGATCAGAATCTGGCCGATAAGGAGCTTGGTCGGGGTCATATCCCTTGTTCCGGTTCATGCGCGGCACGGGCACCGCAGCATCGGAACAAGGGTCAGGCAGAATGCCGGAATCGGAAATCGCGTTTATCTACGACCACTTGCGCTCAGCTTGGATAGACTAAACAACTGGCGGCTCGGCAGCGGACTGTTTGGCGCCAGTTGCCTCGATTGACCGAATCTCGGAATTCGGGTCATGGCACCGATCCGACCTGTCGACGGCGCCAATGGAGGTCAGCGGTTTGAGGTGTAGTTAACGAAGGGCATGGTCATTTCCGTTGTATGGGGATGAGCTGACTTGCCGCAGACGTGATCTTCTCGTCGGCCCGTGACCCGTTGCAGACGTTCGATCAGATCTCGTTAACACGTATTCTGTTATCCAGGTCCCACACAGGAGCGGCACGACGACTCGCATCGAGCAGCACTTCGAGCCCATCACACTCCCCGCTCGTTTCCCCAGGCCAGCACGTGCAGCTGCGGGAGCACGGTCACCTCGAACCAGCGATCGCTTGCGACGCGGCCGACCAGCCAACGGAAGCGCTCGAGCAGTCCCTCGTGATCGATGCCTTTCCGGCCGGCGGGGTTGGGTTCCGCGGGCGTGTGATTACCGACCTGAAGGTAGACCGGCAGGGTGGGGTATCGTGCCGCCGCCTGCCGGGCATACGCATAGTCGGCCTCGTCGAACACGACGATCTTGAGCACCGGGCGCGGGCCGCCGGCGGCGGCATCGAGACAGGCTTCGAACGCCGTCCAGTCGGTCGACATGCCGGAGGAGGGAGGCTTTGGCGAGAGGATCAGCCAGTCGAGCGCGGCAAACCAGGGGCAGGCGATACTTCCCTGGGTTTCCATCGCGAAGCTGAAGCCCCTCTCGCGTCCCAAGATGATCAACGGCCCGAGCGGCTGGATCGCCGGATTACCGCCTGAGAGTGTCACCAGGATGGGGCGTCCACCGGTCAATTGCTCGACACGGGACAAGATGTCCCCAGGGGTCATGGGGACCCATTCGTGGCGGTACTCAGGGAGCACGGCATACAGCGTGTCGCACCAGCGGCAGCGGAAGTCACAGCCACCGGTGCGGACGAACACGGTCGGTTTACCAATCAGCGCCCCTTCGCCCTGGACCGTTGGCCCGAAGATCTCCGAAATGTGGATACGGCTCATGGCTTCTCTAATTCGCAATCGAGGTCGTTGATGCTCATGTCCGGACGCCGCCACCAAGGTCGGCGATTGCTGCGACCGGGGCGGTCCGGCAGGAAGTCAGTTGGGTCGCCCGCGAACAGCAAGGTGTTGGTCGGCGTTTCCTCGATCCTGACTTCGACGCAGCGCAGACGACCGCCGTCATCATCGAGGAAGGCGTTGAACTTGGCCATGAAGCAGGCGGCTAGCACCTCGGTGGTCGGATCACCGGGCGTGACCAACAGGCGAGCCAGCTTGTCGGGCTCCCGTCCCCGAAAGAAGTCGATGAGCGGATCGCCATCGGAGAGATGGAGCGCATGATCCACCTCTTCGTCGATCCAGCGGTGCCAACGCGCCTTCGCGATCTCGAAGGGCTCTACCATGTTGCTCGCGCCGTTCAGCCGCCGCGCCGCGGTGGCCTGGAGCGTCACGACCACCAGCTCATTATGGCCGTGGGGAATGGCGCATTTATTACTACTTCCCGCCAGGAGCCGATGCGCCATGCTGTAGCGCCGGGTGAAGACCAAGCCAAACATCAGCCCTTCGCCCGGGCCGCGACGCCACAGGCCTCCCTCCAGTAGTCGGGGTCTACGTAGGCGGTCGGATCTTCAACACCAGCCAAGTGGAATGCTTCCCGCCGCTCGACGCAGGTGCCACAGCGACCGCAATGGAGATCGCTCCCCTGGTAGCAACTCCAGGTGTCGGTGAACGGCACGCCCAACGAGGCGCCGATCCGTACGATGTCCGCCTTGGTCATGTGGACGAAGGGCGCCTGAATATCGACCTGCCAAAGGCCTTCCAACGCCCGCTTCTGCATGATGCGGAAGGCCTCAACGAAGGCCGGCCGGCAGTCAGGATAGATGAAGTGGTCTCCCGAGTGAAAGGCCGCGGCGACGGCCTCGGCCCCTTCGCCGGCGGCGATGCCAAAAGCGATTGCCAACATAATGGCGTTGCGGTTCGGCACCACCGTGATCCGCATCGTCTCCTCGGCATAGTGGCCTTCCGGCACCTCGACGTTCGCAACGTCTGTGAGGGCGGAACCCTTGAGGAAGGGGGTTATGTAGGTGAGATTGATGACGTCATGGGGCACACCGAGGGCCTCGGCACAGCGGCGCGCGAACGTGATTTCCTTGCGGTGGCGCTGTCCGTAGTCGAATGTGACGAGACGCTTCAGAGCGGCTTCGGCGGCAACCTTGTATGCCAAGGTGACCGAATCCAGGCCGCCGGAGCAGATGGCAATGATGGCCATGGGAAAATCCCTGTTTTAACCGGGTGGCTGCGACCGGGCCGGCTCGATCTGAACCGATGACTTTGATTTACCACAAGATCATCCCTGATTTCGAGGGGCAGCGGGTGGCCAACCCTTTCACTACTGAGCCGAGGGTGGCATCCGAGGCGCTGCGATCCAAAGCACCATCCCCGCAAAGGGCAGCTCTGATCCGATCTTTCGGCCTGGACCTCGCCCAAATCGACTTGGCGCTACCGGATTGCCGGCGACGAGCACCCCTGCGGCCTTCTCGCCCGCCGGGCGATCACCTCGGCCGTTGGCAAGTCGGCCACCAAGGCTAAGCGAAAGAGGAAGGCGTGAATGCCGGCCGCGCCGCGAACGATCTGAAAGGATCATGCGGAAGCGTGTTGGAAATGTGGCGCCCTGACCGCATCCGCTGTCACGGCAGGGCCGCTTGCCCTTTCTGACCCGCAGGCAACGCGAAGCCTTGTCGCAGACCCGGCGCGATTTAGTCTCGTTGTCCAACAACCACCCGATCGGCAAAAACAAATCCGACTGAGACATGAATCCCATTCGATATTACGTAATTCTCAAAGTCGTCGATCTGAGAAG
>JBQTKG010000060.1:0-53360 GCA_052386315.1 Hyphomicrobiales bacterium
AGAAACAGTTCGGCCTCGGCGGCCCGGCGCCTGATGAGGCCCGGCAGGACGCGGCCGCCCGCCTTGGTCCACAGCTGCAGCCTCCGCGGCACGGCGGCGAAATCCCCGGCATTCACCGCCTTCAAAACCGACGAGGCGCGGAAATTGCCGACCCCGACATTATAGGCGAAGGAGACAAGGGCCGAGAACTGCCGGGCGTTCAACGGCACGCGCAAGCACGACGCCACATCGCGGGCGAACTGCTCCACATCGCGGCGCAAAATCGCATCGGCCTCGGCGCGCGAGACTTCGAGCCCTTCCGAGACCGATGGCGGCCCCGCCATGGAGGTGTGGCCGTAGCCGATCGTCCACACGCCCACCGGATCGCGATAGGCCCTGCCCCTGAAACCCTCGAAGCGCTTGATCAGCGCCAGTCCTTCCGTGGTCACCCGCATGGGCGTCAGGCTCCGCCGCGGGCGATTTCATTGAGGAGGGCGCGCACCACCGGGCGCGGCACCGGCCCCATGC
Source organism: Hyphomicrobiales bacterium (assembly GCA_052386315.1). Lineage (GTDB taxonomy): Bacteria > Pseudomonadota > Alphaproteobacteria > Rhizobiales > Aestuariivirgaceae > Aestuariivirga. Next base: position 508 of record JBQTKG010000060.1, read on the forward strand.
GGGTCATGCAGCCCCACTCGAACAGCACGATGCGCAAGGCCGGCGCATCGGGTGCGGGATCGACGATGACGATCTCGTCGGCGGTAAATACGGTCGGCGGCGGCATGCGGTTGAAGGCGGCGAGAAAGAGCCTGGCCTCGGCCGCGCCGAGCACGATCACCTTGGCCTGCGGCAGGCGCTCGGCGATGAGGCGCGCCAGTTCGGCGCGGGATGCGCAGGCCGCCTGGGCATCGGCGGCGAAGAGCGAAAGGCAAAGCGCCAGCGCGCCCGCCAGAATGCGGAGGATTGCCATCATTTTCTCCTGTTGGGTTTGAAAAGTTCAGGGCCGCGGCAGCATCAGCGCCGGCAGAAATTTTCCGATCGCGGCGCCGAGCGAAACCGAAAAGGCAATGAGGAGAGTGAGCATCTTCCAGCCGCCCCGCGCGGTGACCAGCACATCGCGGATCTCGCGCACGTCGGTACGGATTGCCTGAATTTCACTTTCAACCGCCGCCATGCGCGCCTGCAGCGCGCCCACTTCGCGTTCGATGGACATGCTCAGTAATCCGACTCGATGTAGACCGAAACGAGGTCGATGCCGGCCGCGAGCGCGGTGGCGTTGTTGCAGCGCCAGGCCGTATGGCCGAGCAGTGTCGTGGCCGCTGGAATGGCCGTTCCCACCGTCCCGCTGAGCGTGCCCACTGCTACATGACCGGTATTGAGCCGTTCGACCCGGTAGTGGATGACCTGCGAGTTGACCGGCGCGAAGAACGAAACCTCATAGGCGTCGGCGGACAGCGTATTGGCCGGGAAGTTTGCGCCGAGGTCGATCGCCGTCTGGGCGACGGACCCGCCATGGACGATGTGCAGGTTGCCGGACGTCGAGAGCTGCGCCACGCCCACTGCATCGGTGAGCGTGTTGGGCTCGACATTGGTGGGGGCGGCGACCGCGTTGCGCAGGCCCACGAACATGCGCGCCCCCGCCACCGCCGCCGCGTCGGAGACGCCGAAACGGCAGACATAGTGGAAGCCGCCGAGGCTGGCGCCGTCGCCGATGGTGTATTGCGCCGCCGCCATGTAGTGACCGGCCAGCGAGCCCGCCGCCGTGGCGGACACAAGGCCCAAGCGCCTCAGTCTGGTAAACAAATTGGTCGTCGCGACGCTCCGCAACGTCGCCGTGCCAAGCGCCAAGGGCGGATTGATGCCGAATACGCCCGGCGCATTGGTGCTGGTGCCCGGCGCATTCCACAACGCCACCTTGTTGCGCGCGAGAAGCGGCTGCAGGGGCGATGCAAGTCCGGAAGAGGCCCGGAAGGCGGGCAGCGTCCGCGCGCCCACGTCGAAAGCGAAGAGATTGAGCTTGTCGGCGGCGGCGGCGGCGGGAGCGGCCACTTCCGGCAACTGCACGGAACCGTCGTCGGCGACGAGCACGCTGGAGTTCTGGACCAGCTTGCCGGTCGCAAGATCGAACCGGGAAACGGCGTTGTCGGTGGCCGACGCCGGGCCGATGACGGGGATGTTCGCGGCGTCGGCGATAAGGACGTTGTTGAGGTAGTAAGCGGTTTGCGCGTTGACGGTGCCGATGCCCTTGTCTCCTCCGGCGACGGCCGGCGGAAGCATGAGCCCATCTTGAAATCTCGCTCTGGCCGCCAAGGTCCCGGCGATGGCCGTCAGGACGTCGAGACCCCCGTCTTCCGACGTGTCCGTGGGGTCGAGAATTATGCCGCGCAATCCGGCGTACTGAGCGTAATTGCCCGCGCCGTCCTTCCCGCTCCATGTGAGATGCGCGAGCAGATTTCCGGCGCCTCCCGCCGAGCTGCGGAACAGATCGACAACCGGCCCCTGGCCCGCCCCGGCCGCATTGGTCTCGAAGGTGGCCGCGATTTCCGACACACCCGTTCTGTAGAAGTTGGGATTGTCGAAGAACCGGCGGCTCCCCATGTGATGGTCTTTGTAGGGGTCATTACCGATCGCCCATGTTATGTGATTGGCGACGAAGCCGGTGTTCTTGAACGCGGCGCTCGGCACCGCGACACGGCCCGTGCGAAGCTCGAAAGTGGCCGGGTTCTCGAACAGCCCGGCGGTGGGCGTCTTCTGCTCGAAGCCCACGAAAACGTCGAGGTTGTCGATGACGATCTTCCCGGCGCCGGAGACCCCCGAGGAAAAGATCGGCGCGACACCCGCGTTGCTGTAGTCGGTGCGGTAGCGCAAGCCGCGTATGGTGCGCGTCGCGGTGTCGCCGACGATTTCGATGTCGCGGGGATTATCGTTCTCGAACCGGATGTCCAGATCGATGTCGTAGTTCGCGTCCGCCGCCTGATTGGTGTACAGTTTCAAGCCGGGGCGGCCTTTGGTGCTGGCGTAGCATTTCTTGAAGCTTATCCCGCCCATGGTGCCGAGGATGATGTTCGGCCCGGTCTGGTTGTAGCAGGTGCCGCCGATGAAGGCGCCGAACGTCGTCGTATCGATGCCGATGTTGAAGGTGCCTGCGGCGGCGTTCAGGTTTGCCACCGTGCCGACAAGACCGTTGATCTGCGTCATGCCGGTGACGAGGGTGAAGAACACCGTCGTGCCGTTGGCGAAATTGTAGGTGTCGATGGCGGTGGTGAGAGCGGCTACGCCGACGGTTACCAGCGCATCCGCCGCCTGCGTCACTGCGGTCATCGCGAGAGCGACGGGCGGGTATCTGTTCAAATCTCCGGCATCCACCGAAATCATGGAATTGCTGGTGATGCCGGTCTTGATCGTCGAAAAGTCGGAGACGAGATCGCCGACGGTGTCGATGACGGTCTGGCGGTGGCCGGAACAGACGAAGGTGGCCGCCGTCTGCTGCATGGCGTGGTTCTGGAAGTTCGGTCTGTCGATGCGGAGGATTTCCGCGCCATAGGCGACGACGGAGGCTTTCGAGAAGAAGCCCGCCGTCTTGCAGCTCCGCAGCGTGTTGCCGACCGGGAAGTTGGTGGCGCCGGACGGGGCGAATTGCCAGCCGAAGGCGGGCATCTGCGCCGGACCGGGATTGTAATCGACGACCAGCGCGCCGTTGACGAACACGTTGTCGAAGAGAAGATACTGCGAGCCCACGCAGTCGAACACCGCCTTGCCGTTGGCCTTGCCGATAATCGTGCCGTTGCGTATCGCCCAGCCGAAGCCGTCTTTAATGCCGGTGCAATTCAGGCTGGCGGAGCTGACGTAGGCAAGCCCCTCAAGGTCGAGGTATCTGGTATATCTCCCGAGCCCGGCGCCGGCGACGAGCGATGCCGTCACAACGTCAATTGCCTTCTGCAAGGCCACGGCGTCGTCGGCGGCGCCGTCGCCCTTGGCGCCGAAGTATGCCGGCGAGACGAGGCCGCCGTCCATCTGCCGCTTCCATCTGCGCAGCGAGGCATCGACGATGGTGAGGCCATTATCGTCGGAGCTCGTCGTGTCGGCGCTGTCGTACCGGAAATAGCCGCCGCCGCGATTCAATCCGGCATGCCAGGATTCGAGATACACCGTGACGCCGGAGTAGGATGCCGTGGTGAGCAGCCGCAGCGCCGCGAGCGAGGCAACCGAGGAGGAGCCGCCGCCGGCAGGTGTGGCGAATGCACCGTCGGCGCGCAGGAAATTCACCATGCCGCCGCCCGAAGCTGGAACCAGGCCCTTGGCGGTGGCGGTGAAGGTGTCGAGCAGTGCGGTGGCCTGCGCAGCCGTCAGGTCTTCCGGATCTCCGGTGCCCGCCGTGGTCCTGCCCTTGATCCGCGCCGTTGCCATGTCGGCAAGCGCCGCATTGCTCACCGAATTGCCGGTCAGCGTCACGACGCCGCTCGCCTTGTCGATCTGGATCGCCTCATTCCAGGCGGTGCCGTCGGGGCTGACCTTGAAGTGAAAATTGTCGTCGCCGGTGAGGCCCATCTCGGCGCGGCCGGAAAAATTCGTCTGGAACAGCAGCGAAGCGGTGTTGGCGGCGGCCTGTTTGTTGATCTTGAGCTGGTGGCCTGCGCCTTCATGGCTGAGCAGTGTGGCGGGCGAGGACACCGACAGCCGGTTGCCGGCATCGGCGGTAGTCTTGACGCCGAGCAGCGATACATTCTGAATCACGTCGAAGTCGGCGACATTGCGCCAGGCGGCGCCGTCGAAGAGCAGGAACTTCTGTTCGTCGATCGCCCACAGGCGCCAGCCGTTGCGCGGTACCGCGAAGCGCCAGGCGCCAGCCTCGCGGAAGGCAAGTTGACCGCTGCGACCCACCCAGGCGCCGGTCGCAGCCGCCGCCACCAGATAGCGGTCGCCGTCGGCGGGCGTTGGGGGCGGCGCTGCCAGGCTGCGGGTGATCACCGCCAGGTGGATGGCGGCATCGAGCAGCAGCAGCGCCTCGTTGTGGGTGATGTGCTTCTGCGCCTGGGCCGCCTCGAGCAGCGGCAAAGCGAGGAGTGGCGTCTCAGGCATTGATGGTCCTCTGGAGATTGGCGCCGCGCCCGTAGGTGGCGCTCATTTGCGCGATGCGGAGCGTGAATTGGGTGGGGCTGGTGCCGAAATCGGCGGCGATCTGGGCGGCGGTGTAGCGGAAAGACGGCACCGCCACCTGAAACGTCCGCTTGACCGCAGCGCCGTCGAGAACTTCGGCGACATAGGATTCACTGTCCTCGCCGAGCGGCACCTCGGAAAGCTCCCAGCTGTCGCCGTCGATCCGGGTCCGGCGGATCCAGGTGAAGACCACATCGCCCCCGTCGCGGCTGGCCCGCAGCTGGCAGGGCGACAGCGGCCTGAGCGCGATCATCCTGCCCTGATGGGTCAGTTGCAGGTAGGATGGATGACCGTAATCGTAAGCCGCCGGGCCGATGCGCCAGGTAATGTCCAGGCCCGCCTGGGCGAGCAGCAAATCCTGCTGCACCACGGCGCCATTGAGCAGCACGAAACGGCTGCCCGCCGGCCGTGCCGCCAGCATTTCCGGTTCCGAACCCGATTGGCCGCGGAACAGCGAACCGATCCGGTAGGTCTTGGTGGCGGTGAGAACCGCCGTGCCGAACTGCACGATCTCCCAGCCCGTGACGCTGTCGCCGACGGCGGCGGCATTGGTGCCGCCCAGAAGTTCAATGTCGCTCACCGAACTCAGCGCCCCCGCATCCAGCTTGACGCTCACCGAGGCGGCGCGATCGAAGACATAAAGCGGCCCCTTAGGCAAAGCCTCGAGCAGCCGGCCCTTGGTCGCCCGGGCCTCGATCATCCGGTTGAAGACATAGGACGTCGTTGAGCGCTGCCTGTAGGCGGCAAGCCGCCCCGGCCAGGGCTTGGCGCTCGCGGCAAACCACGCCGTATGCGACGGCCTGCCGGGGACGATGACGGGAATATCGAGGATCGCCACGTCGGGCTTGCCGAGCACGATGGCTTCGCGCACCGTGAAGCCACGCGGCGGCGCGTCGGGCGGCTCGAACACCGCCGCCTCGTAGCTGCGGGCGCGGATCTTCCGAAGCGCGCTGTCGGTCACCTGCTCGATGCGAACCAGCCGGCTCGCCGATCCGAGTTCGATCTCCACCACATCGCCGGGTTCGAGATCGATGCGGCCGGGCGCCAGTGCGAAATCGAGCGTCTCGCGCCCGGCCCAGCTTTCCTGCAGCATCACATCGGCGCGCGATTGCGCCACCGCCTGGCCGATGGCGCAAGGCATTTGCAGGCCCGTCTCGCGCGCGCTCGATCCCCTGAGCCTTCGCGCTTCGACGGAGGCCGTCCGGTATTCGGCGGCCGATTCCACATAGACGAGCTTGATGGCCGCCGGCAATTCCGTCTCCTGCGCCCGGGTGAGCGCGAAGAGCGCCGCCTGCGCCTCGGTTTCGGCCAGCTCGTCATGGGCGATCGCAGCCGCCCTATCCTCCTTGCGCATGCGGAATTTGAGTTGGCCTGCGCTTTCGACCGCATCGATGGCGAAGGCCGAGAGCAATCCTTCCAACGCCTCGCGCGCCGTCATCGGGCGCTCGATCACGAAGCCGTCGGCCAGCCCCTCGACCGCGCTCACATCGAAGGCGGTGAAACCGTAGGCGCCGCACACTTCGGCAATGAGCCGCGCCAGCGGCACCGCACCCACGCGGCCGTTCAGCCAATGGCCGAGATTGTAATTGACGCCGTCGGCCCAGACCTCGTCGAGGGCCGGAAAATACGGAAACGGCCTTGCGTCCCACGCCCAGAAAAACATGCGCGAGGTATCGAGCATCGGCGCGCCGTAGACGGCGGACACCGGATTTGTAGCGCCCGCAGCGCTCCAATAATCGTCGATCGCGGCGACAAAGCGGTTCTGCAGGAAATCGTCGCGGTGGCCGGAGGAGAAATAGGGGCGCAGGCTTTCCGACGACTTGGCATCGACGAAGGCATTGGGCTGATTGGTGCCCTTGTCGATTGCCGCGCATCCCACTTCGGTGAACCAGATGGGCTTCGACTGCGGCGTCCAGCCGGTGGGCGTTGCCGCCTCGATGCCGCCCGGCCGATTATAGTGCGGATTGAGCCACCAGGATTTCAGGTCCTTGTAGCGGAACACCCAGGGCTTGCCATAGGCGCCGTCGCTGATCGGCGTGCGGGTCTGCGCCGTGCGAGCCGCATCGCCGGCATAGAACCAGTCGAAGCCCTCGCCGCCGGCGATCCCCGCCTTCAGATATGAGAGGTCGTAGATGGACCGCGTGCCGGCCAGACGGTCCGTATGCTGATTACCGTCGCGCCAGTCGGAGAGCGGCATGTAATTGTCGATGCCGATGAAGCCGACATCGGCCGAGGACCATAACGGATCGAGATGGAAATGCACGTCACCCGATCCATCGGCCGGCTGGTGGCCGAAATATTCCGACCAGTCCGCCGCATAGGACACCTTGGCGGCGGGCAGGATCGACTTGACGTCGGCGGCGAGTGCCACCAGTGCGGCCACGAAGGGATAGGTGCTTGGTCCCGAACGCAGGCTCGTCAGCCCGCGCAATTCGCTGCCGATCAGGAAGGCATCGACGCCGCCCGCCAGGGCGCAGAGCTTGGCGTAATGCAGCACCATGCGCCGGTAGCTCCATTCGGCGGGACCCGAATAGGTGACGGTGGTTCCCGAGCCGCCGAAGTGGCCGGGCTGCGCCGTGCCGATGAGGTTCTGCACCTGCGTGGCGCAAGTCGCGGTCTTGTCGACGCTTCCCGGCCGTCCGGGTGCCGGATCGCAGGTGATGCGGCCGCGCCAGGGATAGGCCGCCTGGGCGCTGCCGCCATAGGGATCGGGCAGCGTGTTGCCCGGCGCGATATCCATCAGGATGAAGGGGTAGAAGACGGTGGCCAGGCCGCGCGCCTTCAGGTCCTGCAGCGCCCTGATGACCGAGGCATCCGACGGCGTTCCGCCAAAGGCGGGCTTGCCGGCGCTGGTCGAGACCACATGGGCCGCGGTCCGTGTCAGTCCCGCCACCAGCCAGGCATCGGGCTCGGTCACCTTGGTGGTGTTCTCCACGCCGGGCCTGAGCAGCAGATTGCCGCAGCGCAGATCGTTGCCGAACCAGGCAACGACCAGCGATGCCGCCTGGAGATTGCGGCAGGTCGCGGTCAATTCGCCGATCGACACGTTCCAGTCGCTCGTCTCGGCTGCGGCATGGGCGTTTTCGCTGCCCGTCTCGTCATCCGCTAGGTTGCGGGTGACGACCTTGGTGTCGTAGCCGAATTCGGTCGAGCCGGGGATGATGTTGGCGGCCCTGACCTTGCCTTCCGCGCCTCCCGCACCCCGGAACACTTCGAAGGAAAGCTGCGGCAGGCGGTTGCCGAAATTTTCGAGCGGCAAGCGCTCGAAGACGATATAGGCGGTGCCGCGATAGGCGGGGGCGTTGTCGGCGCCCTCCTTGGCGACGATCAGGCTGTCGGGGGCCTGCGTCTCGGTGCCGCGATAGAGGCGCCAGGTCAGGCCGGAGATATCGAAGGGCTTGCCGTCGGCCCATACGCGCCCGATGCGGTCGATCTTGCCCTCGCACAGGGCCACGGCGCAATTGGCGAAGTAAGTGTATGTGGTGGTCTTGGTCTTGCTTCCGCCCTTCCCCGAAATCTTGTCGGTGTCGGTTTCCACCACCTCTTCCAGATTGGTGGCCCAGATCACCTGACCGGAAATCCGCATGCGGCCCCACAGCCGCGGGATCGGTGAGCCCTCCGAGGAGGCCATGACGCGGGTGTCGGTGAGCCGAGGGCCCTGGATGCGCCTGGTGCCCGGCCCGAACAATTGCTGGTCGAAGATATTGCCGGCCACGGCACCGATGGCGCGGCCCAGAATGCCGCCGATCGGGCCGCCCAGGAAGGTGCCGACAGCGGCCCCCACATATTGCAGAACGATGGTCGCCATCAGCCGGTCACACCGGGAAAGCGGAAGGCATAGGCAAGCCGCCGGCGCCACCAGTGGGTCAGCGCGATTTCGGCGACGCAAGCGCCGTCCTGGGCATGGATCATGCGGTCGGGGCCTGTGGCGATCCCGGCATGCTTGGCGGGCAGATACGGCTTCCAGCGGAACAGCAGCACGTCGCCGGTCTTATATTCAGTGTACGGAATTTCCTGCAGATGGCGGCGGCCCGCCTCGGCCAGCAGTTCGCCGCCGGTCGCTTCGGCCCAGCCCGGTCCATAGGCCGGCACGTCTTCGGGCTCATCGCCCATCGCCTCGCGCCAGACGCCGCGCACCAATCCCAGGCAATCGCAGCCCATACCCTTGAGGCTCGCCTGGTGCACATAGGGCGTGCCCAGCCAGCCCCGCGCCGCGCGGACGATGTCGGAACGGTGGATCATGGGTATCCATTGGTTGTCCTCCCTCCCCCGCGAAGCGCGGGGAGGGTGGCGCGTAGCGCCGGGTGGGGGATTGATTTGTTCCGCCCCCACCCGCCTCGCATTCGCTCGGCACCCTCCCCGCACTTCGTGGGGGAGGGAGATTTTCTACTGTCGGCTCCCGCCGTCATTCAAAGGATCGTCCCGCGTTGCATAGGTCAACACGAAGTCGTCGCCCGGCATGTGCGGAAAGCCGCGGAAATTGACGCCATTGGCGAATTTCGCCTTGCAGGTGGAAAACTGCTTGTCGCAGCCCGCCCGCACGATGAAGGCATCAAGCGGCGCAACCGGCGCTGCGGCCGCCTGCCACAGCTCGATCACCGTCTGGATCGCCCCCTTGCGATGGAACTTCACCTCGCCCACGCGTCCGCCATTGGCGCCGCTCGTCCATTGCAGAGTGCCGCGGGCGAACCATTCATTGGCGAAGGCATCGAGGCCCTGCACGATGAGGCGCCGGTTCTCCTCGACCGACAGCACGTAACCCGTGCCGCGAAAGGCCGCCACCTCGAGATTGACGCCGCAGCGCGCGTCGCCCAGCACGGCATCGCAGCCAAATTGGAACAGGCGCCCCTGCGGCTGGTTGAGGAGATGGGAGAGGCCGCGCACTTCCGCCGTGAAGCCGAGATCGCCGTGGCTGACTTCGCCGAGATGGCCCTTGCGCAACAAGAGCCGCTGGCTCACGTCCTGCCAGTTGACCCGCCAGATTTCGATTTCGGCATTGTCGAAATCGCCGGCCTTGAGCTTGGCTTCGCTCAGGCGCGCCGAACTGAGCGCCCCCGAGGCTTCGAGATTGTCGACCGCCAGTCCGAGCGAGGATTCGATGTCGCTGGCGGTGAAACCGGCCTGGGCCTCGAAAGTGACGCCGTCGAAGGCGAGATCGCGGTCATGGTCGGTGAAGCCAAGGGGCGAAGCCGCCAGCGGCGTCAGTTTCCAGCAATGGCAGAGCGTCGTGGTTCCCGTATCGAGATGAGCGCGAAGACCGGCAGGCAGAGTCCTCACGGGCGGATCTCCACCACCGGAATTTCCGGAATGTCGCCCGCCGCGAAGCTCGCGAGATTGATGGCAAGCGTGTCGGTGTCGAAACGCACCGGCACATCGAATTCAAATCCGGCGGTCACCGTAGCAGCCGGCGCCGGAATATTCCCGGCATTGAAGGTAACGATGCCGGTTGCCGCATTGGCGGTGAATTGCGCCGTCTCGACGCCGTTTACCGCCACGCGGATGGTTCCCGCCACTGGCCGGGTGATGGTTCGCACGTAATCGCGCAGGCCCGAGCCGTAGCGCTTTACCAACTGGAAGCTCGCGGTGGTGCCGGTGCCGGTGCCGATCGACTGGTCGAGCGGCGAGACGGCATTCTGCGGCGGACAGGATTTCCAGTCGGCATGGTCCTTCCAGCGGAAACCGTGCAGGCGGCCGCGCCGTTCCTCGAAGAAGCGCAAAACGTCGTGGACGTCGTTCAGCGATTTCACTCCGAAGCCGGCATTGTAGCGCCGCCGCGAATCGGCCCAGCGGGAATTGCGCTCCTCGCGGCCCGACGCGGTGGTGACGATTTCGGTGCGCCGTTCCGGCCCGCCGGAGGCGCCGCGCGAAATGCCGGTGGGAAAGCGGACGTTGTCGAAGGCCATGGCTCAGAGGTTCCTCTGTCCGCGGGCCACGGCGCGGGCCATCAATGCCGCCACTTGCGACTGTGACTGCCGGAAGCTCTGCGCATCGGGAGTTTGGATATTGACGGTGACGCTGACCGGTGCGGCCGCGGGCTGCGCCGGCGCGGCAGAAACAACCGGAGCAGCGAGAATGCCGCCCAGGAGATCGCCGAGTGGCTTAAGCGCCGAAGTCAGCGCCATCTGGGCCAGCGACAGGGCGAGCTCCCGCAACACGTCCGTGAGCTTGCGCCCGTGAATGACGGCATCGGCAAAGGACCTGACGATGCGATTGCCGAAGCTGTCGGCCAGGGCGCTCAATTCCGCGAGCTCGGCCTTGAGCCGCTCGGTGTCGAGATTCAATGGTTCGATATCGGTCATGACTCGTCCGGAAAGCGTGCGCTCAGTTCGTCAAACGCGCTGCGTGGCATGGGCGTCCTTGCCTCGCTCGCAAAGGCGGCGGCGATCTCGCGGGGGCTGGCCCGCCAGAATGATTCGGGAGGCAGGCGCAGCACGCCCAACCCCAATTGCATCAGGCGCCGCCAGGGGAAGCACTCCCCCGCGGCGCTCACCCGTTTCCCGGGTGAGTCTCCGGCGGCGCAAAGGTGGCGGTGAGCAGCCGCGCCACGATTGCGAGATAGCCGGCGGCGGCGCCCGCCGCCGTCATGGCGGCCACTTCGTCATTGGTGATGGCGTTGCCGGCGCCGCGCAATCCCGCCCCGATCAGGCGGATGGCATCGGCGGCGCCGATGCGGCCTTTGGAAAACCGCTCGGCGATGGCGATCAGATCCTCGCCGCCATAGGCGTTCTCGATCTCGGCTAGCGCGCCGAGCGTCAGGCACAGCGTATAGGTCTTGCCGCCGATCTCGGCGTCGATTTCGCCACGATGCCGGTTCGCCATCATGCGCCTCAGATAGCCGTAAAGGTGAGCAGGCCCGCCGAGGCGAGCGACAGTTCGAACGTCACTTCGCCATCATGGCGGCCGCCCACCTCGAGGGCGGCGATCTGGAACGGCCCCTTGATGGTTCCGAAATCCGGAATGGTCACCTGCCAATCGCGGATCGTGCCGTCGAAGAAATAAGTGCGGATCGTCGCATCGGAGGCCGCATCCTTGAAGATGCCGGAGCCCGCGACGGCGGCCGACTTGAGGCCGGCGCCGGCCAAGAGCTCGCGCCACTGGCCGGCCGATTCCTGGTGGCTCACATCGACGGTCTCGGCATTGAAGGCGAGCGTATGGCTGCGCAGGCCCGCCACCGTCTGAAAGACGCCGGTGCCGGTCGAGTCGATCTTCAGCAGCAGATCGCGGCCTTTCTGTGCAGGCATGTCAAATCTCCAAGTGGGCAAGTAGCGAGTAGCGAATAGCGAGTAGTGACGGCTTCTCCCTATTCGCTATTCGCTATTCGCCATTTGCTATTGCGGTTCCGTCGCGGCCCGAAATCTCAGCGTCGCGCCATAATTTTCGCCCGTCTTCTCCTTCGCCACGGCCCAGAACATGAGCCGCAGATTGACCAGCACATGGCCGGCAAGCGTCAACACGGCGTTATCGAGAGCTGCTTCGATCTCGGCCAATAGGTCCTGCGCCAGCTTGCGGCTGCGCGAATTCGTGACGACTTGCAAAGTGACGAAATGCTCGTGGGCCTTACGGTCCGCGACACTCCAGTCGCGGGTCTCGATGGCGGCGAAGGCTACAAAGGGCGGGTTGGCGCCGCGCGGCACTTCGTCGAAGACGTGCTGTCCTTGCAGCAGCAAGGTCAGCGGCGCATGGGCCAGAAGCCGGCTGCGCATCGCCTCCTGCAGGGCGAAAGCCGGATTGCTCACAGACGCTTCTGGCGGAAATCGGCGAAGAGTTGGGCAACGGCCAGCGGTTGCGCCGCATCCTCGCCGTTGCCGCGATGCTCGTACCAGTGGGCGGCGAGCTGCAGGATCGCCTGGCGCAACGGTTCGGGCACATCGGTCGCCGCCGCACCGAAACCCGCCGTCAGCGCGATTTCGATGCCGTTGCCGATGCGCCCCGGTCGCGCCCAGACGCGCGAGCCGCGCAACAGGAGGCGGGCGGGCCGCGAATGACGGTCGATGTAATAATGCGCCGGGTCGATCACCGTGGCGACATCGTCCTCGCCATAGACCTTGATGCTGCCGAGCGCGATCACCGGGCTCTGCGGCAGTTCGACCGAGCCGTCTTCCGGCCAGTCGTCGCGGAAATGCGACCAGCCCTGCGAGATGAGCAGAAGGCCGGTCTGGGCCTCGGCCTGGCGCCGCGCCGCGACGATCAGCCTGCCGATCAGAACGTCCTCATCGGCGTGCGCCACGCGCAGGTGCGCCTTGGCCTCGGCAAGCGAGATGGGCTCGATCGCCGGCGGGGTGGTGAGAATGGATGGCATTGGCACTCTCTCAATGAGTCGGTAGCGAGTGGCGAATAGAAGGACGCTTCCCCCACTCACTACCAACTACTCGCTACTCGCTACTCGCTACTCGCTACTCGCTATTCGCTTCTTCCTACGACAGCCCGAACTTCATCAGCTTGATCGCTTCGAAGTTCTGCACGCCGCCGCCCACCCGCTTGGTGGTGTAGAAGAGCACGTAGGGCTTGGAGGAATAGGGATCGCGCAGCACCCTGACGCCGATGCGGTCGACGATCAGATAGCCGCGATTGAAATCGCCGAAGGCCAATGAGAAGCTGTCGGCGGCGATATCGGGCACGTCCTCCGACTCGGCGATGGCGAAGCTCATCAGCGTCGCCGTGGCCGAGGCGGTCGCCGCCGGCTGCCAGATATAGTTGCCGTCCACATCCTTGAACTTGCGGATGGCGCTCTGGGTCTTGCGGTTCATCACCCAGTGGGCGTTCTGGCGGTAGCCGCTCTTCAGAGCATAGGCGAGATCGACCAGCTTGTCGGAGGGGTTCGAGGCCGGAAACGCGCCGGCGGTACCGGTCGCCACATAGCCGAGATTGCCCCACGACCAGGTGGCATCGGCCACCTTGGTATAGTCGAGGAAACCCTTCGGCCTGTTGACGCCGTTGCCGGTGACGAAGGCGGTGCTTTCCTGGTCGGCGAAGGCTTGCTGCACTTCCTCGGCGATCCACTCGTCGAGATTGACGGCGGCATCGTCGAGAAGCGATTGCGTCGCCGCCGGCATGGCATAAAGTTCCATGGCCGGGAACTGCAGCTCGGCGAGGGTGGGCGCCGCGGTCTCGGGCCGCAACGCGGTCTCGCCGACCCATCCGGTTACCGCGCCGCTGATGGCAAAGGGCTTCTTGTAGACGGAAGTGGACACCTGGCGGATGGCTGCGATGGCCCGGATCGGCGAGGCGGCGGCAAGCTTGCGGCCGATCTCGGTCTCGGTCTCGCTCGGCACCAGAAAGCCGCCGTCGGGATTGGAGCCGATCGACATGGCCTTGGCTTCGATGTCGAACAGGCCGTGCGTCTCGCCCTTGCGCACATAAGCCTCGAAGGCCTGTTTGTGCTCGCGCGCCTGGGGTGCGGCTTCGTCGTCGCCCGCAAGCTTCGGCCGCTTCGCCTTGAGCGTCAGCTCGTCGAGCCGCGCCTTGGTGCGGTCCAGCGCCTTGTCGATGCGCTCGACCTTCTCGACCGTCAGCACATCGGCGCTCATGCGCTTTTCGATCTCGGCCAGGCGCTCGTCATTGGCGTCCTTGAACGCCTCGAAGGCCTGCATGAAGTCGCCGAAGGCGACCTTGGTCTCAAGTCCGGTATCCATGTCTCAGTTCACTCCTTGGTTCAAAGTTCCGGCATTCCAAAATCACCCTTCTCCCGCCGAAGGTGGGAGAAGGTGGCCGAAGGCCGGATGAGGGCCCTCACCCGCCCTTCGGGCACCCTCTCCCATGCTGCGCACGGGAGAGGGGTGAATTCTTCAACAGTGCGTCGTGGGAGAGGGGTAGCGATCACGACATCCTCCGCTCACTGAAAATGCGTGCCCCGTCGCGGAACAGGCCGGCGAGGGAGGCGGGCGCCGGCTCCGCCGGACGGGGCACTGGCGCGGCGCGATTGACGAACAACCGCTCCGCGGCGTCTCTGGCGCGCGAGGCAATTTCCGAGACCCGCGCGCCGGGAAGCATCGGAAAGGTGACGAGCGAAATCTCCCAGAGGTCGACCTGCACCAGAAGGCGCGCGCTTGCGGCCTTGTCGCGCGAAGCCGTCACCGTCTTGAAGCCGATCGACAGTCCGTCGAGGCCGCGGCTTTCCAGGAGCGACAGCAATTCGCGGCCGCGCTGCACATTGCAGTCGAGGCGGCCCATCACATAAAGGCCGCGCTGGTTCTCGCGCATCTCGAGCCAGGTGCCGACCGGTTCGGCCGGATCGTGCTGGAACAGCATGCGGACCCCGTCCGGCCCCTTGCGCTTGAGGCTCAAGGCGAAGGCGCCGGGCATGACCACGTCGCCCATCGCGTCGCGCACTCCGAAGAGCGAGGCATAGCCCACGAACACGCCGGTGCCGGAGCAGGCCGAAAGCGGCCGCCCCAGCCGGCTCTTTTCCCGGCGGGTTTGCATTGATGAAATTTCCTGTGAAGGAATGGGACGTCTTAAGTGAGTAGTGAGTAGCGAATAGTGAGTAGTGTACGTGCCTGCGATTCACACTTGCTACTCACTACTCACTACTCACTATTCGCTATTCGCTATTCGCCTTCTTCGCCCCGTATCCCACCGCTTCCCGTTTCTCGTCTTCGGTCAGGAAGCTTGCCTTCTCGATGCGCGCCCACAGCGCCTCGCGATCGAGGGCCAAGGCTTCCACCCGGTCGAGATCGTGGGCGAGGCGGAGATCGCCGCCGAGGAAGGAGTTGAGCGCCTCTGCGATGCGGCCGGCCAGCGGCACCACCGTCTGCCGCCAGAAGGTGCGGTTGGCTTCGGCGTAATTGGCGAAAGTATTGTCGCCGGGAATGCCGAGCAGCATGGGCGGCACGCCGAAGGCGAGTGCGATCTCGCGCGCCGCCGCGTTCTTCGCCTCGATGAACTCCATCTCCTTGGGGCTGAAGCCCATTTCCTTCCAGTCGAGCCCGCCTTCGAGCACCATGGGGCGCCCGGCATTGGTGGCGCCCTGATAGCTCTGCTCCAGTTCGCGCTTGAGGCGCTCGAACTGGTCGGCGGTCAGTTGCCCGTCGGCCGCGGCATAGACCAGCGCGCCCGAGGGTCTCGCCGAATTGTCGAGCATCGCCTTGTTCCAGGCGGCCGCCGCATTATGGGTATCGATCGGGCGCTGGGCCGCCTCGAGCGGCGACATGCCGTAATGATCGTTGAGCGGATTGAACAGCTTGACATGCAGCACCGCCTCGCGCGCAAGCCTGACCGATTGTCCGCTGACGGAATATTCGTAGGCCTCCGGCCAGCCCGAGGCCGAGGCCACCGCCTTCACGCGGTCGGGGCGGAGCGCGAAGAGCTCGCGTGGAACTCCCTCGACCTCGGTCTTCTCGACATAGGCGTTTCCGGCGACCAGCAGAAAACCGTAAATGCTTTCGAGGAATTCGCGCCCCGATTGGCCGGGATTGGGTCTCGCCAGCAGCGCCAGCAACGGATGCTCGGTCACTTCCTTCGCCCCCGCATAGGCAAGCCAGGGAATCGAGGCCGCCGCCTCGGAAATCATCCGCACGGCGCGGTAGCCGATGGGATTGCCGGCGAAGCCTTCCTTTGCGAGTGCCGCATAATTGCGCGGCGTCCACACCGGCCGTCCCATCGAATGCAGGGCAATCAGCGGCGCGGCGGCGGAGCGCTTCCGCTCGGGGGAGAAGAGGTGTTTGAGTTTTTGCAGCACGTCACTATCCTAACTCCCTCCCCCGCGCAGCGCGGGGAGGGTGGCGCGTAGCGCCGGGTGGGGGCTATGACTATGGACCTGCAGAGTCACGCGCGTCAGCTACGCAAGTCCATGACGCCACAGGAAGTGCGCCTGTGGTCTCAACTCAAAATCCTCAATCGGCACGGCTATTACTTCCGCCGCCAGGCGCCGGTCGATGGCTACATTCTCGACTTCGCCGAATTTTCACATCGCCTGATCATCGAGGTTGACGGTTCGCAGCATGGCTTCGATGCAAGCCAAAGCCGTGATGCCATTCGTGACCGGCATTTCGGGTCGGCCGGATTCCGCATTCTCCGGTTCTGGAATAGCGACGTGGACACAAACATGGATGGCGTGATCGACATGATCATCAGCGCTCTCAAGCAAGACCCCCACCCGTCACCCTTCGGGTGACACCCTCCCCGCACTTCGTGGGGGAGGGATGACCAACACTGATCCTCCTCCCTCCCCCTTCGCGGGGAGGGTCCGCCCGAAGGGCGGGGGTGGGGGTCTGCTACTCACTATTCGCCATTCGCCCCTCACACCACCCGCACCCTGGGCTCCGCCCGCCGCCTGAGCATCAGGTCGCTCACCGCCCACACCAGCGCATCCAGCCGGTCGGGGCTTTTGGCCCACTCGCCCACCCCCGCGCACATCTCGTCTTCGAGTTCGGGAAACGCCCCGACATGGGAGACGCGCCCCTGTTCATAGAGGGCGGCCACCGGCTCGGCGCGCGCCTGCTTGCCCCGCGTCGCATGCACGGCGCGGAAGGAAACATCGGGATCGATTTCGCGCAGCACCTGCTCGACCATGGCGCCACCCTGGTTCACTTCCGCCACCACGCGTGCGGCGGCGCGCGCGTGATAGAGCGCCACCACGCGCCTGGCCCATTGGGCGGGACGTGCTCCGTGGACGGAGCAATCGTCGAGCACATAGGCGCGGCCGTCGAGGCCCAGGCCCACGCAGACGATGCCGCAGGCATTCGATCTCGGCCCGTGGCCCGCCGGCGGATCGACCGCCACCACGATGCGCCCGAGCTCCGGCGCCGCCGCCACCCGCAAGGCCTCGATCGCATCGCGGCGGAACAGCGCGTTGGGATCGTCCTCGATCAGTTCGCCGTCCAGTTCCTGGCGGCCGAGCCTGGTGCCGCCATAGCGGGCCAAGACGTCCTTCCAGAACCGCGGCGCCAGAAAGGCGCGGTTGTCGGCGGTGCGCGAGCGCGTCACCGCGGTCGCCGCATCGGCGAGGAGCCGCTTCAGCAGCGGAATGGGCCTGGGCGTCGTCGTCACCACGACGCGCGGATGGGTTCCCAGCCTGAGCGCGAAGGCCAGCATGTCCCACACGCTCGCCGCATATTTCCATTTCGCCAGCTCGTCGCACCAGGCGGCGTCGAACTGCGGCCCGCGCAGTCCTTCCGGCTCTTCGGCCGAAAAAACCTGGGCGATCGAGCCGTTGGCCCAGGTCACCAGGCGTTTCGACGGCTCATAGCTGGGCCGCTCGTCGTCGGCATGGACGGCGAGCAGTCCGGACTTGCCCTCGATCATGACGAGGCGGGCCTCGTCGAAATTCGGCGCCACCAGCGCGATGCGCTCGGCGCGCGGCGCGTTCGCGGGCCAGCGGCCGAGCGCCCGGGCTCTCACCCATTCGGCTCCGGCCCGGGTCTTGCCGGCGCCGCGGCCGCCCAGCAGCAGCCAGGTGTTCCAGTCGCTAGCCGGCGGGCGTTGATTCTCCCGGGCCCAGCTCGGCCAGTCCCGGTTCGCCAGGCGCACGTGCTTGATCGTGAGCTTGCGGCTCAGCCATCTGCCCCCGCCATTCTCGATGAAGGGCCTCCAGGCGCTCCGCAAGCGCGTCTCGCTCGGCGTCGTCGAACTGCCGCTGCTCGCGGCGCTTGCGGCTGCGCTGGGCGCGGTCCTTGCGTTCAAGTTCGAGCACCTTTTCCAATGTCCGCACCAATGTGTTCATCGAGCGGATGTCGCGCTCGCTGGAGGCGGCGGTCACCTCGGCGCCGATTTCGCCCAGTTCGCCCTCGAGCCCGGAAAGCCGCTTCTGCAACAGGTCCTTGAGGCGCTGGATGGTCTGCCGCGTGGTGGCGGACTGGCGGCGCCCGCGCAGTTTCCAGCCCTCGCGTCTGGCCCGCGCCACCAGCGCGCTGCGGCTTAGGCCCGCCTCCGCGGCGATCGCCGCCAAGGGCCGCGCCGCCGCCTCGTAGTCCTGCCGCAGGCGCACCCAGTCGGGTGCGGCCGCCGGCTGATCGCCGCCGCTCGTCATTTCTGTTCGCCCATTTGTGGAGTGTGCCCTTCCATAGCTCAGGCAGCGGACGCTGTCAAGGACTATTTTGCTTATATAACCTTTTTATCTTATTCCACCCGCTGGCAGTGGGGATGGCGATTGAAGAGGAAGGGGTCGGACACCGCATCCGGCCCTGCAACTGCGGTTGCCGTCGCGGTCAGTCGTCGCCATGCTCGCAGGGCGGCGCTTCAACCGTGCTTGCTTGAACCCAATTGTGGAGCGTGACTTCTTCTAGCCCAGACACCGGGCGCTGTCAAGGGTTATTTTCCTTGATTATGATTTTTAATTTTAGGATGCACTGGCGGCGCCCGGTCATCGACTTGGGTGGGGTTGCGCAATTTGGATTGCGTCTGGCTTTACCGCTTTAGCCGATGCTGGGCGCCAAAAGCAGCCACAGACCGAAGGCGGTATAGGCCACCATCAGGATCGCCAGCGACGCTTCCAGCGCGATGGTCCGGCGGGTGCGGCTGCCGAGCAACAGAAGGTGCGCCACGGCGACGCTGGCGATGTGAGCGGTCACGATGGCCGCGGTCTGCATCGAGAAGATCGTCAGGGATCCGCTTGCACTATTCAGGAATGACGTTGTCACATGGAATTCCCGCAATCCAATGAGGTTCCAGCCGCGCCCCAGGGGATCATTGAGGACGAGAGCCGCATACTGGCCGTTGACCATGAGATCGGTCAGATAATGGGCGAAGTGGAAACCTATCGAGATCGGGATCAGCGAAAGCACGAGCCTGCCGAAGAGGTGGGAGCGCTCGCCCGGCTCTCCGGCGAGCCGCCATCCGGCAATAACCGCCGCCGTGAACAGGAGTGTCAGGACAATGAAGGCGCCGATCAATCCCAGCGTGTTGAGCCCGATCAACGCCGTGCGGCCGGGAAAGTCGAGCGGATTTATCCCGGCGAGCGACAGCCACCAGAAGGTGTTCGACAGGCCGTCGAAGGAAACCGAGCTCAGTGTCAGAAGGACGAAAAGCGCTCCCGAGACGGGAAGCGCCGGAAGATCGGCAAGACCGGCGCCGGGAATGCGGAGATAAATGCCGCTTTCTCGCGGACTGTGCCGCAAGCATCGGAACTGGATTGGCGATAGTGCCGCGACCAGCCGCAGGAAGACGGCAAAGGGATCGGCCTTGGCAAGCCACATTTCCGGTCCGAAGAGACAGACGGCAAACAGCGTCAGGAGCGAATAGATCGACACGGCGGCGGCCAGGCGTGCCGGATCGTGCGGCGCGGGCGCGACGAGCTGAAACCATGCGAATGGCAGAAAGACGAGAAGTGCGGGCAGGTAGTCATAGGCCGGGGAGAACGGCAGCCGGTGCGCCGCCAGCCGGCCGCCCGACAGGCGGTCGAGAATCGCGTAAGGACCGGCAAAGGGATTGAGCCAGGCCCAGGCATTGCCAAGAACGGCATGCAGCAGCACCACGCCAACCCACCACACGGTCCAGATCGTCAGCGGCAACGGATTGGCCAGCGGATCGCGCGTGCCGATGAATCCGGCAACGATCAGGCCGCACAGAAACACGGCGCTGATGAGACTCAATGGCACGGGCGATATTCCGGGCACCGTGCCCAGACGCAGCTTGCAGGCGAAACCGCGCTCAAACACGCCATCTGGCACCAGCGCCACGATCGCGAATGACACGGCAATCGCCAGCGCCCCGCCGAGCACTACATAGCCCACCGGAAGCAGCAGCACGAAGCCGCGCTCGGCGCCATGGGCCAGCGCTTGATCCGCCGATCCGGCAAGGAACAGCAAGCTCGCCGCGGCGAGCTTGCGGCAGCGCTTCGGCCTGTCAATGCCCGATGCCGACATAGCGGTCGATCATGCGACGATCGGCGGCGAGTTCGGCGGCCGGCATCACGGCCGTCACGCGGCCGTTCTCGACGAATGCGACGCGGCCGGCCACCGGCAGGACCGCATTGACGCGCTGCTCGACCAGGATTGTGGTGACGCCATGGGCCTTCAGCTCAAGGACCGACTCGCGGATGCGCGCGATCATCGACGGCATGAGGCCTTCCGTCGGCTCGTCGAGCAGCAGCAGCTTCGGATCGATGCAAAGCGCCCGCGCCATGGCCAGCATCTGCTGCTCGCCGCCGCTCAAGGTGCCGGCGCGCTGGTCGAGCCGCTGCTTGAGCATGGGAAGGAGGCCCAGCACGGAATCGAGGATTTCCGGGCCGGAGCGGCGGGTCATCAGGCCGATCTCGAGATTCTCCCTCACCGTGAGCTCGGCGAAGAGCCGCCGGCCCTGGGGAACATAGCCGATGCCTAGGCGTGGAATTTCGTGGGGCGCGCAGCTTGTGAGATCGGTCCCGTCAAAAACGATGTGGCCCTTGCGCACCGGAACAAGGCCCATGATCGCCTTGAGCGCCGTGGTCTTGCCGGCGCCATTGCGCCCGAGCAGGCAAAGGATCTCGCCCGCCTCGAGCCTGAGCGAGAATTGCCGCAGCACCTGGGCCCCGCCGTAGAAGCAGTCGATGGCATGGACGTCGAGCATCAGCCGCTCCCCAGATAGGCGCTCCGCACCGCCGGACTGCCACGGATTTCGGCGGGCGTGCCCTCGGCCAGTATCCGCCCCCGGTCGAAGACGGTGATGCGATGGGCCAGGTCCATGACCACCTGCATGTTGTGCTCGATCAGCAGCACCGTCGTGTTGCCGGCAATCGACCTGACAAGCTCGATGAAATCGGCGATCTCGCTGTCGGACAGGCCCTGCGTCGGTTCGTCAAGAATGAGAAGTTGCGGATCGAGGGCGAGCCCCATGGCCACCTCAAGCAGCCGCTGATGCCCGTAAGCGAGCGTGCCGGCAATCTGTCCCGCCCGGTCGGCGAGGCCGACGCGATCCAGGGCATCGCGAGGCCGGCCGCTGCGGCCTTGCGCAGCTAGGGCAACATTCTCCAAGACCGGAAGCCTGGCGAAGATGCTGGTGATCTGAAACGTATAGGCGATGCCGCGGCGCACCCGCTTGAAGGCCGGCAGATCGGTGATGTCCTCGTCCCGGAAGGTAATCCGGCCGGAACTCGGCGGCAGCCTTCCGGCGATCAAACTCACGAAGGTGGTCTTGCCCGCCCCATTGGGACCGATGATGGCCCTGATCTCGCCCCGGCCGAGAGTGAAGTTCACCGCCGACACGGCCAAAAGTCCGCCGAAGCGCTTTCCTAGATCGCGGGTCGACAGCAGCGTCACGGCAGCCATGGCAGCCACCTTTCGCGGATCGTCCCCAATATGCCTTTCGGGAAGAACAGCACCAGCACGATAAGAACGACGCCGACGGCCAGCAGATTGGCATTGGTGAAGCCGCTGGCGAGATCGACGAGCGCAAACATCAGCGCGGTGCCGAGCAATGGGCCGAGGATGGTCGCGGCCCCGCCGAGCAGCGTCCACAGCAGCGGATGGATCGAGTATTGAATGGAGGCGAGCGTCGATCCGGCATAGGCGAACATCAGCGCATATGCGGCACCCGACAGCGCCGAGAGTGTGCCCGACACGACGAGCGCGAACAGCTTGTAGCGCGTCACATCGTAACCGAGCATCTCGGTCCGCGTCTCGTTCTCCCGGATGGCGATCAGCACATGCCCGATGGGCGATCTGACGATCGCCAGGCACGCAGCCATGGCAAGCATCAGGAGTGCAAGTGCCAAATTGTAGCGGGTCAGCGGATCGGCGAGATCGACCGGCAAGCCGGCAAACGAAAAACGGCGGATCGTCTCGGTTATGACAATGCCTTCGTCGCCCCGCGTGTAGTTGCCGAAATAGAGCACGGTCAGGAAGGCGGCCTGCGAAAACATCAGCGTCACGATCATGAAGGCGACACCGCTGGCGCGGAGCGCAACGACGCCGATTGCCAGGGAGAACAGGGCGCCCACGGCGATTGCCGCCACGAAGGCAGTTGGCGCGCTCAGGCCGGCGAGCGTGGTTCCGAGTGCCGCAACATAGAGACCGGCGGCGAAAAACATGGCATGGCCGAGGCTCAAGAGCCCCGTGTAGCCGTAGAGCAGATTATAGCCCATGGCGAAAATGGCGAAGACCATGATGCGCGTGAGGCTGAGCCGTACATAGTCGCCAACGGCGAACTGCGCCGCGAACAGCGCGAGCACGACGCCGAGGTGCAAGGCGATGGCCCGGCCATGGCTGCGGCTCATCGCGCCGGCACTCCGAAGAGACCTTGCGGGCGCACGATTAGAACCAGCGCCACGAGCAGCGTGCCGAGGATCGAGGCGAGAGTCGGCGAGAAGAACACGGAGATGATGCCGTCGCTCATGCCGATCGCGATGGCGGCGATGACGCTGCCCTTGATCGAACCGAGGCCGCCGATGATGACGACGATGAACGACATGAGCAGCGGATCGAGGCCCATGAGATAATGGGCCTGCTGGATGGGCACCAGAAGGACGGCGGCGAGGGCTGCAAGCGCGGCGCCGGTCACAAAGACCGCGGCATAGACCTGGCCTACCGGGATGCCGAAAGCGGAGGCCGTCTCGCTGTCGTATTGGGTGGCCCGCATGATGAGGCCGAGGCGGGTGCGCGCCAGAACCCACCAGGCGGCGAGAAGCACTGTGGCCGAAGCCGCGACCACGAACAGCTTGTAGCCGGAATAGCCGAACCAGGGAAAGACGATGCGGAGATTGAACGGGGCCGAAACCGGCTTGGCGTCGGCGCCGAATACGCTGAGCGCCAATTGCTGGATCACGAACAGCAGGCCGATGGTGGCGACGATGGTGGCCTCGGGCTCGTAGTTGAGGCGCCGGAGCACGAGCCGTTCGGTGGCGAGCGCCACGGCGCCGACCGCCACCGGCGCGCCGATCAGCGCCAGCGCAAAGCCTGCGGCGGGATGGGCGGGCACGAGGCGCGACAGCCACCATGCCAGCATGGCGCCCAGCATGTAGAATTCGCCGTGCGCCACATTGACCACGCGCATGACGCCGAAGACGAGGGAAAGTCCGAGTGCCGTCAGCGCCAGCACCGCGGCGGCCACGGCGCCTTCGAGGATGGCGAGCAGCAGATGGGGGCCGAAGGTCAAGGTTCTTGCAACCGGAAGAAGGATACAGAAACTTTCCCTCGCCCCGTGGGGGCGAGGGAGGGGCCTATTGCGGCACGCAATGGGAGGGTGCGGGGGATCAGGTCTCGCAAGTAGGAAACCTGATCCCCCTCAACCTCCCACGCCTGCGGCGTGGGCCCCTCCTTCTCCCCCATGGGGAGAAGGAAACTGCCCTTACACTGCTTCAATGAAAAACGAATCTGCTCTGGCTGTCACAGGCTCTGGGTCGTGTAGTCGGCTTCGGGCTCGTACAGGCCGTCCTCGATCGAGGTGCGGTGCACCGCCTCGGCCTTGCCGCTCTTCACCTGGGTGATGTTCTGGTGGCCGAAGCACTGGTGGATCTTGCCGTTGAAAGTCTTATCGCCTTGCGGATGCTCGTTGCCTTCCTCGAAAGCCGTCATCGCCTCGGTCGCTTCGATCAGCTTGGCCTTGTCGGCGGGGCCCCGATAGCCCGACGCTTCCATCGCCTTCTTGATGACGAACAGCGTCTCCCAGCAACCGAACATGTGGGAGAAGGTCGAGACATCGCCGGGGTCCGACAGGCTGGCGCCATTGGCGTCGACGCCCACCTTGCCGCGATAGAAAGTGTCGAAGGCGCTGGGCTTCGGTCCGGCATGGCGGGGATAGGCCTCCCAGAAATAAGAGCCCTCGAGGAACTCCAGTCCGGGGCTCGCCAGATCGACGGCCTCGAGACTGTCGATGAAGCCGAAGAGCGCCGGATGCTGGGCGCCGAAATGTTCGCCGAGCTCCTTGACGAAGGTGAGCACCGCCGGACCCACCATGACATGATAGAGCACGTCGGTATTCGCCGGGATGTCCGGGAAGTAGCGCGTGAACGAGCTCTCGGTGGGCGGTATCGCAATGAGCTGCACGACCTCGCCGCCCTGCTCCTTGATCGCGGCGGAGAAATAATCGCGGTGATCGTGGCCGAAGGCGAAGTCCGGGAAGATCATCGTCACCTTCTTGCCGAGATTGCCGGCGATCCACGGCGCCATGGATTTGACCTGGCTCTTCACATCGGTGATGCCCGGCTGGAAGGTGTAGCGGTTGAGCTTCCCCGAGGCCACGTGATGGCCTTCGGAGACGACGAAATAGGGGAGCTTCAGTTCGCCCGCCCGCGGCGACGAGCCCATCACCACGTGGCTGAACAGGGTGCCGAAGGCTAAATCCACCTTGTGCTGGGTGGCGAATTTTTCGACCACCTCGGCGCCGCGGCCGGGATCGGTGCCGTCGTCCTCGGCGACGATTTCCACCGGACGCCCGTTTATGCCGCCCTGCTCGTTGATGAGTTTTACCGCCGCCGTCGTGGTGCGCTCGTACCAGCGGCCATAGGAGGCGCCAATGCCGGTGCGATGCACTTGAAAGCCGATCCGGATGGGCTCGGACGTTGCGGCTTGCGCGTAGCGGATGAAGCCTGGACCGGCGGCAAAACCGCCGGCCGCGGCGCCAAGAATTTTGAGCGTCTTGCGCCGTGTCAAACCCTTCTTGCTCATGGGAGGTCTCCTCTGCGGATCATTCTTAAGCTCTTGGGTCTTCGACGCTATCGGGGGCTGGGGGCGAGTGTCAAGCAAGCGCGGACGCGGCCATATGAGAGCGAAGGAATCACCCAAATTCCGTCATTCCGGCGAAAGCCGGGACCCACGGAAATATCAGTACGGATGCGCATCGCGTCACGCGGATCGATGGGTCCCGGCTTTCGCCGGGATGACGGTGTATGGGAGGACGCGGTCAAGTTAGTGGCCAACCACCTCCGGAATCCGCGTGGCCGGCGGCGTGTTGCGGCTGCGGCCCGATCTGACGATGCCGTCGATCACCGTCATGCCGATGCCCGGCAGGTCGCCGAGCGCGATCGAGTGCAGCAAGTCCTTGCCCGCTGAATGCTGCGCCTTGTCCATGAAGACGAAATCGGCGGCCTTGCCCGTTTCAATGAGTCCGCAATCGAGATTGCGCAGCCGCGCGGTATTGCCGGTGGCAAAGCAGACCGCCGTTGCGGCGTCGACTTCGCCCAGCGATGCCAGCATCGAAATCATGCGGATGATGCCGAGCGGCTGGGCGCCGGAGCCGGCCGGCGCGTCGGTTCCGAGGATCACCCTTTCGAGCTGAGCCATTTCCTTCGCCGTTCGCAAGGTGAAGAGGGCGGCGCGCCCGTTGCCGTTGTGGACGATTTCAAGAGCGCGTTGGCAGCGTTCGCATAGGCAGCGGATCTGGGAATCGGGCAGCGCCGTGTGGCCGCCATTGATGTGCCCGATCACGTCGGTGTCGGCCTCGAGTACGACATCGGCGTCGATCAGTCCCGAGCCCGGAATCGAGGGCCCGCCGGTGTGGATGGTCGAGTTGATGCCATATTTGCGGGCCCAGTGCACCATCTTGCGGGACGTGGGACCGTCCTTGATCTGGCCGAGGCCGACTTCGCCCAAGTAGCGGACGCCGGCGCTCGCCATCTCGGCGAAATCCGCCTCCTCGAGGCCCGGCTCGATCACCGGCGCGCCGGCCAGAACCTTGACGCCGCTCGGCCGGAAATTTCGGAAGGCGCGTTCGGCGAAAATCGCCATGGCCTTGACGCCGACGGGATCGCGCGGCCGCCCCGGCATGTGAACCTCGCCGGCCGAGATCATCGTGGTTACCCCGCCATGCAGACAGGAATCGATCCAGCCGAGCTGGTTCTGGCGCGGTGTCCAGTCGCCGGCGACGGGGTGAACGTGGCTGTCGATCAGGCCGGGCGCCACAGCGACGCCATTGGCGTCGATAACGGTGGTGGCGCCGGAGGTGTCAACGTCCTTCTCGCGGCCGATGGCCGAAATCCTGGCATCCACAGCCATGATCGTATCGGCATCGAGGATGGGGTTCTCGATGTCGCCGGACAAGAGCAGTCCGATATTGCGGATGACAAGCTTGGCGGGCCCGGCCGGTTTTGCTTCCTCATGTGCCATAGGCGCGTTCCCCCCGAGCCGCTTCCGTCATTGACCTTTCGATGATGGCCTGGCGCACCCGATCGGGCGTGGCCGGCACCTTTCGGATGCGGGCGCCCGTGGCATGGCAGATGGCATTGAGAATGGCGGGTGCGGTGGGGATCAGCGCCTGTTCGCCGATCCCCTTGGCGCCGAACGGCCCGACCGGCGAATTGTCTTCGATGATGATCGATTCGACCGGCGGCATGTCGCCCGCCGTCGGGATCAGATAGTCGTGCAGGTTCTCGCCGCCGCCGGGATGGAACTCCTCCATCAGCGCCATGCCCAGGCCTTGCGCGATGCCGCCTTCGATCTGTCCCTCGATCAAGGTGGGATTGATGGCCCGGCCCACGTCATGGGCGGCGGTCATCTTGACGACCTTGACGGTGCCCAATTCCATATCGACATCGACCTCCGCCATATGTGCGCCAAAGCCGTAGACGGCGTAGGGTATGCCCTGACCGTCGGCATCGAGCGGAGTGGTGGGCGGGTCGAATGTCTCTTCGGCGCACAAGACGTAGCCGAAGCGATCGACAGGCAAATCCGGCAAGGCGATCGCACGTGTCGCCTCGCCATCGCTGATAGTGACGCGGCCATCGGCGAAGACCAGCAAAGCCGCATTTCCGGCATTGGCGAGCCTGAGGATGGCGCGGCGCAGCGCGCTACCGGCCAGTTCGGCGGCCTTTCCGGTGACGAAAGTCTGGCGCGAGGCGGAGGTCTTGCCGCAATCGGGGGTCAAATCGGTGTCGGCCGATATCAGATCGAAGCGCGAAACGGAAACGCCAATCGCATCGGCGCAGATCTGGGCGATCACCGTATTCGAACCCTGGCCGATATCGACGGCCCCCTGATGCAACGCGATGCGGCCGTCGGGTTTCAGGCCGACGCGAATGGTGGATGGATTGGCGAGCGAGGTGTTGCCGCAGCCATACCACATTCCGGCTAGCCCTACGCCGCGGCGCAGGGGACCACGCTGCCGGCGGTTGGCTTCCTCGGCACCCCGTAGCGCGCGCCGCCAATGGGGCCGCAGCGCCTCGAGACAGGCGAGAATGCCGACGCCCTCGCCGATCACCTGTCCCGTCGCCGTCGGCTGGTGGGGGCGAAGCGCATTGCGGATGCGGAACTCCAGCCGGTCCATGCC
Source organism: Hyphomicrobiales bacterium (assembly GCA_052386315.1). GTDB lineage: Bacteria > Pseudomonadota > Alphaproteobacteria > Rhizobiales > Aestuariivirgaceae > Aestuariivirga. Next base: position 28,099 of record JBQTKG010000060.1, read on the forward strand.
AAGCTTGATCGCCAGCTCATCGAAAATCTGTTCCTGCGCAATGCCGGCCTGCGGCACGCCGAAGCCGCGAAACGCGCCGGCGGGCACGACATGGGTATGAACCGCGCGCGCCAGGGCGCGGTAGTTCGGCACGAAATAGGGGCCGGAGGCATGGACGGGCACGCGATTGGCGACGGTCGGGCCCCAGGACGCATAGGCGCCGGTGTTGAAGTCGCCATGGAAATCGACGGCCAGCAGTTTGCCATTGGCATCGGCGGCGGCGCGCATGCGCATGCGGCCGGGATGGCGCTTGGTCGTCGTCATCATCGACTCAGCCCGCGAATAGACCATGCGCACCGGGCGCTTCAGATGCCAGGCGGCAACCGCGAGGAAAGGCTGGACGCTGAGATCGAGCTTGGCGCCGAAGCCGCCGCCGACGGCGCTTGGAACGATGCGGACGCTTTCGGGCGCGATGCCCAGAATCTTGGCGGTGTCGTCGCGGTCCAAATAGGGCGACTGGGTGCAGGCCTGGATGATCAGGCGATCGCCGTCGCGGCGCGCGAAGCCCGCTTCCGGCTCGATATAGGCATGTTCGACGAAGCCGGTTTCGAATTCACTTTCGACGACGGCGTGGGCGGCGGCGAGTGCTGCCTCGACATAGCCCTTTACCACGCGGCCGCGCACCAGGATGTTGCCGGCGCGCTTGGCGTGAACGAGGTCCGCACCCTCCGCCAGCGCTTCCGCCATCGTCAGGCAGGGCGGCAGCACCTGCCATGTCACAGGAAATTCGGCGAGATCGAGGGCCTCCACCGCCTTGGCGTCGCCAACGACCGCGGCGACCGCCTCGCCGCGGAAGCGCGCCTCGGTTTCGGCGAATACCGGCTGATCGGCGAGCGGCCGAATGACGCCGAAGCGGTTCTCGCCGGGAATGTCGTTCGCCGTGAACACCCGGGCAATGCCGGGGTTTTGCTTCAGGTAAGCATCCAGATCGCCGAACGAGAATCCGGCGCGGTGATGCGGGCTGCGGACCACCCGCAGGAGAAGCGAGTCCGCCGGCCATTCATCGGCGCCGAAGATTTCCGATCCGTCGATTTTGTCGATGCCGTCGAGCCGCTCGATCCGCGCGCCGACCGCGTGACCGGCATCCGGCAGGCGTTGCGGTGTCGCCTCGCGATGCGCGTCCATGATGGCGGCGACGATCTTGCGGTATCCGGTGCAGCGGCAGAGAACGCCGCCGATCGCATCGAGCACTTGCGGTTCGGACGGCGCGGCATTCTGCTCGAGCAGCGTTATTGCCGAGATCAGCATTCCCGGCGTGCAGATGCCGCATTGGGCCGCGCCGTGGCGCAGGAAGGACGCCTGCAGCCTCCGCGCCAGCGCGGAGCGACTGCTCAATCCTTCGATCGTGACGATGCCGCGTCCTTCAACCTGTGCGGCGGCGACAAGGCAGGCGCAGACCGGCTCATTGTCGAGCAGCACCGTGCAGGCGCCGCAGTCCCCGGCATCGCAGCCGACCTTGGTTCCCCTGAGGCCCAATTCTTCGCGAAGGAGCTTGCTGAGGCGCGTGGCGGGGCCGGCGGAAGCACTCACCTCTTCCCCGTTCAGCCGGAAGGAAATCCGCGATGCGCCGATGCGGTCCATCATCGGGCAAACTCCTCGACGCAACTTTCGACGGCACGGCGGATCAGGGTGAGGCCCGCGTCGCCGCGATAGGCGGCGGTGGCGCGCACGTCATCTATGGGGGTCAGATCGATGAGCTCCCTGTCGGTGATGCGCCTGCTCACGCCCAACTCGGCGGGAGCGCCGATCAATGCGGCCTCGGCTTCCGGCATGCGCCGGGCTACGGCGGAACATGAGCCCACCGCGATCCGCGCCTTGGCGATCCGGCCATCCCCGCCCTTCTCAATTATGGCGGCGACCATGGCGATGGAGATTACAAGATAACGCCGCGCCCCAAGTTTCACAAACGCCGATGGACCCTCGATGGTCCGCGGCACAACGATCGCCGAGACCATCTCGCCCGGCCGCAGAGCGGTCTTGCGGTAATCGACGATGAACCGGGACAATGGGACCCGGCGCGGCGGCGCGCCGGCGGCGCGGATCTCCACCTCCGCATCGAGGGCGAGCAGCGGCGGCACGCCGTCGGCGGCGGGCGAGGCATTGCAGAGATTGCCGGCGACCGTGCCGGTATTCTGAATCTGGATGCCGCCCACTTCGCGCGCCGCGGCCTTGAGCGCATCGAAGGCGCGCGGAAGTGGGCTTCGGATAATCTCGGTCCATGTGGTGCGGGCGCCGATGCGGACCTCGCTGGGCCCGATGGCGATGCCCGACAATTCGCGGATGGCGGAGATATCGACGATCGCCCCGTTGGCCGGCCGGTCGCCCAACGCCGGATAGAAATCCGTGCCCCCCGAGAGGATTTGGGTTCCCGGCCTCGCGAGAGCCCCTAGCGCCTCAGCGAGCGAGGCGGGCCGGACATAATCGCTGGCACTTGCCGTGGTCATCGCGGAGCCTTCAACACAAGCGTTTCAGAAGCGCCAGGAAGACCTTGCGCTCCGGCGCCGCAAGCGGCTTGAGCGTCTCCTCGGTGATGGCCACGGCACGCGCTTCATAGGTTTCCGCCGCGCGGCGGCCGGCCTCGGTGAGATCGACGACGATCCGCCTGGCATCTTGCCTGTCGCTGCGCGTTTCAACCAGCCCGCGGCGCAGAAGTCTTTCGACGACGCCTTTCACGGTGGCGGCGTCCATCGCCGTCTGGCGCCCCAGGGCATTTTGCGATGAAGCGCCCGCCTCCATGAGCTTGGCCAGAACCGCCCATTGCGTCGGCGTCGTCTCATCGCCGATCATGGCGGCGAACAAACCGGCGTGCCGCTGGCTCACCTGGCGCAGCACGAAGCCTACCTGCCCGTCGAGGCGATAGGCGAAGCCGCCGCCGCCCCGCGGCGCCGGCGATCTCAGTGCAATGGCCTTGCTCATCTCGTCACCGCAATCCGTCGTCACCCTCGATCTCGTGCGCGGCCAGCCCGCCGATACGCGGCAAGGGACGCCCGCTGTCGGTTACCGCGACGGCCACCATGATTTCGTTGGCGCGGGGCGCGTCGTTGACGCGAACTTCCATGCCGTCGAAATGACTGCGGACGAAGGCCGCATCCTTGTGGCCGAGCGGAATATCGAGGGGCACGCCCAATCCGCCGCGCTTCTTCGAGGATGGAATCAATGCCGCACCTTTCCCCAGAACCTTGCGAAACGGCGCTCCGAGCTTGGGATGCAGAATGGCGGCGGCATGTTCAAGCTCGCCGTTTTCGCCGACGGCCGCGGCCTTGCCGTAGCTTTCGACCTTGCCGCCTTCGATTCCCAGCGCGGCGACGGCCTTTTCGGCGAGAATGCCGCCCAATTCCTCGCCGATGTCGATGAGCTCGCTGAGATCTTCCTGATAGCGGCCGGCGAAGGGGTTGTCGATCACCGCGATGGCCGCCGCGCGCCTGGTGGGCGGAGCGATTTGCTTGCCGCCCTCGAATGCGGTTTCCTCGACCACGATCAAAAATTTCCGGACCTTCGACTTCATCGCAACCCGTCCTTCCCGACGATCTCACCGGCTTGCAGGCCGCCGGCGCGGGCGTGAATGCGCTGGCCCGTCGTCATGACAAGAATGACCGCCATTTCGTCGTGGCGCGGCGCATCGCAAATGCCCACTTCCATCGCGTCGAAATGACTGCGCACATAGGAGGCATTGACATGGGTGACCGGAATATCGATCCGCGTCCCCGGGCCACCGACCTTCTTGGTGGACGGCACGATGGCCTTGGTATCGCCGAGCACCTGGCGCATGGCATAGCCGCCGGGCGCATGCCACAGCGCGCCATGCTCGATTTCGCCCGCCGCGCCGACAATCGCTCCCTTGCCGTAGCCTTCGATGTCCGTGGGGCTGCCGCCGAGCGCGGCGAGAAGCTTGCGCGCCATGTCGAGGCCGAGCGGCTCGAGGTCCTGCATGAAGGGGGTGATTTCTTCGACGTAACGCCCGGCAAAGGGATTGTGGATCACTGCGGCAATGCTGCCGCGCCGCAGCGGCCTTGCCGGCGCCGGCCCGCCTTCATGCAGAATATCCTCGACGGCGAGCCAAAACTTGCGCGGCTTGACCTCAGGCATGACAGGCATCCTGCATCTCGAATGCGAAGGCCGGAAAAGGCGGCGGCTGCAACGCGCCGACGGTGCGCGTCGTGCCTTGCAGGTGCATGGCAGCGGCGGCGATTTGCCCGGACTCCGCCAGCTGGCGCGCACGGCGGGCACCGGCATCGAGGGCCTGCCCGATCTCGGCGGAGGAAAGTGGCGCGACAGCGCATGTCACGGGCAACTCGCGCAGATCCGAATCCGGCTGCAGGCTGGATGCCGGCCGCCGGATGATGTTTGAATGGCCGGGCAGATCGACGGCGTTGGCGATGATGGTCGCCGCCGCGTCCGCAGCGGCGGCCGTTCCTGCAAGAACGGTGACCGCATCGGCAATGCCGAGCGAAAAGCTGCGCCCGCGCCAGCCGCTCGTCGCAATGCCGCCGATGCCGTCTTTAGCGCGGATCGTCGCCGTGGCGAAGAGAGACGGCGCGTCCGGCCGGTCGATGAGGCCGATCGCAAAGGATTCGCCGGGCGCCAGATAGAGTGCGATGTCGCCGCCGTTATTGACGTAAGCTTTGCGCAGCTTGGCCGCGGCAAGCATGTGGCCCAGGATTTCCTCGGCGACCGCACCGGCAACCGCCGCCATCGGCGTGATGAAGGTTGCGCCGGCGAAAGGCAAAACCGCTTCATGCATGCGCCGGGCGACCGGCCCGGCAAGGAAGCAGGAGCCGGGACGCACCGGCGAGCGCAGCTCTTGCAGTTCGCCGCACAATTCATCGAGGAGCCCATGGAACCGCCCGGTAGCGGCGCCATAGGCGGAAGCCGCTTCCTCCGCGGCGCCAAAGGCTTCGACAATGAGATCGATAGGGCCATCCTGCATGTGAAGACGGCGGCCATCGGCGAGCATGGCGATCAAGGGACGCCGCATGGCTTGCGCCTCAACCATGGCCGGAGTCTCCCCGGCGCAGATTGAGCGGCCATGGATTCTCGGGGTGCTGACCGACCTGGAGCGTGTTGTAGGCGCCTTGCAGGGAGGCGAGATCGCGGATTTCGCCGACATGGCCGCCGAGCGCCGCATAGTCGTCGCGGCGCATGGTGAATTCAATGGGCGCAACCAACGCCGGTGTCGGCACATAGCCGAAGGCATTGTGCGGCAGCCGCGTCACATCGACCATGAAGGTGATGCCGCCGCCCGGCCAGACATAGACCGGCGCGCCGCCGCAGGTGACTTTGGTAAGCGAGTCCTTGACCGATCTGGTGAGCCGCACCGGATTCTCCGTGACACCGGCGCGCAGCGATCCGCCGGCACCTCCCATGAACAGAACGGTTGAGCAGGCGGGTTCGCAGTTCTCCTTGATGCGTTCGACCGACTCGGCAAGACCGGCCGGGAGATCGCGCTCGATGGGCCGCAGCCGCTCATCCAGCTCGAAATAGGCATGGTGTTCGCCGGTCGTGCTGACCATCAGGAGACGCAGGCCCAGCCATGCCTCCTTCGCATCGAAAGGACCGAGAATTGCAAGCGGGTCGGAGACATCGGTGCCGCCCCAGCCGTTTCCGGGATTGGCGACCTGGAAATAGCGGCCGGGCGTCGAGCGCCGACCCTTCAACTTGATGCCGGTGCCGCGGACGCCGAGGAACTTGCCGGCCTGATGTTCGGAGAGAACCCCGGTGATGTGATCGTCGACCACCACGACATCGTCGATCTTGCCGAACCACTGCTTGGCGAACATGCCGATGGCGGCGGAGCCGCAGCCCACCCGCATGCGCTCTTCCTGCACGCCATTGACGATGGGCGGCAGGCCGGCCTGGACGATGACGGCGGCGCCAGCATCGACGGTCAGCTCGACGGCGCGACCGTTGCTGAGATCGAGCAGGGTTTCGCAGGTGACGCGGCCTTCCTTCTTGGTGCCGCCGGTCAGATGATGGACCCCGCCGAGCGACAGCATTTGGGAGCCGTACTCGCCGGTCGTCACATGGCCCACGGGCTCGCCCTTCGCCCGCACCAGATTGCGCTCGGGCCCGAGGAAACGGTCGGTGTCGATCTTCACCTTGACGCCGCAATAGCTGAAGATGCCCTCGGTCACGACGGTCACCATGTCGACGCCGTCGACCTGCGAGGAAACGATGAAGGGTGCCGGCTTGTAGTCCGGATAGGTGGTGCCCGCGCCGATGGCGGTTACGAATGCCGGCGGCTGGTTGACGATGCCGCCGTCCCATTCGCCGCCGCGGCTGAACTCGACAAGTTTCCGCCCATGGTCGAGGGCGCGGTTCAGAACGACGTGCGGATCGAGGCGGACCAGCCGGCCATCGTGGTTGGCATAGCGGTCGCAGGCGCCGGCCATGCCGGGGCGGATGTAACAGAGCACGGGACAGGCATCGCAGCGGATCTTGCCGTCGCCGTCTGCTTTTTCTGTCGCGCTATCGGTCATGCTGAATAGTTACCGGGCAAAGGCCGAACTACTCGTTTGTATACAAATAAGTTGCACCGCGATCAGGGCGAAGTCAAGTCCCGCGGGCCGCCGGGGGTGCGGCGACGCCGGCTTGGCCCTGCTTCCAGCCGGTCACGACCGCCATGCCCAACTGCAACAATTCCCGGGCACGCCCGGGTGTGCCCGCCTCGACATACACCCGCAGCTCGGGTGCGTTGCCCGAGGCACGCAGATGCACGATGTCTTCGGATGAGAAAACCATCCGGACACCGTCGGTCAGGTCGATATGGGCGATGGACCCGCACTGCGCGCCGAAAAGGGCTTGCGCCATATCCGGGTCATCGCGACCGGCCAGCGAAGCCAAGCGGGCCTCGCTTTCGGCGGCGGGCATATCGCGCAGGCGATCGCTTAACGTATAACGCCGCGGCAATGCTGCAACGAGCGATGAGAGCGCCACTCCCGCCCGGCGCGCCGCAACCAGGGCGCACAACATCGGCAGCACCGCATCCCGGGTCGGCAAGGCCGAGAGCCTTCCGCCGTCGAGTTCGATATCGCTGGCCAGCAGAAAACCGCCATTGGCCTCGTAACCCGCCACCGGGCGCCAACCGGCGGCGGCGGCCTCCGCCATCGCCGCGACCACATAGGGCGAGCCGATCCGCGTGCGCAGCACTTGACCGGCAAAACCGCTGCGCTCCAGCGCCGTATTGCTGCTCACCGGCGTCGCTACCGCCCGCGCACCAAGAAAACGCGCGGCAACAAGGCCCAGCACATCGCCGCGCAGCCATGCCCCGGTCTCGTCCGCCAGCAGCGGCCGATCCCCGTCGCCATCGCTGGTCAGCAGCGCATTCAGCCGGTACTCCTTGATCCATTTCCGGGCGAGGATTTCATCCTCCGCGCGCACCGCCTCGGTATCGACCGGCACGAATACATTGGATCGGCCCAGGCGAACGGTCTCGGCACCAAGCGTCTCCAGGATATGCGCCAACACATCGCGCCCGACAGCCGAGTGTTCATAAACCCCCAGGCGCAACCCTGCGAGTGCCCCACTGCGAAAGAAATCCACATACCGGCGCACATAAGCTTGCGACACATCGATCGCCAGCGGCGGCTCGACCGGCACGGTGAGCCCGCCCGCGGCGTCGAAGCAATGTTCGGGCAGGCTGACGCGCTGCTCCCGCATGGCCGCTTCGTCGGATTTCAAGAACTCGCCGCGGCAACGGTTGAACTTGATGCCGTTGCGGTCTTCCGGAATGTGGCTGCCGGTTACCATCAGCGACGGCACGCCCTCGGCAAAGGCGAAATAACAGAGGGCCGGCGCCGGCATCTCGCCGCAATAGAGGGGAACGCCTCCGGCAAAGCGGATCGCCGCCAGGCAGGCCCGGACGATGCGTGGCGTGCTGGGGCGCAAATCGCCGGCGACCGCAACCCGCCCGCCGGGCGCGAATTCGCCCGCGCCTGCCAGGTGCTGCAGGAAACCCAAGACAAAGGCAAAACATACGCGGTCGGTCATCGCCGACGCCAGTCCCCGCGCCCCGCTGGTGCCGAAAACCACGCCACTCTCGGCCATCAAGCCGGCGATGGAGGCTGCGGCGTGACCCCTACTCCCCGTTCCCATCACACGCATCTCCACTAAAGCCGGCGGAATGCCGGATCGATTCTCAGGGTAGCAATATGGGAGCGGCGCACAAGGCGTCCCCGCCCCCGGCGAATTGACAATATCCCGGCGAGACCGTCTGATAGGCTTTTTTCCAGCAGGGCGGGCTCATGTATCTCGGTCTCGATATCGGAACATCGTCGGTCAAGGGCGTGCTGATCGATGCCCGGCAGAAGATTCTCGCCACCGCTTCCTCGCCGCTCAAGGTATCGCGGCCCCAGCCCGGCTGGTCGGAGCAAAAGCCAGAGGATTGGTGGAAGGCGGCCGATGACGTGGTGCGGGGGCTCGCCAAGGCAAAGCCCAAGGCGATGGCCGCTGTCGAGGGCATCGGGCTTTCCGGACAGCAGCACGGCGCCACGCTGCTCGATCAGGCGGGCAAAGTGCTGCGGCCGGCAATCCTGTGGAACGATGCGCGCTCCTTCGCCGAATGCAGGGAGATCGAGGCGCGCGAACCCAGGGCGCGAAAAATCGCCGGCAACATTGCGCTGGCGGGCTTCACGGCGCCCAAGCTCGTCTGGGTGAGGAAGCACGAGCCGCGCGTTTTCGAAAAGGTGGCGAAAGTCCTGCTGCCAAAGGACTATGTGCGGTTGCGCATGACCGGCGAATATGCTTCCGACATGTCGGACTCGGCCGGCACCTTCTGGCTCGATGTCGAAAAGCGGCAATGGTCCGACGCGCTGCTGGCCGCGACCGACATGAATCGCGGCCAGATGCCGAAGCTTTACGAGGGCACCGAGGCGACGGGCCGGCTCAGCCCCGCGGCCGCCGGGACCTGGGGCATGGCCAAGCGGCCCGTCGTGGCGGGCGGCGGCGGCGACAATGCGGCGTCCGCCTGCGGCATCGGCGCGGTAAAGCCCGGCGCCGCCTTCGTCTCGCTGGGCACCTCGGGCGTTCTGTTCGTTTGCAATGACAGGTTCCGGCCCAACACCGAGGGCGCCGTTCATGCCTTCTGCCATGCGGTGCCCAACACCTGGCACCAGATGGGTGTGGTCCTCTCCGCTACCGCCAGCCTCGAATGGCTCGCAGCGCTGCTCAAGACGCCGGGCCCGAAACTTGCCGCGGCACTCGGCCAGAAACTCAGTGGACCTTCACCGGCCCTGTTTCTGCCCTATCTGTCGGGCGAGCGCACGCCGGTGGCGGATGCCGAAGTGCGCGGCCTTCTGATGGGCCTGGGGCATGAGACGGATGCGAAAATTCTAACCCACGCGGTTCTCGACGGTGTCGCCTTCGCCTTCCGCGACTGCGTCGAGGTGCTGAAGGCGGCGGGCAGCCAAGTTTCGCGCGTCACCGCCGTGGGCGGCGGCTCGCGCTCGGAACTGTGGCTGAGGATCATCGCCACGGTGCTCGGCATTCCCGTCGACATTCCCGCAGCCGGCGATTTCGGCGGCGCCTTCGGCGCGGCGCGGCTCGGCCTTATCGCGGCAACCGGGGCCGATTACGCGCAAATCTGCACGCCGCCCCGCATCGCCAGGACGATCATGCCCGATTTGCGGGTCCAGTGGCCCTATGAGGAGGCCTATGCCCGCTATGTTCAAATCTATCCAGCGGTGAAGGAGATCGACCGGTCATGAGCAAATTCTATTCGATCGACGCGCCGATCAAATATGAGGGACCGGAGTCGAGAAATCCGCTGGCCTTCCGCTGGTACAATCCGAAACGGAAGATCATGGGCAAGACCATGGCGGAGCATCTGCGCTTCGCCGTGTGCTACTGGCATACGCTGGGCTGGCCGGGACTCGATCCCTTCGGCGGCGAAACCTTCATGCGGCCGTGGCATCACGCGGGCGATTCGATGCAGGCAGCGTGGGCCAAGGCGGATGTCATGTTCGAGACGCTGCGGCTGCTGGGCGTCGACTATTTCACCTTTCACGATCTCGACATCGCGCCGGAAGGCAAGTCGCTCAAGGAGTTCAACGCCAATGTGACGGCCATCGCCAAGGTGTTGGAAGCCAAGATGGCGAAGACGGGCAAGAAGCTCCTGTGGGGTACGGCGAATATGTTCTCCAACCGCCGCTTCATGGCGGGGGCCGCCACCAATCCAGATCCGGACGTCTTCGCCTATTGCGCCGCCCAGGTGAAACATTGCCTGGATGTGACCAAGGGCCTGGGCGGCGAGAACTACGTGATGTGGGGCGGCCGCGAAGGATATGAGACGCTGCTCAACACGAATATCGGACGCGAGTTGAAGCAGGCGGGGCGCTTCCTGTCGCTGGTCGTCGAGTACAAACACAAGATCGGCTTCAAGGGGCCGATCCTGATCGAACCCAAGCCGAAGGAGCCCAGCAAGCATCAGTACGATTACGACGTCGCCACGGTCTACGGCATGCTCAAGGCGCACGGCCTTGAGAAAGACGTGAAGCTCAACATCGAGCAGAACCATGCGATCCTCGCCGGCCATTCCTTCGAGCACGAGATCGCGCTCGCCGCGGCGCTGGGCATATTCGGTTCGCTCGACATCAACCGCGGCGACAATCTCCTCGGCTGGGACACCGACCAATTCGCCATGAATGTGCCGGAGATGGCGCTTGCCATGCATGAGTTGCTGAAAGCCGGCGGCTTCACCACCGGCGGGCTCAATTTCGACGCCAAGATCAGGCGCCAGTCGATCGACCCCGACGATCTCCTGCATGCCCATGTGGGCTCGATGGATGCCTGCGCCCGCGGGCTGCTGATCGCGGCGAAGATGCTGAAGGACGGCAAGCTGGAAAAGGCCGTGGCCAAGCGCTATGGCAAGTGGGACGAGCCGCAGAACCGGGCGATGCTCGAGGGCCGCGAGAGTCTCGACAAGATCGCGGCGCGGGTGCTCAAATCCGGGCTTGAGCCGCAGCCGAAATCGGGCCGCCAGGAATATCTCGAAGGTCTGCTCAACAGCTATGTGTGAGGAGCGGCGGAGGAGGCAGCAATGGCGACCCAAGGCAGACCCGACGCGGTGGCGGGCCGCATCCGGCTCGGCATGGTGGGCGGCGGCCAGGGCGCCTTCATCGGCGCCGTGCACCGGCTAGCGGCGCGCATGGACGATCACTATCTGTTCGTGGCCGGCGCACTGTCGTCCGATGCCACGCGCGCCAGGGCATCGGGCGAAGAATTGGGGCTTGCCGCCGACCGCATCTATACCGACTTCCACGCCATGGCGAAGGCGGAAGCGCGGCGTGAGGACGGCATCGAGGCGGTCGCGATCGTCACCCCCAATCACATGCATTTTCCGGCGGCCAAGGCCTTCATCGAGGCGGGCATCCATGTCATCTGCGACAAGCCGGTGACGCTCAATCTCAAGGAGGCGCTGGCGCTGGCTAAGCTGCTTGCCAGGCGCAAGGACGTAATTTTCGCGCTGACCCACAATTATTCCGGCTATCCGATGATCCGCCAGGCGCGCGCCATGGTGGCGGCGGGAGAACTCGGCGAAATTCGCCTGGTGCACAGCGAGTATCCACAGGACTGGCTTACCGATCCGATCGAGCGGCAAGGCCAGAAGCAGGCTTCCTGGCGCACCGACCCCGCGAAAACCGGCGCCGGCGGCTGCGTCGGCGACATCGGCACTCATGCCTATCAGCTCGCCTGCTTTGTCTCCGGCCTGAGGCTCGACGAGCTCTCCGCCGATCTCACAACTTTCGTGAAGGGCCGCAAGGTTGACGACAACGTGCATGTCATGCTGCGCTTCAAGGGCGGCGCCAAGGGCATGCTGTTCGCCAGCCAGGTGGCGCCCGGCAATGAGAACGGATTGAAGCTGCGGATTTATGGCGCCAGGGGCGGGCTGGAATGGACCCAGGCCGATCCGAATTATCTCTGGTACACGCCCTACGGCGAAGCGAAGCGGCTGTTCACGCGGGGGGGCGCGGGATCCAATGCGGCGGCGGCACGGGTGACGCGCGTGCCGCCCGGCCACCCGGAAGGCTATCTCGAGGGCTTCGCCAATATCTATGCGGAAGTGGCCCACGCCATCAGGGCGAAGCGGGCTGGCCGGAAGCCGGACAAGGATGTGCAGTTCCCCGGCATCGCCGACGGTTTGGCCGGCATGGCCTTCATCGAGGCCTGCTTGAAATCCTCGGCGCGGAACGGCAAATGGACGAAAGTGTAAGTTTGGGGCCGCCAACATTCGAAGAAAGGCCGAAATCAGATGCAAAGTCTCAGCTGTCAGGAAGCACGGCAGCAGCAGAAGCGGAACCCGTTCGCGACTTGGTCCGCCCGTTCGCCAGCGGCCAATGCCAACGCATGCTTTGCGGTTAACCGCCTGAAAAGCGATGTTCCTGAGCTGTCGATTACGCCGGCTTTCCAAATCGGCCGAAGCGAACCGATCTTCGCCATCGGCTCCTGTTTCGCGCGCGAAGTCGAACTGGCGCTGTTGAAAACCGGCTTCGAAGTTCCAAGCCGGGACGAGAGGCTGTTCGAACATCCGCTGCTGGCGCAGGCCGCTTCGCAGAAAGCCAACGGCAGCGCGGTCTTCGCACTGGGTTATCTCAATCGCTACAATACGATGTCGCTCCATGACGAACTGGCGAATCTTCTGGGCTGCGACCCCGCCGTGGCCGGCGGCGCACTTATTTACTCAATCAGCGAAACCGCCGCCGCCGATTTGCATTACAGCCAGTCGCTGAAACAAGTCGACCGGAAGCAATCGCTGGAACGCCGCCAACTTGTGCGGGAGCATTTCGGCAAGGCTATTCGCCGCTGTTCCGTCTTCGTGGTGACTCTGGGCCTGGCCGAAGCGTGGTACGACATGGATGCCCAGCGCTATCTCAATAATACGCCGGGTCCCCGCGTCATGGAGGCCCATGGCGAACGATTCCAGATTCGTCTGACAGGTTTCGATGAAAACTTCCAAGCACTTGAAGCAACGCACGCCCTGCTGGCGAGGGAACTTGGAAGCAATTTCAAGATGGTCATTACAGTCTCGCCGGTGCCGCTCGAGACCACGTTTTTTCCGGACGACATCATCGCCATAAACAGCTATTCGAAATCGATGCTGCGGGCGGCTGCCCAGCAATTCGCCGTGCGGCACGTAAATGTAGGCTATTTCCCCAGCTATGAGATGGTGCAGTATTCCAACCCGGAAACTGCATGGGCCTGGGATCGGCGCCATGTGAAGCCTCATGTTGTTGAACACATCATGTCGGTCTTCGGCGACACTTATGCCGGAGCATGAGCAACCGCCATCTTTACCCTTCCCCGGCCGGACCGGCTGGACTAGATTTTGCCGATGACGGTTACCGACATTCTCAAATATCCCCTGTGGACCCTGGCGCTCGCCACCGGCGCCAAGTCTTTCCGCGACAACAAGGTGATCGGCTCGCCGGCGCTCAACCGCTGGGGCCTGCATGTCAAGCGGGTCAAGCTCGCCCATCGTCTTGGCTGGTGGCGGCGGCAGAGACTCGCCGGGCTGGTGAGCGCCGAAGACCGGGCCGCCTTCGACCGCGACGGTTTTGTGGTCAGGCGCGATTTTCTCGATTCCGCCGCCTTCGCCGTGCTGCAGGAGGCGGTATTCGGCTTCCTCGCACCGGCCCGCGAGATGGTGCAGGGCGACACGATCACGCGACGCATCGCGCTCGACGGGCCGGCGCTGAAGGCCGTGCCGCAGTTGCGCGATCTGTTCACGCGGCCGGACTGGCGCGGCTTGATGCGCTACGTGGGCTCCTACGATCAGGAACCGCTGTATTACGTGCAGACCATCCTCTCGCATGTGAGGGATGCGGCACCCGACCCGCAGACCAATCTTCACTCCGACACCTTTCATCCGAGCGTCAAGGCCTGGTTCTTCCTCACCGATGTGGCCGAGGACGAGGGTCCCTTCGTCTATGTGCCGGGCTCGCACCGGATGAGCCCGGAGCGCCTCGCCTGGGAAGGCGAAATGAGCCTCAAGGCGGCGACCGCCCAGGACAAATATTCCGCCCGCGGTTCCTTCCGGGTCGGCCGCGAGGAGCTTGCCCGCATGAACCTGCCGGCGCCTGAGGCGTTCGCGGTGCCCGCCAATACGCTGGTGGTCGCCGATACGGTGGGCTTCCATGCCCGGGGCTTTAGCGCCAGGCCATCGAAACGGGTGGAAATCTGGGCCTATGGGCGGCGCAATCCGTTTCTGCCGTGGACCGGACTCGATCCTTTGAGCCTGCCCGGCATCGCCGAGGCCCGCATCCCGCTGATGTGGGCGGCACTCGACAAGGCGCAGAAGCTGGGGCTCGCCGCCAATGCCTGGCAACCCGCCGGTATGAAGCGTCCGCTCGACGATTGATGGCCCATTTCCCCGCGCATTTCCGTCCATGACCTTCCAGCTTCCTCCCGACGCGGCCCGCTGGCGCGACAGGGCGCGGCGTTTCGCCGAAGAGGAGCTCCGGCCCTTCGAGATTCAGGCGGAAATGCATGAAGGCAAGATTCCGCCCGAAGACCGCGCCGCCCACCGGCGCGCGGCCATCGCCATGGGGCTTCCGCTCATGGACGTGCCGAAGGCCCATGGCGGGCTGGAACTTCCGGTACTGACGCAGGCGGCCGTCACCGAGCAATTGGGCCGTATCACCAATGCGCTCGGCTGGTGCTATGGTGAAGCGCAGCGCTGGATGTTCGAGGCCTGCAGCGAAGACCAGATCGCCCGCTATATCCTGCCCTTGACGCGGGGCGAAGCCTATCTGTGCTATGCCATCAGCGAAGAAGACGCCGGCTCCGATCCTTCGGCCATCGTCACCAAGGCGGAGCGCAAGGGCGATCATTATCTGGTCACCGGCGCGAAGTGGCATGTCACCAGCTATAACCACGCGACAACCGTCGTCATTCAGGCCAAGCTCGATGACGGTGGCCATTGCCTGTTCTTCTGCCCGGCCGGCGCGTCCGGCCTTTCGGTCAAGCGCACGCCCGCCTATTCGCACACCTACGATCACCATCACCCGATCCTGCAATTCAGCGGCGTGAAAATCCCGGCGAGCGATCGCATCGGCGCGGAAGGCGGCGGCATGGCGTTCACCCATTCGTGGTTCCGGCGCGAACGGCTGATGATCGCGGCACGCTGCTGCGGCGCCATGGCGCGGCTCATTGAGGACGCAACCGAGTTCGCCAGGACCCGGGTGGTCTCCGGCGAGGCGATCATCGACTACCAGATGATCCAGGCGATGCTCGCCGATTCGGTGACGGATCTGCATGCCGCGCGGCTCTTGACCTACGAGGCCGCCGCCGCCCACGACCGCGGCGGCGGCATCAAGCCGCTGCACGCGCGCTGCTCGATCGCCAAGCTGTTCGCTTCGGAAGCGGCCTGGCGCGTGGCCGACCGGGCGGTGCAGATTTTCGGCGGCCGCGGCTACATGCGCGAAAATGTAGCCGAGCGTTTCTTGCGCGAATTGCGCGCCGACCGCATCTGGGAGGGAACCTCGGAGATTCAGCGGCTGATCGTCGCCCGGTCCCTGGCCAAGCGGGGGCTGGCCGGGACGATCGGCCTATAGGCCGGCGCTCAGGCCGTCGACGCAGACGGCGGCGGTGCCCTTGAAGCTCGGCTGCGAGCGGTAGATCATTTCGATCCGTTCGATGGCGCGGCGATCGCCCCGCAGGTCGAGCGGCCTGGTCATGCCGCCGTCGGCAATGATGGCGCGGACCCTGATGTCGTCGCGGCCGCCATTGCCGTAGACAATCTTCAGGTCGAAGACTTCGATCTTGTTGCCGATGACCCGCAACCGGATCTTGCGGAATGTGCCGTCGAAACGGCCGACCCTGATCACGTCGCGATCGACCCTGAAACCGACACTGCGGCAGCCGAGTTCCACCCATCTCTGGGCGGGCTCGCCAAAGACCTTAAGTTGGAACGGCCCGCGCGGCAGATAGGTGACAACGATGCGGCGGATGAAACGGTCGCCGCCGGCGAGTGCTATGCGGCGCGAGCCGGTGCCCGCGCGGAATACATCGCGCACGCGCAGCTCCTCAGTGGTGCCGTTGCCATAGACGATGCGCAGATCGACGATTTCGACATCGCTCCCCGTCACCTCGAGCCCAATCGCCTGGTAGCGCCCTTCGGACCTGCCGACATCGATAACGCTCTGCTCAAGCCTTGCCTTGTAGCCGGCGCTGCCGAGCAGCTCCCAATCGGCCATGGCCGTGGAATGGGCGGCGAAAATGAGCGCCATGACGGCGATGAACATTGCCAGACGGTAGGGATTGCGCGCCATGGGGGCCTCCGGTTGCCGGACTTGGCCGCACCCTATGCACGATTCGCGGGCAATTGTGGACACTCTCTCCGTCCAGAATGATATTGCGACGCAACATCGCACCAAAAGTTATTGTGCATTGCAGCATTATTTGGCATTGGACGTAGGTGTCTGATACTCAACTTGGGAAAATGCCATGACCGCAAAGACTGCCACGACCCGCGAAGCACGCATTGCCGCGCTCGCCCATCGTATCTGGGAGGATGAAGGCCGCCCAACCGGCCGCGACGAACAGCACTGGCTGTGTGCCGCGGGCGTCGTCGATGCCGAACTCGCCAAACCCGCCGCCACGCCACGAACCAGGGCGCCGGCCACCAAGCCTACGGGCAAGAAAGCCCGCAAGGCTTAAGCCCTCCTGGCCCTTCCGCATTGGCGCAGACCGGCTATAAGTGCGCCCGGAAAACAGACGGGTTGCATCCGGAGGCAGTCATGAAAGTGCGTGTGGCGATCAACGGTTTCGGCAGGATCGGGCGAAATATTGTCCGCGCCATCTACGAGTCGGGGCGCAAGGACATCGACGTGGTGGCGATCAACGATCTCGGCCCGGTCGAGACCAATGCCCATCTGCTGCGCTACGATTCGGTGCATGGCCGCTTCCCCCATGAGGTGAAGGTCGAAGGCGATTCGATCGGCATCGGCGCCGACAAGTTCAAGGTGACCGCGATCAGGGATCCGGCGCTGCTTCCCTGGAAGGAGCTGGGCGCCGATATCGCGCTCGAATGCACCGGCCTGTTCACCGCCAAGGACAAGGCCTCGGCCCATCTCGCCGCCGGCGCCAAGCGGGTGCTGATCTCGGCTCCCGGCGAGAATTCCGACCTGACCGTGGTCTTCGGCGTCAATCACGACAAGCTCACCAAGGACCATATCGTCGTCTCCAACGCCTCGTGCACCACCAACTGCCTCGCCCCGGTGGCCAAGGTGCTCAACGATGCGATCGGCATCGACAAGGGCTTCATGACCACCATCCATGCCTATACCGGCGACCAGCCGACGCTCGATACCATGCACAAGGACCTCTACCGGGCCCGCGCAGCGGCGCTGTCGATGATCCCGACCTCGACGGGTGCCGCCAAGGCGGTGGGCCTCGTCCTGCCGGAGCTCAAGGGCAGGCTCGACGGCGTCGCCATCAGGGTGCCGACGCCCAATGTCTCGGCGGTCGATTTCAAGTTCGTGGCCAAGAAGGCGACGACCGTCGAGGAAGTGAACGGCGCCATCAAGCGCGCCGTCGAGCAGCAGCTCAAGGGCATCCTCGGTTACACCAACGATCCCAACGTCTCGATCGATTTCAACCACAACGCCAATTCCTCGACCTTCCACATGGACCAGACCAAGGTCATCGACGGAACCCTGGTGCGGGTGCTCGCCTGGTACGACAACGAGTGGGGCTTCTCCAACCGCATGGCCGATACGGCGGTGGCGATGGGCAAGCTGCTCTAGGCCGTGGCGCGTCCTCTCGTCATCGCGCCGTCGATCCTGTCGGCCGACTTCGCGCGGCTCGGCGAGGAGGTGCGGGCCGTCGACGAAGCGGGTGCCGATTGGATCCACATCGACGTGATGGACGGGCATTTCGTGCCCAACATCTCCTTTGGCGCCGCCGTCATGCAGTCGGTCAGGTCCGCGACGGCCAAGGACTTCGACGTGCACCTGATGATCGCGCCGGCCGAGCCCTATCTCGAAAGCTTCGCCACGGCGGGGGCGGATATAATCACCGTCCATGCCGAAGCGGGCCCCCATCTCGACCGGTCGCTGCAGGCGATCCGGGGGCTCGGCAAGCGGGCGGGCGTGGCGCTCAATCCCGCAACCCCCGCCGCGGCCATCGCCCATGTTCTCGACCGCCTCGATCTCGTGCTGGTGATGACCGTCAATCCCGGTTTCGGCGGCCAGTCCTTCATCAAAGCGATGATCGCGAAGATCGCCCAGGTGAAGGAGATGGTGCGCGGCCGCAACATCGATATCGAAGTCGACGGCGGCATCACGGCGGAAACGTCGGCGCTCGCCGTCCGCGCCGGCGCCAACGTGCTGGTGGCGGGATCGGCCGTGTTCACGGGCCGGGACTATGCCGCGAATATCGCCGACATCCGCAGGGCGGCAACCAGTATCGCTGTTTAGGGCTGGTTTTCCACCCAGTCGTGGAAGGCCTTGAGCCATGCGGCCAAGCGCTCCCTGGCCGGCTCGTCGGTCAGGTTTCCCGCCGTATCGAACTTCGCTTTATTGTCGGTTATAAAGACTTCGGGCCTAGGCATCACGATGGCTTCCAGGGCTTGCAGGTTCTGGCGGAGGTGATATTGGGCACGGCCGGTGCCGAGAAAGGCTCCGGCACTCGCACCCATGATGCCGACGCGTTTCCACTTGAACGGCGTGGCACCCCGCGACAGCCAGTCGGTGGCGTTCTTCAAGACGCCGGGGATGGAGAAATTGTATTCGGGCGTGGCGATGACGATGCCGTCGGCGGCCCGGATGCGCGCCTCGAGATCGAGGACGGCCTGCGGTTTTCCCGCCGCCTTCTCGGCGTCGCCGTCATAGAGGGGGATGCCGTGCAATGTGGCGATGTCGATTTTCATGTCGTCGGGCGCCAGCGCCTGCAATGCGCGCAGCAGGGCGGTGTTGGTCGAACCCCGGCGGAGCGCGCCGCTGATCGCCAGAATATTCATGCCATCGTCACCTTCATCGCTTTCCAAGTAAGGTAGGGGATTGGCGGCCGCCAATGCAACATCCCGATCAAATCCGCGTGAGGAGCGGCGCGCGCTGAATATCGGACCCGGTCCAGGCGTAACCTGGTTTATTACCAAACAGATGAGGAGAGGCGCATGACCAACCGACGCAGATTGCTCCAGGGTGCCGCCGCATTCGCGGCCGGCGCGGCTTTGCCGGTTGCGGCGCTTGCCGCGGCCCCGATGCTCGGCGTGGCCCCCGCCAGCGTGCATCGCTACAAACTGGGCGGATTCGAAATCACGTCCATTCTCGACGGCTCGAGGACGATAGAGAAGCCGGAGACGATTTTCGGCGTCAACCAGAAGCCCGAGGACGTGGCGGCCCTGCTGCAAGCCAATTTCCTGCCGGCCGGCAAGATGGCGATCGTCTTCACGCCCATCGTGGTGAATACCGGAAGGGAACTCATTCTCTTCGATACCGGACTTGGCGGTGCGGGCGGCGGCCGGCTTGCCGCGTTGCTCGGTCCGGCGGGGATTTCGCCGGAGGCAATCGACATCGTCGTCATCAGCCATTGCCATCCCGACCACATCGGCGGCACCATGGCGGACGGCAAGCCCTTGTGTCCCAATGCCCGCTATGCGATCGGCGAAACCGAATATGGTTTCTGGTCGGCGCCGGAGCGGCTGACGGGCGCCACCGAGGGCGTGGCCAAGCTGGTGCAGGCCAATGTGGTGCCGCTCCGCGACAAGATGACATTCGTCAAGAACGAGGCGGAAATTGCCGGCGGTGTCCGCGCCATCGAAGCCTTCGGCCACACGCCCGGCCACCTCGCCTTCCATGTCGAGAGCGAGGGCGCGCGGCTGCTGATCGGCGCCGATTTCTGCAATCATTTCGTGCTGTCGATGCAGCGCCCGGATTGGCATGTGAAATTCGATTCCGACAAGGAGGGCGCCGCGGCGACGCGCAAAAAGCTCCTCGACATGCTGGCGGCGGATCGCATTCCCTTCACCGGCTATCACATGCCCTTCCCTTCGGTGGGCTATGTCGAGAAGGCCGCGGAGGGCGGATACCGCTTCGTGCCCGCGGCCTATCAGCTGACGCTCTGAGCCGCGGCTTCCGGCTTGGCGGCCCGCTTCTCCAGGAGGCGGGTCAGCCAGTCGGGATCCATCTCCGGCACCGACGACAGGAGCAATTCGGTGTAGGCGGGATAGGGCGGCGACAGGACCCGCGATTTCGGCCCCTGCTGCACGACCTTGCCCCGATGCATGACGACGATCTCGTCGGCAATCGCCCGCACCGTGGCGATGTCGTGGGTGATGAACAGGTAGGTGACATCGGTCTCCTTCTGCAGGCGCATGAGGAGTTTGAGGATTTCCTCCTGGACGATCTGGTCGAGAGCCGAGGTCACCTCGTCGCAGATGATGAGTTGGGGTTCAGCCGCCAGCGCGCGGGCGATCGAGACGCGCTGCTTCTGGCCGCCGGAAAGCTCGCCCGGCAGGCGGTCGATGTAACTCTCGTCGAGCTCGATCAACTCCAGCAATTCGACGACGCGGCGGTCGCGCGCAGCCCCCTTGAGGCCGAGGTAGAATTCCAGGGGGCGGCCGACGATATCGCGCACCTGATGGCGCGGATTGAGCGCCGTATCGGCCGATTGATAGATCATCTGGATGCGGCGGAGCGTGTCCTTGTGGCGTTCGGCCAGCGTTCGCGGCAACGGCTTGCCGTCGAAATTGATTTCGCCTTTTGATGGCGGCAGGAGTCCGGTGATGACCCGCGCCAGGGTCGATTTGCCGCTGCCCGATTCACCCACCACCGCGACGGTGCAGCCGCGCGGCACCTGGACAGTCACATTCTCGAGCACCTTGACGAAGCCGCTGTAGCTGGCATCGACGTTCTGGATGCGCAGCAGCGGCTCGCCACCGGTCGTCTCCGCCTTTGCCAATTTGCGCACCGCCCACAGGCTCTTGGTATAGTCCTGCTGCGGCGCCTTCAGCATGTCGCGGGTCGGCGCTTCCTCGACCAGCTTGCCGTAGCGAAGCACCATGATGCGGTCGGCCATCTGGGCCACCACCGCAAGATCGTGGGTGATGTACATCGCCGCCGTGTTGAACTGCTCGACGATGCCGCGCATGGCGGCGAGGACTTCGACCTGGGTGGTGACGTCGAGCGCCGTCGTCGGCTCGTCGAAGATGATGAGGTCGGGGCGGCAGGACATGGCCATGGCCGTCATGGCGCGCTGCAACTGGCCGCCGGAGACCTGATGCGGGTAACGCTCGCCGATCGCATCGGGATCGGGCAATTGCAGGCGCCGGTAGAGGTCGCGGGCGTCGGTCTCGGCCTTGTCGCGCGGCTTGATGCCGTGGCTGACGGCGGTTTCGACCGTCTGGTCGATCAGCCGGTGCGCCGGATTGAAGGAGGCCGCCGCACTCTGGGCGACATAGGCGATGCGCGAGCCGCGCAACGCCCGGCGCTCGGCTTCGCCGGCATGGATCAGGTCCAGCCCATCGAAGACGATGGAGCCGGCGGTGATGCGGCAGCCGGGCCGGGCGAAACCCATGGCGGCGAGGCCGATCGTCGATTTTCCCGCACCCGATTCGCCGATGAGCCCCAGCACCTCGCCGCGCTTGAGACTGAGATCGACGCCCATGACGATCGGATGCCAGACGTCGTCGCTCTGGCCCTCGATAAACAGGCCGCGGATTTCGAGCAGGGTCTCGCCCTTGACGCGGCGTTTTTCAGCGCTCATCGCGCAGCCCGCTGGTCTTGTGCAGGAACCAGTCGACGACGAAATTGACGGCGACGGTGAGCAGCGCGATGGCGCCCGCTGGGATAAGCGGCTGGGCGCGGCCATAGGTGATCAGAGTCTTGTTCTCCGCCACCATCGAGCCCCAGTCGGCGGTGGGCGGCTGGATGCCGACGCCGAGGAACGAGAGAGCGCTGATGGTCAGGAACACGAAGCAGAAGCGCAGTCCGAATTCGGCCACCAGCGGCGGCATGATATTGGGAACGATCTCCTTGAGCGTGATCCAGGCGAGCTTCTCGCCGCGCAGCTTCGCCGCCTCGACAAAGTCCATGACCACGACATTGAGGGCGGTATTGCGGGCCAGGCGGAAGACGCGGGTCGAGTCGAGCAGGGCCAGGATGACGATGAGATTGATGATGTACTTGCCGAATACGGCGAGCAGCATGAGAGCGAAGATCAGAACCGGGATCGACATGAGCGCATCGACAACACGGCTCATGATCTGGTCGAACCAGCCCCGGGTGATCGCCGCATAGACGCCGAGCACGCCCCCGACGCAGAAGGACAGCAGCACGGTAAGGAGCGCAATGCCGATCGTGTTGCGGGCGCCGTAGATGACGCGCGAGAGGATGTCGCGGCCGATCTGGTCGGTGCCGAACAAGAACGCGGCCGAGGGGTTTTCATAGGCCTTGCCGACGATTTGGGCCTCGCCATAGGGCGCGATCAGCGGAGCAAATACCGCGCAAAAGGCATAGAACAGAATGACGATCATGCCGAACCAGGCGCTGACCGGGGCCTTCTTCAGGCTGCGCCAGGCGTTCTCGCCCAAGCCGCGGCGGGCGCGAACTTTTCTGATATCGGAGGTTTCAACGGTCATTTAGGATGCAGCAGGCGCGGGTTGGTGATGATCGAGATGATGTCGGCCGAGAGATTGAGCAGAATATAAGTGGCCGCGAAGATCAGGGCGCAAGCCTGCACCACGGGCATGTCGCGGCTCGAGACTGAGTCCACCATCAATTGTCCGATGCCGGGATAGACGAAGACCACTTCGACGACCACGACGCCGACCACCAGATAGGCGAGGTTGAAGGCGATCACCGTGACGATCGGCGCCCAGGCATTGGGCAGGGCGTGGCGGACGACGACATCGCGCCCGCGGATCCCCTTGAGCTGCGCCATCTCGATATAGGGACTGGACAGGAGAGCGATGATCGCCGCCCGGGTCATGCGCATCATGTGGGCGACGATGACCAGCGTCAGGGTGACCGCCGGCAGCAACGCCCGTTCGACGTGTTGGAAAAAGGGCGTGGTGTCGCTCACCGTCGACAGCGAATAGAACCAGCGCAGCTTGATGGCGAAGACGAACATCAGCACATAGGCGACGAAGAATTCGGGCAGCGCGATGGTGGTCAGAGTCACCGAATTGACGATGCGGTCGAACGGGCTGTTGCGGTAGAGGGCCGCCATGACGCCGAGGAGCAGCGCCAATGGCACGGCGATCGCCGCCGCCATCGCCGCCAGGAAGAAGGTGTTGTAGAGGCGGGGCGCGATCATCGCCGTGACGCTGCGCTTGATCGAGCCGCCGAGGCCGGCATAGGAATAGCCGAAATCGCCGGTCAGCACCCCGCCGATCCATTCGAAGTAGCGCACCGTCGCCGGCCGGTCGAGGCCGATCTCGCGGTTGAAGGCGGCAACCGTCTCCGGCGTGGCAGCCTGCCCCAGGATCGCCTCGGCGAAGCCGCCGGGCAGGAATTCCAGCGTTGAGAAAATGACGATGGAAACGACGAACAGGGTCAACAGACCCAATCCCAAACGCTGCAGCACCGTTCTGACGATCGGATGCATCGGCCTCCCCAGGGCCTCTTTGCCGGGCCCTTTTCATAAACTTTAGCAGATCGGCGAACCGGCGCTACCCACAATCTTGGGGGCGGATCATTTTCACTTTCCCTCGCCCCGTGGGGGCGAGGGAAAGCTTACTTTGGTGTCTCTGGGAAGCCGGCTACGCGGCGAACCACCAGCGCTCGGCGATCTTCATGCCGTCGAGCGGCCAGTTGGCGGCGGTGTCGCCGTGGGCGAGGGTGTTGGCATGGGCATCGACGAAATTGTTGAATACCACGTTGACCAGTCCGCCATCATCATGAACGAGCTGCTGCATTTCGGCATACATCGCCGCGCGCTTGGCCTCGTCGGTTTCGGCCCGGGCCTGCACCAGAAGTTCATTGAAGCGCGGGTGCTTCCAGAATGTGTCGTTCCACGCCGCATCCGCCGCATAGGCGGTGGTGAACATCCAGTCGCAGGTCGGACGGCCCGCCCAGTAGGAGGCGACGAACGGCTTCTTGAGCCAGACATTGTCCCAATAGGCGTCCTCGGGCTCGCGGATGACGTTGATGTCGATGCCGGCGGCCTTGGCCGACTCCCGCCACAGCAAGGCGGAATCGGTCGCTCCCGTGAAGGCCGCCTCGGCGACCGAGAGATCGAACTTCAGCGACTCGAGGCCGGCCTTCTTGAGCAGGCTCTTGGCCATTTCCGGATCGTAGACGTGCTGGGGCTGCGGATCGACGGCGAATTTCACCGTTGGCGCGATCGGATTGTCATTGCCGACCGTGCCATGGCCGAGGAAGACCTTGTCGACGATCTCGGCGCGATCAACCGAAAACTTGATGGCATTGCGCACATCGGCATTGTCGAACGGCGGCGCGGTCACATTCATCACATAGATGTAATGGCCGTAGCCGGTCTTCTCGAAGATCACCACATTGGGGTTCTGCATCAGCAGATCGAGCGTCTTCAGGTCGGCGCGGTGCAGATAGTCGACTTCGCCGGTGTTCAAGGCGTTGGTGCGCGCGGTCACGTCCTTGATCGCCAGACATTCGACGCGGTCGAACCACGCCTTGCCGGTCTTGAAATAGTTGGGGTTGCGGTTGAATGTCGCTTTGACGCCGGGCTCGAACTTCTCGAGCGCATAGGCACCGGTGCGCACGCCCGACTCCCAGTCGGGGCTGCCGTCGTCTTTGCGCGGCATGATCGGGATATGGTAGTCGGAGGCGATATAGGGGAAATCGGCATTGCCGCCCTTGAGGTCGAATACGACCGTCAACTTGCCGTCAGCCTTGATCGAAGCGACCGACTCGAGCAGCGACTTGGCGGCGGACTTGGTGTCTTTCACCGTGTGATGCAAGTAGGACGCCACCACGTCGTCGGCTGTCACTTCCTTGCCATTGTGGAAGGTGGCGCCGCTGCGCAGCTTGAATACCCACTTCTTGGCGCCGTCGGACGGCTCGAAGCTCTCGGCCAGATCGGGAACCGCATTGCCGGCGGGATCAAGTTCGGTCAAGCTGTTCGACAGGGTGCCCCAGCAGGCCGTGCCGGTGAATTGGTCATAGTAGAGGCCGGGGTCGAGCGAGTCGGTCGTGGCCCCATGAGCCAGACCAATCCTCAATGTCCCGCCCTTTTTCGGTTCGGCGCGGGCGGCCTTGGCGAACATGGTGTTGGCGGCAGCCAGCGTCAGGCCCGACGCCAGCGCCAAC
>JBQTKG010000061.1:0-5726 GCA_052386315.1 Hyphomicrobiales bacterium
ACAGGCGTCTGGCAAAAGACTTCGAGGCTACCATCGCATCCGCCCGCGCCTTCCTTTATGCCGCCTCCGTCATGATCCTCGTCCGCCGAATGGCGCGATCAACATGACTTTCGAAACGGACTCTAAGGGCGCCGCGCGACTCAAGATTACCGGCGATATGAGCGCGATTGTTGGATTGACCGGTAGCTGCCGAAAAACCGCTGTAAAGGTGGTAGCGGGGGAGGCTACCGGACAATGCACGAAAACCCTCATGAATGCTTGCATTCCCGTTCGGGATGTCCGTAAGTTGCCCCCAAAGTTGCCCCCGTGTTTAGTGTGCTACCCCATTGTTCCGTTGTTGTCCGATGCTGTTGAAAAAGGGCTCGTGATGACCGGCGAACTGTGATTCTGTCAGCCGAGGAGTATCGGCGACGGAGACGGGTGATGATGGGGCGGCAGACAGGCGATCAGAGCCAGCTATTTTACCTGTTTAACCTTGAAGACCGCATTCCGGCGCGCCACCTCCTGCGCCGCATCAATCCGATCGTGACGTGCGTGCTGGCGGGCCTTCGCGAGAAGCTTCAGTCCTTCTACAGCGAGATGGGGCGGCCTTCGATCGATCCCGAGCTGATGATGCGGATGCTCATCGTCGGGTACTGCTACGGCATCCGCTTCGAGAGGAAGCTGTGCGAAGAGGTCGAGTTGAACCTCGCCTACCGCTGGTTCTGCCGCCTGGATCTCGACGACAATGTGCCCGATCCCTCGACATTTTCGGTCAATCGCCACGGCCGCTTCCGGGACGTCACGCGGTACACGACGATAGAGGGGGAGGCGTCGGACGACGAGTTCGCGGGTCGTGGCGGCCGCGCCCACGCGTCCGGACTACGGAAACCGGGACAGTCGGCCGGTGGCGCGTTCCATCGCGGTCACGACCCTGCGAGCGGCGTCTGCAATGGCGGTGTTGCCCACAATCACAAATCATGGCATGATTATGGCAGGGCACAGATCCGACTCGGTCAAGCGGCAGGAAACCAGAGTTTTGCGAACTCTCTTTGTTGTCAACCGCGAAACCCAGCTTGGATGGGGAAAATAGCCGGCGCCTTCAGGCAATGAAGTGGCAAAGAGCCCGCTCCTGAATGTTTCCTGCTTTGCCCTTTTGGGTGGGAAATCTGGAGAAAACCAATGGATCTGATAACAGCGCTCGCCATCGTCATCGGCGTCATGGGAGCTATCGCGACGTGGGTGGCCGTCACGCTCGGCAGCCCGTATGTGCTGATCTGGGCTATTTTCTTGGGCTGGGCAAGCTTCTTCCATTGCGGCGGCAAGGAAGCAGGAATCAAGAACTCGGCGATTGCCAACGTCTGGGGCGCGGTGTGCGCCGCTGTCGCGTTCATCGCGGCAATGGCTTTGGGCATTACCGCCATCACCGCCGCCATCTGCGTCGGCGTCACCGTGGCGATCTTGATTCTGGGCGCGAAGGTGCCGGCACTGGCGGCCATTCCCGCCGGGGTTTATGGCTTTGCCGCGACCGCCGCGCTGTTTTTGCACGGCGCCGCCGCTTACGGCGCGGGTGCCGGTGGGGTTGTGAAGCTCACCGTGGCGGTTGCCATATCGATGATCGTCGGCAATGTTCTCGGCTATATTTCCGAGAAAATCGCCGGTGCGCTTGTCACCAAGGCGGCGGCGGCTTGAATTAAAAAGCGCCCTTGCTGTCGCAAGACGGCGAGGGTTTTTCCTTGGGTCTCGAGAGAGCCGGAATGCGGATACGCCGGAACGCGCTGTTGTGCGCCGCCATGCTCGCAATTCTCGCTAGCGCTGCGCCGGGCGCGGCCCAACTGGTAAACGACTACCCGACGGCCGCCAGGGCTGACTATGTCTTCGGCTGCATGAAGGTGAACGGCGAGACGCGCGAAGCTCTGGAAAAATGCTCCTGCTCGATCGACATCATCGCCTCGATTCTGCCCTACGAACGCTACGAAAGTGCGGAGGCGTTCATGGGCGTTGGACAGATCGCAGGCGATAAGGGCCTTCTCTTCCGCCAGAGCGAGCCCGCCAAAAAGGCGACGGACGATCTGCACCGGGCCCGCGCGGAGGCCGAGATACGCTGCTTCTGATGTGTCTTGCGTTCAGTCGAGAAAGGCGCGTTTCAGGTTCCTTACCTTGTCGAAGTTGCGCGCCCGATCCTTTCCCTTGAGCTTCTTAAGTACCGTCGAGGTCACGTCGGCGAATTCAAAATCGGCCCCTGCCACATCCGCACCCGTCAGGTTGGCGCCGCCCAGTTCGGCGCCGACAAGGTTCGCTCCTTCGAGACTTGCGCCTTTCAACACCGCGAATTCAAGCACGGTGCGCGACAGGTTGGCGCCAGAGAAATCGGCGCCATCAAGATTGGCCGAACGCAGGACTGCACGCATGAGACCCATCGACTGGTTCTTCATGTCGGCGGAAAGATCGGCGCCCTTGAAGGAGGCGCCGGCGATATTGGCATTGGTGAGATCGGCGGTGATGCGTGCGCCTGACAAGTCGGCTCCCTTTAGATTGGCACCGCGCATCTGGCTTGCGATCAAGCTCGCGCGCCGGAAACTTGCGCCTTCGAAGTTGGCCGCGAGCGCCCAGGCCTGATCGAACACCGCTTCGTCGAGATTTGCCCCCTTGAGGTTGGCCTTGTTGAGGTAGGCGCCGCGCAGGACGGCTCCCGAAAGATCGAGTCCCGACAAGTCGAGGCCCGACAGCCGCTTCCTCGAGAGATTCACCGGAGCGCCTGCAGCGGCCTCGATTGCGGCAACCACCTCTTGCCGGCTCATTTCGGCCGTTGTCATCGTCGGCGAGTTCAGTTCGACGCCCTGCATCGTGTCCTGGGCGGGGATCGGGACCGCTGAGGCGAACAGCAACGCGACCGCGAGAGACAAGGCTCCAAGGCGGGGCATGGCGTTCTCCTTTGCGCCGATGAGCATCCTGGTCATGGCTCACCTGCTCCAGGTGCGGCGAGTGCTCCGGCCAGCCGGTGCTTGATGAGCCAGTCGAGGCCGCGCGTCCATGACCGATCGGTGTTCGAGCGGATGTCGGCAGTAACCACGACAATTCGTCTATTCGTCCTAACGTCGCGCACGTGGATCGTGATGCTAAGGATAAGATTCGAAATCTTGTTCACCACGCCGGTGATGGCGAGCCCGGCATCGACACTGCTCGCAAGCCTTTGGATGCAACCGCAGGCGTACAGATTGGCGGCCTTTGCCTCTGCGGAGATCGGGCTCATGTCGCAGAGCTCATGGCGGCGGTCGGCGGCAAGCCATTTTCGCAGTTGCTCGCTGAGGAGACCGAGACGCTGCTGCTCGGCGCTATTGGTGCCTTTGATCTCGCCTTCGAGACTCATATCGATAAGCTCGAAGTCGAACACGGCGACGCACTGCGCCGGATCCGCCAACGCAGTTTGCGCGGGCATCGAAAGAACAGAGCCTAGCATCGCCGTGAGCAGGCCGAATCCGGTCATGGGATTGTGCTTTGAAACCAAACTTCGCCTTGACGCGGTGGCGCCCTTCCGGCGAAACGCGAAGATACACCGAAATCCCCGCTCATGGACCGGAAATCTTCATGGTGAGATCGAATAATTCGCCCATGGAGCGCTCTCAGACGGTGGCTCTGGATCGGCTATCGGTCCCTTCGAAGCGCTCGGAGGCGGGCCGGGGTCGGGCGGCCCCGCCACACTCTGAACTGCCGGCAGGACCTGGAAGCCGTCGCGCGCTCCGGATTAGGCGCCCCGGCCTGAGCCAAGCGGGGAACCGTCTTGCGCATCGAAGCGCCAAGCCAGTCCCGAAAAATCGCCATGACCGGCATGCTCGACTTGGCCGCCCGCGAACTTGTTGTCGAAATCTCCAGGACAAAGACGAGCGCCAATGTGATCGCGCTCCTCGAACGGCTCGACCGAATCTATGGGCCCAAGCCAGGAGCAGCCGGCAAACCCGCCGTGATCGTTGTCGACATCGGGCCGGTTCACAACAACAATGCGGCGCTCGCCGCCCGCGAACCTTGGCTGCGTCCCGTATGGTTGCCCGTATACGCTCCCTAGCTCAACGATATCGAGAGTTCCTGGCCAACCCTCAAAGCCCGCCATCTCGCTCGCCACGCATTCGCCGACGAAACCGAACTCGAAGCCACAATCATCTGAGCCGTCAAAACCATGAACTTAAACCGCGAAAACTCACCGTTGGCCAATCAACGAATCTCTGCTTAGTATGCCTGCGCGGCAGCCAACAGCACCGGTGTCGAGAAGGCAACGATTTGCTTGCGGTCTTGGGTTGATCATGCGTGAATCGAATATCCAACCTGTCACCCCGTGCGCGCGGTGCGGGTGGGTTGGCATTGTTGTCCTGATCGCCTTGCCGCTGTTGAACCAATTTGCGCGCGCATATGCGGCGGACGCCGCCGAAATCCATATCGGCTACATGCGCGTCGACGAGAGCAAGCTCGCGATCTCGGTTCTCGACGTGCCCCCTAAGGATGACGGAATCGCCGGGGCGCAGGTGGCGATCAACGACAACAACACGACCGGCAAGTTCCTTAGTCAAAAATTCTTTCTGGAGGATGTCAAGCTGAGGCCGGACGATAATCCCATACAAGCGGTGGAACAGCTGATCGCCCGCGGCACCTTCTACATCGTCTCAGACCTGCCTGCCGAAATGCTGCTTAGGGTCGCCGATGCGGCTCGTCCTCGTGGCGTTCTCGTATTCAACGCCGGCGCAACCGATGACTCCCTCAGAGAGGAAGACTGCCGCGCCAACGTCTTCCACACCGCGCCGACCAGGTCCATGCTCGCCGACGGGCTCGCCCAATATCTCGGATGGAAGCAGTGGCGCAATTGGTTTCTGATCTCGGGCTCGCACAAGACGGACAAGCTCTGGGCCGATGCTCTGAGACGGTCGGCCAAGCGCTTCGGAGCCAAAATTGTCGAAGAACGGGTGTTCGAGGACAGAGGTGCGTCACGCCAGACTGACAGCGGCAACGTGTTGATCCAGCGCGAGATACCGGTCTTCACGCAGGGAGCCCCCGACCACGACGTCGTCGTCGTTGCCGATGAAAGCGAAGTTTTCGGGACCTATCTGCCCTATCGGACCTGGATACCGCGTCCGGTTGCGGGGTCGGCGGGCCTTGTTCCCAGCAGCTGGCATCCATCCCACGAGCAGTGGGGTGCCGCCCAGATTCAGAATCGCTTTGAGAAAGCCGCCGGGCGGCGCATGAATTCCAAGGACATGCAGGCTTGGACGGCGGTGCGGATCATCGGAGAAGCCGCAGCCCGTACGCGGTCGGCGGACGCCAAGACGATCGGTAGTTTCATCAAGTCGCCGGAATTCTCGATCGCCGCCTTCAAGGGACAGAGGATTACCTTCCGAAACTGGAATTGGCAATTGCGCCAGCCGATTTTGCTGAGCGACGCGCGAAACGTCGTGTCGGTCTCGCCGCAGGAGGGCTTTCTTCACCAGTTCTCCCAACTCGATACGCTCGGCATCGATCGGCCCGAGACCAAATGCCAACTCCAGTAGGTTCAGTCAGCGGAGGAATTCCATGCGCGTGCATCTTCTGATCGTCGCCGCACTCGCGCTCGGCCTGGCGCCGGGTGAGGCCAATGCCTATACGGTCTATGTCTCCAACGAGAAGGACAACACGATCAGCGTTGTTGATTCCGAAAAGATGGAGGTCGTCAAGACAGTGAAGGTCGGCCAGCGGCCGCGTGGCATCACCGTCACCAACGACGG
>JBQTKG010000062.1:0-47789 GCA_052386315.1 Hyphomicrobiales bacterium
GGCCTGACGACCGCTTCGACTTCCGATTTTTTCCGCAAACATGTCGCCATGTCCAAACCTTCCGTCAAAGACCCGTGTCCCTCCCAGACTTGCGGACTGCAGATCCGCCCCTCCTGGAGAGACGGGACAAATAGAACATAATCGGAACATACTGTCAAGGGGGTTTAGGAAAAAAAGTTTGCGAGGGGCCAGTGGCCTTGCATTAAGGTACGCAAATGCGTACAAGATGGCCATGCGCACCACATCCTACAGCGAACTCCGCAAGAACCTCGCCCGCCTGCTCGACCGGGTCAATGCCGACCGCGAGCCGCTGATCATCACCCGCGACCGCGGCAAGCCCGCCGCCGTGCTCATGTCGCTCGAGGAATTCGCCTCCTATGAGGAGACGCGCCACCTGTTGCGGAGCCCCGCCAATGCGCAGCGCCTGCGCCAGTCCATCGCCGAGCTCGAGGCGGGCGGCGGCAAGGAACGGAAGCTGGCGGAGTGAAAGTCGTTTTCTCCGAGCGCGCCTGGGAGGACTATCTCTACTGGCAGGCGCAGGACGAGAAAATTTTGCAGCGCCTCAACACCCTGATCAAGGAATGCCGCCGCACGCCGTTGGATGGCATCGGCAAGCCGGAGCCCTTACGCGGCGAGTTCTCCGGCTGGTGGTCGCGGCGGATCACCCAGGAGCATCGGTTGGTCTACCGCGTCAGCGACGGCGCATTGCAGATTGCTCAGTGCAGGTATCATTATTGAGTGACGCACGCGAAAGCGCCGGAAGGAGATCGCATGAAGAGCCATGCAGCGACAGTCAACCAATATTGCCATAGCTACTACGGGCTTCGATCAACTGCAGCATGCACGCTCCTTCCTTCCGACCCACAAACTTGAAGTCAATTCCCATTGCCCTTGCGATGAGTTCCGCCTCCTCTCGCCGTCGCTTCCTATCCGGATAATTGGGAAACGGCGCAGCCTTCAGTGTGTCAATGGCGTCCGCCCAATCACCGCGGGTCGCGGCGTCGAAGAACTCCTTGCGGGCTCCCTTTCCCGCCCAAAAGCTACCGAGCTGCCAATGTAGCGACATGAGCGCGGTCTGAACATCTGGTGGCAGCACTGAAAGATGCTTTCCGCCTTTGCACGCTTTGTTGAAGTTTCGCTCAAGCTTGGCGTAATATTGACCTTGCACCGCCGTTGCGAGTTCATCTGCCTCGGGCTGCGTCAAGGTAAGGCCAGGGTGCCAGGTCTCGCTCGCAACGAATTGAGTGACTTTCTCGCCTTTTTTGGGGTCTCTAAACGTCCCGAGTCGTCCCGACTCATGGACGCCACGCGGCGGGGTGGCTTTCAGTTGCGTCGGCCCAGAGAATTGAGCTTTCACAGCCGCAAGGACGTTGTGACGAGCGAGTTCGTCGACATGTTTCGGAAAATTCTGATGGAGTTTCCGATTTACACCCTCCAAATAATTCTGCTCAAGCGCCTGAACGGCATTCGCACCTTTCTTTTCGCAGAATGGATACAGTTTCTCCTTCAACGCCTCGCTGATGGGAAGCGCCATGATCTCGTTTTTGCTGTGCTGCCCAATGTCGTAGCCAAAAATAACGGTGACGCCGCTGGCGATCCTTCCATTCTTATCTGGAACGTTCGGCACATATCCCGTAAGCCAATAACCTTCCGCCTTATGAATGAAGGCCCAATCCACTCCCGCCATGGCCCACCTTTTCCGTCGAACTGGAATTGACGATCGTCTTGCTCGCTGGTCGAGGATCGATCCAACAAATACGCCACGTGCTCAGGAGTCACAAGTTGTTTGGAGGGTCCAACAAGCCCCCTAGAGTGCCCTGGTGAGGGGCTGGCGTTTCGGCGGCAAATCAGATCCAATCCGACATTCGCCAGATGACCAAGGATCGGCGTGAACGATAGCATTCTGCTGGGGTACCCGGTAGCCCAAAGGCGGCGTCCGTGACGCTTCCGGCGTGCTGAGCCCCGGAACCGTTTCCGAGAGGCCGATTTGACCCTTTTCCTCGTCATTCAGGCACACTCCTCCCGTGGTGATGACGCATCCGACCGCCCCAGTCCTACGCTGGGGCCGGTCTTGGTCGCAGTCCGTCGATCAGCCGCAAAATTTTCTGGAACAATTCCTTCGGCACCGCGACCTCGGCCATCTGGAAGATGACGTTGCGGCCATGGCGCACGACCTTCTGCATCGCCGCCGGAGAGATAGTTCTGTTGCACGGCTTCATCAAGAAAACCCGGAAGACCCCCGCGGTGGAAATTGAGTTGGCGCGATGGCGCCGGAAGGAGATCGCATGAAGAACCATGCAAGGAAGGGCGCCATCGCCCGTGACGAAACATTCGATGAGTTCCTGGGCAGTCAGGGGCTGCTCGCGGAAACCGAGGAACTGGCCATCAAGGAACTGATCGCCGGACAGATCAAATCGGCCATGGCGGCCGAAGGCGTGACCAAGACGGCGATGGCGCAGCGCATGCGGACCAGCCGCCGCCAGCTCGACCGGCTTCTCGATCCGGCCCATTCATCGGTGACGCTCGCCACGCTGCGCCGCGCCGCTCAGGCCGTGGGGCGGAAGCTCAAGGTGGAATTGGTTTGAGATTGGAGGAGGGCAGCGGCGCGATTTCGACCGACAGGCAGCCTTCGATGGCCTCGCGCAGATTGGCAAGCAACTCGTCCATCGTATCGCCCTGCGTGGCGCAGCCGGGAATGGCGGGAACCTCGGCCCAATAACCGCCGTCTTCCGCTTCGTGCACGATGGCCTTGAATTTCATGGGTCTGGCTCCGATCCGATTAAACATAATCCCAATACCGACGAATACAAGCCAGCTCTCACGCCGCCCGCACCGGCAGCTTGCGCACCGCCTTGCCGGAAGTCGCCTCGGCCAGCCGCAATTCATACTGGCTTTGCAGATTGAGCCAGAACTGCGGGCTCATGCCGAACCAGTGGCCGAGCCTGAGCGCCGTGTCGCCGGTGACGGAGCGCTTGCCCTGAATGATCTGGCTGATGCGATTCGGCGGCACGTCGATGGCGCGCGCAAGGGCCGTGGCGCTGATGCCGATCGCCTCAAGCTCGTCGGCGAGTATGGAACCGGGATGAATGGGGGACGGGCCATGAGTATCTCCTAGCGATAGTCCACGATCTCGACGTTCGATGGGCCTTTGGCGCAAGCCGCTTGTACCCGTGCGCCGCAAAGCCTTGAAACTCCCATTGTACGATGTACGTCAAGAGTACAGTCCGTCAAGCCGCTTGCCATATTGGTTTAAGCGAAGCGCGCAGCGATTGCGCTGTCAAAGAGCGCCTAGCGGCTTTCCGATTGAGTTTGAAACATCAAACTCCCCTCCATAGCGGTCCCCGGACTTGATCCGGGGATCGACCCGGCCATCCTGCAACTTGAAAGACAGGATGGCCGCCTCGGTGGGCGGCCATGGAGAGAATGGAAGGCAGTCGCGCCTCCAGTTCAATCAGAAAGACTCTACGCCGTCTTGACCGGCCGCATCAAAAACGCCGGCATGTTGTCCTTGTGGAAGCCGCGGTGATCGGGCGCGTCGGGCAGCGAGCGCGGCGGGTTCTCGGATTTCGGCGCATGCGGCTTGTGGCTGCGTTCGGCGCGTTGCGGATGAGCGGGTTTTTCGGCGCGCGGTTGTGAGGACTTCGCCGGCCTCTCCGTCCGCTCATGCTTGGCCTCGCGGCGCGGCTTGCGCTCATGGCGCTCGTGGCGCTGGCGCGGGGCTTCCGCCTCGCTCGCCTCGACGGTTCCGATGTCGAACCACTCGATATCCATCTTGATCAGGGACTCGATGGCCTTGACGTATTTCGCATCCTCGCGCGCCGCCATGGTGAAGGAATGGCCCTCGCGCCCAGCGCGCGCCGTGCGGCCGATGCGATGCACGTAATCCTCGGCATGGATCGGCACGTCGTAATTGAATATGTGGCTGACGTCGGGAATGTCGAGGCCGCGGGCCGCGACATCGGAAGCGATCAAATAGGTAATCTCGTTGTTGCGGAAGGCCAAGAGCATCTTGAGGCGGGCCGACTGGTCCATGTCGCCGTGCAGCGCCCCGGCGTTGAAGCCGTGGACTTTCAGCGACTTTTCCAGCAGCGCCACGGTGGTCTTGCGGTTGGCGAAGACGATGGCGTTCTTCACGTTGGTCTGGGTACGGAGCAGTTTGCGAAGCGCCTCGCGCTTCTGCGCGGGCTCATGCGGCACGGCGACCAGGTGCTGCTGGATGGTTTCGACCGTCGAGGAGCGCGGCGACGCCTCGATGCGCTCGGGGTTGTGCAGGAACTGGTTGGTCAGGCGCTGGATTTCCGGCGGCATGGTGGCCGAGAAGAACAACGTCTGGCGGGTGAATGGCAGGAGCTTGCAGATGCGCTCGATATCCGGAATGAAGCCCATGTCGAGCATGCGGTCGGCCTCGTCGATCACCAGCATGTCGATGCCGGTCAAGAGCAGGCCGCCGCGCCCGAAATGGTCGAGCAGGCGGCCCGGGGTGGCGATCACCACATCGGCCCCGCGGTCGATCTTGAGGGCCTGCGGCTCGAAGGCAACCCCGCCGATCAGCAGGGCGACCGAGAGATTGTGCGCCTTGCCCAGGGTCTCGAAGGCTTCCTGCACCTGGGCGGCAAGCTCGCGGGTGGGCTCGAGGATCAAGGTGCGCGGCATGCGGGCCCGGGCCCGGCCCTTCTCCAGCATGGTCAGCATAGGCAGCACGAAGGCGGCGGTCTTGCCGGAGCCGGTCTGGGCAAGGCCGAGCACGTCCTTGCGCTGCAGGACGTGCGGAATGGCCTGGGCCTGAATGGCGGTCGGGATCGTGTAGCCCGCCGCAGTCACCGCCGCGAGGGCCTTTTGGCTCAATCCGAGCTCGGAGAAGTTCATGTAAGAGTGGGACCGTTCTGGCGATTTCATGATCGTGGGCGCCCGGGGGTCTTCGCCAAAGCCGGGGGAGCCGTGAGTTGCAGCGGAACATAGGGATTCCTAGAGGAAAGTCAAACCCCCCGCGGCATATGGTTTAGAAAGAAAAAGGGGCGGATCCTGCGATCCGCCCCAGTTTGGTACGCCTGGGAGGTTATAGGTTATCTCGAATATTCTTGTCGATGGCCCCGCCCCGCA
Source organism: Hyphomicrobiales bacterium (assembly GCA_052386315.1). GTDB lineage: Bacteria > Pseudomonadota > Alphaproteobacteria > Rhizobiales > Aestuariivirgaceae > Aestuariivirga. The sequence continues at coordinate 5,101 of JBQTKG010000062.1, forward strand.
CGGCGGCAACCGGCATGAAAGTTCCGATCGCCTCGGCGAGAAGTTTGTCGGTCGATGACATGAGCCGCCGCTCAACTCTCATGGTGCAGCATTCTGCCCGATTCGCAAGGCGCCGCCCGCTTCCGTACACAGCTCTTCCCATCCGGTGCGCCGCTGGGCTAGCTTGGGCCCGCCATGAGCACTCTCACCACCCTTCCCGCCGTCGAGACAAGGCAACTGATCCTGCGCGAGATCGAGCTCGGCGATGCCAAGGCCTTGGCCGGCTTCATGACCCAGGATGCCTATCAGCGCCATATCGCCATGCGGCTCAGGGACGAGGCGGAGGTCAGGGCTTTCGTCATGCGCTCGGTGGCGCGCCGCGGCGACGAGCGGCGCAACGTCTTTCATCTCGCGGCGGAAGAAAAATCGAGCGGCGAGGCGGTGGGCGACGGCTTCATCATCGTGCAGCGCAAGGGCTTGCTCGAAGTGGGCTGGGGCGTGCATCCCGCCATGTGGGCCATGGGGCTCGGCAGCGAAATCGGAGCGGCGCTTCTCGGCCTCGGCTTCGAGCGGTTGGCGGCGCAGCGCATCTGGTGCAAGACCATGGCGCAAAACCGCGCCTCGGGAAAACTCGCCCGCCGCATCGGCATGCGCCATGTCCGCTCGCATGCCGGTTATCCCGCCGGCGGCGGCCGGTTCGAGGCGGTGGAAATTTTCGCCATGACGGCGGCGCAATATTTCGATCTCGCCTATTGAGGAGGACCGATGGCCGCGGTTCCGCCGCTCTGCGATTTTGGCTGGAAGGCGCCGGGCTTCAGCCTGCCCGGCGTCGACGGCATGATACACAAGTTGGCGGACCTGCGCGGCGGCCAGGGCACGCTCATTGCCTTCATCTGCAACCACTGCCCCTATGTGAAGGCGGTGACCGGCCGGCTGGTGCGCGATGCCGATGACCTGCGCGTCCTTGGCGTGGCGACGGTGGCGATCTGCGCCAACGATGCCACGGCCTATCCGGAAGACGGTTTCGACAACATGAAGGCTTTCGCCCGCCAGCACGGCTTCGCCTTTCCCTATTTGCATGATGAAGCCCAGCAAGTGGCGCGGCGCTATGGCGCGGTGTGCACGCCGGATTTCTTCGGCTTCAACGCCAAGCTCGAACTGCAGTATCGCGGCCGCCTCGATGAATCACGGATGGCCTTGGTGCCCGATGCCCGCCGCGATCTCTACGAGGCCATGAAGCTTGTTGCCGAAACCGGAGAGGGCCCGCGCCAGCAAATTGCGTCTATGGGATGTTCGATCAAATGGAAGGCGGCATGAGCCAGGAAATTCCCCTCCGCGCCCGCCTCGAGGGCGGCGCAACCCCTCTTATGAAGAACTGGTATCTCAAGTCCGAGACCGGGCCCTTGAAGGACGTGCTGCTGGGGCCGGCCGAGAGCTTCCGCTGGATGGGGCTGGAGAACGCCCAATGGTCGTCCTTGGTGCGCGATACGCTGCGCAAGGGCTACAAGTTCGACAAGCAGCTCGCCATGCGCCAGCACCGCGAGATGGCCGATGCCTACGCATCCGCCGGGGTGACCACGCATTTCCTGCCCGTCGACATGCACAATCCCTATCAGGTCTATGCCCGGGATAGCTCGTTCATGTCGCCCTATGGCGCGGTCATCTGCCAGCTCGCCAATCCGCGCCGCCGCGGCGAATATGCCGCCGTGCTGCGCTTCTATCTCGATCATGGCATCCCGATCTACGACATGATCTCGGCGGGGAATTTCGAAGGCGGCGATTTCAACATCATCCGGCCCGGCGTGGCGCTGGTCGGCTACACCGATCACCGCTCCGAGGAAGTGGCGGCGAGGCAGGCGGCGGAGTGGTTCGTGAAGGAAGGCTGGGAGATCAAGTTCGCGCCGATCGACCAGTTCTACGTGCACATCGATCTCATGGTGTGCATGCTCAACGAGCATTGCGCCGCCGTCTGCCTGGAGACGACCGAGGACGACATCGTGCAGTGGCTGAAAGCCAAGAAGATCGAGATCATTCCGGCGTCCTTCAAGGAGACCATGGCGCTGGGCTGCAATGTGGTGGCGCTGGGCCAAGACCGGGTGCTGTCGACGCTCAGCGCCAGGGACCTCAATAGCAAGATGCGGGCTGCGGGGTTCCACGTCTACGATCCCGACATGAGCATGTTCGTTCAGGCCGGCGGCGGCGTGCATTGCATGTGCCAGCCCTTGCGCCGTGACGCGGCCTGAAGTTTCGCTCATCGGCGCTGGCCCTGCGGCGGCCACGGCCTTGCTGAAAGAACCCGAAAGTAGTAAGAAGTAGGAAATCTTACGACCGGGAGCTGCCATGGCCAATATCGAGAAGGTGAGCGTCGCCCTGACCAGCGAACAGGTTGCGGCGATGAAGGCGGCGGTCGACAGCGGCGAATACGCCACCGCCAGCGAAATCGTCCGCGAGGCGCTGCGCGAGTGGCAAGCCAGCCGCCGCATGAAAGAGGAAGAAATCCGGCTGCTGCGGAGGCTCATCGATGATGGCCGCGACAGCGGGACCGCGGGCCAGATCGATTTCAATGCGCTGAGAAGGGAGGCGAAGGCTCGTCTCGCGCTCGCCAGAAATCGCACGGCGAATGCCGGCTAGAGTTACCTGGACCAATTTGGCGCGCGAGGATGTTCTCGACATCTATGTCACCATCGCACTCGACAATGAACAGGCCGTTGATCGCATTTATCGTGACATCGAGGAAAAGGTCATGGGCTTGGCCGATCATCCTCGAATGGGGCCGCTCTGCCCGGAATTGGGCAAGAGCTTGAGGCGGCTGGTCGCACCGCCCTATCTCATTTTCTATGAGATCGAATCCGGCCCCGAGGGCGAGATGGACTCCGAGGTACGAGTACTGAGAGTGCTGCATGGCCGCCGCGATTTGAAGGAAATCTTCTAGCCGCCTGCCGCGCCGCTGCCATATTCGGCGGCCATAGCTGTCACGGTCGGTGAGTAGGGGGAGTAGCGCGATGAAAATCTATGCCGGATTGTTCGTGGCGGCCGCGGTGCTGGCAAGCGTGGCGGCCGAGGCCCAGGCCGGGCGCCGGGCCTATTGTGACGCCTATGCCCGCGATGTGGCGAATTCCCGGGTGAGCGGCGGCGACGTGCTGGCCGGGACCATCGGCGGCGCCGTGGGCGGCGCCTTTCTGGGCGCCATCATCGACGGCAAGGAAGGAGCCGGCAAGGGCGCCATCATCGGCGGCGTCGGCGGCACGGTTCTCGGCGCGGCCGGGGCCGACAGCAAGTGGCACCGCGTCTACCGCAAGGCCTATGCCGATTGCATGGACATGTATGAGCCGCGGCCCGCCGTCTACAAGAAGGCTGTCTACAAGAAACCTGTCTACAAGAAGACGGTGGCGAAGCCCGCCGGGCCGCTGGAGCCGGGAAGCGAGGCCTGGAAGGACTATTGCGCGGCGAAATATGTATCCTTCAACCGCGACACCGAACTCTATACCGCCAAGTCCGGCAAGCAACGGCCATGCGTGGTGTCCCCGTAGCAGGGCGGCCACCCTTGTCTTGACGGGCCGCTTCGGGTCAAAGTGCCGTCCATGAATCTGGAACTCGACGGCAAGGTGGCGCTGGTTTGCGGCGCAAGTCAGGGACTTGGGGCTGCCATCGCCGAGGCGCTGGCGGCGGAAGGTTGCCGCGCCGGCCTCCTGGCCCGCAACGAGGCCAAGCTCTCGCAACATGTCGCGGCGCTCACGGCGCGAGGGCAGGCGGCACTGGCGCTGCCGGGCGACATGGGCGACTGGCCGTCCATCGCGGCGGCACTGGCCAAACTGCGCCAGAGCTTCGGCGATGTGCAAATCCTGGTCAACAACACCGGCGGGCCGCCGCTGACCGATGTGACGCGCGTCGATGCCGATTTGTGGCGCCGGCAATTCGAGGCCATGGTGCTGAACCAGATGCGGCTCACCGAGGCGGTCCTGCCGGCCATGCGCCAGGCGGGCTTCGGCCGCATCCTGAGCATCGCCTCGACCAGCGTGGTGGAGCCGTTCGCCGGGCTGGCGATTTCCAATGCGCTGCGCGCCGCACTCGCCAACTGGATGAAGACGCTGGCGAGCCAGGTGGCGCGCGACGGCGTCACCGTGAACCTGCTGCTGCCCGGAAGCTTCGCCACCGAAAGGATCGAGAAGATGAATGCCGCCGACGCCGAAGCGCGCGGCATCGCGATCTCCGAGGTCGTGGCTCAGTCCACCGCGGAAATCCCCATGGGCCGCTATGGCGAGCCCGCGGAATTTGCCGCGGCCGCGGCATTCCTGGCGAGCCCGCGCGCCTCCTATGTGACCGGCCAGATGCTCCGCATCGACGGCGGCGCCACGCGGTCGGTGTAATCGTTATTTGAGCACCAGTCCGGCGCCCTTCCAGCCCACCATCATGCTGGCGGCATTGATGTTGCCGGCGACGATGTTGGGGAAGATCGAGGCATCGATGACGCGCAAGGCCTCGATGCCGCGCACCCGCAATCGCGCGTCGACGCCGCCGCCGGGACCCATCCGCACCGTGCCGCACGGGTGGTAGATCGAATAGCCGCGGGCGCGGATGTCGGCGATCATGTCGTCGTCGGACTGCGTGGCCGGGCCCGGCTTGAACTCCTCGGCGATGATGGCGGAAAGGGCCGGCGTTGCCGCAAGTTTGCGCATGAACCGGGCGCCCTCCAGCATCTCGGCGACATCGGCGCCGGTGGTCAGCAGATTGAGCTGGATCGCCGGTGCATCGGCGGGGTTGGGCGATTTGATCTCGACGCTGCCGAGGCTCAAGGGCCGGCACGAGGAGACGCTCAGCGAGAAAGCGGGGAAGGGATCGGGCTCGGTCATCCGGCGTGTCCTGGGCGGCGCCCGGTCATAGGTCATCGGACAGAAATAGAGCTGCAGATTGGGCCGTACCCGGGCCCCGTTCGAGCGGATGAAGCCGCCCGCCTGATTTAAGCTCGAGGCGAGCGGACCGGAGCGGAACAGCATGTAGCGCAGGCCCGCCATGAGCTTGCCGAGAAGCGGGCGGAGCTGCTGATTGGCGGTCGGCACGCGTGAACGATAGTAGTGATCGTAGCCCACATGATCCTGCAGATTGCGGCCGATGGCGTCATTCCCGGCGATGACGGCGATGCCATGGCGCTTGAGCAAAGTTGCCGGGCCGATGCCCGACAATTGCAGCAGTTGCGGCGAACCGATGGCGCCGGCGCACAGGATCACCTCGCGGGCGGCCGTCACCTGCCGGGTTTCCCCGCCCACCACATAATCGACGCCCACCGCTCTTCTTCCGTCGAAGCGGATGCGGGTCGCTTGCGCCGCGGTTAGCACCTTGAGATTGGCGCGGGCCCGCGCCGGAGCGAGAAACACGTGCGACGCCGACATGCGCCGTCCCTTGTGGATATTGACCGGATTGTAGCCGGCGCCCAACTGGCTTTCGCCGTTCGGATCGTGATTGATTGGCAGGCCGAGTTGCCGGGCCGCCGCCAAATAATCGCGGACCAGGGGATGGGCGCCTTCTTCGGTGCTGCCGATCTTGAGATGGCGTTCGATCGCGGCGAAGGCGGGCTCCACTTCGCTCCAGCCCCAGCCGGGATTGCCGGCAGCCTTCCAGTCGTCGAAATCCTCGCGCTGGCCGCGGATATAGACCATGGCATTGATGGCGCTCGAGCCGCCGATCACCTTGCCGCGCGGCACATAGATGGGCCTGCCGCCGAGCCCGGGCTCCGGCTCCGACCAGTACATCCAGTTCACCCGGGGGTTATAAAAACTCAACCCATAACCGAGCGGCATGGCGATAAAGAAACCGTCTCCGGCCGGGCCGGCTTCGAGCAGCAACACGCGATTGCGGCCATCCTCCGACAGGCGGTTGGCGACGATGCAACCGGCGGACCCGGCACCTACAATGACGTATTCGAAATCCATCGTCTCACCATCCTCATGCTAGGCTAACGCCATGGAGATAAGCGCACATGAAGATTCGCGACCTTAAAATATTCATTGTCGGCAATCCGCCGCCGGGCTGGGGCGGGCGCTACTTCATCTTCGTGAAGCTGACCACCGACACCGGCATATCCGGCATCGGCGAATGTTATTGCGCCACCTTCGGTCCCAAGGCCATGACGGCGATGATCGAGGACACTTTCGGCCGCCATGTCGTGGGCATGGACCCGTTCCACATCGAGGCCCTGTGGCGCAGGGTCTATGGCTCGGGCTACACGCTCCGCCCCGATGTCTCGCTGATGGGGGTGCTGTCGGGGATCGAGATCGCGCTGTGGGACATTATCGGCAAGGCGGTGGAGAAGCCCGTCTATGAGCTGTTGGGCGGGCGGGTGCATGAGAAGCTCCGCTCCTATACCTACATCTATCCCGACATCGCCAAGGGCCAGGACGATTCGATCTACTGGAACGCCGAAGCATCGGCCGAGCGCGCCGCCCATTACGTGAAGCAGGGCTTCACCGGCATCAAGTTCGATCCCGCCGCACCATACTCGTCCTTCGATCCGCGCCAGCCGTCGCTGGAATCGATCGACCTATGCGTGAAGTTCTGCAAGCTCATCCGCGAGGCGGTCGGCGGCAAGGCCGATCTGCTGTTCGGCACGCATGGGCAGTTCACCGCATCGGGCGCCATCCGCGTCGCCAGGAAGATCGAACCCTACGATCCCTTGTGGTTCGAGGAGCCGGTGCCGCCGGAGAAGCCGGAGGAAATGGCCCTCGTGGCGCGCGGCACCTCCATTCCCATCGCCACCGGCGAACGGCTGACCACCAAATATGAATTCGCGCGCGTCCTCGAATGCCGCGCCGCTTCCATTCTGCAGATGGCCTTGGGCCGCGTCGGCGGGATTTGGGAAGCCAAGAAGATCGCCGGCATGGCCGAGACCTACTACGCGCAGATTGCGCCACATCTCTATGCCGGGCCGGTCGAGGCCGCAGCCAACATTCATTACGCAACTTCGCTTCCCAATTTTCTCATTCTCGAATCGATCGAAACCTTCGGCGGCTTCCATGCGAAATTACTGAAAAAGCAGATCCGCTGGGAGCGGGGCTATGTGATCCCGCCCACCGAGCCCGGCCTCGGCATCGAGCTCAACGAGGAAGTGGCACTCGCCACCCCCTATGAGGGCGACAAGCTGCATCTCGAAATGACCAACCATCCGGTGAGGTAGATGCGTTACGGCTATATCGGTCTCGGCAATCTCGGCGGCCATCTCGCCGCGAGCCTGTTGCGTAACGGCTTCGATGTGACCGTCAACGACGTCGACGGCAGGCTGGCGAAGCGGCATGTGAAGGCCGGCGGCAAATGGGCCGAGACGCCGAAGGCGCTCGCTCAAGCCGTCGATTGCGTCATCACCTGCCTGCCGTCGCCCGCCGTGTCCGAGCAGGTGCTGCGCGAGGTGCTGGAAGGATTGAAGCCCGGCGCCACCTGGATCGAAATGTCCACCCTCGGCCGCGACGAGATTTTGCGCCTGGCGAAGATCGCCGGCGAAAAGGGCGTGCGCGCCATGGAAAGTCCGGTGACGGGCGGGGTGCATCTGGCGGCCCAGGGCAAGATCACGGTGCTGGCCGGCGGCGACAAGGACCTTTTCGAGCTGCACAAGCCCGCGCTGCAAGCGATGGGCGGCCGGCTGTTCCACATGGGCGCGCTCGGTTCGGCGGCGCTGATCAAGGTGATCACCAATATGCTGGCCTTCATCCATCTGGTGGCCGATGGCGAGGCGCTAATGCTGGCCAGGCGCGGCGGCCTCGATCTGGCCCAGGCGTGGGCGGCGATCAAGGCGAGCTCCGGCACCAGCTTCGTACACGAGACCGAGGGCCAGCTGATCCTCAATGGCAGCTACGACATCGCCTTCACCATGGACCTGGCGCTGAAGGATCTGGGCTTCGCCTTGAATTTCGGCCGCGAATTCGGCGTGCCGCTCGAGCTTGCCGGCCTCACCAACCGGATATTCGCGAAGGGCAAGGCGGCCTATGGCGGCGGCGCCCAATCGACCCAGATCGTCAAGCTGCTCGAGGACGCGCTCAACACCGACCTGCGCGCCCCCGGCTTCCCGGCGCGGCTCGAATAGCTCAGCGCAAGCTTGCCACCTTGTCCATGAAGCGCGCCACGCGAGCCCGGTCGACCGGGTTCCAAGAGTTGCCGTCGGCCTTGAAATGGGTGCCGACGATGGCGCCGTCGCCGATCTTCAGGACTTCGCCGACATTGTCGAGATTGACGCCGGTATTGGCGAAGACCGGCGTGTCCTTGACCGCCTGCTTGGCTTGCCTGAGATTGCCGAATTCCACCGCCTCGCCGGTCATTGCGCCCGAGACCAGCACCACGTCGGCCAGCGAAGCGAAGACCGCGCTCTTGGCGCGCGCCGCCAGCGAGCGCTCGCCCATGGGCGAAGCAAATTCGGCATTGATGTTGAACATGAGCTTGATGTGGTTAGAGCCGGCATCGGCGCGGATTTTGAGCGCCGCCGCCCCCTCCGGCACCCACAGCCCCATGTCGCTGTCATAGACGCCGGTGAAGATTTCGCGGGCGAACTGCGCCTGGGCGGCGACGGCGAGCGCGACGGTGGCCGCCGCGTCCCACAAATAATCGACGCCCATCGGAACCTTGATCAGCGGTTTCAACCGGCCGATCGCCACCGCCATGGCGGCGAGGGTGGGCGGCGTGGCCCGCGTCACATAGGGCCGGTCGCCCTCGTTGCCGAACATCAGCGCATCGGCGCCGCCCGCCTGCAGCGCCTCGATGTCGCGCGCCGCGCTGTCGACGATTTTCTGCATGCCGCCATCGCGGTCGTAGAGGGCGGTGCCCGGCAGCGGCGGCAAATGCACCATGGCGATGATCGGCTTGTGGCTGCCGAAGGCCTGCTTGAGCATGGGGCGTTTTCCTGACTGCGTCGCCGCAAGCTAGTGGTGACCAGGCGGCTTCGCAATGGGCCTCGGCCATGTGAGACGGGCGGGAACAATGCTATGATGGTCCCGGCGGTCCAAGGGGCCGCATGCGGTCAACATATTGGGAGGCTGACATGACATCTCGCGAATTCCGGCGCGCGCTTGCGGCCGGGGCGATCCTGGCGCTGTCCACACCGGCCTGGGCGGCTGGCCCGGAACGGCTCAATCTCGTCGAGAGGGCGACGACCGATGCCGTGCTCGATCTCGGCGCCAAGGACGACAGCGCCGGCGACATCCTGACTTTCGCCAACGAAGTCTATGACGAGGCCAACAAGGCGAAGGTCGGCGACGATAATGGCTGGTGCATCCGCACGGTCGTTGGCAAGGCGTGGGAGTGTGTCGCGACGTTGACCTTGGCCGACGGACAGATCACAGGCGAAGGCCCGTTCCTCGACGGCAAGGACTCGGTCTGGGCGGTGACCGGTGGCACCGGCAAATATGCGGGCGTGCGCGGCGAGATGATCCTGCATGCGCGCAACCCGGAAGGAACGGAATACGATTTCAAGTTCACGCTCATGGAATAATGGGCCGCCACAAGCCGCCCGCCTTGGGAGCTGAGTTACCAAGAGCGCAACTTTGGCTTTTACCGGAGCGTTTCCGCGTGTAGATTGCCGCCCAAATCGAAGGAGCGAGAATCATGAAATCCGCAATGAGATCGTTTGCCCTGACGCTCGCCGCGCTGCTGGTGCTTGGCGGCTCGGCGGGTGAAAGCCTGGCGCGCAGCAAGGCCTATTGCCGCGCCTATGCCCGCGATGTGGCCGACGGCAGGGCCAATGCCGGCGATGTGCTGCTGGGCACGGTGGGGGGCGCCATCGGCGGCGCGCTGATCGGCGGCGCCATCAATGGCGGCAAGGGCGCCAGGACCGGCGCGGCGATCGGGGCCGTCGGCGGTACCGTCGCCGGCGGCATTAGCGCCAATGAGAGATGGCACCGCGCCTATAACCGCGCCTACGCGAAATGCCGCTCCTGGTGAGTGAAGCCTGAAGAATTTAAGAAAAAAAGCCGGAGATTTCTCCGGCCTTTCGAGTTTCAGTCTGGCTGCCCAGGCGTTCTATCTATTTCGAAATCCGATACGCCGCCAAGTCGGATACGCCGATCTCCTTGGCAGCGACGAGTTCGTAGTGCTTTTCTTCGGCAATCCTCACATCGCCGTCCACAATTCGCAGTTCGAACAAGGCGATCAGATTATCGGCCATGAACTGTGCCGACACCGGCCGGCAAATCAAATCGGCGAATTTCTCTTTGCAAACGGCGATATCTTGGTTTGTTTGCACTGAAGATAATTTGTCGCTTCCGCCTTTGGCTTGCACAGGCACGATGAATTGCCGCCCGGCCTTGTCGATGCCCACATACACCTCGTCGATCTCGACCTGACCGATTTGTTTTGCGGTTGTGCGCAAGTGATTCTGCAACGAATACGCCGCGATACCGAGGAAAATGTCGATCAGCCGGTTGTAGCGGAGCTTTGCCAGGAGGGACTGTTCGTCGGACAGCGCGTAGGCGCCGATGATCTCCGGTGTGGCGTCGGGAATCTTAATGGCTGCAAGATTGGGATTGGGCGCGAGGCGAGCCACGCGCGCGAGCCGGAACGCGTACATGGAGCGCCCCGAGCCTTCGACGATCCACTCCAAGCCGGAGGGCTGGGTCGCTCGGATTTTCTTCGGCAATTCGACGCGATAACGGATCGAATAAATGACGTCGCCCAGATTCTTCGGAAGCGCAATCTTGAGGGTCTTGGCGGCTTTTTCCAGCTCAGTTCTCTCGAATTCGAACGTCTCGATCCCCGGCTTGTAACGATCGAAAAATATCTTTTCTATCAACGCCAAATAATGGTTGTCGTCCTCGCGTCTTGCCGACTTTGCCATGTCAGGCGGCCTCGGCGGCAGGGAATTCGATGTCGTGCTGCTTACGCTTTCTCGCGCCACTCTTGCGGTCCCGGCGTCCGATCGGGCAAGAAATTCCCCAATACGCTGCGGCTTGCTGCATGTCGTACGACAGCAATTCCGGATTGCCGAGCGCGATCGCACCCGAATGCGGCTTCGCAAAATAGTACATCGCTCTTGCGATTTCGCCCGCCACCGCGCGGGCGAGGGGAGGCGGGACCGAGTTTCCGATTTGCCGTGCACCGTGCCACTTGGTTGCATGGAAGCGGAACCAGTCAGGATAGCCGTGAAGGCGCGCCATTTCACGCACCGAAACACATCGGGCCTTGCCGTAGTGAATGGGCCGGGGACTGGTAAACGCACCGCGCGCGGCATCGGTTCCCGCCCTGAGTGTGTTCGAAACGCCGTCCTTGGCGAGTTTGAAAAAACGCGAAATCGGCTCGTTTTCGCCACCCGGCGTTTGCGCGAAACGCCGTCTACTGATTTCGGTGTGATCGGTACGCGCACTCGACGTCAGTATGGACGGATTCCAAATTCGCGGGACTCCGTAATGCCAAGAATCGTTGCCGGTGCATCGCATTTCGCGAGCATAGGCACTGGGCGTTCCCCAATTGTGGCATTCGACCCAATCGCGGGAATTGAGTTCCGGGAAGTCTTCGAGATCGGGCAGGTCGTCCAAAGCGTCGCCGCAAGTGGGGCCGCAGCCGGTTTCCGCCGGATAAGCCGGAACCGGCAACCCCTGTCTCGCGCCCAGCAGGAACAGCCGCTCGCGGTCTTGAGGCGCACCGTAATGGCGCGCGTTCAAGACCCGCCACGGCAGCCGCATCGCATAACCGGCACTTACGAATTCGGCGATGACTTCCTCGAGAAACCGGCGGTGCTTACCTACGGTCAGCCCCTTGACGTTCTCGAATACGAAATAGGATGCCTCGAGTTCGCGGACAATGCGGACAAACTCGCGAATCAGGGAATTCCTGGGATCGTCGAGCGCCCGTTGACCGATCAACGAGAAACCCTGACATGGCGCGCCACCGACAACGACATCGATGTGGCGACCGCCAATACCGCATAAGGACCTTATATCCTTTGCCGATAGCCCCGCGACGGATCGCGGCAGGACGGCGCAGTTGGGGAAATTGAATTTATGAACCGCGGCATGAATTGGATCGATCTCGATGGCCGCTGCGATATCGAAACCGGCCTGCTCGAAACCGAGACTGAGCCCGCCAGCCCCAGCAAATAGGTCTATGGTTATCCGTCTCCCCATATCCGGCTCCAGAACATATAGTGAACAACGCTATCCGAACTTCCGACGACGCGCAAGTCCTTGCTATCTCGATTCGAGGAAGCGGGCGATCTTCTCCACAAGTCTGTCCATATTTTTGGTCTGGCATTGCCAAACCGCCAGCACGGACCATCCGCCTCGCCGCAATTGCCGGGTCACCCGAGCGTCGAGAGCCTTGTTGTATTTCACCTTGTCGTTCCAGAAACGCCGGTTGGTTTTGGGCCGTCTGCCCTTGCCGCAGCGATGGCCGTGCCAAAAGCAGCCGTGAATAAAGACGATCTTTTTCCGGGATCGAAAAACAAGATCGGGCTTGCCGGGAAGGTCGGGGGCGTACAGGGCATAACGGAATCCACGCCGGTGCAGCGCGTGCCTGATGCTGAGTTCAGGCGTCGTATTTTTCGATTTGACCGCAGCCATGATACGGCTGCGCTTCTCCGGCGCCACATGATCCATGGCCGGACAATAGGGCAAAACCGAAGCAACAAAAAAGGCCGGAGGGAACTCCGGCCCCTAAGTTTCAGGGAGCCCTTCGAGGCGAGGGCTTGCGCCCTCGCGCCTCAGGATGACGCCACTTACACCGAATAATACATGTCGAACTCGATGGGGTGCGGGGCCATCTCGTAGCGCATGTTCTCCTCCATCTTGAGTTCGATGTAGCTGTCGATCAGGTCGTCGGAGAACACCCCGCCCTTCTTGAGGAAGTCGCGGTCGCGGTCGAGCGTGCCCAGCGCCTCGCGGAGCGAGCCGCACACGGTGGGGATGCCCTTGAGCTCGGCCGGCGGCAGGTCGTAGAGGTTCTTGTCCACGGCATCGCCGGGATGGATCTTGTTCTGGATGCCATCGAGGCCGGCCATCAGGACCGAGGCGAAGCACAGATAGGGGTTGGCGGCGGGATCGGGGAAGCGCACCTCGACGCGCTTGGCCTTGGGGTTCGAGGTGTGAGGGATTCGGCAGGCGGCCGAGCGGTTACGCACCGAATAGGCGAGCAGCACCGGCGCCTCATAGCCCGGCACCAGGCGCTTGTAGGAGTTGGTGGTGGGATTGGTGAAGGCGTTGCAGGCCTTGGCATGCTTGATGACGCCGCCGATGAAGTAAAGGCAGAGCTCGGAGAGATCGGCATACTGGTTGCCCGCCATCTGCGGCTTGCCGTCCTTCCAGATCGAGAAGTGGCAGTGCATGCCCGAGCCGTTGTCGCCGAACACCGGCTTCGGCATGAAGCAGGCGGTCTTGCCATAGGCATGCGCCACGTTGTGGATCACATATTTGTAGATCTGCATCTGGTCGGCCATGGTGGTGAGGGTGGTGAACTTCATGCCGAGCTCGTGCTGGGCGGAGGCCACCTCGTGGTGATGCTTTTCGACGGCAACCCCCATCTCGGCCATCACCGACAGCATTTCCGAGCGCATGTCCTGGGCGGAGTCCTGCGGGTTCACCGGGAAATAGCCGCTCTTGGTGCGCATGCGGTGGCCCATATTGCCGGTCTCGTATTCGGTGTCCGAGTTGGTCGGGAACTCGATTGAGTCGAGCTTGAAGCCGGTGTTGTAGGGAGAGGTGGCAAACCGCACGTCGTCGAAGATGAAGAATTCGGCTTCCGGTCCGACAAAGACCGTATCGCCCGCCTTGGTCTGCTTGAGATAGGCCTCGGCGCGCTTGGCAACCATGCGCGGATCGCGGCCATAGCCTTCGCCGGTGGTGGGTTCGAGAACGTCGCAGAACACCGCCATGGTCGTCTGGGCATAGAAGGGATCCATTTGCGCCGAGGCGGGATCCGGCATCAGCACCATGTCGCTCTCGTTGATCACCCTCCAGCCGGCGATCGAGGAGCCGTCGAACATCAGGCCCTCGGCCCAGGCGTCCTCGCCCATCTGCGAGACATCCATGGTGACATGCTGCATCTTGCCGCGCGGATCGGTGAAGCGGAGGTCGACGAATTTCACCTCCTTGTCCTTCATCAACTTCATGACGCCTGCGGCGTCGAGTGGTTTCGTCATTTTGGCTTCCTCTTTGCTTGGGAGTTGCGGATCAGAGCGCGTCCGGACCGGCCTCGCCGGTGCGGATGCGGATGGCCTGTTCGATGTTGGAGATGAAGATCTTGCCGTCGCCGATGCGCCCGGTGCGGGCGGCGTTCTGGATGGCTTCCACCGCCTTGTCGACGAATTCGTCGGCCAGCACGACCTCGATTTTCACCTTGGGCAGGAAATCGACGACATATTCGGCGCCGCGATAGAGCTCCGTGTGGCCCTTCTGGCGGCCGAAGCCCTTGGCCTCGGTCACCGTGATGCCCAGAAGGCCCACTCCCTGCAGCGCCTCTTTGACTTCATCGAGCTTGAACGGCTTGATGACGGCTTCGATCTTCTTCATGACTGTGACTGCCTCGGCTTTTGCGGAACTCGTTTGCAGGGCCTGTGCCACGTTTTCCCGGCAATAAATTCAATGGGTTGGATGAGTGCGTCGGTGGTGGATGGAATTCCAATGCCGAATAATTATGCGCCCTGCATGATTTTCATGCGTCGCTTGACTTGGCAGAACCCGAAATATATGCCATACAATGGAAAACTGGCAATAACGCATAAAATGGCAAAACGCTACCAAAAGTCCGGCCGCCCCGAGTCTTCGCCCGAAGCAGCCGCAAGCCCTGGCTTCGCCGAGGAACCAGGCGGATTGCAGTCCCGCGCCACCGCCGGCGAGGGCCGCTGGATCCTCAATATCGGCGCCGACGGCCGTATAGTCATCCCGGCCGCGGCCCGCGCCGCGATGCTGCTGAGCGGCCGCAGCAAAGTGACGGCGAGGCTGGAGGACGACGAACTGCGGCTGATCTCTCCCAAGGTGGCGCTCGCCAGGCTTCAGCAGTTGATTCGCGAAAGGGATCGCGGCCAGGGCTCGATTGTAGACGAACTCATCGCCGAGCGCCGCGCCGAGGCCGACCGCGAATGACGGCGGTGCTCGATTCTTCGGCGCTGCTGGCCCTTCTGTGGTCGGAGCCGGGCAGCGAGGAAGTGGGCGGCCTCCTTGACCAGGCGTCGGTGAGTGCCGTCAATCTGGCGGAAGTTTGCTCCAAACTGGTCGATCGCGGAGTTACCGGTGCGGGCATCCGCCATTTACTCTCGGCACTGCCGGTGAGGGTAGTTGCCTTCGACGAGAAACAGGCATTGCAGTCTGGCGAGTTGCGCGCGGCCACACGGCAACTCGGCCTGTCGCTCGGCGACCGCGCCTGCCTCGGCTTGGCGATGGCAGAAAAAACAACGGCGGTGACGGCAGACCGGGCGTGGACCGGACTTGAACTGGGCATCGCGATCAGGTCGATCCGCTGAGCGCATGCTGGCGTTTCATTTCTTTCGCCGAACCGGTTAGGCTCACGCCATGAATGAACTCCTCACACCCGCGGAGATGTACCGCGCCGACGCGCTGGCGGCGGCGGCGGGCGTGCCGTCGCTGACTCTCATGGAGAATGCCGGCCGCGCCGTGGCCGAGGAGATCGTCCGCCGCTATGGCGCGCGGGCAACACTCGTCCTTTGTGGACCCGGCAACAATGGCGGCGACGGTTTCGTGGTGGCGCGCACCCTCAAGCGCTGGGGCTGGCAGGTCGCGGTGGCGCTTCTCGGCGACAGCGCCGGGCGCAAGGGCGATGCGGCCGCCATGGCGGCGAAATGGGATGGGACGGTGGCGACCGGCATCGATGTGAGTGGGGCAGCTCTCATCGTCGATGCGCTGTTCGGCGCGGGGCTGTCGCGGGATTTTCCGCAAGACCTGGCCGCGGCGATAAACGGCGCGGACGTTCCGGTGGTGGCGGTGGACGTGCCCTCCGGGCTTGATGGCGCAACCGGCCGGCCGCGCGGCGACTCAGTCAAGGCAGATGTGACGGTGACATTCTTCCGCAAGAAGCCGGGCCATGTGCTGATGCCGGGCCGGGCGCTGTGCGGGGAGATAGTGGTGGCCGATATCGGAATTCCGGCGAGCGTTGTTGACCGGATCGGGCCGCGGCTTGTGGAAAACGTCCGGCCCGTGTTGCCAAGGCCTGTGGCGTCGGATCACAAATACCGCCGCGGCCACGCGGTGGTCGGCTCAGGCGGACCGCTCAATAGCGGAGCCGCACGGCTGGCGGCCCAAGCGGCGCTCGGGATCGGGGCAGGGCTTGTCACTATCGCAGGATCACGCGAGGCGCTCGCCGTTCATGCGGCGCATGTCAGTGCCATCATGCTTTCGGATATGGAACTCAATCTGCTGTTGGCCGACCACCGCAAGAACGCGGTCTGCATCGGACCCGCCGCAGGAGTGGGGCACGAGACCCGCGCCAAAGTCCGCGCCGTTTTGGCAAGCGGGGCGGCCACGGTTCTCGATGCCGATGCCCTGACCGCCTTCGCGCCCGGCCCGGACGAACTCTTCGCGGCCATCGCGGAGTTGCCGGAGCGGGCCGTCGTCATGACCCCGCATGAGGGCGAATTCGCGCGGCTTTTCAATGATTTGTCAGAAGAGTCTGACGCAAAGCATGAGCGCGCCCGGAAAGCCGCCAAACGGGCCGGCGCCGTCATCGTGTTGAAGGGCCCCGATACGGTGATCGCCCATCCCGATGGGCGCGCCGCCATCAACGGCAATGCGCCGCCAGCGCTAGCCACCGCCGGCTCCGGCGACGTGCTGGCCGGGATGCTGACGGGGCTTCTTGCCCAAGGCATGGGCGGCTTTGAGGCCGCCTGCGCCGCCGTCTGGCTGCACGGCGAGGCGGCCACGCGGCATGGCGGCCAAGTGCTAACCGCTGCAACGCTTCTGCATTTTCTCCGCTAGCATCGCCATATCCCCTCTGCTATAGACCGCGCCCATTGCAAGGGCCCGATGCCAGCGGCAGCGCGCGGGCGTGGTGAAATTGGCAGACACGCAGGATTTAGGTTCCTGTGGGGAAACCCGTGGGGGTTCAAATCCCTCCGCCCGCACCAAGCGCGCCATGGCATTGAAGCCGCCACCGGATTCCGTCTGAACACGAGCGATGCACATGCAGGTTACCGAAACACTGAGCGCCGGCCTGAAGCGTGAATTCAAGGTCGTGGTCAACGCCGCCGAGCTCGACAAAGAGCTCAATACCAAGCTGCACGAGCTGGCGGGGCGGGCCAACATCAAGGGCTTCCGGCCGGGCAAGGTGCCGGTGCCGCATCTCAAGCGCATCTATGGCAAGTCGGTCATGGCCGAAGTGGTGCAGAAGGCAATCGACGACCAGTCGAAGCAGGTGCTGGCCGAGCGCAAGCTGAAGCCCGCCTATCAGCCGGAAGTGAAGCTGCCCGAGGACCAGGCGGAAGTGAACGCCATCATGGACGGCAAGGGCGACCTTGCCTTCTCGCTCGCCTTCGAGGTGATTCCGGATTTCGAATTGAATGATGTCTCGGACCAGGTGTTGACCCGTCATGCGGTCGAGGTGACCGAGGACCACATCGGCGAGGCGCTCGGCCGCATCGCGGCCCAGTCCAAGACTTTCGCGGCCAAGGGCGAGGGCGCGGCGGCCGAAAAAGGCGACCGGGTGACCATCGACTTTACCGGCAGGATCGCCGGCAAGGTCTTCGACGGCGGAACCGCGGCGGATGTGCCCCTCGAGATCGGCTCCGGCCAGTTCATTCCGGGCTTCGAGGACCAGCTCACCGGCGTCAAGGCGGGTGAGGACAAGCCGGTCAAGGTGACTTTCCCCGAGACCTATGGCGTCAAGGAGATGGCCGGCAAGGCGGCCGAATTCGACGTCAAGGTCAAGGCCGTCGAGGCGCCCAAGGAAACGGCGATCGACGACGAATTGGCCAGGAAGATGGGCTTCGAGGATCTCGCCAAGCTCAAGGACATGATCAGGGCCCGGCTGGCCGAGGAATTCGGCCGCATGACGGCGATGAAGCTGAAGCGCGACGTGCTCGATGCGCTCGACGGCATTTACAGCTTCGAACTGCCGGAAAAGCTGGTCGAAGCCGAGTTCACCGGCATCTGGAATGCGCTCGACGCCGAGATGAAGCGGGCGGCCAAGAGCTTCGCCGACGAGGGCACGACCGAGGAGGAGGCCCGCAAGGAGTATCGCGCCATCGCCGAACGCCGGGTGCGGCTTGGCCTGGTGCTGGGCACCATGGGCGAGAAGGAAGGCGTTGCCGTCACCGAACCGGAATTGCAGCAGGCGCTGCTGGCGCGGGCCCGCCAGTTCCCCGGCCAGGAAAAACGGGTGTTCGAGCATTACCGCAAGAACCCCGGCGCCATCATGGAATTGCGCGGGCCGATCTTCGAACAGAAGGTGGTCGACCTGATCGTCTCGAAGGCCAAGGTTTCCGACAAGACGGTGAGCCGCGAGGAACTGCAGGCCATGGTGGAGGACGACAACGAAAACTATCACGCCGCCCCGGTCCATGATCACGGTCATGACCACGACCACGATCACAGCCAAGATCACGACCACGATCACGACCACGATCCGCAGCATCATGGACATGACCACGGCCACCGCCACCACGATCATGATCACGATCATGCCCATGGCCACGACCACGGCCACGGCGCCAGCCCCAAGCCGCGCCGGACCTCGCCGTCGAGCAGCGGCTGATTGTTCTCTCTCCTGTGCCGCCCTCGAGGCACAGCTGTCCGGTTAAGCTTTGCCTTGTTGGATGGGGCGCAACACCTCCAAGCTTGTCATCGCCGGATTTATTCCGGCGATCCACTGTGCCGAGCGCCAGATGCCTGAGTTTGTTGATAAATGGGTCCCCGCAACAAGTGCGGGGATGACAACGAAGGAGGATGTGCCCACGCGACTATATGATCGGCAAATTCTCAGCTGCAATCCTCGTAATTGCTAGATACGTTCGTACAAACGCTGTATTTGTCCATGCCCGGCGAAACCCCTAACCGGAAAGCAGCGCTCTCGAGGCGGCCATCCAGCCTGGATCACCGGCTCAAGGCCAGTGATGGAGTGAGTGGGGCATGGGTGCCCCTTGACCACTTTTGCGAGGGGGCTTCCCTGAGCGCCGAGCCTCACCTATCTATGCTGCGAACGCCGCACTGATTCACGAAAGACCGGACCGACATGCGCGACCCCGTCGAATTCCTCACCACCGGTTCCTTCTGGCCCTCCGTCATCCAGCAGGAAGCGCGCGGCGAGCGCGTCTATGACCTGCCATCGCGGCTTTTGCGCGAACGCATCATCTTCATCACCGGCCAGATCGACGACAATGTCGCGGCCTCCGTGTGCATGCAGCTTCTGTTCCTCGAGGCCGACAACCCGAAGAAGGAGATTTCCATGTACATCAACTCGCCGGGCGGCGTGGTGACCTCGGGACTTTCGATCTACGACACCATGCAGTTCGTCCGGCCGACGGTGTCGACGACGGTGATGGGCCAGGCGGCCTCCATGGCATCGCTGCTCCTGGCGGCGGGCGAGAAGAACTTGCGCTTTGCGCTGCCCAACGCCCGCATCATGGTGCACCAGCCCACCGGCGGCTATCAGGGCCAGGTGACCGACATTCTCATCCACGCCAAGGAAGTGGAGAGCCTGAAGAAGCGGCTGAATGAAATTTACGTGAAGCACACCGGCAAGGACATGAAGACCATCGAGGTCGCCCTGGAACGCGACAATTTCTTCACCGCCGAGGCGGCGCGCGATTTCGGAATCGTCGACAAGATTCTGGACAAGCGCCCGGCTCCCAGCGATTCCAAGTAGTTACGAGGATTACTTGCGGCTGGCAGGGAAATTTACCGGAAGTCCGCTGGTGCCCCCTCGTGCAATCAATTGTTGATTAACCAAGCCGCCGCATGCTGGATAATGAGTCGCAGGCGGCAAATGGGACCAAACCGCGGCAGGCGCGGTAAAATTCTCTTAAACACGATCGGCGTATTATATAAAGTAGCGGTCGCAAGGAGACGACATGAGTAAGGCAAGCGGGAGCGACAACAAGAATACCCTGTACTGCTCCTTCTGCGGCAAGAGCCAGCACGAGGTCCGCAAGCTCATTGCCGGACCGACCGTATTCATCTGCGATGAATGCGTCGAACTGTGCATGGATATCATCCGCGAGGAGAACAAATCCTCGCTGGTCAAATCCAAGGACGGCGTGCCGACGCCGCACGAGATCCGGAAAGTTCTCGACGACTATGTCATCGGCCAGGACTACGCCAAGAAGGTCCTGTCGGTGGCCGTCCACAATCACTACAAGCGCCTAAACCACGCGGCGAAGAACAACGACGTCGAACTGTCGAAGTCGAACATCCTGCTGGTCGGCCCCACCGGCTCCGGCAAGACGCTGCTCGCCCAGACTCTCGCCCGCATCATCGACGTGCCCTTCACCATGGCCGACGCCACGACGCTTACCGAGGCGGGCTACGTCGGCGAGGATGTCGAGAACATCATTCTCAAGCTGCTGCAGGCGGCCGACTACAATGTCGAACGGGCCCAGCGCGGCATCGTCTACATCGACGAGGTCGACAAGATCAGCCGCAAGTCGGACAATCCTTCGATCACCCGCGACGTTTCCGGCGAGGGCGTGCAGCAGGCGCTCCTCAAGATCATGGAAGGCACCGTCGCCTCGGTACCGCCCCAGGGCGGGCGCAAGCATCCGCAGCAGGAATTCCTTCAGGTCGATACCACCAACATCCTGTTCGTCTGCGGCGGCGCCTTCGCCGGCCTCGAGCGCATCATCGCTCAGCGCGGCCGCGGCTCCGGCATCGGCTTCGGCGCCGAGGTCAAGTCGGTCGACGACCGCCGCACCGGAGCGGTGCTGCGCGAACTCGAGCCCGAGGATTTGCTGCGTTTCGGTCTCATTCCGGAATTCGTCGGCCGCCTGCCGGTGACCGCCACGCTGGAAGACCTCGACGAGGCGGCGCTGATCCAGATCCTGACCCAGCCGAAGAACGCGCTGGTCAAGCAGTATCAGCGGCTGTTCGAGATGGAGGGCGTCAAGCTGACCTTCCACGAGGAGGCGATGAAGTCGATCGCCAGGCGTGCGGTGGACCGCAAGACCGGCGCCCGCGGCCTGCGCTCGATCATGGAGGCGATCCTGCTCGAGACCATGTTCGACCTGCCCGCCATGAACGGGGTCGAGGAGGTGGTGATTTCCCGGGATGCGGTCGACGGCGACGCCAAGCCGCTGCTCATCTATGCCGACCGCGACAAGCAGTCCAATATCAAGATGGCGCCTGCCGCCTCGGCCTAGCGCCTGACCGTCCTTGATTGAATCGAGTTCGCCCTGCCCTTGGGAGATCGTATCAAATTCGCCCCTCTCCCGTGCGAAGCATGGGAGAGGGTGCCGCGTAGCGGCGGGTGAGGGCCCTCATCCGGCGCGCTTCGCGCCACCCCGGATCAGGTCCGGGGCAGGCTCTTCTCCCACCTTCGGAGGGAGAAGGGTGATTTTGCAACGGTCCCGCAAGGAGAGACGGACGAGCGCTTCTAAACCGCTCCAAGCGCCGGGTATATTTGTCCGGCGCGCCCGGCCATTGAAATCCGTTAACCCCGCCTCCATTTTCAGGTGACAGGATCGGGCTGCGTTCCAGTCCGTTTGTGCGTATGATACGGTGATTCCGGGCCCCGCCCGGCGAAAGGAACAAGAATGACGAAATCCGCCAAAACTCCCACAGCCGAAGGCAGTCTTGAGACGCTTCCCGTCCTGCCTTTGCGCGATATCGTCGTTTTCCCCCACATGATCGTGCCGCTCTTCGTCGGCCGCGAGAAATCGATCAGGGCGCTGGAAGAGGTGATGCGCGAGGACAAGCGGATTCTGCTGGTGGCCCAGAAGAACCCGGCCGACGACGATCCGGCCATCGAGGCGATCTACAAGACCGGCACCCTGGCCCAGGTGCTGCAATTGCTCAAGCTGCCGGACGGCACCGTCAAGGTTCTGGTGGAAGGCGTCGAGCGCGCCACCGTCGAGCGCTTCACCGGCCGCGTCGAATTCTTCGAGGCCGACGTGCGCCTGACGCCCACCGTGATCGGTGCCGAAAACGAGGTCGAGGCGCTGGCCCGCACCGCCGTGTCGCAGTTCGAGAGCTATGTCAAGCTCAACAAGAAGGTGCCGCAGGAAATCCTGGCGACGCTCGGCCAGATCACCGATTACGCCAAGCTCGCCGACACCATCGCCGCCCATCTCGCCATCAAGATTCCCGAAAAGCAGGAACTGCTCGAGATGGCCTCGGTGCACGACAGGCTCGAGAAAGTTTTCGCGCTCATGGAAGGCGAGATTTCCGTGCTGCAGGTGGAAAAGCGCATCCGTTCGCGCGTCAAGCGCCAGATGGAGAAGACCCAGCGCGAGTATTACCTGAACGAGCAGATGAAGGCCATCCAGAAGGAGCTCGGCGACGGCGAGGAACGCGACGAGCTGGGCGAGCTCGAATTGAAGATCAAGAACACCAAGTTCTCCAAGGAAGCCCGCGAGCGCGCCGAGTCGGAGATGAAAAAGCTCCGCCAGATGAGCCCCATGTCGGCGGAAGCGACCGTGGTGCGCAACTATCTCGACTGGCTGCTCGGCATCCCGTGGGGCCAGAAGAGCAAGGTCAAGAAGGACCTCGAATTCGCCCAGAACGTGCTCGATACCGACCACTTCGGCCTTGACAAGGTGAAGGAGCGGATCGTCGAATATCTCGCGGTCCAGAGCCGCACCAACAAGCTCAGGGGTCCCATCCTCTGCCTCGTCGGGCCTCCCGGCGTGGGCAAGACCTCGCTCGGCAAGTCGATCGCCAGGGCGACCGGGCGCGAATTCATCCGCATGTCGCTGGGAGGCGTCCGCGACGAGGCCGAAATCCGCGGCCACCGCCGCACCTATATCGGCTCGATGCCCGGCAAGATCATCCAGTCGATGCGCAAGGCGAAGAAGTCCAATCCGCTGTTCCTGCTCGACGAGATCGACAAGATGGGCATGGACTTCCGCGGCGATCCCTCATCCGCCCTCCTCGAGGTGCTCGATCCCGAGCAGAACTCGACCTTCATGGACCACTATCTCGAAGTCGAATACGACCTTTCGAGCGTCATGTTCGTGACCACCTCGAACACCCTCAACATCCCGCCGGCGCTGATGGACCGCATGGAGATCATCCGCATCGCCGGTTACACGGAAGAAGAAAAGCTC
This sequence comes from Hyphomicrobiales bacterium, assembly GCA_052386315.1. Taxonomy (GTDB): domain Bacteria; phylum Pseudomonadota; class Alphaproteobacteria; order Rhizobiales; family Aestuariivirgaceae; genus Aestuariivirga. Next base: position 28,247 of record JBQTKG010000062.1, read on the forward strand.
GAGATCGCCAAGCGCCATCTGGTGCCGAAGTCGATGGAGCATCACGGGCTGCAGAAGAAGGAATTCGATCTCACCGACGAGGCGATCTACGAAATCCTCCGCCGCTACACCCGCGAGGCCGGCGTGCGCTCGCTCGAACGCGAGATCAACACGCTGGCCCGCAAGTCGGTGAAGGAACTCATGATGTCGAAGAAGAAGAAGATCAAGGTGACGCCGGAAATCGTCAACCAGTATCTCGGCGTGCAGAAGTACCGCTATGGCGAGGCCGAGCGCGAAGACCAGGTGGGCCTGGTCAACGGCCTTGCCTGGACCGAGGTGGGCGGGGAGCTCTTGACCGTCGAAGCCCTGATGATGCCCGGCAAGGGCAAGGTGACGGTCACCGGCAATTTGCGCGACGTGATGAAGGAGTCGATCTCGGCCGCCAATTCCTACGTGCGCTCGCGCGCCGCCTCGATCGGCGTCAAGCCGCCGGTCTTCGACAAGAAGGATATCCACGTGCATGTGCCGGAAGGGGCGACCCCCAAGGACGGGCCTTCGGCGGGCGTCGCCATGGTGACCGCGATCGTCTCGGTGATGACCGGAATTCCGGTGCGGAAGGATGTCGCCATGACCGGCGAGATCACGCTGCGCGGCCGGGTGCTGCCGATCGGCGGCCTCAAGGAGAAGCTCCTGGCGGCCCTGCGCGGCGGCATCAAGAAGGTGATGATCCCCGAGGAGAACGCCAAGGACCTTGCCGAGATTCCCGACAATGTGAAATCCCGCATGGAGATCGTGCCCGTCGCCTTCATGGACGATGTCCTGAAGCACGCGCTCACCCGCATGCCCGAGCCCATCGAGTGGGACGAAGTGGCCGAGGAGGCCGCCGCCGCGGCCCGCGCCGCCGCTGACAAGGCGGCCGGCGAGGGAGCCCGGGCGCACTGAGCTTGGGGCGAATCACTCCTGCCAAAAATCAGCGGGCGGAAGGAATATCTTCCGCCCGCTTCGATTCCCCGGCCGCCGATAAATCCTTGAACTGACTCGCGAAAAAATTTTGCCCCGCGGGACTCTTGCGAATCTCCGGGAAATGCCTGCGTCATCGGCCGGGAACGGCGCGGGTGCTGGCCGGGTTTTCGTCATCCGAAGGGCAATCGAGGGGTCGGGGACATGAACAAGAACGAGCTTATCGCCAAGGTCGCCAAGGATGCCAAGCTGACGCGCGGCGAAGCCGGCGAGGCGATCGAGGCGACCATCGAGAACATCATGCGGGCGCTGCGCCAGGGCGACGATGTGCGTCTCGTCGGCTTCGGCACCTTCACGGTCACCCGCCGCAAGGCCGGCGAGGCGCGCAATCCGCAGACCGGCAAGCCGATCAAGCTGCCGGCCTCTAAGCGGCCGAAATTCAAGGCTGGAAAACTGCTCAAGCAGGCGGTGAACGGATAGAGGCTGGCGGGGCTTTGATTCACGGGCTGCCGGGATATAGACTTCGCCGCGCATGGGCACAGCTTCCGAACAGGGCAAGATCTGGGGCGCGCGCGCCAAGGACTGGGCGGAAGCCAACGAGCCCGTCTGGGAGCCCCTCTATGACGCCGTTCTCGACAGGCTGCTGATCGGTCCCGGCACGCGGCTGCTCGACATCGGCTGCGGTGCCGGTGGTTTTCTGGTCCGGGCCAGCAAGCGCGGCGCCGAGGTCGCAGGCCTTGATGCCTCCGCCAAGCTTGCCGAGATCGCGCGGAAGCGCCTGCCGGGCTCGGTCATCGAGACCGGCGAGATGGAGGCTCTGCCATTCCCGGATCAAGCCTTCAGCCTGGTTTCCGGGATCAATTCCATCCAGTTCGCGGGCAATGTCGCCGCAGCGCTCGGACAAGCCCGGCGGGTGTGCCGGGAGGGCGGCCGCGTCGCCATGCTGGTTTGGGGCAGGCGGGAGGACTGCGATTTGCTGTCCAAGGTGATGCCGGCGGTCGTGGCACTGCTGCCGCAATCGCCGCCTGCGGCCGCCCCGCCGCCGGCCTTCGCCGAGTCCGGCGTCATCGAGGCGCTGATGGCCGAAGCGGGGCTCGCAGGCGCCGAAAGCGTCGAGATACCAAGCAGCTTGGGCTTTTCCGATGCGGCCACCGCCAGCCGCGCCATCCTGTCGGCGGCGGCCCGCGCCATCCGTCATTCCGGCGTAAAGAATGTGCGCCGCGCCGTTGCCGAGGCCCTGGCGCCGCTGACGGGCGCCGATGGCAGCGTGGTTCTCAACAACGTGTTCCGTCTAGCGACCGGCTTCCGGCAATAAGCTTGCCTCGCCGGGGCCGGAGCTTTAAGTGAACCCGCCTGGCGGGCGATTAGCTCAGTTGGTAGAGCGCTTCGTTTACACCGAAGATGTCGGGAGTTCGAGTCTCTCATCGCCCACCAATGTTTCGCAAGTTTATTCAACAAGCTCTGGGTCTTAAATCTCCATTCAGCCTCCCGGTGCTACGAGAGGACCTTCAGGGCGGCGGCGCCGTCGCGGGCGATCATCGGACGATATGAGTGATACAAATTCGATAGCCGGACTGCCTGACGGGCCGAGCTTCCGGGAATTGTTCACGCCGAAACTCTTCACCGTTTTGCGGGAGGGTTACGACGCCGCGAAGTTCCGCGCCGATCTCGTCGCCGGCTTGACCGTGGCAATTGTCGCATTACCGCTGTCCATGGCGATCGCCATCGCCTCCGGCGTGTCGCCCGACAAGGGCCTGTTCACCGCCATCGTGGGCGGTTTTCTGGTTTCCGCGCTCGGCGGCAGCCGTTTCCAGATCGGCGGTCCGGCCGGGGCCTTCATCGTGCTGGTGGCGGCGACAACAGCCAGCCACGGTGTCGACGGCTTGATATTGGCGACCCTCATGTCGGGCGTGTTTTTGACGATCGTCGGATATCTGCGCCTTGGCACCTACATCAAGTTCATACCGTATCCGGTAACGGTTGGATTTACCGCCGGAATCGCGGTCATCATATTTGCCAGCCAACTGCATGAGCTGTTCGGGTTGACGCTGGAAGGAAAGGAACCCGGAGAACTCATACCGAAGCTGATGGTCCTCGCTGAGGCCGGCGACACCGTCAACCCCGCGGCGCTGGGTATTGCCGGGCTCACCGTTTCGACGATCCTCGGTCTTAAATATTGGAAGCCCCATTGGCCCGGCATGCTGATCGCGGTGGCTCTCGCCGCCATTGCCGCCACCGTCCTCGGCCTGCCGCTGGAAACCATCGGAACCCGGTTCGGCGGCATTCCGCGAACCCTTCCGCTCCCTTCGCTGCCGCAGTTCAGTCTCGCCCAAGCCCAGGCGGTGCTGCCCTCGGCAATTTCCTTCACCTTGCTGGGGGCCATCGAATCGCTGTTGTCGGCGGTTGTCGCGGACGGCATGACCGGCCGCAGGCACCGTTCGAATTGCGAACTGGTTGCCCAGGGTTTCGCCAATGTCGGCTCCGCCCTGTTCGGAGGTTTTTGCGTGACAGGGACGATCGCCCGCACCGCAACCAATGTCCGGGCCGGCGCCCACGGCCCCATCGCCGGCATGCTGCATGCGCTATTCCTCCTGGCGTTCATGCTGGCGGCCGCGCCGCTTGCAAGCTACATACCGCTGGCGGCGCTGGCGGGCGTCCTGGCGATTGTCGCCTATAACATGATCGAGACGAACGCCTTCGTTGCCTTGATCCGCTCGTCAAAGGGCGACGCCCTGGTGCTGCTCGTGACATTCCTGCTGGTCGTGTTCCGCGATCTGACTCAAGGCATCGTCGTCGGCTTCGCACTCGGCTCACTGCTGTTCATCGACAGGATGGGCAAGTCCATTGCGATCGACGCTCACACACCGCTGGCGCCCGAGGATGTCGCGGACACCGTGAACGGCGGCAGGACGGCATACAAATCGGCATCGGCGGCCGATCCCGACACCATCGTCTACCGGCTGTCGGGGGCGTTCTTCTTCGGCGCCGCATCCACGGTGGGCGCCGCGCTGGATCGCATGGCCGACCAACGCAAGAATTTCGTCCTCGATTGTTCGGCGGTGCCGTTCCTCGACTCGACAGCGGCCAACGTACTGGCGGGGGCGGCGCGCAAGGCGCATCGGGCCGGCATCCGTTTCTTCATCGCCGGTGCGTCGATCCCGGCGCGTCACATGCTGTTCACGCACGGCGTGAGACCGCCCCATGCCGGCTACGCCGCCACCATTCAAGATGCGCTCGATGAGTTGAAGCCCGCAGCGGAGCAGCCCGGCGCCCAGATTGCCGTTTAGTCCCACACCTAAACCCCCGCCTTCTGCGCCTCGAATTCCCGGTCGATCGCCGGCAGGGGCTCGCCGCCGAGCATCGCTTCGAAGGCCCGCAGGCGCTTGTAGATCGAGATCAGCTCGACGATGGTCGTCCAGGAATTGACCAGATACTGGAACGACGTTCGCACCTGCTCGAAGGCGTTGAGGATCTGGTTCATGGCGCCGAGCGTGATCTTGCCCGCCACGATGGTCGGCGCCAGCACGATATAGGGGAAGATGTTGTCGGTTTGCAGGTAGAAGATGCGGCCGACGTTGAAATACATGTAGTTGAAGTAGAGGCGGAAGTAGTTGGCGCGCACGCCAGCGAAAAGTTCCGCCGCGGTCTGCGGCTGGGCGCGGCCCGCGTCGTCCTCGCCATAGACGAGCTCCTTGCGGTAGGCCGCCTCGACCCGCTGGTTGCGGAACTCGAGCCCCGGAAGCCTGATGCCGATCAGCGCCAGGAACGCCGTTCCGAACAGCGACCACAGGATCGCCACCACCACAAGCGGATAGGCGATCGAGCCGACGACGGGCAGTTCGGCCACGTTTTCGGAGAGCCTCAGCAGCACCGGCAAAAAGGCGATAAGCGTCATGACGGAATCGATGAGCCGGACGCCGAGGCCTTCCATGGTCGTCGAAAAGCGCATGGTGTCTTCCTGGACGCGCTGCGCCGCACCTTCGATCGACCGGAGCCGCCCCCAGTTGTTCATGTAGTAGTCGTTCATCGCCGTGCGCCAGCGGAAGATGTAGTGGCTGACGAAAAAGCGCGTCAGCACGCCGACCAGGACGGCGACAAAGGCAATGCCCGCGAAACTCACAAGCTCCGCATAGAATTGCGCCAGCGTGACCGGCGCGGACTTGGACAGCGCCGCCTGGATGAGGTCGTAGAAGGGGCCGTACCAATTGTTGATGGCGACGCTCACCTGCACCTGGAAATAGGTGGTGAAAACGATGAGGGCGGAGCCGAGAATGGACCATGAGGCCCACGGATGCGGCGACAGGAACAGCCAGAATGCGGCAAACACCGCGACCGCCACCGTGTAGTAGATGTAGAACCAGATGAAGGGCTTCGACCAGAAGACCGAAACGCCGATGAGCGGTGCGGCTCCCTCGGGCGGGTCTTCGAGGCCGAACGTGGCGCCGAGCTGGTGACCGCCGAAATACCAGAACAGCACCACGGCCAGCGACCACAGGGCGGCCGACCAGAAGAAAATTCTTGGATTGGGAAAGAAGGAGATGAACATGTGAGGCTCTCTTTCGCGCGAGTCGTGGCGGTTCAAGTGATTACATGGAAACCGCCGCTGCCGACAGGGCGGCGGGGCCGGGACGTTGCCAGCCGCGGCGGCGATGCCTACAAGCAGGCGTGGCCGGAACGACGTCATGAAACTCATATTCCATGTGGGGCTGCATCGCGCCGCCTCCACTTCGTTTCAGCGCTGGCTCAAGGCCGGCCGCGAGGCGCTGGCCGGGCGGCGCATTTTCGTGGCGGCCGGCCTCTCCGGCGCGGCGAATGAACAGCCCTTGTCCTGCCTGGTGGGCGAACGGTTCGAAAACCTTGGCCCCGCGGCCGCGGCTCAATCGGTCGGGCACGAATTTGCCCGCCTGGCGCCCGATTACGATATCGCCGTGATCAGCGAGGAAAACCTGCCCGGCATGATGGCGGGACGGTCGCCCCGCGCCTTCGAGGCCCGCGACCGGCTGGCGAGGCTCTTCGAGCTCCTGCGGGCGGAACACGAGATCGTGCCGGTGCTGATCCTGCGCGAGCATGTCTCCTGGCTGGTGTCGTGCTATCGCGTGTACCAGATGCGCGGCGGCGTGAAGGATTTCGAAGAGTTCATAGGGGGAGTCGAGCCCGCGTCGCTGGAGTTCGCGCCCCTCGTGGAGCGGCTTGGCGCGGCGGCGGACGGCGCGGGTCCGGCCATAGGCACGCTCGATGCGATCGCCGCGGATGGGGGAGAGGGCTTTCTCGGCATGATCGCCAAAGTGCTGGGGACCGATGCCGGCCTGCCGCAGACCTTGCCGGTCAGCAATACCTCGCGGCTGCCGCTGACCTGCGCCCTGGTGCAGGAAGCGGCACGGGCGGGCGCCGCCCTGGCCCTGGCGGGCGCCAGGCCCTTGTGGGGGAAAATAGCCAGGATGTCGGCCGGCGCCAGCGCGCGCGGCGACGCCGATGTTGAAAAACTGGCGCGACTCATGGCGGCCCGCTGGGTTGAAATGCCGAAATCGATCACCGGCAGGAGCCGGAAGATTGCGGCCAATGCCGAGCTGCAGGAGCGGGGCCCGCTGCCGCTGTCCAGGCCGGATCTGCACAAGGCAAGACTGGCGGCCCGGCGCGCCGTGGCCTCGCTTGACCGGCCCTTGGCGCCGCCGCAGTTTTTCGAGGCACTGGCGCAATGCTATGCCGCCGACCGGCGCAAGGTCGCCGCTCTTTATGCGCCGCAATGGCTGGAAAGGAAGGGAGCCGCCGCATGATCCGCGCATCAAGATCGAGATCGAGATGACGGGCCTGAAGCGCGGGGCGCTCGCTTGACAGGGTGAGGGGGCTGGCCTATCAGGCCCGGCACGCTGGATTGCGGGTGTAGCTCAGTTGGTTAGAGCGTCGGCCTGTCACGCCGAAGGTCGCGGGTTCGAGCCCCGTCACTCGCGCCATCATATCCGGTAGGTATAACCTGCCCAGTGGCTATACCAATCCCGATTGCCGCAATTGCTTTGCATGACTATGCTCGCCACGTTGGCGGTGCAAGAAGGCGATTCTGCCATGCGGGCTTCGGTATTGCCGCGAAAGCGGGCCGATAACTTATATGGTTCATTCGAGAGCGGGGCCGGAAGAAGTTCCGGCGTAAAGGTTTTTGCAACTGGATTTGTGGATGCTGGAGGGATGGTCAAAAGCTACTATCACATGCGGACGCGCCCGGCTGGCCCCGATAAAGGAGTGAGGCAGGGGTTTGTTTTGGGCCTTGCCGATTTCGCGTGCCTCGGGTGGCAGGTCTATGACTTGGCCGGCTACCCATATGAAAGCGAAGATGCCGCCCTGTTTTCCGATTGGATGAAGCTCGGTCAAGACTTTGAAAACGCCAGCAGAAAAATCGAAGAAGAGCGCCGGTAGCAGACCGCAGTCTGCAAGTCTGGCGACGAAGCAAGATGATGCTGGCGGCGCCGACAAGGCCCTCGTCCGCGCCGAAATTCGCGAAGCGGTTTGGCAGGGGCCGGTTTTGCCACCGGCAATATTGAAACAATATGACAGCGTAATCGACAACGGAGCGGAAAGATTATTCAAGCAATTCGAGAACGAATCGGCGCACCGCCGTGATCTGGACAGACTTGGTGCTCATTACAAAGGCCGTGACCTGATCGCCGGTAAAATATTGCCCTGATATTTGCCTTGGCGGTGCTTGCCGTTTCCGCCTATGCGATCGCCAATGATGCGCCATGGATCGCGGCCTTACTCGGCGGCGGCATGCTTGCGACAATCGTTTTTGGTTTCCTGAGGGTATTCGGCGATGGCCCCCGTAGCCGTCCGCCGGAGAAAGATGAGGGCAAGGACAGCGGGCGGGCGGGGTAATCGCCACGCTATCAATTCCTTGGCAAAAGGCTGCCACAATGCGGCCTTTGTTGTCTTTGCAACCAAGCATATCCTGCGGCACATGAGCCTCCCGAAACGCTTGCGGAGCGGGGGTGGGTGCGCTACCAAGCCCACGGATTCCACCCCACCCCGAGGCCGCCCCGAGGCGGAAGATATGCCTGAACTGCTGCGAGATTATCTGCCGATCGTGATCTTCATGGCCGTGGCCGCGGGGATAGGACTGGCATTGATGGTGGCGCCCATCCTGATCGCGGTGCGCAATCCCGATCCGGAAAAGCTCTCGGCCTATGAATGCGGCTTCAATGCCTTCGACGACGCCCGCATGAAGTTCGATGTGCGCTTCTATCTGGTTTCGATCCTGTTCATCATCTTCGATCTGGAAGTGGCCTTCCTGTTCCCCTGGGCGGTGAGCCTGGGCGATCTCGGCGTCTACGGCTTCTGGTCGATGATGATTTTCCTCGCCGTCCTTACCGTCGGTTACATTTATGAATGGCGGAAAGGGGCGCTGGAATGGGACTGATCGAACGGGCCACGCCGGAACAGCGCGAGTACTTCACCGGGATCAGCGCCGAGCTCGCCGACAAGGGTTTTCTGGTTACCGCTTCCGACGATCTGATCAATTGGGCGCGCACCGGCTCCTTGATGTGGATGACCTTCGGCCTTGCCTGCTGCGCGATCGAGATGATGCAGGCCTCGATGCCGCGCTATGATCTCGAGCGTTTCGGATTTGCGCCGCGCGCCTCGCCGCGGCAGTCGGATGTGATGATCGTCGCCGGCACGCTGACCAACAAGATGGCCCCGGCGCTGCGCAAGGTCTACGACCAGATGCCGGAACCGCGCTATGTCATCTCCATGGGCTCCTGCGCCAATGGCGGCGGCTATTATCACTATTCCTATTCGGTGGTGCGCGGCTGCGACCGCATCGTGCCGGTCGACATCTACGTGCCGGGTTGCCCGCCCACCGCCGAGGCGCTGGTCTACGGCATTCTGCAATTGCAGAAGAAAATCCGCCGCACCGGCACCATCGAGCGCTGATCATGGCCGAGACGCTGAGAGAGCTGGGCGGGCACATCGCCGCAAAACTCGGGCCCGCGATCATGGGCTCGAAATTCGCCTTCGGCGAGCTGACGGTCGAGGCCGCCGCCGCCCATATCGTAGCCGTTCTGACCTTCCTGCGCGATGACCCCGAGTGCCGCTTCGTTTGCTTCATCGATATCTGCGGCGCCGATTATCCCGAGCGCGAGAAGCGCTTCGACGTCGTCTACCACCTGCTGTCGCCCTACAAAAACCGCCGCATCCGCGTGAAGGTCCAAACCGGCGAGGAAATGCCGGTGCCGAGCGTCATCGCCGTGTTTCCCGCCGCCGACTGGTACGAGCGCGAAACCTTCGATCTCTATGGTGTCTTATTTTCCGGCCACCCCGACCTCCGCCGCATCTTGACCGATTACGGCTTTTCCGGACACCCGCTGCGCAAGGACTTTCCGCTGACGGGGCATGTCGAGGTGCGCTACGACGACGAGGCCAAGCGCGTGGTCTATGAGCCGGTCAAGCTGGTGCAGGAGTTTAGAACATTTGACTATTTGAGCCCGTGGGAAGGGACCGACTACGTGCTGCCGGGCGATGAAAAGGCGAGGTAGGCGAATAGTGAGTAGCGAATAGCGAATAGGGAAGATGATTGACCCGCGCCGACATAAAATCTTATCGCGATCTGCTGGTTTGGCAGCAGGCGATGAATTTGGCGGTCACTTGCTACTCATTGACGCGGAGCTTTCCCAAAGACGAGGTTTTTGGGCTGACCAGTCAAATTCGCCGGTCCGCCGCTTCCATCGCTGCGAATATAGCGGAAGGGCACGGACGCGAGCATTCAGGTTCGTTCGTCCAGTTTCTTCGCATCGCGCAGGGGTCTCTGAAAGAGACGGAAACCCACTTGTTATTGGCCGAGCGGGTGGAAATGGCCAGGCCCACGGAAATTCGCCCAGTTCTCGAGAAATGCGAAGAGATTGGCAAAATGCTTCGTTCCTTGATTCGGTCGATTCAGGAGAGGCAATGACCTCGCTATTCGCTACTCGCTATTCGCTATTCGCTTTGGAACGGGCTTCCAATGACTGAAGCCGCCGTCCGCAATTTCACCATCAATTTCGGCCCGCAACATCCCGCCGCGCACGGCGTGTTGCGGCTGGTCCTGGAGCTCGACGGCGAAGTCGTAATGCGCGTCGATCCGCATATCGGGCTTCTGCATCGCGGTACCGAGAAGCTGATCGAATACAAGACCTATCTGCAGGCCATACCCTATTTCGACCGCCTCGATTATGTGGCGCCGATGAACCAGGAGCATGCCTTCGCGCTGGCGGTCGAGAAGCTCTTGGGCCTTGCGGTGCCCCGGCGCGGGCAGTTGATCCGCGTCCTCTATTCCGAGATCGGTAGGCTTCTGTCGCATCTCCTGAACGTCACCACGCAGGCGATGGATGTCGGAGCCTTGACCCCGCCGCTGTGGGGCTTCGAGGAACGCGAGAAGCTGATGGTCTTCTACGAGCGCGCCTCGGGCTCGCGCATGCATGCGGCCTATTTCCGCCCCGGCGGCGTGCATCAGGACCTGCCGCAGAAGCTCGTCGACGACATCGGCCATTTCTGCGAGACCCATGCCAAGGTGCTCGACGACATCGAGGGGCTGCTGACCGAGAACCGCATCTTCAAGCAGCGCAATGTCGATATCGGCGTCGTTTCGCTGAAGGATTGCTTCGCTTGGGGCTTCTCCGGCGTCATGGTGCGCGGCTCCGGCGCCGCTTGGGACCTGCGCAAGAGCCAGCCCTATGAGTGCTATGGCGAGCTCGATTTCGACATTCCCGTCGGCAAGAACGGCGACAATTACGACCGCTACCTGATCCGCGTCGAGGAAATGCGCCAGGCCGTGAAGATCATGAAGCAGTGCGTCGAGAAGCTGTCGCGCGCCGAGGGACAGGGGCCGGTGTCCGCGCACGATGGCAAGGTGGTGCCGCCGTCGCGGGCCGAGATGAAGCGCTCCATGGAGGCGCTGATCCATCACTTCAAGCTCTACACCGAGGGCTACAAGGTGCCGGAAGGCGAGGTCTATGCCGCCGTCGAGGCGCCCAAGGGCGAGTTCGGCGTCTATCTGGTGTCGGACGGAACCAACCGGCCCTATCGCTGCAAGCTCCGCGCCCCCGGCTTCGCCCATTTGCAGGCCATGGATTTCATGTGCCGCGGCCACATGCTGGCCGACGTCTCCGCCGTCTTGGGCTCCCTCGATATCGTGTTTGGCGAGGTGGACCGGTGAGCGGCCACGGCGCCTGCCCGGGCAGCGGGAACGCGGTGCTGCATTCGCTCTCGGCAAATGCTAGGATTGCATCATGAACGCACCGCCGAAAATTCGAATGAAAGTTGAGCAATTCCTCGCCTGGGGTGAGACCCAGACGGCGGGACGCTACGAACTCGTAGAGGGAGAAATTGTGATGATGTCTCCTGAACGGGCCCGTCACAATCGCGCGAAGTACGCGATTACCCGCGCGCTCGACGATGCGGTGGCAGCCGCCGGGCTGAATTACACCGTTTATACAGATGGGATGGGTGTCCGCATCAACGATGACACGGTCCGTGAACCCGATGCAACAGTGCAGGAAGGAGCGGAAGTCGATGGCGATGCGCTGCTCCTTGATCGGCCGGTCATCGTGGTCGAAGTGATTTCCCCCTCCAGCCACCGTTCAGACACAACAGACAAGATGATCGACTACTTCTCGGTTGCTTCGATCCAACATTACCTAGTGGTGGATGCCGAAAAACGCCGGCTTATTCACTATGGCCGCGCCGCCGCCGGCTCTATCGCCACGCAGGTGTGGGCCGAGGGCAAAATCAATCTGGCGCCGCCGGGCCTTACGATTGACGTCTCAGAACTCTTTGGCGTCAAGAAGCACACGTAGAGGAAAGCACCGGTGAGCGTTCGCCGTCTCGATCCTGCGTCCTCAACCTCCCCCCGCAAGGGGGAGGTCGGCGCGCAGCGCCGGGTGGGGGTTGACCGGTTCGACCGGACTCCGGCGAAAACGGCACGGGCGCGAGGACTTCGCAAGTCTATGACAGATGCCGAGGCGAAACTCCGGTCGCATCTCCGCAACAACAGCATGCACGAAGTCGCGTTTCGCCGTCAGCATCCCATGGGCAACTATGTGCTTGATTTCTATTCGCCGGCGGCGAGGCTCGCCATCGAGGTCGATGGCGGCCAGCACAACGAAGAAGCCCATGCGATTCGGGATCGCCGCAGGGATGCGTGGCTTGCGGAAAAGCACATTCTGACATTGCGTTTCTGGAACACCGATGTGCTGACGAGTATCGATGGCGTGCTCGAAACAATCTGGCGCGCGATCGACACTCGTCTTACGCAAGGTTCGACCCCCACCCCAACCCTCCCCCTTTTAGGGGGAGGGGGATTGAAGGAGAGCCAACGGTGAGCGTCCGCCGTCTCGATCCCGTTCAGCCGGAAAGCTTTGCCTTCAGCCGCGACAATCTCGCCTGGGCCAAGGCGGCGATCAGGAAATATCCGGACGGCAAGCAGGCTTCCGCCGTGCTTCCGCTTCTGTGGCGCGCCCAGGAGCAGAATGACGGCTGGCTGTCGCGCCCCGCCATGGAACATGTGGCGAAGATGCTCGACATGGCCTTCATCCGCGTTCTCGAGGTGGCGACCTTCTACACCATGTTCCAGCTCTCGCCGGTGGGCAGGAAGGCCCACATCCAGGTGTGCGGCACGACACCTTGCATGCTGCGCGGTGCGGAGGAATTGAAGAAGGTCTGCCAGCGCAGAATCCACCATGATCCGCATCGTCGGTCGGCGGACGGCAATTTCTCCTGGGAAGAGGCCGAATGCCTCGGCGCCTGCGTGAACGCGCCGATGGTGCAGATTTTCAAGGACACCTACGAGGACCTGACAGCGGCGAGCTTCGAGAAACTGATCGACGACATCGCCGCCGGGCGCGCCGTCAAGCCCGGTCCGCAGATCGACCGCCAGTTTTCCGCACCGGAGGGCGGGCCGGCGACGCTCACCGACAAGTCGCTCTATGCCAGGGACCGCACCTACTATCGCGTCGAACCCGCCCCACCTCGGCCGGTTCCGGCGGCGCAGGTGAAACCGGTGGCCGTCACCAACCCGGCGGCACCGGCGTCCATCAAGCTTGCCGGACAGAAGCCTGAGCCCGCCCGCAAGCCCGCGGCCAAGAAGGCACCGGCGAAGAAGGCGGCAAAGCCCGCCGCGCGCAAGAAGCCGAAGAGGTGAGACGGATGATGATCGGGTGCCTGAACCAACATTGCACTTTCCTCACCCTGAGGAGCACCGGCGCAGCCAAGCTTGCGCAGTCTGCGCAAGCTTGGCTGCGAGGCGGTGCCTCGAAGGGTGGGCAACCAGCTCGACTCGCCGCCGATGCTTCGAGGCGCGCTGCGCGCGCACCTCAGCATGAGAGTGTATTCGGAGCCGCCGATGCTCGCTGACAAGGACCGCATCTTCACCAATCTCTACGGGCTTCACGACTGGGGCCTCGATGGCGCGAAAAAGCGCGGCTGCTGGGCGGACGTGAAGTCGTTCATCGACAAGGGCCGCGACTGGATGGTGAACGAGATCAAGGCGAGCGGCTTGCGCGGCCGCGGCGGCGCCGGCTTCCCGACCGGCCTCAAATGGTCCTTCATGCCCAAGCAGGTGGGCGAGCGGCCGCATTATCTCGTGGTCAACGCGGATGAGTCCGAACCCGGCACCTGCAAGGACCGCGACATCATGCGCCACGATCCGCATCTTCTCGTCGAAGGCTGCCTTCTCGCCGGCGCCGCCATGGCGGCGCATGTGGGCTATATCTATGTGCGCGGCGAATTCATCCGCGAGCGCGAGCGCCTGCAGGCGGCGATCGACCAGGCCTATGAGGCGCGCCTCATCGGCCCCAACAACATCCACGGCTGGGATTTCGAACTCTACATCCATCACGGCGCCGGCGCCTATATCTGCGGCGAGGAAACCGCACTCCTCGAAAGCCTCGAGGGCAAGAAGGGCCTGCCGCGCATGAAGCCGCCGTTTCCGGCCAATGTCGGCCTCTATGGCGCGCCCACCACCATCAACAATGTCGAATCGATCGCCGTCGTCGGCACCATCATGCGCCGCGGCGCCACCTGGTTCTCGGCGATCGGGCCGCCCAATAATACCGGCACCAAGCTGTTCTGCATCTCGGGACACGTGAACAAGCCCTGCAATGTCGAAGAGGCAATGGGCATTCCCTTCCGCGAATTGATCGACAGGCATGCGGGCGGCGTTCGCGGCGGCTGGAACAATCTGCTGGCGGTGATCCCCGGCGGCTCCTCGGTGCCCTGCGTGCCGGCCAGCCAGATCGTCGACTGCCCGATGGATTTCGACTCGCTGCGCAATCTCAAGTCGGGGCTGGGCACCGCCGCCGTCATCGTCATGGACAAGTCGACCGACATCATCCGGGCGATCGCCCGGCTTGCCCAGTTCTACAAGCATGAAAGCTGCGGCCAGTGCACGCCGTGCCGCGAAGGAACGGGGTGGATGTGGCGGGTGTTGACCCGCATGGCCGAAGGCCGCGCCGAGAAGCGCGAGATCGACATGCTGCTCGACGTCTCCTACCAGATCGAAGGCCACACCATCTGCGCGTTGGGCGATGCCGCCGCCTGGCCGGTGCAGGGCCTGATCCGCCATTTCCGCCATGAGATCGAGGACCGCATCGACCGCTATTCGGCCAATCCCGACCACGACGGCGCTCTGCGACGGATCGCGGCGGAATAGGGGCACGGCATGTATTTCCTGCGCAAAACCTTCGAACTCGCGGTCTGCCTTCTGGGCTATTGGCTCGGCAAGGGCGTCGGCGGCTGGGGTGGCGGCATATTGCTGGCATTCGCGGGATTGTGCGCCACCTCCTTTGGCTGGGAATATCTGGCGCGCAACATGTTTGCGCGCGAAGACAGGCCGAGCGCCATGAAGAACTTCGTTTTTAGCGCGGTTTCGGCCCTCCTGGTCGCGGCGGCGGCCTATGTCCTGTGGGGCAAGTGAATGCCGAAAATCAAAATCGACGGCAGCGAGATCGAAGTCGAAAACGGCTTGACGCTGCTGCAGGCCTGCGAGTTGGCGGGCGCCGAAATCCCGCGCTTCTGCTACCACGAGCGACTGTCGATCGCCGGCAATTGCCGCATGTGCCTGGTCGAGGTGAAGGGCGTGCCCAAGCCCCAGGCCTCCTGCGCCATATCGGTCAACGATCTGCGCCCCGGCCCCAACGGCGAGCCGCCGGAGGTCAACACCCGCACGCCGATGGTCAAGAAGGCGCGCGAAGGGGTGATGGAATTCTTGCTCATCAACCATCCGCTCGATTGCCCGATCTGCGACCAGGGCGGCGAATGCGATTTGCAGGACCAGGCCATGGCCTATGGCATCGCCCAGAACCGCTTTGCCGAGAACAAGCGCGCGATCGCGGACAAGTATCTCGGCCCCCTCGTCAAGACCCAGATGACCCGCTGCATCCAGTGCACCCGCTGCGTGCGCTTTACCGCCGAAGTGGGCGGCGTCGAGGAGCTTGGCGCCACCGGCCGCGGCGAGGACATGGAAATTACCGCCTATCTCGACCGGGCGATCACTTCGGAACTGCAGGGCAACATCATCGATTTGTGCCCGGTTGGCGCGCTGACCTCGGCGCCCTATGAATTCAAGGCGAGGCCCTGGGAGCTGCGCAAGACCGAGACCGTCGATGCCATGGATGCGGTGGGCTCGAACATCCGCGTCGATGCGCGCGGCCGCGAGGTGATGCGCATCCTGCCGCGCACCCACGAGGACGTGAACGAAGAGTGGATTTCCGACAAGACCCGCTTCGTCTGGGACGGGCTGCGGACCCAGCGCCTCGACCGGCCCTATCTGCGCGATCTCGGCAAGATGCGGACCGCCGGCTGGAGCGAGGCCTTCGCCCACATCGCCCAAAAACTCAAATCCACCCCGTCCGGGCGCATCGGCATTCTTCTCGGCGATCTCGCCGGCGCCGAAGAGGCCTTCTCCATCCGGCAATTGGCGGACCGGCTCGGCATCAAGAACATCGACTGCCGCCAGGACGGAACCCCCCTCGGCGAGCTCGGCGGCCGCGCCGGCTATCTGTTCAATTCCGGCATCGCCGCCATCGCCGAAGCCGACGGCATTCTGCTGATCGGCAGCAATCCGCGGCTCGAGGCGCCGGTGCTCAACGCCCGCATCCGCAAGCGCTATCTGAAGGGCGGCTGCCTGATCGGCGCGATCGGCGAGAAGGCCGATCTCACCTATCCCTATTCCCATATGGGTGCCGGGCCCGAGAGCCTGGCGCGCTTCCTCGAGACGGCGCCGCGCGACTTGAAAAAGCCAATGTTCATCATCGGCCAGGGCGCCCTGGCGCGTCCCGACGGGGCGGCGGTGCTGGCGGCGGCCTACAAGGCGGCACAGACCATCGGCGTCGTCAAGGGCGGCTGGAACGGCTTCAACATCCTGCATGACGCGGCGGGCCGCGTAGGCGCCCTCGACGTCGGGGCGCTGCCGGCCAAGGACGGCGGCAAATCCACCGCTGAGATTCTTGCAGCCGCGAAGGAGGGCGAGCTCGATGTCCTGTTCCTGCTCGGCGCCGACGAAATCGACATGAACGGGCTCGGCAAGACTTTCGTGATCTATCAAGGCTCCCATGGCGATGCCGGCGCCCACCGCGCCGAAGCGATCCTGCCGGGTGCCGCCTACACCGAAAAGTCGGTGACCTACGTCAACACCGAGGGCCGCCCGCAGATGACGGCCCGCGCCTCCTTCCCGCCGGGCGAGGCGCACGAGGATTGGGCGATCCTGCGCGCCCTGTCGGAGGCGCTGGGCGCAACGCTGCCGTGGAACACGCTCGATGAGTTGCGCGCCGCCATGTACCGGATCGCTCCGCATCTCGCGAGGCTCGATCAGCTGACGCCGGCCAATGCCGCCGGGCTTGCCGGTCTCGCCAAGGCGCAAGGCAAGATGTCGGCCGAGCCCTTCCGCTCGACGGTGACCGATTTCTATCTGACCAATCCGATCGCCCGCGCCTCGCGCACCATGGCTGAGTGCTCGGCGCTGAAGCGCGAGCGCCAGCTCGCGGCGGCGGAGTGAGGCGATGAACGAAATGCTGCTCACCACCGGCCTGATCGTCGTGCAGAGCGTGGCCCTGCTCGTCGCCCTTCTGCTCGTCGTCGCCTATCTGATCCTCATGGACCGCAAGGTGTGGGCGGCGGTGCAGATGCGGCGCGGCCCCAATGTCGTGGGCCCCTGGGGCTTGCTCCAGACCTTCGCCGATCTTCTCAAATTCGTGTTCAAGGAAGTCGTCATCCCCGACGGCGCCAACAAGGGCGTGTTCGTGATCGCCCCGCTGGTGACCTCGATACTGGCGCTGGCCGCATGGGCGGTGGTGCCGATCGCCGACGGCTGGGCCATCGCCGACATCAATGTCGGCATTCTCTATCTCTTTGCGCTCTCCTCGCTCGGCGTCTACGGCATCATCATGGGCGGCTGGGCGTCGAACTCGAAATATCCGTTCCTGTCGGCGCTGCGCTCGGCGGCCCAGATGGTGTCCTACGAGGTCTCGATCGGCTTCGTCATCATCACGGTGCTGCTTTGCGCGGGCTCGCTCAACCTGACCGAGATCGTGAAAACCCAGCAGACCGGCCTCGGCACCATGCTGGGCCTGCCGAACTCGTTCCTCGACTGGTATTTCATCCCGCTGTTTCCGATGTTCATCGTCTTCTTCGTCTCGGCGCTCGCCGAGACAAACCGGCCGCCCTTCGACCTCGTCGAAGCGGAATCGGAACTGGTGGCGGGCTTCATGGTGGAGTATTCGTCAACGCCATATCTCCTTTTCTTGCTCGGCGAATATGTGGCGATCACGCTGATGTGCGCCATGACCTCGATCCTGTTCCTCGGCGGCTGGCTGCCGATCGTCGATGTACCAGTGTTGAACTGGATTCCGGGCGTCGTGTGGTTCATGATCAAGGTCCTGTTCGTCTTTTTCATGTTCGCCATGGTGAAGGCGATCGTGCCGCGCTACCGCTACGACCAGCTGATGCGGCTTGGCTGGAAGGTGTTCCTGCCTCTGTCGCTCGCCTGGGTGGCGATCACGGCGGGCGTTCTGGTGACCTTTGGATGGACGCCATGATGGGTTCCGGCTTTGACAGCTTGGTGGGCGGTTTCGCCTTCCTGCTTCTCGGCGTGGCCGAGCTTGCGGTCTTGCAGCGCTTCGTCTTTCCCGCCTTGCGTTGGCGCCACGAGGCGGCGAAGGTGACCGGCAGGCAGGGCCGCGATCCGGCCTATATGATAAACGCGCTGCGCCTTCAGAGTCTGGCGCTAATGCCGGTGCTTGGCTTCTTGCTGGGCAGCAGCTTCAAGGCAATTTTCGGATGACCGCGACATGAGACTGGAACAGGCCGCCCGCTCGCTTTTCCTCCAGGAGTTCGTCTCCGCCACCATCATGGGGCTGCGCTACTTCTTCGCCCCCAAGGCGACGCTCAACTATCCGCACGAGAAGGGCCCGCTATCCCCGCGCTTTCGCGGCGAACATGCGCTGCGCCGCTATCCCAACGGCGAGGAGCGCTGCATCGCCTGCAAGTTGTGCGAGGCGATCTGCCCGGCCCAGGCCATCACCATCGAGGCCGAGCCGCGCGCCGACGGCAGCCGGCGCACCACGCGCTACGACATCGACATGACCAAGTGCATCTATTGCGGCTTCTGCCAGGAGGCGTGCCCGGTGGACGCGATCGTCGAGGGGCCGAACTTCGAGTTCGCCACCGAAACGCACGAGGAGCTGCTGTACAACAAGGACAAGCTCTTGGAAAACGGCGATCGCTGGGAAGCCGAGATCGCGGCCAACCTGGCGGCCGACGCGCCGTACAAGTGAGCCGACAAGTGACCCGGCGATGATCGTCTCAACCCTCGCGTTCTACCTGTTCGCCGCCGTGGCCGTGGCCTCGGGGGTGATGGTCATCGCGTCGCGCAATCCCGTGCATTCCGTGCTGTTCCTGATTCTGGCGTTCTTCAACGCGGCGGGACTCTTCGTGCTTCTTGGCGCGGAATTCCTGGCGATGATCCTGGTCATCGTCTACGTCGGCGCGGTGGCGGTGCTGTTCCTGTTCGTGGTGATGATGCTCGACATCAACTTCGTGGCGCTGCGCGAGGGCTTCATGAAGTATTTGCCCGTGGGCGCGGCGATCGGCCTGATGCTGTTGGCCGAGCTGGTGCTGGTGGTGGGCGCCTGGAAGTTCGCGCCGCGCGCCAAGTCGGTGCTGGACGCGCCGGTGCCCGACAGGCTCGGCAACGCCCAGGCGCTGGGCCGCATCCTCTATACCGACAACCTCTATCTGTTCCAGGCCGCGGGGCTGGTGCTGCTGGTGGCGATGATCGGCGCCATCGTGCTGACGCTGCGCGAGCGCGAGGGCGTGCGCCGGCAGAAGGCGGGCGCGCAAATCTCGCGCCGGCGCGCGGACACGATCGAAATCAGAAAACTGCCCGTCGGCAGGCCCGGCGGGGGCGGGGAAGGGGCTTAAATGACCGTCGGCCTGGGCCATTACCTCACCGTCGCCGCGATCCTGTTCACCACGGGCATCTTCGGCATCTTCCTCAACCGCAAGAACGTCATCATCATCCTAATGTCGATCGAGCTGATGCTGCTCGCCGTCAACGTCAACCTCGTGGCCTTCTCCTGGGCGCTCAAGG
>JBQTKG010000063.1:0-9838 GCA_052386315.1 Hyphomicrobiales bacterium
CGCAACTCACCGCGGCTATACTGCCGCCGGGTGGTTGGGGTCCACATGGCTCCATCCAAGAAGGCTTCGAGAACCCCTTGGAATCACGCCAGCCTCAACCACTCAACACATTTCGAAACGGGCTCTGAGAGATTCGCGGTACGGAAAGTCGTACCATGGCGGCCAATCGCCGAACGTCATTCGATCCGAAATCTTTTCTCGCCAGGGTTGGCGAGGGCCGGGCCATTGGTAAATACCGCAGGGACCAGATCGTCTTTTTACAGGGAGACCCTGCGGATGCGGTCTTCTACATTCAGAAAGGCAAGGTGAAGGTCACCGTCGTTTCCGAGCAAGGCAAGGAAGCGGTGGTCGCAATGCTTGGAGCGCACGAATTCTTCGGTGAAGGATGTCTTGCCGGGCAGGCGCGGCGCATCTCGACGGTCGCGACATTGACGGAATCGGTTATCGTGCGACTGGAAAAACGGCTATTGTCCACGTGATCCATCAGGAACCGGCGTTCTCCGAGATGTTCATTGCCCATCTACTGGGCCGCTCCATCCGCGTCGAAGCGGACCTCGTCGATCAACTGTTCAATTCGAGTGAGAAACGCCTGGCCCGGCTGCTCTTGCTGTTGGCGAACTTTGGCAAGGAAGGCAAACCGGAGCCGATAATCGCCAAAATCAGCCAGGAGACGCTTGCGGAGATGATCGGAACGACCCGGTCCCGCGTGAGTTTCTTCATGAACAAATTTCGAAAACTGGGCTTGATCGAGTACAACGGCAGCATCGAAGTCCACAGTTCATTGTTGAATGTGGTTCTGCACGAACAGCCGCAAATCAGGACCTGAGGCAATTCCCCGCGGGTTTCGCCCGCGGGTTTCGCCCGCGGGTTGAAGCGACCTTCCATACACCGTCATCCCGGCGAAAGCCGGGACCCATTGGGCACTTGCAACCGGCACTCTGCTGCTTGAAAGATTTCAGGGGGTCCCGGCTTTCGCCGGGATGACGGAACTTGGGTGATTGATTCTTCTCATCTGCAAAGAGCGCTAGGCCGGCTGCGGCGGCGGCGTGCAGGGCAGAACCACCCGGACCTCGGTACCCACACCCACTTCGCTTTCGATAGCCAGCAGGCCGCCGTGCAGTTCGACCAGCGACTTGGAAATGGCGAGGCCGAGGCCGGAACCGCCCCGGCTCTTGGTGAACTGGTTTTCGACCTGTTCGAAGGGCCGGGCGAGCTTTTCGATGTCGCCCGGCGGAATGCCGATCCCGGAATCCTTGATGGCGATGACGATTGTCTCACCCTGGCGCGCCGCCCGGACATTCACGCGGCCGCCCTCGGGCGTGAACTTCACCGCGTTGGAGAACAGGTTGATGAACACCTGCTTGAGGGCGCGCCGGTCGGCCTCGATCTCCAGCTGCTTGGGCACGTCGCGGGTGATCGTGACCCTCCCTTCCACCGCCCGCGGGCCGATGAGGCGCATGACTTCCTCGAAAATGCTATCGAGCGGCGCCTTCTCGATTTCAAGCTGCAACCGCCCGGCCTCGATCTTCGACATGTCGAGAATGTCGTTGATGACGTCGAGCAGGAACTGGCCGCTGCGCTGAATGTCGCGCGAATATTCTGTGTATTTCTGCGAGCCCATCGGCCCGAACATCTGCGCCTGCATGATTTCGCTGAAGCCGATGATGGCATTGAGCGGGGTGCGCAGTTCATGGCTCATGTTGGCGAGGAACTCCGACTTGGAGCGGTTGGCCGCTTCGGCGCGGGTTTTCTCGCGGGCGTACTTGTCGGCGAGATCGGCGAGGCGCTGCGCCTGCTGATCGGCGAGCAGACGCTCCTTCTGCAGATCGCGTACCGTGACCATCAGTTCGCTTTCCGAGGCAAGCAGCCGCTCTTCCTGCTTCTTGAGCGCGGTGATGTCGGTTCCGACCGAAACGAACCCGCCGTCCTTTGTGCGGCGCTCGTTGATCTGCAGCCAGCGCCGGTCGCCGAGCTGGACCTCGAAGGACTTGGCCCCCGCCGTATCTTCGGTGGCCACCGACACCCGCTTGCGCACCGACGGCTCCTTCGCCGCCTTGGTGACGGTCTCGTAGGGCGTACCGGGCAGGCAGACATTAACCGGCAGGGAATGAAATTGCTGGTATTTGGAATTGCACACGACCAGCCGGTTGTCGGCGTCCCACAGCACGAAGGCCTCGGAGATGTTCTCGATTGCATCCTTGAGGCGCAGTTCCGCCTCCTGGTTCAGCCGGTCGGCCAGCTTCTGCTGGGTGATGTCGAAGACGACGCCGATGAGATGCTCGGAATCGTCCGCTCCGCCCGGCGCCAGAGCGGCACGTGCCCTGAGCCAGACCCAGTGACCGTTCTCGTGGCGCATGCGGAATTCCCGGTCGAAGACCGCAAGCTCGCCGCGCAGCAGGCTCTCGACGACGGTTTCGAGCTGGGCGTCGTCCGGATGCAGGCGGCCTGCGACCTCGCCGAAACTGAGAAAATCGCCCTTGACCGGCATACCGAGGATTTCGAACATCGACTTGGACCAGAAGATGACGCCGCGCGCCACGTCCCAGTCCCACATGCCGCATTGGCCGCGGTCCAGCGCGCCGTCGAGCCTCTCGGTTGCGACCGCCAGCATGCTGTCGGCCTCCGAGGCCCGGGCCGCCTGCCAGTGGAACGCGCCACCGAGAATCATGAGAACCAGTAGCGTCACGACAAAGAGCATCGAGACGCGGCCGACGCCGGCAATCCAGGCGGCGAGAACGTCGGACTTGCGCTGAATCACCGCGAGACTGCCGGGATAGGCGCCAAGATCCTGCATGGCGACGAATGCCTCTTCGCCGGAGGCCAGCGTTAGCGGCGTCATCGCCGGCCGGCCGGGTCCAATTCCCACGGCGAATTGCGGCGCGAGGATTTCGGCGAGGTTTCGGCCATCGAGACCGGCGGATGCCGGAAGGCTCGCGGCGATGCGGCCATTGCGGTCGACGACGGCGAAGATGCGGCCCTCGGACAGCGCCATTTCTCCTGCCGCCTGCCACAGTAGATCGGCGGTCATCGGCCGCGGTGTCCGGCTGGCCGCAAGGTCTTCGGCATATTGCAGGCGGATGTCCTGGGCGACCGTTCGCGCGTGCAGCGCCGAGGTCCGGTTTTGCTCTGCGAGATGGGCGGTGCGGCTTTGCGCCAGCTGCAGCACCAGCGCGGTGCCGAGAGTGGCCAGGAACGCCGTGATGAGCGCGGTGATCAGGATGCGCAGCGATTTCTCGGAGATGACGATGCGCCAGCGCTCCGGAAACGGGGAGGGAAGCCTGAGCGACCTATCCTTGAAGAACAGCGCGCCGATCTGTGCCTTGCTCAATTGGTTCCCCGTTGCCCGCTATGCTCCCTAGCATTACGGACCCGAAACGATTGCCATGGCCCTCGTCTTCGAATCACACCTATTGATTCGAAAGTGCACTGATTTGTCCAGCCGTTTTACGGGTGCCTACTGCACCATGCGGGAGACGATTTCGAAGCAGTCCCGCGATAGGTTCGGCGCCGCCAGAATCCGCCGCAACTGCGCCTCTGCCGCCGCCCGCCGGACGCCATCGAACATCCTCCAGCTGCGGAAGCCGGTGGCGACCCGGGCGGCCACCTGCGGATTGGCGGGGTCGAGAGCGATGACCGTATCGGCCACGATCCGATAGCCCGCGCCGTCGGCGGCATTAAAGCCCGCTTGATTGGCGGTGGTGAAGGTGACGATCAGGGCATAGACGCGGTTCGGCACCGAGAGCTTGAAATCCGGGTGCCGCAGCAGCGTCTCAATGCGCCCGGCCGCGGCGGCGCCAACCGCCTGGGCATTGAGGGCAAACCATTTGTCGGTGATCAAATGATCCTCGCCGTGGCGCAGATGAAATTCCGCAAGGGCCTTCTCGCGGGCGGGCGTTTCGATCTGCACCAGGGCCCCGAGCGCGCCGATCTCGGTGCTCATGCTGTGGGGATTTTCAAGCTCTGAAAGGGCAAGTTCCGTGCCGTGAGCCGGGTCGCCGAGCAGCATCAGCGGCAGTGCCGCGTAGCGCAGCGCCCGCCGCGCCGTGCCGGCGGGATCTGCAACATAGGGACCTTGCTCGCGGGTTTCCTGCCAGATGCGCTCGAGCCTCGGGGCAAGCGCCCGGCCGAGCTCGCCTCTGATGCGGTCGCGGGCGGCGAGAACCAGGCTGGCATCGACGTCCTTGGCCAGCGCCGCGGCGATTTCGGCTTCGCTCGGCAGCCCCAGCATCAGGGCCTTGAAGGCCTGATCGAGCCCCGGATCGTCCAAGATACGGCCGAGCGCGTCGCCGAAGCCGTCGAGACCCGCCGGAGCGCCCGCCATGGCTTCAAGTATGAGGGCCCGGCCGCGCATCTGGCCCGCCTCCCAGCGATTGAAGCTGTCGCGGTCGCGGGCCATCAGGAACAATTGCTCGGCGGCGGACTGATTGGCGGCCATGTGCACCGGCGCCGAGAAGCCGCGATTGATCGACAGGACCGGCCGTTCGACGACGTTTCGGAAGCGGAACGTCTTTTTTTGCTCCGTGAGTTCGATCAGCGGCACATTGAGGGTGCCCACCCCTTCGAGATCGAGTGGCATGTCCCCGCCATCCGGACCGACGAGGCCGAGCCCCAGGGGAATTTGCAGCGGCAGTTTGTCGCCCTGGCCTTGTGTCGGCGCCGTAATCTGTTCGAGCGTCAGCTCGTAGCTCTGCCCGGCACGGTCATAGTGCCCTTCGGCGATGACCTGCGGCGTGCCGGCCTGCTCGTACCAGCGGAAGAACTGCTTGAAATCGCGGCCCGAGGCGTCGGCCATGCATTGCACGAAATTTTCCACCGTCGCCGCCGCGCCGTCGTGGCGGGCGAAATAGAGATCCATCGCCTTGCGGAAGGCCGTCTCGCCGATCAGCGTTTTCATCATGCGGCACAGTTCGGCTCCCTTCTCATAGACGGTCGGCGTGTAGAAGTTGTTGATCTCGATGTAGGAGGCCGGCCGCACCGGATGGGCGAGCGGTCCGCCGTCTTCCGGAAACTGCCGGGCCCGGAGCGTCTTGACATCGGTGATGCGTTTCACCGCCCGCGAACGCACGTCGGAGGTGAACTCCTGGTCGCGGAACACAGTGAGCCCTTCCTTGAGGCAGAGCTGGAACCAGTCGCGGCAGGTGATGCGGTTGCCGGTCCAGTTGTGGAAGTATTCATGCGCGATGATCGCCTCGATATTCACGTAGTCGGCGTCCGTCGCGGTGGCTGCCAGGGCAAGGATGTACTTGTCGTTGAAGACATTAAGACCCTTGTTCTCCATCGCTCCCATGTTGAAGGCCGAGACGGCGACGATATTGAAGACGTCGAGATCGTATTCGCGGCCGAAGGCGGTTTCGTCCCAGCGCATTGCGGCCTTGAGCGACTGCATCGCCCAGGCGCAGCGGTCTTCCTTGCCCTTCTCCACATGGATGCCGAGGCGGACGTTCCGTCCCGACATCGTCGTGAAGGTGTCGTGAACCGACGCCAGATCGCCCGCCACCAGGGCGAAGAGATAGGAGGGCTTGGGGAAGGGGTCGTTCCACATTGCGAAGTGGCGTTCGGTTCCGGCAATCTCGCCTACCTCCGCCGGATTGCCGTTCGACAGAAGTACCGGAATTGGCTGCTTCGGCGCCTCGATCCGCACCGAATAGCGCGCCATCACGTCCGGCCGGTCATAGAAGTAGGTGATGCGGCGGAAACCCTCGGCCTCGCATTGGGTGCAATACATGCCGTTCGACATATAGAGTCCGGAAAGCTCGGTGTTGGCCGAGGGATTGCAGACCGTGACGAGTTCGAGGGTGAAGGGCCGCTGTGGCACGGCGGCAATGGCGAGCGCGGTGTCCGAGACCGCATAGTCGGAAAGTAAAAGCGGCTTTCCGTCGATTGCGGCGGAGCGAAGGGCGATCTTCTCGCCATGCAGAATGAGCGCCGCATTCGTCTCCGGGCTCGCCGCATTGGGCACCATGGCCAGCCGCGAGGCTACCGCCGTGGCCTGCGGATCGAGGGCGAAATCGAGGCGAACGCTCTCGATCAGATAGGGAACCGGCTTATAATCCTTGAGATGAATCGTCTGCGGCGTTTCGGGTCGCATGTGCTAGAGTTGCCTCGATGAAGCTGTCTGGACCATAGAGCCCATGAGCCGAGCCTTTGTCAAAGATCAGGAAGATGCGCCGGAAACGCTGCCCGAGCGCCCGGTGAGCCCCAATCCCAATTTCGTGACGCCGCGTGGATTGCGTCAGATTGGCGAGAAACTTGAGGCTCTGCGCCGCGAATTGGCTCATGCCCAGCATGAAAGCGACAGAGGTGCCATCGCACTCGCTTCGCGGGATCTTCGCTACTGGTCGCAGCGCCGCGCCAGCGCGCAGCTTGTCGAGCCGCCGCGACAGCCGAACACCGCAGCCTTCGCCGCCGCCGTGACCATCCGGCGCGGTGACGGAAGGCAGCAACGTTTTGACATTGTCGGCGAAGACGAGGCCGATCCGGCCAAAGGCTCGATTGCCTATTCATCGCCCATGGCCCGGGCGCTTATGGGCAAGGCCGCGGGCGAATTCGCCGAAATTCCCGGCGGCGAGGTGGAAATCGTGGGCCTAGAAGCGATCCACCCGGAAGGCTGAAAGATCGATATTGCTCCGGGTACCGGTCATCAGCTCGCTGAGCAGCCGGCCCGTCGACGGACCCCAGGTGAGCCCCATGTGGCCATGGCCGAAGCCGTACCAGACATTGCTTGCATGTTTCGACGGCCCGATCACCGGCAGCGAATCGGGGGTTCCCGGACGCCGGCCCATCCATCGGGTGGCGGCCGCATCGGGCTCCTTCAGGCCGGGGAGAATCCGCTTGAAGACCTTCCACAGCGCATCGGCGCGGGCATAGTTCGGAGGGGCGTCGAGACCGGCGAACTCGTCGGTGCCCGCCAATCGCAGCCCCATGTCCATGGGCGTTGCGGCGCCGGGGATGCGCGCATAGGTAATCGAGCGCGACAGGCTCACCCCGGAATTGGGCAGGACCATGTGATAGCCGCGCTCGGCTTCCAGCAGCACCCGGTCGTCTAGCTGGCTGGCGAGCAGATGCGAATAGGCGCCCGCACAGATGACCAGACGATCGAGGCGATGTTCGCCGCCCGCCTTCAATCGCAACTGCGTGGCGTGCGTTCCCTCTCGCTCGATTGCCAGAACCTCATCGCTGACGATGCTGCCGCCATTGCGCATCACCTCTTCCGCGATGCTCTTCACCACCCGTTCGGGATCGCTCACGAAATACCAGCCACCATGGAATGCGCCGCAATGGACGTGACGCGAAAGCGCGGGCTCGAGCTCGCGCGCCTCGCCGCCCGAAAGCCGCTTCATCTCATAGCCGTATTCCCTCTTGGTCTGGCGCTCGCCTACCTCGACGGCAAATTGCGCCTCATTGTCATAGACCCGCAACGTGTCCTGATATTTCAGGAGATTGTGGGTCCCCGCCGCCTTGAGCAGGCTTTCGAAATCGGCCACCGCCCGCAGCGCCAGATTGGCGCGTGCCGCGGTGATCGCCCTGACCCGATCCGGCATGGCATTGCGTCCCGCCGCCAGAAACCAAGGCAGCGCCTTGGGAAGGTAGGACCAGCGGATGCTGAGCGGCCCCAAGGGATCCATCAGCCAGCCCGGAATCTTGAGAAGAATGCGCGGATGAATCGCCGGCACGATCTCGGCGAAGGCAAGGCCGCCGGCATTGCCGAAGGAACAGCCTTCGCCAGGCCTCAGCCGGTCGATGACGGTGACGCGGTATCCGGCGCGCTGCAGGAAGGCTGCCACCGAAACCCCCACGATCCCGGCGCCGATGATGGTGGCGTGCGGCGTGCTCATCGCTTGCCGCCGCGCGACTTGAAATAGCTCACGCAATGCTCCTCGAAGGCCGAAACCAGACGTGTCTTGCGCACCTGCTTGAGCGTTGCAAGAACGATCAGGCCCGGTTCGACGTCGCCGGCGATGGCGCGGATTGCGAGAGGCTCGCCGTCATAGGAATGATCGCCATGGGGCCGCATGATCAGGATGGAATAGCCCAGACCCTGGCCGACCAGGCCGCGCACGATTTCCAGCGACGGCGAGGAAAAGGCGATCTTCGGCTCGATCCCCGCCGAATTCAGAACGCGCAGGAAATAGGTGCGGCTCGGAGGGATGTCGAGCAGCACGAACGGCTCCGCCGCCAGATCGCGGAGCGCGATCTGTCTTCGCTTCGCCAGCCGGTGATGTTGCGGCAGCAGAATATGCGGCGCCAGGCTGGCGAGTGGCGTTGCGCTGAATTCGTCCGGCAGGTCGACGCTGTAGAGGAGTGCGAGATCGTAGCGGCCGCCGCGCAGGCCGGCGAAGAGATGTTCCTGGATTCCCTCTTCCAGACGCAGTTTGGCCTTCGGGTGCCGGGACATGAATTGCGAGATGATCTTGGGCGCGAAGGCGGGCGCGATGGTGGTGAAACTGCCGATGCTGAGCGTGCCCTCGATCGCCGTTCCCGCCGCTTCCGACTGGCGCTGCAGGTCCTCCGCCTGATTCAGAAGATTGCGCGCTTCGGCGAGGAAGCGCGCTCCTTGCGGCGAGGCGGTGACGCCTTGCGCATGATGCCGGATGAACAGCCGGAGGCCGATCTGGTCTTCGAGCTTGGCGAGCGATGCCGAGACCGAGGGCTGTGCGACGCCGAAGGCCGCCGCGGCGCGGGCGACCGAACCGTGCGCGTGGACGGCAAGCGCATATTCAAGCTGGCGGAGGGTGTATCGCAGCATAGGAAAAACCAATTCAATGAGGAAATATAATCTACTTTTCCTAAGCTTTGTCCAGTGGCATGTTGCGACGATCGCTGGTTGCGAGGGAACCGACCATGGAACATGGATTGAGGCCGGCCGAGTCCGCCGAGAAATTCATTGCCGCAATGGGATTGGCCGCCACCGGCGTGTCCGTGGTGACGACCGCCGGCCGGGCCGGACGCTTCGGCCTCACGGTGAGCGCGGTTTCATCGGTCTCGGCCGAACCGCCGCTGGTGCTCGCCTGCGTCAACCGCAAGAGCCCGGCCGCAGCCGCCATCGATAAAAACCGCCTCTTCGCCGTCAACCTGCTTGCCGCCCACAACCGGGATTATGCCGAGACATTCGCCGGAAGGCCCCAGGCGGGTCGGCCCTATGACTTCTCGGCCCATGACTGGCGCACCGGCATTACCGGCGTGCCGCTGGTCAGCGAGGCAACCGCCGTCTTCGAATGCGAGCTCGAATCGAGCCACGACGCGGGCTCGCACCGCATCTTCATCGGCCGGGTCATTGCCGCTCACGGCGGGTCCGCCGATCCGCTTATCTATTGCAACCGCGCCTTCCGGCGCATCGCCAGCCACTAGGGGAAAAGCATGATCAGAACCGGCGAACAATACCGCGACTCGATCCGCGACGGCCGCGAGGTGTGGATCAATGGCGAGCGGGTCAAGGACGTGACCCGCCATCCCATGTTCAAGCCGCTGGTCGACATCCGCGCCCGCGTCTACGACATGCAGCACGAGGCGGCGACCCGCGATGCCATGACCTATGAGAAAAAGGGCGAGCGTTTTGCCATCGGCCTCAGGCTGCCCTATGAACAGAAGGACTGGACCGACAAGCGCCGCGCCGTCGATTTGGTGATGAACGACATTGGCGGCGTTGTCACCCGCGTCGGCGACGAGACCATCGGCGAGATGTGGTCGCTGCACGACGGCCGCGACGTGCTGAACAAGATCGACCCGCGCTTCGCCGAGAACATCGACCGCCACAACCACAAGGTCCTCGTCGACGACCTGTTCCACGTGTCGGCAAACACCGACCCGAAGGGCGACCGCTCCAAGCGCCCGCAGGACC
>JBQTKG010000064.1:0-18269 GCA_052386315.1 Hyphomicrobiales bacterium
TTTTCTTATCCGAAAAGCGATTCCACTTTTCGGGAAAACGCGCTAGCCCGCACCGGCAGCGTTCTCAAAGCAAATCGCGCGGCAATGGCGCCCAGCGCATGAATGAGCGAGGTTGCGGTGACGAAACCGAAACCGTAAATCCAGGCATCGGCCATCGGCGGCAATTCCGCGCCATGGGCATGGCCATGGGCAAGCGCGAACAGACCGGCGACCGCCATGCCGGCCCAGACCGGCATCCTGATCCGCGCCAATAAAAAGAAGCCAAGCACCAGAACAGAGGCGGCGATGGTGGCCTCGACGAATGGCAGCGCCACGCCGGTCATCGCCAGTGCACCACCGGCGATCATCGCACCGACGAAAGCCGCAGGCACCGCCCAAATGGCGCGGCCGCCCAGCATGGCGCCCCACGCTCCGACCGCCAACATCGCGAGAAGATGGTCCCAGCCGAGAAAGGGATGGGCAAAACCCGAGGCGATCCCGGTGCCGGTGTGGGCGAAGCCAGGCGCTGCAAGGGCAAGAGTGAAAAGAGTGGCAAGAAGTGCTGTGCGCTTCATTGTTGCGATCCCCGTCATTTGGTCTTGATCGGTGCGTTTACTAGCATGCGGCGAAGCCCCCGGCCATGCCCAAATGCGGCGTGTGCCGCAGCGCCCGCGCCATCAGCTCCGCAGATATTTGATCATGGCGGCGATCGCCAGGACCAGCAGGATGAGGAGCAGAATGCCGAACAGTCCCGGGCCAAATCCAAATCCCCACCACATGCCGTCGTAACCTTGCATCATGGTATCCTCCTTTTCAGATGCGATCGATTGCGCGTTTCAGTTTCTCGGCAACTTCGGCCGCGATGGCGTTCACTTCAGGATTGCCGACGAGCTGCATGCCGATGCCCGGATCGATGGCGGAGACCTCGACGTGTCCGGCGCCGGCCTCCTGAACGATGACGTTGCACGGAAGCATGGCGCCGATCTTGCGTTCGGCGGCGAGCGCCCGGTGGGCAAAGGGCGGATTGCAGGCGCCGAGAATCCGGTAGGGCCGGAATTCGACGCCGAGCTTGGCCTTGAGCGCCGCGGCGATGTCGATGTCGGTCAGGACGCCGAAACCCTCCGTTTTGAGTGCCGCAATCGTCCGCTCGACGACGCCGGGAACATCGCCGCTCACGGTACGGTCAATCGTGTATGGCATGATGGAACTCCATTGCTTGCCGGGTTGTTCAGTACTCCTGTGACCGCGCCAGGCGGTTCCAGTTAGCTTTCAATTTGGTGTTCTTCTTTCCATCTAGCCGCGCGTCCGGTGCGGGTCGTTGATTGAGATCAATCGGCAATCTTCACCAGCCGCAACCTTAGGGCATTGCCGACCACGCTGACCGAGCTCAGCGCCATGGCGGCGGCGGCGATGATCGGCGACAGCAAGATACCGAGTGCGGGATAGAGTATGCCCGCGGCGACCGGCACGCCAGCCGCATTGTAAATGAAGGCGAAGAACAGGTTCTGCCTTATATTGCCCATGGTGGCGCGCGACAGGCGCCGGGCCCTGACGATGCCGGTGAGATCGCCCTTGAGCAGCGTGATGCCGGCACTTTCGATCGCCACATCGGTGCCGGTGCCCATGGCAATGCCGACATCGGCGGCGGCGAGTGCCGGCGCATCGTTGACGCCGTCGCCCGCCATGGCGACGACCTTTCCCTCGCGCTTCAACTTGGTGACGATTTCCGCTTTCCGGTCGGGCAGGACATCGGCTTCGATATCGGCGATGCCGAGCTTGCGGCCGATCGCTTGCGCCGTGGTGCGATTGTCGCCGGTGAGCATGACAATGCGGATGCCCTCCGCCGTTAACGCCGCAAGGGCGGCCGGCGTGGTCGCCTTCACCGGATCGGCGATGGCGAAGATACCGGCCGCCTTGCCGTTGATGGCGATGAAGATGGCGGTGGCGCCATCGCGGCGCAGGCCTTCGGCGGCTTCGGCCAGATGCGCCGTCGAGATCGAAAGCTCGCCGAGGAACTTGGCGTTGCCGAGAGCAATGCGCTTGCGCTCCACCATGCCGAGGGCGCCCTTGCCGGTGGGCGAGTCGAAACCCGCGACCTTGGCCAGCGCGATGTTGCGGGCCTTGGCGGCGGCCACGACGGCGGCAGCCAGAGGATGCTCGCTCGCCTGCTCGACGCTGGCCGCGAGACGGAGGATGTCCGCTTCCTCGAAACCTTTCGCCGTGACGATTGAAATCACCGCCGGCTTGCCTTCCGTGAGGGTCCCGGTCTTGTCGATGACCAGCGTATCGACCTTCTCCAGCCGTTCCAGCGCTTCGGCATTCTTGATCAGCACGCCGGCCTGGGCGCCGCGCCCGACACCCACCATGATGGACATGGGTGTTGCGAGGCCGAGCGCGCAAGGACAGGCGATGATGAGCACGGTGACCGCGGCGACCAAGCCAAAGGCGTAACGCGGCTCCGGACCCCAAACCGACCAGGCGGCGAAGGCAGCCACAGCAATGACGATGACCAGGGGCACGAACCAGCCCGAGACCTGGTCGGCAAGCCGTTGGATAGGCGCGCGGCTGCGCTGGGCCTCGGCCACCATCTGCACGATACGGGCGAGCATGGTATCGCGGCCGATCTTTTCGGCCTTCATGATGAAGCTGCCGGAGGTATTGAGGGTGCCGCCGATCACCTTCGATCCGGGTTCCTTGGCGACCGGCATGGATTCGCCCGTCACCATCGACTCGTCGATCGACACGCGGCCTTCGACGACCACGCCATCGACCGGCACCTTTTCGCCGGGCCTCACCCGCAGCCGGTCGCCGACGCCGATACGATCGAGAGCGATCTCCTCGTCGGTGCCGTCGGCCTTGAGCCGCCGCGCCGTCTTCGGCGCCAGATCGAGCAGGGCGCGGATGGCGCCGGAGGTCTGCTCGCGGGCCCGCAGTTCCAGGACCTGGCCGAGCAGCACCAGAACGGTGATGACGGCGGCCGCCTCGAAATAGACGGCGACCGAGCCGTCCGCCTCGCGGAAGGCGGCGGGAAAAATCTGCGGCAGCGCCGTGGCGATGACGCTGTAGACCCAGGCAACCCCGGTGCCCATGGCGATCAACGTGAACATGTTGAGATTGCGGGTCACCAGCGACCGCCAGCCGCGCACGAAGAACGGCCAGCCCGCCCACAGCACCACCGGCGTTGCGAGCGCAAACTGAATCCAGTTCGAAGTCTGCTTGCCCAGCAGCATGTGCAGACCGGTCAGATGGCCGCCCATTTCCAGCGCCACTACCGGCAGCGACACCACCAGTCCGATCCACAATCGCCGCGTCATGTCGATCAGTTCCGGGTTGGGGCCGGTCTCGGCGCCGGCCAGCAGGGGCTCGAGCGCCATGCCGCAGATGGGGCAGGAACCCGGCCCCACCTGGCGGATTTCCGGGTGCATCGGGCAGGTGTAGATCGTTCCCTCGGGAACCGGCCCGGCAGCCGCCTTGGCGGCTTCGGGATCGAGATATTTCTGCGGATCGGCGAGGAAATTGGCGCGGCAGCCGGCCGAGCAGAAATAATAGGGACGGCCGCCATGATCGGCCTTGTGCCTGGCGGCGTGGGGGTCGACGCTCATGCCGCAGACCGGATCGATGGCGAGCCCCGCGGCCGCGGGACTTCCAGCCGCGTGACGGGTGTGTTCCGCATGATCGTGGTGGTTTGCCGTCATCATGTCCTCGGGGAGTTGCAGGGCGAAGATGACGCTTCATATAAACCTTCCCACAATGGTAAGGTCAAGTGGACGCCAATGAGGGAAGCTAGCCATGCAGATCGGCGATGCAGCGGACGCATCGGGCATCTCGGCCAAGTTGATCCGCTACTACGAAGAGATCCGCCTCATCCCATCGCCGAAACGGCGCGACAGCGGCTATCGCGTCTATGAGGAAAGCGATGTGCACCGCCTGCGCTTCATCCATCGCGCCCGCGAGCTCGGCTTTCCGGTCGGGCGCATCCGCGAGTTGCTGCAATTGTGGAACGACCGCAAGCGTCCGAGCCGCGAAGTTAAGCGCGTGGCACTCGAGCATATCGCCGATATGGAGGCGCAGATCCGCCGCATGCGCGAGCTGGCCGGCACAGTCAGGCATTTCGCCGACGCCTGCGAAGGCGACAGCCGCCCCCATTGCCCGATTCTCGACGAGCTGGCAGGCGAAGGTGCTGAGGCACGGCCGCATCGCCGCCGATTGCGGCGTTGAATTGCGGCCCCGGCGGGACTAGCGCATGTTCCGCCAAAGTGTACACACTTTGGCGGCAAGAACATGCGCCGAATTATTGACTTGGCGCGTTCTCCCGTCCGAAAAGCGATTCCACTTTTCGGGAGAACGCGCTAATGCAGCGGCAGGACGCGCTAACCGGGAATCACTCAGATCATGGCCGATTACAAGCTCTATTGCTTCGGCGAATCGGGCAACTCCTACAAGGCGGCCCTGATGCTGGCCCTGTGCAATCTCAAATGGGAGCCGGTGTTCGTCGACTACTTCAACGGCGAAACCCGCACGCCAGCATACCGCCGTGATATCAATGAAATGGGCGAAGTTCCTGTGCTTGTGCATGAAGCGCGGAAACTCGCCCAATCGGGCGTCGTTCTCGATTACCTCGCCGAGCAGACACGCAAGTTCGGAGCCAAGAGCGACGACGAGCGCCGCGAAATCTGGCGCTGGATCCTATTCGACAATCACAAATTCACCAGCTACCTCGCCACCTTAAGGTTCCTCATGCAATTCGCCAAGACCGGCGAGACGCCGGTCACCGAATTTCTGCGCGGCCGCTGCATCAATGGGCTGAAGATCGCCGATCTGCACCTGGCGGATAACCCGTTCCTCCTCGGCAAGCGCGCCACCATCGCCGATCTCTCCATGTGCGGCTATCTCTATTACGGCGACGAGCTCACAGTGCCGCTCGAACCCTACCCGCATGTGCTGAACTGGCTCGACCGCATCAAGGCGCTGCCCGGCTGGAAGCATCCTTACGAGCTGATGCCGCGGGCCAAGGGTTGATTAAACCTTGCTCGGCGCCATGGCGTCGAGATACTCGTCGAGGTGCTCGAGGTTCTCGAAGCGCATCCAGCCTTCGTCGGTCTCGGCCTCGACGGTTCCGTCGGACAGGATGCGGGCCGGGCGGCCGCGGATGACGCGCTCCTCGACCACGAAAAGCTGTTCAGCCGGTTCCTCCTCGGCCTTTTTTTCTTCAGCGGGTTCAGCGGGCTCGGCCATGGGACCGGCCAGCGCCGCGTTGATATCGGACTTGGCTTTCTCGAGGGCTGCGATGGTCTCGCTGACTTCCGGCGAGATATCGGCGGCCGGTTCCTTGGCGGCCTCGGCGGGTGCGGATTCCTCGACCGCCGGCTGCTTGTCGAATTGCGGCATCGGGACGACGGCGGCAGGCACCTCGGCCGGTGGCATGACAGAATGCCCGGACACCGCCGCTTCGTTCTCAAGTGCGGCGATGACACCGCCCAGACCCATGGCCAAGACCCCGCCAACCAGAAGGATGGCCGCCACATCGGGGGTGAGCGCCACAACCTGCATCTGGCCCGGTGAGAAATAAACCATGAGACCGAGGGCCACGCCGACGGCTGCCAACAGGACCCCCACGATCAGCATGAACTTCGACATCTCATCCCCCCTGGGCATCGGCGGCCCGCACACGGTTACTTACGGGTCCATGGGAATCGCATCCATGGTTAATATTCCCCCAACAACATTAGCTTTGAAAGCCTCAAGTTTCGACAACGATTTTTGGGGCGGGCCGGGAGAGGCCGCCGCCCTCGACGGCCGCCCAGACCTGGCGGGCGATGTCGCGATAGATGGCCGTATGCAGGCTGTCGGGCCGGCTCGCCACCACCGGCTCGCCGCGATCCGAACGTTCACGCAGTTCCTGGTCGAGCGCCACTTCGCCGAGGAACGGCACACCCATTTTTTCGGCTTCGGCGCGGGCGCCGCCATGGCCGAAGATTTCATGGCGCTCACCGCATTTGGTGCAGACGAAAAAGCTCATGTTTTCGACGATACCGAGAACCGGCACATTCACCTTGCGGAACATGTTCAGTCCCTTGCGGGCGTCGATGAGGGCGAGATCCTGCGGTGTCGAGACGATAACGGCGCCCGACAGCGGCGTCTGCTGTGCCAGCGTCAATTGCGCGTCACCGGTGCCCGGCGGCATGTCGACGATCATCACGTCGGTCTCGCTCCAGGCCACTTCGCGCAGCAATTGGGTGATCGCCGACATGACCATCGGCCCGCGCCAGATCATCGGCGTGTCCTCGGCGACCAGAAAGCCGATCGACATCAACTCGACGCCGTAACGCGTCATCGGCTTCATGCGC
Organism: Hyphomicrobiales bacterium; assembly: GCA_052386315.1. Classification (GTDB taxonomy): domain Bacteria; phylum Pseudomonadota; class Alphaproteobacteria; order Rhizobiales; family Aestuariivirgaceae; genus Aestuariivirga. The sequence goes on from JBQTKG010000064.1 coordinate 6,327, forward strand.
TTGCCTTCCGCATCGGCGGTCTGGGGCTTGCCGGTAAGGCCGAAAAGCTTCGGCATGGACGGTCCATAGATATCGGCATCGAGCACGGCAACGCGAAGCCCGAGGGAATGCAGCGCCAGCGCCAGATTGACGGCGGTCGTCGACTTGCCGACGCCGCCCTTGCCCGAGGCCACGGCGACGATGTGCTTGATCCCCGGCACCTCGTTCCTGAGCGTTGCCGCCTTGGCCCTGGGGCCCGGCTCGCGCTGCGGCGGGCGCTCGGCGGTCAAGGCCACCATGGTTTTTTCGACGCCGGGCATTGCGGAAACCGCCTTTTCGGCGGCAACGCGGAGCGCCTCCATGGTGCTCACATGCTGCGGATCGGTATTGAGCGCAAACATGACATTGCCTCCCGATATCGCGATCCCCGACACGAGCCCGGCCGAGACGACGTTGCCGCGCCCGTCCGGGGCGGCGATCCGCTTCAGAACCTGCAACACATCGGCTTCGACAACACCGGCCATTTCTATCCTTCGCGCCACATTCCGCCGCTCGCATAGACCCGAGGCAGAGCGGCAGCAAGGCCAATCATAGCAAACCGGCAACCCGCTGCCTTAGCACGCCGAGAAGTCCGGCTTCGAACCAGGGATTTTCCTTGAGCCAGGTATTGTTGCGCCACGACGGATGCGGCAGAGGAATCGCCGCAGGGCTCCGTTTCAGGCATTCGCGCCAGGAGGCGACAGTTTCAGTCAAAGAGCCCCGCCAGTCCTCGCCCAGATGCCAGCGCTGGGCATGGAGCCCCACCGCGATGATGAGTTCCACCCGCGGCATGGCCCCCATGAGTTGCCGCCGCCAGGCCTTGGCGCATTCAGGCCGCGGCGGCAGGTCGGCGCCCTTCGCCGAAAGGCCGGGGAAGCAGAAACCCATGGGCACGATGGCGATGCGGCTTTCGTCGTAAAATACCTCCGGCCCGATCCCCAGCCACAAGCGTAACCGGTAGCCGGAAGGATCGGTGAAAGGCTTACCCGAGCGATGAACCCGAACGCCGGGCGCCTGGCCGGCAATCAGGATGCGGGCACTGGCGCTCGCCCGCAGGACCGGCCGCGGTTCATGCGGCAGTGGCGCGCCCTCGGGCCGGTCGCGGCAGATGCGGCAGCGGCGGATCTCAACCAGGAGACCGGCGAGGTTGTGCGGGTCGTTTACCATGACATTAATATTTCAAATTTTAGCGATGTGGCAAAGCCGAACTTAGGCCGCGTTGCCTATGGTTAGCGGGCTGAACGGTGAAAGGCTTTCAGGATGAGGGATGGCAATGAGTAATTCGACCGCCGGCAAGGGGCCGCTAGACCGCTACAATTTTCATGACGACGGCCCCGCCGAGGCGCCGCCGAAACCCGCCTATTCGGCGTGGGAGCGGCCGGACACGATCCCGTGGCAGCACGAGCTCCTGGTCCTTTTCCTGCGCAATCAATTGCGCGTGGCCCCTGCGATGCCGATCCTGGCACTGCTGCTGGCGGCGACGAGCATTCTGTGGGTGCCATGGTTCATCAGTTTCGGCTGGCTGGTTGCGGCGATCGGCTGCCAGGCTTTCCAGCTCTTCCTGTGCAAACGGTATTTTAACCGTGAAAGAACCCGCGACGAGCAGAGCGACTGGATCGGCATCCTGTCGGCCTCGGAACTGCTCACCGGCATGTGCTGGTCCCTGCCGCTCTTCCTGTTCTGGGAACAGGCCAACAACATGCAGCAAATCTATCTGGTTGCTTCGGTGATGGCGGTGATCGCGGTGCGGTTGCTGATCGTCAACAATTTCATGCCGGTACTGATCGCCGGGACCGGCGTGCTCACGGTTGGCCTGGCGCTGCGCTGCCTGTCGGAAGCCGAGCCCATCTATCTAGCGCTGAGCGGCACGATCGTGTCGCTCGAAGCATTCTTCCTTCTCGTCGCACGCAATCTCCAGGATACGGCCCGCGACATGCTGATTTTCAAGGCGCAAAAGGAAAGTCTCTTCGAGGACTTGAAGGCCGCCAAGGAGAAGGCCGAAATCGAACGGGCCAAGGCCGAGGATGCCAACAAGGCCAAGTCGGTCTTCCTTGCCAACATGAGCCACGAGCTGCGCACACCGCTCAACGCCATCATGGGCTTCTCCGAGATTCTCAAGCGCGAGATGTTCGGTCCGCTCAACGTCGCGGCCTATAAGAACTATGCCGACGACATCCATCATTCCGGCCACTATTTGCTGGCGCTGATCAACGACATTCTCGACCTGTCGCGCATCGAAGCGGGGCGCCGCGATTTGCAGGAAGAGCCGGTCAGCCTGCTGGTCGCCGTCGAGGAAGCCAACCATCTCTTGCTGATGAAGGCGGCGGAAAGGGCGGTCGAAGTCCGTGTCGAGGTTCCGGAATCCCTGCCCAAGCTGATGGCCGACCGCCGGGCGATAAACCAGATCGTCATCAACCTCCTGTCCAATGCCATCAAATTCTCGCCGCGCCGCGGTATTGTGGCTGTCAGGGCTGAACGAACCGCGGCCGGCGGGCTGGCGATCCGTTTCAGCGACACCGGGCCGGGCATATCGGAGCACGAGATCGAGATCGCGCTCGGGGCCTTCTCGCGCGGCAGTTTCGCCACCAAGAAGGCGATCGAAGGGGCGGGCCTCGGCCTGCCGATCGCCAAGGGATTGATGGAGGTGCATGGCGGCGACATCGATATCCGCAGCAAGCCTGGCGAAGGCACCGAAGTCACCATGACATTCCCTCCGCACCGCGTCCTCGACGGTCCGCGCGGCGAGGTCATGGCGGCACCCGGCGTCTCCTCGGAAACGCAGCGCAAGCTGATCGCGCTGACCGGTTGAGCAGGCCATCGTATTCACACAAGTTCAGAGCGCCGGCGCCTCAGAACTTAAGCCGGGATCGCGTCCGCGCCGTCCTCAGCGACCGTCATGTGATCTAAAGCTGTTTCAAGCTGAATCATGATGCTTCTCATCCCTCCCCCGCGATAGCGCGGGGAGGGTGGTTGAGCGAAGCGAAACCGGGTGGGGGCAGGCCAACAGGCCCCCACCCCCGCCGCTTCGCGGCGGACCCGCCCCGCACTCCGGGGGGGGGGGAGTGGTTGGGCGCCAGGGCCGGCGATCACGGCTCCTTGTTGCTCACCCCGGCGCTTTCAAATGTCGCCATATTATTGTGAAGATTGACCGCCGCCTTCACAAGGCCGGCGGCCAGGGCGGCGCCGGAAGCTTCGCCAAGCCGCATGCCGAGATCGAGAAGCGGTTCCTTCCCGAGTTTCGTCAACAGCCTGCCGTGGGCGGGTTCGGCCGAGCGATGGGCAGCCAGGCAGTGGTCAAGCGCATCGGCGCGCATGGCATGCAGGATCGCCGCCGCGGCGGTCGCCACATAGCCGTCAAGCAGCACCGGCACGCGCTGGACCCGGGCGGCCAAAATGGCGCCGGCCATGGCGGCAAGCTCGCGCCCGCCGAGGCGGCGCAGGACTTCCAGCGGATCGGCGAGATGAGACTTGTGCAGTTCGACGGCACGGCGCACCGCTGCGGCTTTGCGGGCAAGCCCCGCGGCATCGACACCGGTGCCGGGTCCCACCCAATCCTCCGCCTTTCCGCCATACAGGCCATGGGCAATCGCCGCGGCGATCGTCGTATTGCCGATCCCCATTTCACCGACACAGAGAAGATCGCAGCCCTGGGCGATCGCCTCCATGCCATAGGCCAAAGTGGCGGCGCAGTCGGCTTCTTCGAGGGCCGCTTCCTGCGTGATGTCGCGGGTCGGCTGGTCGAGGGCGAGCTCGAAAACCTTGAGGCCGAGATCGAACGTCTTGCACAACTGGTTGATGGCGGCCCCGCCTGACTGGAAATTGGCCACCATCTGGCGGGTCACCTCGGCGGGAAAGGCGGTCACCCGTTGCGCCACCACGCCGTGATTGCCGGCGAAGACCGCCACCACCGGGCGTTCGATGCGGGGCGGATAATGGCCCTGCCAGGCGCTCACCCATTCGGCGATGGCCTCGAGGCGGCCTAGCGCTCCCGGCGGCTTGGTCAGGTTGCGGTCGCGGAAGCGGCATTTTTCCACGGCCTCGGCATCGGGCCCCGGCAAGTCCTTCATCAGATTGCGGATACCGTCGAAGGGCCGGACCGAGGGGGCAATTGTCATTGGCGGGCAAGGCTCCTAGTTTCGGGCCACGTCATCACAGGATTCGGGCCGCGGGCGCAACATGAGCGACGATTTCGAGCCGCTGAGCGAAGCGCGCCGCCGATTCAGGCCGTTTGCCGAGTTCCTGGTGGCCTTGCGATTCCTCACGGTGCTGCCCGTTCCCTTCGTGCGCACCCTCGATCCCCCGCCGCTCGCGGAAGCCATGCGCATGTTTCCGCTGGCCGGAGCGGCGATCGGGGCGGGCACGGGAGCGGTTCTCGGCCTGTGCAATCTCGGCGGACTGCCGCAGTTGTTTTCGGCGGCCGTGGCCATCGGCAGCGGACTCCTGATGACCGGCGCCCTGCACGAAGACGGACTTTCCGACGTGGCCGATGGCTTCGGCGGCGGGCGGACGCGCGAAGAGCGGCTCGACATCATGCGCGACAGCCACATCGGCGCATTCGGAGCGCTGGCGCTCGGCATCGTGCTGCTGGCCAGAGCCTCTTTGCTGATGGCCTTGCTGGAATTGCCGGCTCGCGACATGATCGTGCTCTTGGCCTGCGCGGCAGCCTTCTCGCGAGCGCTGATCGTCGATCTGATGTGGGCGACCCGCCCTGCCCGCAGCGATGGGCTTTCGGTCCTCGCCGGGCGTCCCAGCCGCAATAACGCCCTCTTCGCGCTAACTCTCGCCGGCCTCGGCGCGGGGGTTGCGGCGGGCTGGGTGCTGGCGCCGGAAGCCGGCGTTGCCGCGCTGATCGCCGGCGGCGTCATGCTGGCGGCGGTGCGGGTTCTCGCCATGCGCAAGATCGGCGGTCAGACGGGCGATGTCTGCGGTGCGGCGCAAGTCCTCACCGAGCTCGCGATGCTCGCCATTTATGCGGCAGCGATTTCTTAACCATCCCGGTAGCCGTCAGCCGCGTTTTGCCGAAAAGTGGCATCGCTTTTCGGACAGGAAAACGCGCCAAGCCGATAATTCGGCGCATGTTCTTGCCGCCAAAGTGTGTACACTTTGGCGGAACATGCGCTAGGGCCCCGTTCACCGCTCTTTGAAAGGCCGGTCTCCAGACTGGATTCCGGGTCGAGATCGACGGCGTGCGGGTCTATGATGTCGAAGGCGTGGTGCTGCCGGAGGGGGCACTGCGCGGTTCGCTTCTCGGCATGAGCTATCTCGGCCGGTTGCGCAGCTTCAGGATCGAGGACGGCGTCCTGCATCTTGAAGATTAGGACGTTTTCGGCGATAGGGACGGCGCATCTGGATGATTACGAAGCGGCCGATCCCATATCCTGCCCCCATGAACGCCATCTCCTTCCCCGAGATCGAGACTCCCTGCATCAGGGTCTGCGTGGTCGATCCTGAAACCGGTTTCTGCATCGGCTGCGGCCGCACCCGAGTTGAGATTGGAAGCTGGCTCGGTTTCAGCCCGGCCCAGCGCAAGGACATCATGGCGGGACTGAGCGAGCGGGTCGAAAACCTCACCGTCCGCAAGCGCCGCCGTGGCGGCCGGCGCGGCCGCCTCGAGCAGTTCGAGGCGTGAGACCGGGCCTTCTGGCTGCACCCCGGCGAAGTTTCATTCGGCCGCCAAAAGCTGCGGCCCCGCATGGGCGCGCATGGCGGCGAGGGCGCGATCGAGGACCCCAAGTCCGGCGCCGGGACGGCAGGCCTCTTCCGACAGGACACGGCGCCAGTGCTTGCCGCCCGGCATGGCGTGAAACAGGCCGAGCATGTGGCGGGTCATGCGGTTGAGCCACACACCGCCCGAGAGCTGGGCCGCGATATAGGGCATCATCGTCTCGACGATTTCGATGGGCGAATCCGCCGCACTGCTTTCTCCAAAGAAGCGCCGGTCGACGCCGTTCAGAATCCACGGCGAATGGTAGGCGGCGCGGCCGAGCATGACGCCATCGACATGACGCAGGTGGGCATTCGCGTCATCGAGGTTCTCTATGCCGCCGTTGATGACGATGGCGAGACCGGGGTTTCTCTGTTTCAGCCGGTAGACGCGGCCGTAGTCGAGCGGCGGCAGCTCGCGGTTTTGTTTCGGCGACAGCCCCTTGAGCCAGGCTTTGCGGGCATGCACGATGAAAACGCGGCAGCCGGATTGGGCAACCGTGGCGATGAAGTTCTCCAGGTCCGCATCTTCGTCCTGATCGTCGATGCCGATGCGGCATTTGACCGTCACCGGCAGGCGCACCGCGGCGATCATGGCGCCCACGCAATCGCGCACCAGCGCGGGCTCGGCCATCAGGCAGGCGCCAAAGCGCCCCTCCTGCACCCGGTCGGACGGACAGCCGACATTGAGATTGATCTCGCAATAGCCGAAATCCTCGCCCCACTTCGCTGCTTCCGCCAACGCCTTCGGGTCGCTGCCGCCCACCTGCAGCGCCACGGGCTGTTCGGCGGGATGAAACCCGAGCAGCCGCGCCCGGTCGCCATGGCGGATCGCCGCCGCCGTTATCATCTCGGTGTAAAGCAGCGCCCGGCGCGTCAGCTGGCGGTGGAAGTACCGGCAATGCCGGTCGGTCCAGTCCATCATGGGGGCGATGCTGAAACGGTGGCGGGAAGTCTGCGATTCAATGGGCATATGAACTCTGGCTGTCTCCGCAGGCGTTATAGGCCAGACACCGCGTCCGGCTCAATCCGCGACAATGCGGTTCGAACGCCCAGCCTGTCGAAAACAGTCACGGTTTCACCGGCATGAGGAATAGCGCGGTCAAATCTCCTTGCCATCGCCGTCCAATTCCGACAGCGCTTCGCTGAGAAGCCGTGACAGGCGCGGCTCGAGGGTGAGGCGCGCTGCCGCCGCAAGTCCGCGCGGCGACATTTTCTTGGCCGTCTTGGCGAGAATGTCGCGCACCTTGGCGTCGTCGTGTTTGGCGATGAAGTCCGGTGCTTCGAATTCGAGGAACACCAGGCAGACGACATTCTCCAGCGCCTGGACCTCGTCGTCCTGTTTCAGCCGCTCCTTGCGCAGCAGCGCTCCGACCCGGGCGATCGCCTCGGCGTCATAATCGGCCGCCTCCATGATCGCCGCGGTGCGCCGGGCATGGTGCTTCTGCAGGTCCTTGCGCCAGGTGAGATAGCCGATGCGGCCTTCGGGATAGGAGCCGCGCGGAATGAGCCAGCGTTCGATGTGCTGGGCCCTTGCAGCGATGCGCAGTGGCTCGGACGCCTCCGGAACATAAGCCGCCAGCACTTCCGACATGCGGCGTCCGTAAACGAGGGCCGCAGGAGAGCGTTCACCGCCCACCGCAATGATGGAGGGGTCTTCCGCATTCGCCGCATCGACGGCGGCGAGAACGGCGGCGAGGCGCCCAGCGGCGGATTGAGGTTGAGTCCCGGTCATGACGCCGGAAATCTAATGCAGGCCCGGCATGGTGACCAGCGCCTCTTACGGCTTTGACTTGGGTCAATTCCCATGACATTGAGGCCCATGGTTTCAGCGCTCGTCTATCTCGAGGATCTCGTCGCCTTCGCGACCGTCAGCCGCGACAGCAATCTCGATCTCATCGCTTACCTCCAGGCCAGGCTCGCCGCCCTCGGCATTTCATCGACGCCGGTTCACAGCGAGGACGGCCGCAAGGCCAATCTGTGGGCCACCATCGGGCCCGAAGGGCGTCCGGGTATCGCGCTTTCAGGCCACACCGACGTGGTGCCGGTGGACGGCCAGGCCTGGACTTCCGATCCCTTCCGGCTCACCCGGCGCAACGGCAATCTCCACGGCCGCGGCAGCGCCGACATGAAGGGCTTCATCGCCTGCTGCCTCGTCATGGCCCACAAGGCGGCGAAGGCGAAGCTCGCAAGCCCCATCCATCTCGCTTTCTCCTATGACGAGGAGGTGGGCTGCGTCGGGGTGCGGCGGCTTCTCGACATGCTGAAGGACCTGCCGGTCAAGCCCAGGCTGTGCATCGTCGGCGAGCCGACGCTGATGCAGGCGGTCACCGCGCACAAGGGCAAGCTCGGCTTGCGCGTCACCGCCCACGGCCTCGAGGCCCATTCGAGCCTGGCTCCCATCGGCGTCAACGCCATCTACATGGCCACCGATCTTATCGGCGAAATCCGCGCCATCCAGAAGGACATCGAAGCGCATGGCGGGCGCGACGGCGATTACGCGGTCGCCTACACGACGCTGCATGTCGGCAAGATTGTGGGCGGCGAGGTGATGAACATCGTGCCCAACCGCGCCAGCTTCGATTTTGAAATCCGCTACCTGCCGCGGGACGACGCCGAAGCGATCGAGGCCAGGATCATGACTGCCGCCGAGAAAGTCGCGGTGTCATACCGGAATATCTTTGCGCAGGCGCGCTTCGAATTCGCCGAACTGCAGAGCTATCCGGCGCTCGATACGCCGGTCGACAGCGAGGCGGTGCGCTTCGTGCATTCGCTCACCGGCGGCAATTCCACCGGCAAGATCACTTTCGGCACCGAGGGCGGGCTGTTCCAGAAGACGCTCGGCATTCCGGCGGTGGTGTGCGGACCGGGCTCAATCGCGGTTGCCCACAAGCCGGACGAATATGTCAGCGAAGAGCAGCTGGCGGCGTGCGATGCGATGCTGGGGAGGCTGGTGGACAGATTAGCGAATAGCGAATAGCGAATAGTAAGTAGGACCCTTACTATTCGCTACTCGCTACTCGCTACCCAACCCCTTCACCGGTCCCCCGGCACGCCGTAGCTCGGCGCCTGGGTTGGATCGACGGCGCGCTGCAGATAAGCGCCCATCTGCGGCCGGTAGTCCTCCCACAGCTTGCGCAGCGCGCGGACCGGATTTTCATCGTCCCAATCGACGCGCAGGCTGACCAGCGGAAAGGCCTGCTCGTGATAGACAAGGAGAGCGGCCGAATGCACCGGCCCTTCCTCGCCGCCCGATTCAAGTCCCGCTTCAATCGCGCGCAGGAGCCGCTCGGCCAGATGCCGATTTGCATTGGCGGCAAAGGACGCGGTCATCGCCGCGGGCAGTGTTGCCGACTTCAGCAGATTGCCGGCCGCCACGCAGTCGCGCTGCTCGGAGACGCCATAAGTTCCGAGAATATTCTTGCCCGACCAGGAGGCCGAATTGCCGTTCTTGTCCACGGCGGTGAGCTGACGGTAATCGATGAGCGGCCGGTCGCGGATTATCGAATCAATTGAATCTCTTGCACTCATTCCCTGAGACATCAGGTCAAGCAGCATCGGACCCAGATTCGGATCGGTCACATTCTGCGTCGCCACGGCTCCCACGCCGGCCCGCGCATGCGGGCAGCGGGCGCCGACAGCAATCGACGAGGTGGTGATGGCCACCCCGAAGGCGCCGGTCCTGGCGCAGCGTCCGGCGATCGAGAAGGTCATCGCATCAATCCGGGATCACCGCGGTCGCTTCGATCTCGACCAGCCATTCGGGCCGCGCCAGCGCCGTGATGACAAGACCGGTCGAGCATGGAAATACACCCGTCAGCCACTTGCCCATCTCGCGATAGACGTCATGACGGTAGCGGATATCGGTCAGATAGACCACGATACGGCAGATGTGGTCGAGCGTGCCGCCGGCCTCCTCCATCAGCATCTTGATATTGGCCATGGTCTTGGCGGTCTGGGCCGCGGCATCGCCCCCATGCAGCGACTCGCGCGTGTCGAGATCCTGGCTCACCTGGCCGCGCAGGAACACCATGGTGCCTCTGGCCACCACGGCCTGACACAGATCGTTGTCGAGCTGCTGTTCGGGATAGGTGTCTTTGGTGTTGAAAGGACGAATTCGCTTGTGCGCTGTCATTATTCCGCCGCCTGCTTGGTGACGCCCCAGATACGGTCCGAAAGCCCGCCCGCCTTTTGAGCAAACTTCAGGGTGCCGTTCCAGTCGAATGTGCGATAGACCGCCGCCGACTGGGCGAATGGCGGCGACTGGGCGAAGAGCTGGAAGGTCAGGCGGTGGCCGGCATAGTCGGAATTGAGCAGATCGCGGGCCAGCGCCAGCAATTTGCGCCGGTCCTCGGCGAGCCATTCGTCATTGACGGTGTAATACTTGTCCATCCACTTCTTTGTTTCGGGATGTTCGAAGACGGCGGCATCGGGAGTGACACAAATCTGGCCGCCGCAAAGCTCGCGGGCGATGTGCATCATTTTCGGCAGATTGTTGAGGGCATGGCAGCGGCCGGTCATCAGCAGCGACTGGTTCGGCATCAGAAGGCCGTTGGGACTCTTCTCGCCCATGGCGATTGCCGCCGTCAGATGGGCATTGATGCCCTCACGCCAGATCGCCAGGTCGGCGAGTTTTTCCTGCACCGCCTGCTGCTTGTCGAGACCGGTCTGCCGGGCGTTCCACAGGGCCGCGCCGATGATCAGATCGGCATAGGAAAGCGTGCGCTGCACGAAGGGGAAGGCGGAATAGCGGTGCAGTGTCTGGCGGATGAAGGCTGCGGCGCGGGTGTGCTGGTAGAACAGCACGTCCTCCCAGGGGATCAGCACATTGTCGAGGATGACGAGTGTGTCGACCTCGTCGAAGCGGTTGGACAGCGGATAGTCGCGTTCGGGGGCGCGCCCCACAAAGCCGGTGCGGCAGATGTGCTTGACGCCCGGCGCATTCATTCTGACGATGCAGCCCAGCGCATATTCGGACAGCTTGGCATCGCCCCAATTGGCGATCGTCGGCTTGAGGAAGCCATGGTTGGCGTAAGCCGCCGCGGTTTCATACTTGGCGCCGCGGATGACAATGCCGGCGTCGGTTTCCTTCACCACATGCACCAGCATGTCCGGGTCCTGATCCTGCGGCCGCTTCGAGCGGTCGCCCTTTGGATCGGTATTGGCGGAGACATGGAAGGGATCGTGCTTGATCGCCTCGTGAATGTGGCGTTCGATGTTCTTGGCGAAGCGCGGATCGATCTCGTTCAAGATGTCCTTGCCGTCCCACAGCGACCACATCTCGCCGATGGTCTCGTCGCCCACGCGCACCACCACCCCGCCGATCTCGTTCATCACCGCGTCCACCGCCCGGCGCTTGGCGTGCCAGTCCTCCGGCGTCCGCGGCGGCTTGTGGGCGGTGCAGTTGGGCTCGTTGGTGCCGGGATCGCGGTAGGACATGACCTCGCGGTGCCGGTCCTCGTGCGCCATGTCGTAGATGCGCGCGCGCACGTCGACGATCGGCTTGAAGGCGGGGTGCCGGGTCACGTCCGCGACCTTCTCGCCGTCGATCCAGACCTGCCGCCCGTCGCGGATCGACTCCCTGTATTCCTCGCCCGTTCGGATCATGCAAATGCCCCGGCCCGTGTCCTAAGCGCCCATCCTACAGCCTTCCCAGCGCCTGGGTCAGCCGCTGGAAGAACGCCTCGTGGTCGATCGCGTCGATCACCGTGCAATTCGGAGGCCCCAGGGGCGGGCGCGCCTTGGGCGGCCACCACTCCACCACGGTGCGGCCGAGCGTGAAGCGCCCCTCGGTCTCGATCGCGACGTGGCGGAACCGGCCCCGGAACAGCGCGGGCCACAACAGATAGCCGACCGCGCAGGGATCGTGCAGCGGCCCGCCCGGCGCGCCGTAGCGCTCGGCGTCGTGCCGGTCGTAGAACACCAGCCAGTCCGCCACCGTGCGCCCCACCCCGGTGCCCAGGCGCCGGATCGCCGCCACGCGCGCGGGCGTGCTGATCGCCTGGTGCGTCACGTCGAGGCCCAGCATCGTCAGCTTCGCGCCGGAGGAAAACACGATCGCGGCGGCGTGCGGATCGGCGTAGATGTTGAACTCGGCCGCGGGCGTGGCGTTGCCCAGGCCGATCGCCCCGCCCATCAGCACGATCTCCTTCAGGTGCCGGGCCAGGCGCGGCTCCCTTTGCATCGCCAGGGTGATATTGGTGAGCGGCGCCACCGGCAGCA
>JBQTKG010000065.1:0-10920 GCA_052386315.1 Hyphomicrobiales bacterium
GTTTCGTCACCGCAACCTCGCTCATTCATGCGCTGGGCGCCATTGCCGCGCGATTTGCTTTGAGAACGCTGCCGGTGCGGGCTAGCGCGTTTTCCCGAAAAGTGGAATCGCTTTTCGGATAAGAAAAAGCGCTAAGTCAATAATTTGGCTAATGTTCTTGCCGCCAAAGTTTGTACACTTTGGCGGAACATGCGCCAAGGCCCTACATGCCCCAGCGCAGCGCCGCCGTGTGCACGGCGGCGTCCCAGTGCCTGACGAGCGACGTGATATAACTGCCGGCCAGCGACCGCACCACGCGCACGTTCTGCTTTTCCAGGATCGCCCGCGCATTCTCGTAGACGAGATAGAGTTCCATCGCGGGGGTGCCAAGAGGTCAAATGAAAAAGCCCCTTGCGGGGCTTCAGACTACTGACAAACCCCCAGTTCTTGCCGGGGGTTTGACAGCAGACTGAGGGAGGCCCCGAAGAGCCTCCCGTATTTTTTGGTGCTGGTTTTTCTCCGGTTTTAGTTCGGCCAGGGAATGACCACGATGTTTCTGTCAGTGTAGGTACAGATATTGACAGTGCCACCACCTTCATTGCCCGACCGATAGCTTGCGGTGAAGGTATTCGATCCCGCTGTAAGTCCGGTGACCAAGTAAGTCGCGCCCATTCTTACAGTATTTTGGCGTTCCGATCCTCTGATTGACCGATTATCGGCGGCTGCCCGTGATGTCGCACCAGAGACCGCAAAGGACATGAAGCAGGTCTGATCGCCAGTGTTTGAAGCTAACGCACTACTGATTGAGATCAATGCCTTGCCGCTCGCCGTAATCGTGGCGGTAACCGCCGGACCAGCCGTAGTCAATGCGCCGTACGCAGTGTTTTGCCTTGTCTGAGCAGTTCCGACAGTGGCATCGCTAGCTACCGTACCGGTTCCCGCTGCGCCGGTGGCGCCAGTTGCACCCGTTGCGCCTGTGGCGCCGGTCGGACCCTGAGCGCCGGTTGCACCCGTTGCACCGGCTGGACCGGCAGGACCTTGCGGACCGACAGCACCCGTTGCGCCGGTTGCACCTGGCAGACCGATAGGTCCAGCCGCACCGGCTGGACCGACAGGACCTTGCGGGCCTACTGCACCGTCAAGGCCATTAGCACCGGCAGGACCGGCTGCGCCATCTGCGCCGGTGAGGCCTTGCGGACCGGCGGGACCCTGTGGACCGATTGCACCATTGGCACCGGCAGGACCGGCCGCGCCATCAACTCCATTCGCACCGGCAGGACCGGCTGCGCCATCTGCACCAGCGAGGCCTTGCGGACCGATTGCGCCATTGGCACCGGCAGGACCGGCAGGGCCAGCAGGACCGACAGCACCGTCTGCACCAGCGGGACCTTGCGGACCCGCGGGGCCGGCTGGACCGATTGCACCATCCGCACCGGCAGGACCCGCGGGCCCCCTGGCGCCCTTGGCAGCAAATTTTTCCCAATAGAGAGTGTTAACCGGAAGACCGGGAATCTTGTTCAAGTTCACAAAGCCAGAGGCGAGCCGCTTGGCCCGCCAGCTCGAACCCAAATAAGTGACGAGATCGTTTTCGTAGTATTTCGCAGTGGCGTTCCAGGCGCCGCGCGGCAGCAGACTATACGGGCCGCACAGGGCGACGACCGCCTTGACGCTCGGCGCAACGGCGCCGATGACTTTCAGATCGACGATGCAATCGCCCGGATGATAAACGACGTCATAAGCGAATTCCCGCGTCCTGCCGCTGATGATCGCGGGCGGCAGATAGTCGAGTTTCACATGGGTGCCGGTGGGGCTCTTGCCTTTGACCTTCAGCCGTCCCGCCTCGATCTTGGCTTCCGTTACTGTGATGGCGGCGGAGGCTGCGCCGGCGGCGGTAAGCAAGAGCAACGACGAGATACTTACGCCCAAGAAACTGCGGCACATGCGCGGGAACATGGCTGTTCACCCAATGACACATTTACGGAAGGGAAACCCGTAAAAGTAGAATTGGATTGTAGATAAAATAAATTCATTTCGTTCCGATGGAGGAAATTGTTAAAAGTCAAACAGCCCAATCAGAGGCTTGTTAACCGTATGCGAAACGGGATCGGGTTCCCGCCTATCGCACGTCCAGAACGCTGGTTCTGGCCTTGCGCACCACATCGGTGGCGATTGAGCCCCTGAACAGGCGCTGCAGCCGCGAGCGGCCTTCGTCGGTGACCACGATCGCCTTGTAGAGCGAGCCGGATTCGACGATTTCCTCGGCCGGTTCGCCCACCGCCACCTTGGTTTCGGCCACCGCGATCTTCATCGCCTTGAGCAGCGCCCGGGCGTTGGCCACGGCCTCCTCGGCGGCGGCCCGGGCGGCCTCGCTGGGCGCCACGGAAAACAACGTGATCGGCTCGCCGGTCATGTGGGCCAGCACGGCGGCGCGCCGCACCGCCTGCATCGAGCGCGAGGTGCCGTCGGTGCAGATGAAGAAACCCTGCTTGTTCAGGCTTTGCCGCGCCACCAGCACCGAGCAAGGCGCCATGGTGGCAACCGTCTGGACGATGCCCGCATCGAAAAACGACATCAGTTCGCCGCGCCAGCGCGACGGCTCGCCGAGAATCATCAGATTGTAGGGTCCGAGTTCATACTGATCGAGAATGCCGCCGGCGGCGTCGGGCGCGGTCTTGAGCTTCAGCACCGCGCTGCGGCCTTGCGGGCTCTTGTATTCGACCTTGGTGTCGCCGGCGGGATCGCCCCAGGCATCCTGATGCGCCGTCTCTTGCGGCCAGGCCTCGGCATCGATGCCTTCCTCTTTCAGGATTTCGAGGGCGCGTTTCAGATGCCTGACGCCCGGCAGCTCAAAGCCCGCCTCCATCATGTTCTGCCGCGCCAGGCGCACTTGCAGTCCACCCGAATGCAGGCCCTGATCGATCGGCCGGACATACAGCACGATGATGTCGCAATCGTCGTTGACCGCGAATTTGGCGGCGAAGCGCACCGTGACGAAGGCCTCGTCGCTGCCGTCGATACAGGCCAGTACGCGGAACCGGTTGCGCCGCTGCCCCCGCAGGTTCTGCAGGGTCTTCTGCACCGCCGCTTCCTGGCGGTCCGAAAGGGTCGTGCGCTTGAACAATCCGAACATGGCCCACTATGCGTCCAGCAGTTTCACCGCGCAATCAGCGGCCAGTAGAAGGTCGCGGCGGCGAGAATGAGCAGGATCGAGGCGACGGTCATGCGGATGCCGGATTTGAAGAAGTCGGAAGCCTTGAGGTAGCCCGAGGCGTAGATGATGGCGAAAGCCGGATGCGCCGCCGCCGTCATATAGGCGAAGGCCGAGGCGATCGCGGTGATAAAACCTATGGTGAGCGGGTCGTCGCCCGCCACCGTCGCGGTCTTGAGCACCACGGGCCCGAGAACCGCCACGGCGGCGCCCGCCGTCATGGTATTGGTGACGAAGGTGGTCAGCACCGCGACCGCGGCATACAGTCCGATGCCGTGACCGGCGCCGAAGGGCGTGAGCGCCTCGATGAAGGTTTCCGCCACCCATTCGGCGGCGCCCGTCTCCTTCATCTCGACGCCAAGCGAGATTGCCGCCGCATAAAGCAGAACCACGCCCCAGTTGACGCCGGAATTGATGTCCTCCCAGCGCACCAGGCCCGCCACCAGAAAGGCGACGGCGCCGGCGATGGCGACGATGCCGAGACCGAGCGTTTCGGAAAAGGCGATCCAGCCCGCGATGGTCAACATGAATAACGCGATCGCCGACCACCCGGCCGAGCCGAGCGGTCCGTCCATCATGACCTGGGTGCGCAACCTTGCCACGGCGCGCGAGATATCGCGGTACTCGGGCTTGAACGTCCAGAACAGCAGCGCCGTCACCAGCGGCAACTGCACTAGGAACATGGGATAGGCGTAGAGCATCCAGGTGAGGTAATCCATGAGATAGCGGCGGGTTGCGGGGTCGGCCGGATTGTAGAAGAACTCGTGCCAGTAGCCGATCATGATGGCGTTTCGGGCGCCGCCCGAGGGCGTGCCGATGCCGGCGATGGCGCTGCCGTATGAAATCGAGAGCAACAGCACGGCGGCGAGATTCTTGACCTTCTTGGCGTCGCTCGAGGTGAGGCTGATGAGCGTCACGCCGACCGGCAGCATCATCGCGGCCACCGTGTGCTCGCCGATGAAGGAGGCCAGCACGCCGCACACCGCGGTGATGCCGAAGCTGATCCAGAATACGCTGGTGCCGGTCATCCGCACGATGGCAAGTGCTATGCGCTTGTCGAGTCTTTGCTTGACCACCGCCACCGCGAGCATCAGCGAGCCCATGATGAACAGGACGGAATCGGTCATCAGGCTCTTGGCGACGGCGGTGGAATCGAGGCCCAGCAGCACGACCTGACCGACGACGATCATCAAAGCCACGGACGGCAGCGGCACCGGCTCGGTGATGAACATGATCGTCGCCATCATCGACATCACAAGCACGATCTGGCCGTCGTGGCTGAGGCCGGCGGGAGTGGGTGCCGCCATCAGCGCGGCGCCGAGAATGAGTGTGATGAAGAACCACCGGCGCTTCCAGAAGAAGGCAAGGTCGAGATAGGACCTGAGCAGCCGGTAACGCTGGTAGCCGCGGCGGCGGAAGCGCCCGAGCCCCAGGTCGGGTTCATGCGCCTGCAGACTGTCGCGGGCGAGAGAGAAGATGGCGGCGGCGGCAAGGGTGTTCATGGCGCCACTCTTGCCGCGGCCGGGCAATGCGTGGGAAGGTACAGCCGATTCCGGCTCGTTTCCTTCAAGACGGCTTCAGGGCGCATTTGCCACAAGTACTCGAACCCATCGACAGCGGCTTCGCGGCAAGCCTTCGCGCCACCACGGGCCAGGCCGTGGTTGTCGCGAAATATGCGCCGGCGGGCCTGCCGTCCCATGCGCCCCATGTCCTCTTCTATGGTCATTACGACGTTCAGCCGCCGGACCCGATCGAACTGTGGACAGGCCCGCCGTTCGAGCCACAGGTCGGGAAAGGGAAAGACGGCAAGGACCGCATCTTTGCAAGGGGCGCCTGCGACGACAAGGGCCAATTGATGACCTTCCTCAAAGCCGGCCGGGCCTGGCTGTCCGTCCACGGATCATTGCCGTTCCGGCTGACCGTGCCGCTCGATGGCCGCTCTTGGGCCCGAATCATTTCGCAATTATGCTGAAGGAACTACGAATGACCGACCTCGCCGCCGTGCTGGCCGCCGCCGACCGCGAATTCGAGCATAGCCTCGACAGGCTCTTCGGCTTCCTGCGCATTCCGTCGATCTCGGCCGATCCGGCCTATAAGACGGAGTGCGACAGGGCGGCGAACTGGATTGCCGGCGAGCTCAAATCCCTGGGCTTCGATGCCAGTATCAGGCCGACACCCGGCAGATCCATGGTGGTTGCCCATTACACGCCGAAATCCGCGGCGGCGATGACACCGCATGTCCTCTTTTACGGCCACTATGACGTGCAGCCCGCCGATCCGCTGGACCTGTGGAAGACGCCGCCTTTCGAGCCCACGCGCCAGATGGATGCCGATGGCGTCGAGCGCATCCATGGCCGCGGCGCGGCGGACGACAAGGGCCAGCTCATGACTTTCGTCGAGGCCGCCCGCGCCTGGATCGCCACCAGCGGCTCGCTTCCCGTCAAGGCCACCTTCCTGATCGAAGGCGAGGAGGAGTCCGGATCGCCCTCTCTCATTCCTTTCCTTAAGGCCAACAAGGCCGAGCTTTCCTGCGACGCCGCTTTCGTCTGCGACACCAACATGTGGGATGCAGGGACGCCCGCCATCACCACCAGGCTGCGCGGCCTCGTGCATGAGGAAATCGCCGTCACCGGACCGCGCATCGATCTCCATTCCGGCATGTATGGCGGGCCGGCCATGAACCCGATCCGGGTCCTCGCGAAAGCGATTGCAGCACTGCACGACAAGACCGGCAAGGTCATGATCCCCGGCTTCTATGATGGCGTCGCCGAACTCCCCAAGGCGACGAAGAAGCAGTGGCGGTCGCTCAAATTCTCCGAAAAGAAGTTCCTGGGCGATGTCGGCCTCAAGGTTGCGGCGGGCGAAAAGGGCCGCGGCGTTCTCGAGCAGTTATGGGCCAGGCCCACCGCCGAGGTGAACGGCATCTGGGGCGGCTATACCGGGGCCGGCACCAAGACCGTGCTGCCGTCCAAGACCCACGCCAAACTCACCTTCCGCCTGGTTGGCAAGCAGAGGCCCGAGAAGGTGCTCAAGGCATTCCAGAAATTCGTGAAGGAGCGCATGCCCGCGGATTGCAAGGTCGAGTTCTCCGGCCGCGGCGGCGGCAGCCCGGCCACCGAAATCCCCGAGAACAATCCGTGGATCGCCAGGTCCGCGAGCGCCCTCAAAGACGAATTCAAGCGCGATGCGGTACTCATGGGCTCCGGCGGCTCGATCCCCATCTGCCGCTCGTTCAAGGACATTCTCGGCATGGACAGCGTGCTGGTGGGTTTCGGTCTCAATGACGATGCCATCCATAGTCCCAACGAGAAATACAATGTCGCGAGTTTCCGGCGCGGCATCAGGAGCTGGGTGCGCATTATCGGCGCGCTGGCGGAGTAGGGCGATGGCGCGCGATCTGATCGGGCTGGTGAACCGCTATCACGCCGCGCTCAATGCCCGCGACCTCGACGCGGTCGCTGCCATGTTCGCCGATGGAGCGGAATACCATTCGCCAAGCGTCGGCGGCATTCTCGGCAAGCACGCCATCATGGTGGCGATGCGGGGCTATTTCGCCGAGTACCCCGACCAGGTGGCTATCGACGACCGCACCTGTTACGCCGGCCCCGATGCGGTGCGCTCCGAATGGCGGCTCGGGGCAACGTCGAAATCCACCGGGAAAAGGATTGAGCGCAAGGGCGCCGAGACGATTTTCTTTTCTGCCGGCGGAATGATCCGCCGCGTCGAAGTCGCGGACGCAGAGTAGAGCAGATTGCACTTGGGTTGAAGCGGACCTTCCATACACCGTCATCCCGGCGAAAGCCGCTATCGTATTCACACATCTTTACGCGTTTGATATCGTTGATCTTGCTATCAAAATACTGTCATCCCGGCGAAAGCCGGGACCCATGGAAATATCAAAACCGATGCGCATCGCGTCACGCGGATCGATGGGTCCCGGCCTTCGCCGGGATGACGGAGTGAAGCGATGCAACAACAATAGCCTGGCAATCGCCGGTGATTCAAGGATGTGTGCACACGATTGGGGAATTGAAGCCATGATGGAAGCAAAGCGCACGGCCTTCGATTGGGTGAGAGCCCACCACCGCGATTGGTCGCGATGGAATGCCCATATCTGGGATCTGGCCGAGACCGCCTGGCGCGAATACCGCTCCTGCGAATGGTATGTGAAGATGCTGCGCGCCGAAGGCTTCACCGTCGAGCCAGGCTCGGGCGGCATGCCGACGGCCTTCTCCGCCACCTGGTCGAACGGCAAGGGCCCCGCCATCATGGCCTATGCCGAATACGACGCCGTGCCCGGCAATTGCCAGGTGGCCGATACCTATCGCGCGCCGCGCAAGGGCCTATCGCGCTTCGCCGGCGGTCATACCGATCCCCATTCGGCGCTGGGCATGGGCTCCCTGGTGGGGGCGCTTGCGGCCAAGGCGGCGATGGAAAAACATCGCATCGCCGGCACCATCCGCTTCATGGGCGAGCCGGCCGAGAAGGTCAGGGGCTCGAAGCCCATTCACGCGGCAAAAGGCTATTACGACGGGCTCGACGCCATCATCTCCTTTCATCCCCATTACATGATGCCCTATTGCAATACGGCGCGCTGGGACACCCATTGCGGGCCCTATTATGCGGCGATTTACGAGTTCCTGTGCGATGAGCCCGAAACATGGCTGCGCGGCATCGCGCAAGATCGGGCGGCAATGCCGTTCCCCGCGGCCCACACGGAGGCGCGCGCTCCGGGCGCCAACGACGCGGTCGTTGCCATGTACACGCTCTCCAAGATGCTGCGCGACCACATGCTGCCGCACACCGGCGCCTGGAGCCTGAACGAAACCATCCTGGCGAGCGGCCAGGCCACCGCCGACAATCTCGCCGCCCGGATGGCGTTGATCATGTTCGCCGCCCGCGCCCCCAATGTGGAAATGTTGCAGAAAATCTATGCGGTGCTCGACAGAAATGCCGAGGCCGCGGCGGCCGTCGCCCACTGCACGGTGAAACGCCACTGGGTGTCGAAATCGAAGCCGGGTCTGGCAAATCATGCCATGGCGGAGATCGCCTTCGGCAATCTCGAGCTGGCCGGAGCGCCGCGCTACGGCGCCGAAGCGGTGAAGACGGCGCAGGCGCTGCAGAAGGAATTGGGCCTCACGCCGATGGACGATCCGTTTGCCGATGAATTGGGCCAGTCGATCGCCCCGCAGGAGGCCGAGCGCCGTGTGCGCCATGACATTCCCGCCTGGCAGACCCACTACACCTCCGACGATTACACCGACATGACATGGTTCGCGCCCACCGTGCGCTTATATGTCGCCCGCGCCGTGCTGAAGGCGCCGCCGGGCTATGCCTATCCCGAATGGGCGATGAATGCGCTCGGCGGCATTCCGGCCTGCATCGATCCCACCGTCGAGACAGCGGGCAAGACGATCGCCGCAACCATCCTCGATCTCTTGACCGATCGGGCGGCGCTCAAGCGGGCGCGGGAGGAATTCAGGGAGCGCAAGGCGCAATCCGCCGATCCCGGTCCCTGGTGCGATTATGACCCGCCCATCGATTTCCCCTGGCCGGACTATGTGGGGACGCCCGACGGCCGCCAATGGTGGATTCCGGCAACGGCCGCCGACCGGGCGCTGGAAAGATAGCGTCTTGATCCGCGCCGCACCGGATGCTATACATGTATAGTAGGAGGACTGTCGATGCTGGCCTTGCGTTTGCCGCCTGAAATCGAATCACGGCTTGAAAAGCTCGCGCGCCGGACCGGGCGCACCAAGAGTTTTTATGCGCGCGAAGCCATTGTCGCCCATCTCGACGATCTGGAAGACGCTTATGCCGCCAAGCGCCGCCTGCGCCCCGGCCGCGCCCGCGTCGGCCTCGCGGAATTAGAGGCCGAGCTTGATTCGGCCTGAATGGCGGGTCGAGTTCGATGCCGATGCCGCCAAGGAGCTCAGGAAGATTGGAACCGAAGGGCAGCGGCGGATTCTGAGATTTCTGCGCGAAAGAATTGCCGCGGCGGAGGATCCGCGGCAGCTCGGATCGGCGCTGACCGGTGAGTTCGCCGGACTCTGGCGCTACCGCGTGGGCGATTATCGGATCATTGCTTCGATCGAGGACCGGACAGTCACCGTCCTTGTGCTCAAGGTCGGCCATCGGCGCGATATCTACCGCTGAAACGTCATGATTCCAGCGGCCGCATTTCGCGCAGCAGCTTTTCCCTGATGGCGCAATCGACCGGCCCCGCCCCCAAAAAGGGCGAGACAATTGAAATGCAACTTGGCGACTAGAAACTGTCACTCATCTCCGCAACACCATGGCCATCCAAACGAGAACAACCATACACCACCCCGACGAACCGAAGTCGCGGTGATTGATTCAAGATTGGCCTTTTTGGCTTCCTCCTGTGCAGCGCCCAATGTCACATACAACGAGAAATCTAGGGCTTTCTTCAGTGATTGAGGGTCAGGCGATATCCCATTCTTTTCCAACTGCTCGGCGGCATCAATGATGCCCCCTATCAGAACGTATTGCGCTCCAAGTGATAGCGGCTTTTCGGCCTTGACTGTATCAGGCAGAAGCTTCCAGTTTTGGAGGATAAAGTCGAGAGAGATAGCTTTTTCCGCATTGTCGGTTTGCTGTCGGACTTTGTAAGATTCAACTTTCTTGTCGAAACCCGCAGCTATTGCTGAACTGCGGTCAAATTCAATCTTGCCGTCTTTCCATTCGTTTAATAGGGCAGCAAAACCGTCTGCATACTTCTTTTGCGTATCGGTCATTTCCTGAGCACTAGCGGCGCCCCATAGAACCAACCACGCCACAACACTCAACAGTGGTGTACAAGAGCGTCGCATTGTTTCCCCCATTCTTTTTATTTCCGAATGTTGGCTATGACAAATAGCGTGAAAAAAACTCCTCCAAATATGAACGATCCGATCTGGATAATCCCGAACCAAGTCAGTTTCGAATTGAAAGGATCGAATTCATTCGCCCAAAGTAGAGAAATCATAACTCCATGGAGTAGGTATCCAAATAGAGCGCTAATCGCAAAAAGCACTAATGCAACTGCGAGCCATCCCCAACTGTTTAGTTTCTTGTCGGCGGAACTCACAAATCCGCCAACGATACCAAAGACCCCCGCTGAAATAAGCATCACTTGGAGCGTTAGCTGCCTGAGCGTCTCCACCGTCTCCGGACCTGGATCAACCATAATAGCCTCCGCAACGTCATTCTGTCATTGACACCGGAATTGCACAATCCTCGCGTGAGGATAAACATTGCCTACCTTAAACTAGGACATTCCGAAATGTTCCTGCGAACCCTGCCATTCGCGTAGGCGGCTTTCGGACCATTTGCGGATGAAGTCAGCGGGGGGAGGGGGGGTCAATCGGCTCGCCGGAAATCGCCGCATCCCAACTGACATGCTAGCATGTCAGTTCATTTTGCCTGTGTTGAAAATGGAGCGGCGATTGCGCGGCAAATGCACCGCTTTTGCATGCAAAATGCGTGCAGAATCGGCGCAAAAGCTCGGCGTTTCGACGCGTTAACATGCTGATTTGGCGCGGTTTGTGGCGGCGTTTCACGTGAAACAATTCCTATACGTCGGTGAAGGAATTGCAGCGAAGCGTCATGACTCCAGCGGCCGTAATTCGCGCAGCAGCTTTTCCCTGATGGCGCGGGCGAAATCCTCGAAACCGCGGGCCGGTTCGACGAAGGAGCCGGCGCCGGTGATGACCCGGTCGCGGTAATAGCCG
>JBQTKG010000066.1:0-20502 GCA_052386315.1 Hyphomicrobiales bacterium
TAGGTGGCGGCGAAGCCGGCGGTCCAGACGGCGAGCGGATCGTCCGACTGCGAAAGTCCCCTGGCATTGGCGAACATGGTGCGGATGGCGGTGGAGATGGCGGCGATGGTGTCGCGGCGGTCGTTGCCGCCGGCGGCGAAGAGCAGCGCCGACGGCTGCGCGAAGCGGGCCCAGAAATAGGGATTGCCGGCCGTCATCCAGAAGCCGAACAGCGACAAGGGCAGGACCGCATATTTGGCGCGGTAGCGGCGCCCCTCGATTTCCGTTTCGGCGTAATAGACATTGGGCGGGATGAGCGCGCAGGCGAAGCGGCTTGCGGCATTGGCACTGACGCCGCCGAGATCGCCGGTCAGCACATAGAGATCGATGAGGGACTCGGTCGTGGCGATACCGCGCAGACACGAGCCATAGGCAAGAACGGCGCGCACATCGCAATGCGAGGCGCGAACATGATCGGCCATGGCGCGGATTTCGCGGGGAACATCCTGCGCGAGGGTTGCGGCGACGAGATCTTCGAGGCTTTTCATTCAACCGCAAACATAAGTGAAGACGGGGCCGGTTTCGACCCGCAACGGCTCATGTTCCGGCGGCTCGAAGAACTCGCCGTCGAT
This sequence comes from Hyphomicrobiales bacterium, assembly GCA_052386315.1. Classification (GTDB taxonomy): domain Bacteria; phylum Pseudomonadota; class Alphaproteobacteria; order Rhizobiales; family Aestuariivirgaceae; genus Aestuariivirga. Next base: position 612 of record JBQTKG010000066.1, read on the forward strand.
GACGAAGGTGACGGGAGTGCGGATGGCGAGGCTGGTGCCGGAAAAGCTCCGAGCGCCCGCCGGCACCTTGCGATCCTCGCCGCCATACATGATGGGCAGGAGCCAGCGCAGGATGCCGGGCACCGGATAGGGAATGACCGAGGTGCGAATGGGCCCATGGGCGCCGCCCCAGAAGGGCCTGGCGCCGAGAATGAGCTTGTCGAGCGTGGTCGACAGCATCAGCAATTGGTCGCCGCCGGCCATGCTGCGGCCGCCGGCATCGATGGCGATGCGATAGGGCCGGTCGAAGCGGGTTTGGTCGGCGGGATTGGCGGGTGTCAACAGCGAGCGGGCGACGGCGCCGGCGAGGGTTGCGAAACCGGCCCAGTTGCCGCCGAGCCCCCTTGCATTGAAGGCCTGCTGGCAGAAGAGGGTTGCCGCGGAGATGGCGCCGGTGCCGAGAAACATGCCGTGGCGCGGCTTGCCGTCCTTCGGATTGACGGCGCGGAGCGTCGGCCGCCGGCGCAGAATGCGGGGCTGCGGGTTGGCGAGGAATTGCGCCTGGGCATCGATCGAACGGTAGCGGAATCCGAGATCGGCGGCCGTCATGTTGGTGGTGCCGTGCGGCAGGAGGCCAAGCCGCGGCAATTGCGCGAAGGGCTTGCGCTCGGCGAGCTCGGTCTGCACCGCCTGAACGGTGCCGTCGCCGGAACTCACGAAGAGTTCGGTAACGCCGGCGGCGGCGAACTCGTCGAGGACTTGCGGCAATTGGCCGAAGCGTTCGAGGATGCGGACCGGAACGGCGGAGGCGCCTTCAAGCTTTTCGGCAAGCGCCGGGCCCTTGCCGCTGTTCTTGCCCGAGGCCGGATTGACGATAAGGCCGGCGCGCATCACCGCGCGGTCATCCAGGAGGTGAGGGGACCCTGGCGCCGGGCCGCCAGCGCCTGCATGAGCTGGAGTGCGTGCAGAACGAGGCAGATGACGGTCCACAAAGCAACGGCGATCAGGCCCCAATCGGGTTTTCCGGCCAGCGCAAAGAGCGTCAACAGGATCAGATTGGGATTGCGCCGCGCCGTCACCTGGCGGAACAGCGTGTCGATGGGCCGCCAGATGTGGATTTCGAGCCCCAGCCACTTGATGGCGATGCCTTCGATCGCGCGCTGCAGGACATAGCCGCCGAGAATGGCGGCGATCACCGACCAGAACATGGCGGGCGTCCACACAATGCCGGTTGAGCCGAGGCCCAGCGCCCAGGCCACATACCAGAAGGGCGGATGCGCCAGGTCGATGCCGTGATCGAAGATGTCGCCCCATTTGCTGGTGGTGAGCGTGGCGCGGGCGAGCTTGCCGTCGACGGTATCGAGAAATGTCATGGCCCAGGCGGCGGCGAGACCCGCGAGGTAGCGGCCGTCGAGGAAGAGCCAGAAGGCCACAACCATGAGAAGGGCGCCCGCCGCCGTCACCATGTTGGGCGAAATGCCGCGCGGCGCCAGCCAGCGGGTGGCGTGGAAGGCCGGCACCGGCCACAGATGCTTGGTGACGATGTCGGTGGCGCCCTTGTAGGTGCCCATGAACATGCGCCATTCGACGGCGCCCTGATTGGCGGCGGACACCGCCATGGCATAGGGCGTCTCGCGCTTGCGCAGCACCTTCCAGAAATCCGCGTCGAGCTCGGAGGGAGTGCGCCTGAGAAGCTTGAGCTCCGGGGTGACCTCGCGCCTGGCCGCCAGGATTTCGGCGATGGCCTCGACTTGCGCTCCCTGGACCTGAGCCGCGACCGGCACCGGACCGAGGGCGCCGTCGCCGATCAGCAGGAGGTTTGGGCGCTTCAGCAGGATCGGGATCAGCGGCTGATCGAGCACGGCATCGGCGCGGACCACGACGACCGGGCCATTGTGGGCCGCCGCCCCGGCAAGCGCGATCGTCTCGTGCAATCCCTCGCTGGCGAATTGCCGGGCGAGGCGTTCGCCGGTGCCGCGTCCCCACAATTGGGCGCGGCCTTCGCCCACAATGCAAAGAACCGGCGCGAAGCGGCGCGGCCCCGCCGGTACCGGAGCCGCCGCGGCTTGCGGTGGCGGCGGCTTCGGCGCCGGCTTCCTGCGCGGCGCCTTGCGGGGTTTTTTGGTCAAGTTCGGTTTCATCCTTCGGGTGCGTGTGTATGGCGACGCGGCTTTCCGCCGTCAAACGGTTTCGGCACGCAAAGTGATGGCGGTGGCCAGCGCGCCGAAGCCGATGACCGGCAGCCAGGCGGCCATCCACGGCGTCACGAAGCCCAATTCGCCCATGGTGAGGGCGAGACCGTCGACGACGAAATAGATGAACCCGATGCCGACACCGGCGGCGAAGAGCGCGCCAATGCCGCCGCCGTGGCGGAAGCGGGCGGCGAGAGGGATCGAGATGCCGATCATCACCAGAGCCGAGAAAAACAGCGACAGGCGCTTGTGCCACCAGGTTTCGTAGACCCAGGCGGGCCGGATGCCGAAGCCGGCATTGTCGATGAAATAGCCGAGATCGGCGAGCGACATTTCCTCGGGATCGCCGGACCTGGCGCCGGCGGCGGCGGGCTTCATGGCGCCGGAATAGACCAGGGCGGTGAGCCGGTCGGGCGGAAGATTGTCGCGGTAATAGACGAGGACTTCTGTCAGATTCCAGCGGTCGCCTTCGAGCGCCGCCTGGCGGGCGAATATCTGCTCGCGCAGGAGTCCCGCCGCGTCGCGGCGGAAGATGATCACGTCCGCGAGCCTGGTCGATTCGGCGTTGGCGGCGCCGGCGCGCAGAATGTCGCCGCCCGAACGCATCCAGATCGGATCGCGCTCGCCAAGCTTGAGTTTCTTCTCGCCATAATCGCCTACTCCCCATTCGCGCAGCACAGGCGCGGCCGCCGGAATTGCCCTGTCGCTCAGCAGGAAATGCAGCCCGCCGGCCAGAAAGCCGAGGGGCAGAAGCATGACGGTAATGCGGAACGGCGACAGGCCCGCCGACCACAGCGCCGGAATCTCGTTGCGATAGCTCAGTTCGGCGAGCACCAGAAGCAAGGCGAGCAGCATGCTGATAGGCAGGAAGGTGGCAAGCGTGCTGGGCGCGCGCATCAGCATGTATTCGGCGACGATGCCAATGCCGCCCGAGCCCAGAGCCAGGATCTCCTTGGCATAGGCGGCGACGTCGAGGGACAGCACGAATATGGAAACGCCGAGCAGAATGGCGAGGAACCGCACGGCGATCATGCGCATCAGCATCCAGGCGACGATCTTCATGATGCAAGCCCCGGAAACATGCGGCGGCCCCATTTGCCGACCGCATCGCTGACGGTATCGATGGCGGCTTCGAGGCGGTCCTGGCGCAACAGGAAACAGGTGACGGCGAATTGCCAGAGAGCGAAGGCGGTCAACAGGCCGAAAGGCAGCCACATGGTGAGCCACGGCGACAGGCCGTTGGTTTGCGTCGCCAGGCTTCCCTGTTCGATCACTTCGTGGAAGGCGACGAGCAGCACCAGCGCCAGGCCGAAACGGTAGGCGCGCTGGCTGCGGCGGCGGCCGATGGCGAAGGGAACGGCGAGCACCGGCAGGATCAGCGGCGTCAGAATCCTGACCAGCCGCTGGTGCAGTTCGGCGCGCATGGCATCGGATGTGGTTCCCGCGGGGGGCGTTTGCAACCGCCGGTAAAGTTCGGGCAGGGTGAGTTCGCGTTCATCCTTGCCGCGCGGCCGGAAAATATCGCCGGAAATCTTGCCGAGCGGCGTGTCGGCGGAGGCGAATTCGGCGATGGCCGCCAAGGGCGCATTGCCGCCGGCGGGGGAAGGCCGCTCGCCGAGCTTGAGACGATGGCCGTTCTCGAGGCGCAGCACCGGCCGCGGCCGGCCGGCGATCTCGATCAGGGAACCGCGCGCGGCGGTTATCGTCTCGGAGCCTCCGGCGCCGCGGTCGTCGAACAGGAAGACATGGTCGAAGGCGTTCTTGCCGCGGTCGAGCGTGTCGAGAATGAATGTGCGGGTGCCGGCCTGCATGAAGACGCCGGCTTCGGCCAGATAGAAGACCTCGACGTTCTGCACGTCGAAAACCACCGAGCGGTAGGCGTAACGGGTGTGCGGCTGCAGCCAGCCGAAAATCGCCAGCGACGCGAGGCCGAGGACGGCGGAGAGGATCATCACCGGGCGCGTCAGGCGGTGCAGGCCGACGCCCATGGCCATGAAGGCGTCGATCTCGGAATCCTTCGACATTTTGTTGAAGCCGAAGAGCAGGCCGAGGAACAAGGCGGCGGGAATGGCGGTGCCCAGATAATGCGGCACCAGATAGGCGAGTAGCTCGAAGACCACGGCGAAGGAATTCTTCTTGCCGAGCGTGGTATCGAGCAAACGCACCATGCGCTCGGCCAGCAGCATGAGGAGGCCGATCGCCATGGCGGCGGCGAGCGGCCGCGCGATCTGCTTCAGGACATAGCGGTCGACGATGGAAATCAATGCGGTCAGGTCCCCGGCCAGTTCGACTGCACGGCGTGAAGCAGGCGCCGACGGGCATCCTCGGGCATCTGCGTGGCGGATTTGAGGTCGGGCGGCCCCGGCCATCCGGCATCGGCGAAGCGCAGGTCCTCGAATTCCTGGGCCGCCCCATAGCGCGGCAGCACGTGGAAATGCACATGCGGATCGACCATCATCAGCATCAGGTAATTGATCCGGTCATAGGGCCGGAAGGATTTGAGCCCGTGCTCGATGTCGCGGACGATGCGCGGCAATTCGGCGAAGGCCTCGGGCGGGAGTTCCGAAAAGGCCCGCTCCTCGCCCTTGGCGCCGAGGATCAGCGCGCCGAGCGTCGCCTGGCGGTCGCGCAGCAGCACGCACCAGTGGCGATAGTCGCGGACCAGGCTTTGCGGGTAGCCGAATTTCTCGAGGGTGGCATTCACGGCGGCCAGTCTAGCGCGGGAGTTGCGGGATGGGGAGGGGCCGAATGGCGAATGCGGAATGGGGAGTAGCGGCGGTGGGGAGCCCACAATCCTCAAAGCATGCGTTCAACTTCTCCCTCCCCCGCGCAGCGCGGGGAGGGAGGGAGGGTCCTTACGGCGAAAGGGCGAATTCGGCGGCGGTGCGGATGCCGCGGATTGCCGGATCCCAGGCCCTGACGGTGAGGGCCGTGTGCCAGCGGCCGCTCTCGCGGGTGACGGCATAGCGATGCCAGGCGGCGGGTTTGTAGTGGCGGGTTTCGCCCATGGAGGCGGAGGTAACGCCGACGACATTGACGGTGCCGAAGCGGGAGGGGAGCGCCACCAGGCTGTGGGTGTGATTGTGGCCGTGCAGCACCAGCTCGGCGCCTTCGTTCGCCAGAATGTCGCGGAAGCGGGCGGCATCGGCCAGCGCCTTGCGCGGCGGGGCCATGCCCGGCAGCGGCGGATGATGGATGAGGACGCAGCGGTAATAGCCGCGCTCGCGCAGATCGCGGAGCAGCAGGGCCGCCGATTCCAGTTGCAGCGCGCCGAGCCTGCCCGCCGCCTTATGCAGCGGCTGGGGCAGCGCCGAACACAGGCCGATCAACGCCACATTCTTCCGTAGACGGACGAAAGGGAAGGGGCTGGCGATCTGCGCCGTGGCCTGCGTCTTCGCCACCCGCATGTCGCCGGTCATGTAGGGGGCGAGATGGCCCAAACCGTGTTCCCAGCCGAAGCGGACATAGGTGTCGTGATTGCCGGGAACGAAACTCACGCGCTTGGGCGCGCCGAAGCGGGCGAGCCAGAGGGCGGCGGCGGGAAATTCGTCGCGCGCCGAAATATTGACGATGTCGCCGGTAAACGCCACGTGATCGGGGGCGGCGGCGGCGATATCGGCGGCAATGGCATCGGCGATCGCCGTTACGTGCAGACGGTGGCGCTTGAGCCGCCAGGACAGATAGCCCACCGGCCGCTTCAGGGCGAAATCGCGCCAGGCGGCGCCGCGCGGCAGGGGCCCCAGATGAACGTCGGAGAAATGCGCTAGGGTGAACAACAGGCGGGCTTCCGTTGACTTCGGCAGAATCGGATGCGATGGAGACGCCCGTTCATACGCTTCCGCAACTCCCGGGTTCAAGCATCGTGCGTGTCATCATTCTTGCCGCCGGCCAGGGCAAGCGGCTGCTGCCGCTTACCGCCGACATCCCCAAGGCGCTGCTCGATATTCACGGCCGCAGCCTGATCGGCCGCCAGATCGACGCCTTCGCCGCCTGCGGACTCAAGGATTTCGTGGTGGTGACCGGCTATGGCGCAAACCGCATGGACGAGGCGCTGGCGGCGATCGCCCGCGAGCGCGGCGTTACGATCGCCACCGTCTATAATCCCTTCCATGGGGTGGCCGACAATCTGGCGAGCTGCTGGATCGCCCGCCACGAGATGAAAGGCGATTTCATCCAGGTGAACGGCGACAATGTGTTCCGCGCCGATCTGGTGGAGCGGCTGCTGGCGGCGCCGGCGGCGGCGGTCAGCGTCGCCATCAACCGCAAGGCCTCCTACGACACCGACGACATGAAGGTGATGCTGGACGCCGGGCGGCTCACCGAAATCGGCAAGATGCTGCCCGTCGACACGGTCGATGCCGAGGCGATCGGCTTCTATATTTTCCGGGGCGAAGGTGGCGCCGCCTACGCCGCGACGCTGGACCGGGCGATGCACGAGCCGGCGGGCCTCAGGCAATGGTTTCCCGCGGCGATAGGCCAGCTTGCCAAGAGCATGGATGTCGGCACCGTGGCGATCAACGGCATTAGCTGGTGCGAGGTGGATATCCCCGTCGACCTGCAACAGTCGCGGCATCTCGCGGCAAGCTGGGAATGATCAGCGGCGCGTGGCGAGGATTATCTCGGCGAGGTCCTTGTCCTCCGGCTTGTCGATGTCGATCGCCGCCTCGGCGAAGGGCATGAGCACCGGCTTGACCGCGAGGCCGAGACGGGCGGAGACGGTGGCGAAGGCCGCCTCGAGCGACAGCCGGCCCAATGCAAAGCGCAGCAAGGCTGCGGGCCCGAAGGCGGCGACGAGGCGCCAGGGCTTCTTGCGGACCTCTTCGAGATATTGCCAGCGCTCAAGCAGTTTGAGGCCGCGGGTATTGAGCAGCGCGAAGAGATTGCAGCCGGAAACCCGGTCTTGGCCTAGGCGGAAGAAGGTGCGGAGCGATTGCGGATAGGCGGCGAGAATGGTTTCGGCGCGGGCGAGGCCGACGGTGAAGTCGGCGCCGGATTTTTCCGACTCGGCGCAGAAATGGGCAAGCATCCGCGGCGTCAGAAGAGCATGATCGCCGGTGGTGATCAGCACCGGATATTGCAGCGCCCCGGACCCGATGGCGGCCAGCACGGAGGCGGGGGCGCTGGCCGAAGACGCAAGCACGCGCGCCTGGCGGCCCAGCACGGCATGGGCCAATGCTTCATCGTCGATCGAAACGGCGATGCGGCTGAAAAGGCCCGACGCGGCAAGGGCTTCGTGGACACGCCGCAGCATCGGAATGGCGGCCACGGGGATCAGGCATTTGTTGGCCACGCCATGGGCGCTCGCCAGGGGATCGCCCACGCCCCTGCCGGCGGCAAGCACCAGCGCCTGCCAGCGCGGCGCACTCACGCGAGCGCCTTTTCATAGACGCGATAGGTTTTATAGGGTCTGGCGCCGACCGCCTCGATTATTCGTCGCGTCGGCAGATTATCTTCCAGAATCCAGCTGAGCTCGCCGCGTGTAGTGCCGCGCGACAGATGATAGCGGTGCACCGTGTCGATGACGCCGAGGGCGAGGGCGGAGCCGACCACGGTGCGGTGGTATTTCTTGCGCACACCCATCAGCGGCATGCGCACCGAAGCGGGCGGCCTGGCCCAGAGACGCCAGGCAAGGCTCGCCCAGCCGAAGGGCAGGAGGCGGCCTTTGAGCCCCACGATCCATTCGTTGATGTTGGGCAGCGACACCGCCATGGCGGCAGGTTCACCGCGATACAGGGCGATCGCCACATATTCATTGCGCACCAACATCTTCAAATTGTTGCCGAGGGCGCGGATTTCCTCCGGCGTGAAGGGCACGAAGCCCCAATTCTCCGACCAGGCATCGTTGAAGATGGAAATCACGATGTCGAGGTCGCGGGCCAGATGTTTCTTGTCGAGCGGCCTGATGACGATTTCGGAAGAGCCCATCGCCCTCACAAGGGTGATGCGCATGGAGCGCGGCAATTCAACCGCACCGTCGTAATCATAGGCGATCAAATCCTTGGCCTTGGCGAAACCCTGTTCCTCGACGCGGGCGCCGTAATAGCGCGGCGCATGGCCCATCATCATGCTGGGCGGCGTGTCGAAGCCGTCGATCAGAAGGCCGGTCTCGTCGTTGATCGAAAAGCTGAAGGGTCCCTGCACCCGTTTCATGCCGCGGGCCTTGAGCCAGTCCGCGGCGGCCCCGAAGAGAGCGGCGAAGACGGCCGGATCGTCGGGCGCTTCGAGGAAGCCGAACTGGCCGGTTTGATCGCGATAGCGCTCGAGCCGCAGCCGGTCGATCTGCGCCGAAATGCGCCCCACGGGGAGGCCGCCGCGTTCGGCGATGAACAGCTGCGCCTCGGCATGGGCGAAATAGGGGTTCTTTTTCGGATCGAGATGTTCGAGGCGCTCGAGAAACAGCGGCGCCACCCAGTTGGGATCGTCGCGGTAGATGGCGAAGGGCACCTGCAGGAAGGCAAGCCTGTCCCGCTTCGTATCCGCCGTGCGCACGGCGATGTCCGGTAGTTGCGGCATGGTGCCGAGGTGATAGAGGCTGGCGAGGTCCAACTCAAGCGCGAGGGCGCGGCAGCGGCAAGACCGGCAAACTCGGCGCCTGTCCCCGCCGATAGCCCGACTCCCGAACTTCTCACCTTTTACGATGCCCGGCAGTTAATGCCGAAGGCAAACCGCGACGATTCCGCCGAGTTGTTTGTGCTGGCGACGGGGCTCGAGGGTAGGCGCGAAAATATCACCCCGCGCAGCATGACAGCTTTGCCACGTCCTTATCGAAGGTCTGCGCCGCCAGCTTGAGGCCCTCGACCGTCGTCAGATACGGAAAGATGGTCTCCGCCAGGTCGTCGATTGAAAGATGCTGCCGGATGGCGAGAACTGCCGTCTGGATGCTGTCGGCTCCTTCCGGCGCAAGGATATGCGCGCCGAGCAATCGCCGGGTCTTGCCGTCCGCCACGAGCTTGATCAGGCCGCGCGTGTCGCGGGCGGCCAGCGCGCGCGGCACGTATTCGAGCGGGAGCACCGAGGTCCGCACGTCATGCCCCGCCGCACGTGCGGCTGCTTCGGTCAGGCCAACACTCGCCACTTGCGGGTCGGTGAATACCACGGCGGGCATTGCTGAATTATCATACCTCAAGCTGTCGCCGTTAAGCGCGTTCTTGGCCGCAAGCTTCGCTCCGTAGGCAGCCATGTAGACGAACTGATCCCGGCCGGTCACGTCGCCCGCCGCGTAGACTCCCGGCTTGGTCGTGCGCATCCGGTCATCAACAGAGATGTCACCGTTCACGGTAAGATTGACGCCAATCTCGGTGAGACCGAGACCCTCGCTGTTTGCCTTGCGGCCCGTCGCAATCAACAGCCGCTCGGCTTCGAGCGTGACCGGGCGGCCCTCTTGCGTCAGGTCGAGGGCCACACCCTCGGGCGTCTGACGGACGGCACGGTAGGATACGCCGCCTACCACAGTGATGCCTTCGTCGGCAAAATATCCTTGCAATGCCGCGCCGATTTCCGGTTCGGCTTCCGGCAGCAGACGCGAGCGGAACACCAGCGTTACAGAGACTCCGGCGCGTGCGAACATCTGCACCAGCTCCGCGCCAATATAGCCGCCGCCGATGACCAGCAGCGAACGCGGCAGGGTTTCGAGTTCAAGTGCGGTTGTGCTGGTGAGATAAGGCACGCCTTCAATGCCCGAAATCGCGGGAACCGCCGGACGGGCACCGGTTACGATGATGACCTTGCCCGCCGAGAGGTGGTGCTCACCGTTCACTGTCACACCTCCTTCCGCGAGGCGCGCGGTGCCTTCAAGATAGGCAACGCCATTGTAGGCTGGCAGAAGATCGGCGTATTTGGCCTGTCGCAGACCCGCCACAAGGTCATTCTTCTGGCGCACGGTGGCTTGCCAATTTTCGACGCGGGCGGCCGCGCTGATGCCAGCAAAGCGGCGGGCCGAGCCTGCTTGATGCAAGGGTTCAACCGCGCGGATCAGGGTCTTCGAGGGCACGCAACCGATATTGACGCATGTTCCGCCAATCGTGCCGCTCCCGATGAGGGCGACTTGTGCGCCCTGTTCGGCGGCGGTGATGGCCGCCGAGAACCCGGCTGATCCAGCTCCGATGACGGCAAGATCGTAAGTCTTGCCGTTCTTCTTGGTCGCGCAGCAATCGCTCATGACTTGATTTCCTCTTTGCCGGCTGCCGGGGCGCGGCAGGCCGCAGCGTTGCGGCGGCGATAGAGCCCGAACGCCACCGGCCCGAGTGAGATGAGCAACGCCGGGATAAGGACGTAATCAGCTGTGGCAAGCCATGCGGTCAGACCGGCGGCTGCCAGACCGATTGCGAGAATTGGCGTGGCGCAACAGACTGCCGCAACCGCCGCGTCAATTCCGCCAGTCTTGATGAGAGTGCGGTCGTTCACGGCAGCGCTCAAGACTTAGGCGCGGACGGATAGCCCGCTTCGGTCGTCGCTTTGATGAGGGCGGTCACGTCCGTCTTCGCATCGTCAAAGGTCACGACAGCCGTCTTGTTCTCGAATGAAACCTCGACATTCTCCACTCCTGGCACCGCCGAAAGGCTCTCCTTCACGATGAACGGACAAGACACACAAGTCATGTTCTCGACGGCGAGGGTGACCGTCTTTTCAGCGGCGAACGCCGGCGCGGCGAACAGCCAGAATGCGAGCGATACAGCGGCAAGATGCTTGAACACGGGGAAGTTCCTTCTTCAGCTGAGCATGACTGGAGCCAGGAAATTGAAGGCGAGGTCCGCCGCCACGAATATCGTGGCAAGGACCAGGCCGAAAATCACCAGCCGGTTCGGCAGGGGCCGCGCACAGACTCCGTCGGTGCAAACAACCCGCCGCGAGCGATAGACAAGCCAATAGCCGCAGCCGAGGAAAGCGAGCGTGGCGGCGATGAAGTAAGGTTGATAGGGCGCGAGACTTGTCAGGTTGCCGATCCACGCTCCGCTGATGCCGAGGCTGAACAGAACCAATGGCAGAATACAACATGACATGGCGGCAATGCTTCCCAGGATGCCGCCCGCCGCCATCAGCTTTTGAGATCGATCACCGGCGACTTCTTTCGCTTGCGTCACAGCGCTCAGTGCGGCTGTAGGCAGGCGGTCCGCGTTGCCGAAAGTGTCGCGCATGAATGCGCCTTCCTTGATTTCCATGGCCATAAGATGCATCCTGTAGCGACTACAGGAGCAAGAGGTTTTTTCATGGCGGCAATCACGAATGCGCGAGCCGAGGCTATTTCGATCGGTGAGTTGTCGCGGCGAACCGGCGTGCATATCGAGACCATCCGCTACTATGAAAAGATCAAGATGCTGCCAGCACCCCCGCGCACCGAAGGCGGACGGCGGGTTTACGGGCCGGACCATGCGCGCACGCTCGCCTTTATCCGTCGCGCGCGTGAACTCGGGTTTACGTTGGATGAAGTCCGCGCCCTGATCGAACTGAGCGCGTCGGAAGGTTCCTCATGCGCCGAGGTCGAGGAGATTGCCAGCCGCCACCTTGAGAGCGTCAGGGCCAAGCTCGCCGATCTCGCCAGGCTTGAAAGCATTCTATCGGAGACGGTCGCGCGTTGCGCGGGAAACCTCTCCTCCGTCTGCCCCGTGCTCGATGTGCTCGTCACTCCAGGTTCACCAATCAGACCTTACGCACCATAGGCGAAGTGCAAGGTAGTCAGTCGGTTATCTGGTGCATAAATCTTCTGCGATCATCGGCTGTTGGCGGTACGTCGCGGTTCTCAAATCCCGCTTGCCCCCGGCCTTGCCCGGGTGTTAAGCACAGCCGCCAATCCTTGCGAGTCCCGCTCCTTGAAAGGTTGGCCGATGGCCCGACGCCAGATTCCCGAATATCTCACCTTCGACGACGTGCTGATGAAGCCCGGCGCCTCCGCCGTGCTGCCGGCCGAGGTTTCGACCGCCACACGGCTCACCCGCTCGATCGAACTGTCGATCCCGATCATCTCCGCCGCCATGGACACGGTGACGGAAGCGAAGCTGGCGATCGCCATGGCGCAGGCGGGGGGCCTCGGCGTCATCCACAAGAATCTCGAGCCCGACGTGCAGGCCGAGCATGTGCGGCAGGTCAAGCGCTTCGAGAGCGGCATGGTGGTCAATCCCATCACCATCGGCCCCGAGGCGACGCTCGCCGACGTGATGAAGCTGAAGGAACGGCACAGGATTTCCGGCATTCCGGTGGTGGACGGCCGCGGCATTCTCGCCGGCATCATCACCAACCGCGATGTGCGCTTTGCCACCGACCTGAACGCCAAGGTCGCCGAGCTGATGACCAACGAGAATCTGATCACCGTCAAGGCGGGTGTCGACCGCGACGAGGCCAAGCGGCTGCTGCACAAGTACCGCATCGAGAAGCTGATCGTCGTCGACGAGGACTACAAATGCGTGGGGCTCATCACCGTCAACGACATGGAGAAGGCGGCCGACCATCCATACGCGGCCAAGGACGAGCATGAGCGGCTGCGCGTGGCGGCGGCGACCGGCACCGGAGACGCGGGCCTCGAGCGCGCCCAAATGCTGATCGATGCCGGGGCCGACGCGATCGTCGTCGATACCGCGCACGGCCACTCGATTCATGTGATCGAGCAGGTCGCGCGCATCAAGAAGCTCTCCAACAAGGTGCAGATCGTCGCCGGCAATGTGGCGACCTCGGAAGCCGTCAAGGCGCTGGTGGGCGCAGGGGCGGACGCGGTCAAGATCGGCATCGGGCCGGGCTCGATCTGCACCACGCGGGCGATCGCCGGGGTCGGCGTGCCGCAGCTCTCGGCGATCATGGACTGCGCCGAAGAGGCGGCGAAGGCCGGCGTCCCGGTGATCGCCGATGGCGGCATCAAGCTGTCGGGCGACCTCGCCAAGGCGCTTGCGGCGGGCGCCCATGTCGTGATGATCGGCTCGCTCTTGGCCGGCACCGACGAGAGCCCCGGCGAAGTCTTTCTCTACAACGGCCGCTCCTACAAATCCTATCGCGGCATGGGCTCGGTCGGCGCCATGGCGCGGGGCTCGGCCGACCGTTATTTCCAGCAGGAAGTATCGGACAATCTCAAGCTGGTGCCCGAGGGGATCGAAGGCCAGGTGCCCTACAAGGGGCCGGTGGCGGCGGTTCTGCACCAGCTCGCCGGGGGCTTGCGCGCCGCCATGGGCTATGTCGGGGCGGCGAGCCTCACCGAACTGCAAGCCCGCGCCGAATTCATCCGCATCACCAATGCGGGACTGCGCGAAAGCCACGCCCACGACGTGATGATCACCCGCGAGGCGCCCAATTACCAGAGGCAGGGATGACCTCGACGCAACTTCTGCTGCTGCCCGCCTTCGCCCATGTGGCGCTGATCTTCGTGACCGTGGTGCGCATGGGGGCGGGCCGTGTTGCGGCGGTGCGCGGCGGCGAGGTTAAGCTCAAGGACGTGGCGCTCGATGGTTCGCGCTGGCCGGAGCGCCTGCGCAAGCTCGGCAACAATTACGGGAGCCAGTTCGAACTGCCGGTTCTCTATTATGCGGCGCTGGCTTTAGTGCTGGCGACGGGCCTCGCCGATGTTCCACAGATCGTGCTGTCCTGGGCCTTCGTCGCCACGCGCTTCGTCCACAGTTTCATCCATACCGGCGGCAATCAAGTGGCGCGGCGCTTCTACGCCTTCCTGGCGGGCGGCGTCTGCATCGCGGCGATGTGGCTGTGGCTGGCCTTGCGGCTTTATGTGACCGGCTGAGCCATGCGCATGCCCGGCCGCATCGCGGCGGCGATCGAAGTCTTGACCGAAGTTTTCGCGCGCCATCGCCCGGCATCGGAGGCGCTCAAGGATTGGGGCAGGGCGCACCGCTTCGCCGGCTCCAGCGACCGGCATGCGATCGGCACCCTGGTGTTCGATTGCCTGAGAAAGCGCAATTCGCTGTCCGCCCGCATGGGCGACGGCCGGCCGCGGGCCCTGGTGCTGGCGGCATTGCGCGATCTGTGGAACCTTGCGCCGGACGGGATCGCCGCGCATGGCATCGCCGAACATGGGCCGGGCGCCTTGAGCGATGCCGAGAAGACGGCCCTCGACCGGCAGCTCCGCGAAGATCTTCCCGCTTATGTCAAAGGCGACATTCCGGAATGGCTGCTGGCGTCATTCGAGCGGGCTTTCGGCGATCGCGCGGCGGAGGAGGGCGCGGCGCTGGCGAAGCGGGCGCCCATCGACCTCAGGGCCAATACGCTGAAGGCAACGCGGGAACAGGTGCTCGATGCACTTGCCCGCTATGGCGCGCTGGCGGGGCCGCTATCGCCCTTGTGCGTGCGGATTTTGCCGCCGGGGCCCGATGCCCGCAACACCAATGTCGAGGTGGAGCCGGCCCATGGCAGGGGCTGGTTCGAGGTGCAGGATGCGGCCTCGCAAGTGGCGGCGCTGATGTCGGGAGCGGCGCCGGGCGAGCTTGTGGCCGATATCTGCGCCGGGGCGGGCGGCAAGACGCTGGCGCTCGCCGCCATGATGCGGAACGAGGGCAGGCTCTATGCCCATGATTCCGACCGCCACCGGCTGCGGCCGATCTTCGAGCGGCTGCGGAGGGCGGGCGCGGAGAATGTCGAAGTCATTGCCGCCGACGAGGGCGACAGGCTCGGGCACTTGGGCGGCTTCGATTGCGTGCTGATCGATGCGCCGTGCTCCGGCTCGGGGTCGTGGCGGCGCAAGCCCGATGCCAAATGGCGGGTGACGGCGAAGCAGTTGCGGCAGCGGATCGAGGAGCAGAAGGAGGCGCTGGAGCGCGGGGCGGCATTGGTCAAGCCCGGCGGCCGGCTCGTCTACATCACCTGTTCGGTGCTGCCTGAGGAAAACGGCGATCAGGTCAAGGCGTTCCTCGCCGGCCAAGCCGACTTCAGCCTCATTCCGTATACGGAGCAATGGCCGAGCGCCATCGGCGGCGCGCCGCCCGCTTCGGCGGACGGTTCGGCCCAGACGCTGCTGCTCACCCCGGCCCGCCACGACACCGACGGCTTCTTCATCGCCGTGATGAAGAGGAGCGAATAGCGAATAGGGAGTAGCGAACAGGGAGTGCAAGTCGATATCTTCTATTCGCTATTCGCTATTCGCCCCCTAACCGCTCCGCGCCAGGAAGCGGGCCATGGCGCGCAGGGTTTCGTCGCTGACGTGGTGCTCGATGCCTTCCGAATCGATGCGGGCGGTGGCGGCACCGACGCCGAGCGCGAGGAGGAAATCCTCGACGACGCGGTGCTTGCGGCGGCCGTCCTCGGCCAACTTCCAGCCGTCGCCGGTCAGGAAGATGGCGCGATAGGGCTCCTGGGCGACGAGGCCCGCATCCTGCAGCCGCTTCAAGGTCTTGACGACGGTGGCGTTGGCCACGCCGAGGCGCATGGCGACGTCGGTGCCGCGCGCCTCGCCGCGCTCGTCGATCAGGTCGGCGATCAATTCGACATAGTCCCCGGCCAGTTCCGCCTGGTGATCGGCGCGGACGCGCCGGAACGCCGCCGAGCGGAGTTTCGCGGTCTGTTCCTTCTTCCTCGTTAAATTCATTTCCGGCCTTTCCGGTGCAATGTGAAATTAGCCTATTGCATATAGTTTAGCCAATGCTAAACTCTGCCGGGGAGAACGGAAATGACATCAATGGAATTCAATCGGCGCAGATTCCTTCGTTCGGCGGCCGGCGCCATGCCGCTGGTGGCCGTGGCCGGCAGCCTTCCGGCCAATGCCCAGGGCACGGCGGCGCATGGCGGGCACGGCCAGGGCGGAAACATCGTGGTCGGCGAGGTCGATCACGCCAGGAACGGCTTCGATCCGCATGCCATTCTCACCGACTGGGACACGGGCACGGTGACCACAGATGCCAATGGCCGCCGGCTGCGCGAATGGACGATCACCGGCGTTGATAACGAAATCGAGATAGCGCCGGGCGTCATGTTCCCCGCCTGGTCCTATAACGGCCGCATACCGGGACCGACGCTGCGCTGCACCGAGGGCGATCTCCTGCGCATCCGCCTGGTCAATGCCAGTTCGCATCCGCATTCGGCGCATTTTCATGGCATCCATGCCGCCCGCATGGACGGTGTCCAAGGGGCAGGGCTGGTCGAACCGGGCGGCGAATTCATTTACGAATTCGAGGCCAGGCCCTTCGGCTGCCATCATTATCACTGCCACGCCAACCCGCTGAAGCGTCATATCCACAAGGGCATGTATGCCACCTTCATCGTCGATCCGGACCCGGACCGGCATCCGGCCCAGCGCGAGAAGGCGGCATCGCGGCTTCTCGGTTCGCCGGAAAACGCGCGCTGGCAGGAATTCGTCATGGTGATGAACGGCTTCGACACCAATTTCGACGACGAAAACGAGGTCTATGCGGTGAACTCGATCCCCTTCGCCTATTTCAACAAGCCGATCCGCATCGAGAAATCGCGGCCGGTGCGCATCTATCTGGTCAACATGACCGAGTTCGATCCGATCAACTCGCTGCACCTGCACGCCAATTTCTTTGATTTCTACGACCACGGCACGACGCTCGAGCCCACCCACCGCACCATCGACACGGTGATGCTGTGCCAGGCCCAGCGCGGCATCCTGGAATTCACCTTCGAGAACCACGAGCCGGGCCTCTACATGTTCCATGCGCATCAATCGGAATTCGCCGAGCTCGGCTGGATGAGTCATTTCGAGGTGGTGGCATGAGAACCGCGCGTTTCTGGCTGGCGCTGCCCGCCGTCATCCTCGCCTGCATCGTGGCGCTGCTGCTGTGGTGGCGGCCCATGGACCGGCTCGCCGCCGGAGCGCCGCCGGTGGAAGAAGCGGCAATCGAGTCGGTGCGGCTGGCGCCGGGGCTGATATCGCTCGATCTGCGCACCGACGGGTCCGAACCGGTGATCGTCGCCCAGATCCAGGTGGACGGCGCCTATCGCAGCTTCGCGGCGCAGTCTGAGCGGCCTGCCGCCCGGCTCGGCCTGACGCGCTTCGACATTCCCTATCCGTGGATCGCCGGCGAAGCCCACCACATAGCGCTCATCACCCAAACCGGCGCCATCGTCGAACACACAATCGAAGTGGCGCAAGCCACTCCGGCGCTGGACGGAGAATCGCTAGGCCTGCTCGCCGCCGTCGGCCTGCTGCTCGGCGTCGTGCCGGTGGCGATCGGCCTGCTCACCTGGCCGGCGATGCGCTCGATGTCGCGCAACGGCATGAATTTCCTTCTGGCGCTCACCGTCGGACTTCTCGCCTTCCTGCTGATCGATACGATCGGCGAAGGACTGGAAGAGGCGGGCGAAACTATCGGGCGGCTGCGCGGGCCGGTGCTGTTCTGGGTGGTGGCGGGACTGACGGCGATCGGCCTTCTGGCGATCGGCCGCCGCGGCGGCGCCGCACCCGAGGGTCTCAAACTTGCCGGCTTCATCGCGCTCGGCATCGGCCTGCACAATTTCGGCGAAGGGCTCGCGGTGGGTGCGGCGCTGGCGACGGGGGCGGCGGCGCTCGCCACCTATCTGGTGATCGGCTTCACCATTCATAATGTGACCGAGGGCATCGGCATCGCGGCGCCTATCGCCGAGACGCGGCCGTCGCTGTGGAATTTCGCGGGGCTGGCGGCGCTGGCCGGCCTTCCCGCCGTGGCCGGGACCGTGATCGGCACCCAGGCGGTGGGGCCATTGTGGATCTCCATCTGCTTTGCGGTGGCCGCCGGCGCCATCCTGCAGGTGATCGTCGAGGTGACCGCGCTGATCGGGCGGCGGGCCGGTTCCGGCCATCTGCTCGACCCCGCGGTGGCGGGCGGCGTGGCGGCGGGACTGGTCACCATGTATGTGACGGCGCTGCTGGTGTGAGTCTGAACGGGCGCAATTTGCCGTCCCAAATTTTCCGTCACCCCGGCCCCGGCCCCGGCCCCGGCCCCGGCCCCGGATCGGTGTCCGGGGCAAACTCCAGCCGCCGTCGGATTCACACATCCTTGGATCGTCGGCGATTGCCAAGCTATTGTTGTTGCATCACTTCACTCCGTCATCCCGGCGAAAGCCGGGACCCATTGATCCGCGTGACGCGATACGCATCCGTTTTGATTTTGCCGTGGGTCCCGGCTTTCGCCGGGATGACGAAGTGTGGAAGGTCGCGTCAACCCAGGCGCAACCTACTATAGCAAGGTCAATTCGTAACGGGATTGCTCCCCACCTTGCGGACTCCGGCGGCTTACCTTAAGCGCTCGCCATGCAAGACCGCATCCTGATCGTCGATTTCGGCTCGCAGTTCACCCAGTTGATCGCCAGGCGGGTGCGCGAGGCCGGGGTCTATTCGGAAATCGTGCCGTTCCAGGCGGCGGAAAAGGCGCTCGACTGGCCGGGGCTCAAGGGCATCATCCTGTCGGGCGGGCCCGCCTCGGTGCATGAAACCGCCTCACCCAGGGCGCCTGCCCGGGTGTTCACCCGCGGGCTGCCGGTGCTCGGCATTTGCTACGGCGAGCAGGCGATGTGCGCCCAGCTGGGCGGCCGCGTCGAGCCCTCGGACCATCGCGAATTCGGCAAGGCCTATGTCGAGGTGAAGGAGCCCAATCCCCTGTTCGACGGCGTCTGGCGGCCGGGCGAGCGGCATCAGGTGTGGATGAGCCATGGCGACCGGGTGACCGCCATACCGGCGGGCTTCAAGGCGGTGGCGGTGAGCGAGGGCGCCCCCTTCGCGGCGATCGCCGACGAGCGGCGGCATTTCTACGCCACCCAGTTCCACATGGAAGTGGTGCACACGCCGGATGGCGCCCGGCTGCTCAAGAATTTCGTCATCGAGATTTGCGGCTGCAAGGGCGACTGGTCGATGGCCTCGTTCAAGGCCGAGGCGATCCATCGCATCAAGAAGCAGGCGGGCTTCGAGCGCGTCATCTGCGGGCTTTCGGGCGGCGTCGATTCGGCGGTCACCGCCGTGCTCATCCACGAGGCGATCGGCGAACAGCTCACCTGCATCTTCGTCGACCACGGCCTGATGCGGCTCAACGAGGCCGACGAGGTCGTGAGCCTGTTCCGCGAGGCCTACAATATCCCGCTGGTGCATGTGGACGCCGCGCGGCAATTTCTCGCGGCACTCGCCGGTGTTGCCGATCCGGAAGCCAAGCGCAAGGCGATCGGCAAGCTGTTCATCGATGTATTCGAGGCGGAGGCGAAGAAAGTTGGGGGTGCGGCCTTCCTCGCCCAGGGAACCCTCTATCCCGATGTGATCGAGAGCGTGTCCTTCACCGGCGGGCCGTCGGTCACCATCAAGTCGCACCACAATGTCGGGGGCCTGCCCGAGCGCATGCGCATGAAGCTCGTGGAGCCGCTCCGCGAACTGTTCAAGGATGAAGTGAGGCTGCTCGGACAAGAGCTTGGATTGCCTCAACATTTCGTTGGCAGGCATCCGTTCCCCGGGCCCGGCCTGGCGATCCGCATTCCGGGCGAAGTCACCCCCGAAGCGCTCGACATATTGCGCCGCGCCGATCGCATCTATCTCGATGAAATCCGTAAAGCCGGGCTCTACGACGCGATCTGGCAGGCCTTCGCGGTGCTCTTGCCGGTGCGCAGCGTGGGGGTGATGGGCGACGGCCGCACCTATGACCGGGTGCTGGCGCTGCGCGCCGTCACCTCGACCGACGGCATGACGGCGGAGAGCTATCCCTTCGATCACCGCTTCCTCACCCATGTGGCGACCCGCATCATCAACGAGGTGAAGGGCGTCAGCCGCGTCGTCTACGACGTGACATCGAAGCCGCCGGGAACGATTGAGTGGGAGTGAT
>JBQTKG010000067.1:0-12501 GCA_052386315.1 Hyphomicrobiales bacterium
GCTTTTTATCGTCTCGGGAGGGGCAAAACCGACGGCGATCGATGCCGGACCGGTTTTTTCGATCGTGTCCAGTATCGCGGCTGCCAGCACGCCCTGCCCGTTCAACACGGAGGGAACATCATGATCAAGTTTCTGTTCGGAATAGCGGCGTCCTTGCTTTTCGCGCAACAGCTGACCACGCCTTCATTCGCGCAGTCCGACATGCCCGACCTGCGGACCCAACTCCTGTTGCAGAGGTTGGAAGCGCTGGTCAATCCGCCGGGGCCGCAAGCCATCGTGTCGCGAACCTTCGCTGTGAGGGTTAAAACGACTGTGACAGTAAAGTCTTCGCCGCCCCCCGCCCCACAATTTGATGTGCCAGGTGACCCTCTTTCACTTCAGCTTTGCCGGCGGAGGCGTTTATTTCGAAATTAAGTCGCAGAAGCATGTTACGCCTGCCACCGGCGGTAGTTTCATTTGCGACATAACCATACCCGTAAAATGGCCGCAAGCCGACGACGCAAGGCCGATTCAGGTCAACGTGACCATCCGCCCCTTGATTCGTCGGATTGCCACCTTGCCAAACCAGGAAGAGTATGTCCGCAACCGAACGGCATCCAATAGTCCGGCGGCTATCCCGCTGCCGGCCTCGGGAGCGACGGTCATTGTGCTAACCTCGCTCGATATCTGACCGAGGAAAGCGAGCCGCCTGAGGGCGAGGAGGATCGGGCCTGACAATTCAAGCACCTGATCCCCCTCATCCCCCCGCGCCTTGCGGCAGGATGGGCGCCGACCCAGCGATTTCAAGCCGCAGGCGATTTTGGGGAGCGCTCGATGAACCGGGCCAATCGCATGACGGTCGCCGATCTGCGGGCGCTGAAGGGCAAGCGCCAGCTCACCATGCTTTATGTCGACACACTCGAGGAAGCGGCCGCGGCCAACGCGGCGGGCATCGACATGCTGTCGATCATCGATCCGGTGTGGACGCCCGCGATGCGCGAGGCGGCCGGCAAGTGCTTCGTTCAGGTGGGCCTGCTGTACGGCGAGCTCTGCACTTACGAGGACTATCTGCGCGCCGCCCATGCCGCGATGGCGAGGGGCGGCGACTGCGTCTACTGCGCCGCCAGCATCGATACGATCGGCAAGCTGGCCGCCGAGGGCATCCCGGTGATCAGCCATGTCGGCCTCATTCCATCGAAGGCGACGTGGACGGGTGGCTTCAAGGCGGTCGGAAAGACCGCGGACGGCGCCATCAAGGTGTTCAATCATGTGAAACAGCTTGAAGCGGCGGGCGCCATCGGCGCGGAGCTCGAAGTGGTGCCCGACCGCGTGGCGGCCGAGATCTCGAAGCGCACGTCACTGATCATGCTGTCGATGGGGGCGGGGCGGGGCGGCGACGCGCAATACCTCTTCGCCGAAGATGTGCTCGGCTATACGAGGGGGCACCGGCCTCGTCACGCCAAGGTCTACCGCAACTTCCGCGCCGAGTACGACCGCCTGCAACAGGAACGGATCGCGGCGTTCAAGGAATACAAGACGGATGTCGATAGCGGCCGGTATCCCGGGAAAGAACACGTCGTTCCCATCGAAGACGCGGAGTTCGAGGCATTCGTGAAACGCCTGAAAGGGTGATTGGCGCTTTCGAGACAGCGCCTGCAGATGCCGTGCCGGTTGTTGATTGAAGGCCGGGTGTCTATAGTGCCGTGATGGGAGAACCGGCGATTGCCAAGCTATTGTTGTTGCATTACTTCACTCCGTCATCCCGGCCCCGGATCGGTGTCCGGCGTAAACTCCAGCTGGGACCCATCGTTCCGTGTGACGCGATGCGCATCCGTTTTGATATTTCGGCGGGTCCCGGCTTTCGCCGGGATGACAGTATTTTGACAGCAAAATCAACCATATCAAACGCGCAAGGATGTGTGCATACGATAGCGGCTTTCGCCGGGATGACGGTGTATGGGAGAACCATCCATGAAGCTGCACTATTATTCCGAAACCGATAGCCTCTATATCGAGCTAAAGGCGGAGCCCGGCGTGGAAACCCGCGAAGTGGCGGAAGGGATGCTCGTCGATCTCGACGCGAAAGGCCAGGTCGTCGGCTTCGACATCGACGGCGCTTCCAGCCGGTTCGACCTGACCACGCTGGAGACAATTGCCCTGCCGCTGACTGTCACCAGAGCGGCGTGATGGCGAACAATCTCTCCCGCCTGAATTGACCATGCCCACTATTGAAATCGCGGTTATCATCCTTCTCATCATGCTGAATGGGCTCCTCGCCATGTCGGAGCTCGCTGTTGCATCGTCGCGCGCCGCCAAGTTGCGGTCGCTGGCTGCCCAAGGAGTCAAGGGCGCGCGGCGGGCCCTGGCGCTGGCGTCCGATCCGGGCCGGTTCCTGTCGACGGTGCAGATCGGCATCACCCTCATCGGCATTCTGGCGGGGGCGTTTTCCGGGGTGACGCTCGGCGGGCGGGTCTCCGGCCGGTTGATGACGCTCGGCATGCCCGAGCGCTGGGCGGAGCCCATCGGTTTCGGCCTGGTCATCGGCCTGATCACCTATCTGTCCCTGATCGTCGGCGAGCTGGTTCCCAAGCAGATCGCCTTGCGCAACCCGGAGCGGATCGCCTGCCTCGTGGCTCCGGCGATGACGGTACTTGCTAGAGTATCGTCGCCGGTCGTCTGGCTGCTCGACCGTTCGGGAAGGCTGGTTCTGGCGCTGCTCGGCCACAGCCGGGTCAAGGACGACACGGTGACCGACGCCGAAATCCATGCGCTGATCGCCGAGGCGGAATCGGCGGGCGTGCTGGAACCAGAAGAGCGCACCATGATTGCGGGGGTGATGCGGCTGGGAGACCGGCTGGTGCGTACCGTCATGACGCCGCGCGCCGATGTGGAAATGATCGACGTCAAGGAGGCTCCGGCAAAGATCGGCAAGCAGATGGCCGAGAGCGGCCATTCGCGCTTCATCGCCTATGAAGGAAGCCCCGACAACATTCTCGGGGTGATCCAGGCGAAGGATCTGGCGGTGGCATTGCTGCGGCGGCGCAAGCCGAACATCAAGCAACTGGTGAAGGAAGCGCCGGTCATCCCCGACACGCTCGATGCCCTGGACGTGGTCAACCGGCTCAAGGAATCGGAGGTGCATTTCGGGCTGGTCTACGACGAGTACGGGCATTTCGAAGGCATCGTCACCACGGCGGACATTCTTGAAGCGATCGTCGGCGTGTTCCGGCACGACGCTTCCGAGCCCGAACCCGATATTGTGGAACGCGCCGACGGTTCGCTCCTGGTCTCCGGCGGCACGCCGATCGACATTTTGACGGAGCGGGTTGGACTGCCGGCGCCGCGGACCCGCGACTATCAGACGGTGGCCGGATTTGTGCTGGATCGCATGGGGCGCATTCCGAAGCCTGGCGAGTCGTTCGACGAACGCGGGTTCCATTACGAGGTGGTGGACCTTGACGGACGGCGGATCGACAAGGTGATCATCAAGCGCATGCCACCTGTGACGCGGCGGGCCGCCCTTTGACTTGCAGGCGGAGAATTCCGGGAACCTTTTGCGGGCTGCGGCATCCAATGGGATGTGACGAAACACTCGCATGCAATCGATGGAGGCATTCCCATGAAGATTATCGCCCTTGCTCTCGCTCTCACCGCCGCAGGTTCGCTGCCGGCCATGGCGGCCGGCCAAGTCGCCAAGTCACCTCCCGACGCGCCTTACCAGCAGGTCAGCAAACTGGTGAAGCTCCCCGATTTCCTTCCGGGCCTCGGGCAGCTCTTCATCGATCCGGCGACCCTGCCGGCCGGACCGTTCCTCGCCTACGACCATGACGGCGCGCTGGTCAGCACGATCTACATGGTTCCGGTCGAAGATTTGAACCCCGACAAGAAATTCGACAACCTCGCCGCGCCCGGCGGCAATGTCGACCATGTCGATGTTTACTTCAATGCCGGCCACCCCGGCGTCGAGAAGCCGCATGCCCATGTGGTGCTCTGGCACGTGCCGGCCGAGGGCGAGGCAATGGTGGCCAAGTGATCGTAAAACGGCGGCGGCTCTTGGGACTGGGCGGCGGACTGATCGCCGCCCTCTCCCTGCGTTCGCTGCCGGTGGGCGCCCAAGACACCATCGAAATTGTCATGCGGGGAAATTCCGACGGCTCGCATGTCTGGTTCGATCCCATTGGAATTCATCTCGAGCCGGGGCGGACCGTGCGGTGGACCAATCTCGATCCGGGAAATTCGCATACCTGCACGGCCTACCATCCGGACAATTACGATCACCCGCTGCGCATGCCGCCGGGCGCCAAGCCGTGGGACTCCGATTATCTGCTGCCCAACGAGCAATTCTCGGTGACTCTGACGGTGCCGGGGGTTTATGATCTGTTCTGCGTGCCGCATGAGCAGGCAGGCATGGTCGGCCGCCTGGTGGTCGGCGCCCCGGCGGCCGGCCAGATACCCGATGCGGCCGCGGACGGACTGCCGCCGGAAGCCGCGCTCAAGGTGTTTCCGTCCGTCGAGGAGATCGTCCGCAAGGGAATCGTCCGCCACGCATGATGCAGAGGGCCGCCAAACCAAGCGACGCCGAGCTCGCCGGCCGGGACGATGCGCAACTCGTCGCCCTGGCGCGGCAAGGCGATGAGGCCGCCGTGCGGGCGATCGTGCGGCGGCACAATCGGCGGCTGTTCCGGGTTGCCCGCGGCGTCGTCCGCGACGATGCGGAGGCCGAAGACATCGTTCAGGAAACCTATGCACGGGCCTTCACCGCGCTGGCAAACTTCCGCGGCACGTCGCGGCTTTCGACCTGGCTCACGCGGATCGCCCTCAACGAGGCGCTCGGTCGGCTTCGCCGCAGACGGCCAACCGCCGGTCTCGAGGAGATCGACAGACAGGAGCGGCCGGACGGGGCCCGCATCATCATGTTCCCCAATGCATCGTGGTCCGACAATCCGGAGGCGCAATTGTCCCGCAGCCAGATCGGCGCCCTGATCGAACGCGCCATCGACGATCTCCCCGGACCGTACCGGATCGTCTTCGTGCTTCGCGCGGTCGAGGAAATGAGCATCGCGGAGACCGCGAAGCTCCTTGCCCTCAAGCCGGAAACCGTCAAGACCCGCCTGCACCGGGCGCGCGCGCAATTGCGGACGGCGCTCGACAAGAAACTTGCTTCGGCGTTCTCCGACCTGTTTCCCTTCGATGGCGAACGCTGCGCCCACATGGCGGAGAAGGTGGTGCGGCATTTGCGCGACCGGTCCCCGCAAGGAGAGAGGGAAAGTTTCTTCTAAGTGTTGACGCGACCTTCCTTATACCGTCATCCCGGCGCAGGCCGCTATCGGATTCACACATGTTCAGTGCGCCGTCACCTCAGAAATTCCCCTTCTCCCCGCACGACGTGCGGGGAGAAGGTGCCCATCGCTGGCAAGCTTGCGCAGCCAGCGCAAGCTTGGCTGCGTGGGCGGATGAGGGGCCATTGCCGCGTGACGGGCTGGCAGTGCGACTCGCGGACAGACCACCCCTTGTGTCGTTGAAATCGGCTATGAAGCCGGGAGCGGCTGGACTGTTTCGCAAGAGTAAGCCAGCCGCTGCGGTGCCGAGACCGGGAACCCCGAGATGTGTCAGATCGAGGATGAGCGTGGTCCGCGCCGCCTTCTTTCGAAGCCCGAACAGTTGCGCGGGTATTTGCAACCCGCACCGCAAGGATGGGACAAAGTCATGGAAAAGCCAAGCCGATTTGTGGGCATCGACGTGTCGAGCCGGACGCTTGAGGTGAGTTGCGGCGGTGGCCGCGAGTGCTTTCGGACGGGAACCGATGCGGCGGGGCTTCACGTCTTGATCGCCCGGCTGGGGCCGCCCGCCGGCGTGACTGTCGGACTTGAGGCGACCGGCGGCTACGAACGCGCCGTGATCGCGGCGCCCGGCGGCGCCGGCTTCGCCGTGCGGCTGCTCGACCCGGCACGGGTGCGCCGGTTCGCCGGAGCCGTTGGGCTCAAGGCCAAGAACGATCGCATCGACGCCAAGGTCATCGAAGCCTTCGCGCAGGCGGTCGCGGGAGCCCCGGTCAAACCCGACGCCAGGCTGGCGAAGCTGCGCGAATACGTGGCCTTCCGCCGCCAGATCGGCGAGGCGGTCACCGCGTTGCAGAACGAGCGCCGCCTCCTCGTCAGCCCCGAGCTGCGCCAGATGAGTCGCGATCGCGAACTCCTGTTGCTGCGCCAGCGCGAGGCGGTTCAGCACGGCATCGCCGGGATCGTGGCCGGCGATGCCACGCTCACCGCGCTCTTCGATCTGCTGCGCTCGGTACCCGGTGTCGGTCCGGTCATGGCCTGGACGGCCATCGCCGAATTGCCCGAGCTCGGCCGCATCGACCGGCGTCATCTCGCCGCCCTGGTGGGCGTGGCGCCCTTCGACCGCGACAGCGGCAAGCACAAGGGCAAGCGTTCCATCGCTGGCGGGCGGCCGAGCGTGCGCAATGTCCTCTACATGGCAACCCTGGCCGCGTCGAAAGCCAATCCGGTCATCGCCGCCCATTACCGCAAACTCCGCGATGCTGGAAAACCCGCCAAGGTCGCCCTCGTCGCTTGCATGCGAAAACTGCTATCCATCCTCAACGCCATCGCCCGCGACAACACGCCATGGACCCCAGAACCTGCAAAAGCTCGCTGACAGTTGCTCATCCGGCGCTTCGCGCCACCTTCTCCCCGCCGCAAGCGGCAGGGCGAAGGGGAAATGGGGGAGAGGCCTTTCTGTGCATACGATAGCGGCGCAGGCCGGGACCCATTGAGCACTTGCAATCGGCACTCTGCTGTTCGAAAGATTTCAGGGGGTCCCGGCTTGCGCCGGGATGACGGAATTTGGGTGATTGATTGTCCTCTTCTGCAAAGAGGTCCAGCCTGCGAGGCTTGCGGCAGGCCGGCGGGCGCGGCATGCTGGGCGCCGGTCCTTGCGGGGAATTTACATGCGCGCCAAATCCAAGGTCATCGTCACCTGCGCCATCACCGGCTCGATCCATACGCCGTCGATGTCGCCCTATCTGCCGGTGACGCCGGAGGAGATCGCGACCCAAGCAATCGAGGCGGCGAAAGCGGGGGCGGCGATCCTGCATCTGCATGCGCGCGATCCCGAGACCGGCAAGCCGTCGCCGGCGCCGGAAATCTTCGGGAAGTTTTTGCCGCGCATCAAGGAGGCCTGCGATGCGGTCATCAACATCACCACCGGCGGCGGCCAGGGCATGTCGGTCGACGAGCGGCTGGCGGCGGCGGAACATTTTTCGCCGGAGATGACGTCGCTCAACATGGGGTCGATGAATTTCGGCCTCTATCCGATGCTCACGCGCTACAAGGAGTTCAAGCACGACTGGGAACGCAACCATCTCGAGGGCTCGATCGACTTCATTTTCCGCAATACTTTCGGTGACATAGAGAAAATATTGATGAGATTGGGCGAAGGCCACGGCGTGCGCTTCGAATTCGAATGCTACGATGCCGGCCATCTCTATACGCTGGCGCATTTCCTCGACCGCAAATTGGTGAAGCCGCCGCTGTTCGTGCAGACGATCTTCGGCATACTGGGCGGCATCGGGGCGGACCCGCAGAATGTGCTGGCGATGCGCGAGACGGCGGAGCGGCTGTTCGGCGGCGAGTATCACTGGTCGGTGCTGGCGGCGGGGCGCTTCCAGATTCCCTTCTGCACCATGGCGGCGACAATGGGGGCCAATGTGCGCGTCGGACTGGAAGACAATCTGTTCCTCGGCAAGGGCAAGCTGGCGCCGTCCAATGCCGCGCTTGTCGCAAAAATGCGGCACATACTTGAAGAACTGTCGATCGACATCGCCACCCCCGCCGAGGCGCGGGCGATGCTGGAGCTCAAGGGGCAATCGGCTGTGAAGTTTTGAAGCGGCCGCCTGGCGCCGTCATGATATTGCCGCTTTAGCCTGATTGGTCGTGGCTTGGGCCACGCGATTCGCAAGGCCCACGCAGCCGTAACCGCGGCCGCTGCCAGTTTGTCATGTGTGTCTTTGATCCTGAGTAGCTGTGACCGGCTCAACCCAATCGAGGAGACGCCCATGACGACATCTTCATCCAAAAAATCCGCAAATGCCGGTCAAACCGACGACCTGCCTACAACCGCCGCGTCATGGCTTAATCTGCTTGGCCGGTGGAACATGGAAATCACATCCCTGTATGGCAAGCGCATGCAAGAATACTTCGTGCTGCCGCTCCGCGTGATGCAATGCGGCTCGCCCGATGACCTGGCCAAGGCCCAGGAGCAGTTTTCCGAGACTCTGCTGACCGACTATCGCGCCGCGGCGGAAAAGCTTGCGCGGGCCATTGGCGCTAAGGAGACTGATCGGCACCAGGAATACGCCGCGGCTCTCCTCAAGGCGCAGGAAGACGCGCGCGACATAATCGACCAGGCGAAAGCCCAGGCGAAGCGGATCGTCGAGGAGGCGGAGAAGCGGAGCGCCGAGCCGCAAAAAGCCCAGGGCCGGACCAGGGCTGCGTAGAGCTCTTTGCAGATGAGAAGAATCAATCACCCAAGTTCCGTCATCCCGGCGAAAGCCGGGACCCCCTGAGCGCATTCGGCCTGCAGTCTACCGCAAGACATCGGTCAATGGGTCCCGGCTTTCGCCGGGATGACGGTATTTTGATAGCAACATCAAAGATATCAAACGCGCAAAGATGTGTGAATACGATAGCGGCTTTCGCCGGGATGACGGTGTATGGAAAGTCGCTTGAACCCAAGCGCAGCCTGCTATTCCGCGTCCGAAAGTTTCTCGATCGTCTCGGTGGCCTGGCGGGTGGCGGCTTCGAAGCGGTCCTCGAAGGTCGCCATGTTCTTCTTCGGCACCTGGTAATAGGCGGTGAGCTTCAAGAGCCTGACGAAGGTGCCGTTGAGAACGCGGCCCCACAGGCGCATGGGCCGGGTGAAATCGAAGAGCAGGATGACGCGCTCGTCGGCGGTGTCGTTCCACACCTCGTGCTCATAGGTGTCGTCGAAGACGAAAATCTCGCCGGGGCGCCAGACATTGACGGTGTCGCCCACCCGCATGCGGCAGTTTTCGGCGTCCTTGGGAATGATCAGGCCGAGATGAGCGCGCAGGATACCCTTGGTCACGCCGCGATGGGCGGGAATGTGATAGCCGGGGCCGAGGATCGAGAACCACGCCGTCTGCAAGTCCGGCACCGCTTCGAGAAGCCTGGTGGTGACGGGCGCCTGGCGGCAGTTCTTCACCAGCTTCTCGCCGAAGCCGAAGAGAATGAAGGTGCGCCAGTTGGTGCCCTTGGCAATCCGCATCTGGTCGGGCGAGACGTCCTGAAAGACCGGGATCGCCTCGCGGTGCTTGAGGATCTCCGTCACCTCGGCGCGGATTTCCCGCCAGTTATCGGTGAAGGTCTTGAGGAAAGGAAAGTGCTTCGCATCGAGCACCGGGGCGTCGCCCACCCGCGACTGGGACCCAAGAAAATCGGCCAAGCCGCGAATGAGTTTCTTGCCGAAGCGCTTGACGCGCTTGCGCCGCGCCTGGCGGAAGCGCTGAGCCCAGGTGAGTTCGCCGGTTGGTGCCGCATCTGCCATGATGGCTCCCTTTAGACCAACAACTTGGCAAGCTCAACTTGCGACTAAGCCGGTGTTGCCGCAGGTGCTGGCATTGCCGGGCGAATGGGGTTAACTCAGGGCGAAACAAGGAAATTCCGCGCGTGTGGGTAAGAACGCAACTGAAAATCGGCTGGGGCGATCTGGCAGCCGGCCTGGCGGTCAGTTATCGCCCGCCGGATCGCCAAGCACTGATCCGCGCCGTCGAGGGCTATTTCGGAGCGGGCGGCGACACCATCGCCGCCTATGCGGTGCGCTCGGGATTCGATCTCCTGCTGCAGGCGCTCGAACTCAAGCCCGGCGATGAAGTGATCTTCTCGGCGCTCAATGTCAAAGGCATGGTGCGGATCGTCAAGGAGGCGGGGCTGGTGCCGGTGCCGGTCGATCTCGATGTCGCGCATATGGGGCCGAGCCTCGAGCGCCTGAAGGCGGCGGTGACGCCACGCTCCAGGGTGTTCGTCGCGGCACATCTCTTCGGCACCAGGCTCGATCTCGATCCGCTCTTCGCATTCGCCAGGAGCAAGGGCATCGTGGCGGTCGAGGACTGCGCCCAGGCCTTCAACGGGCGCGACTATCCGGGCTCAGAGGCCGCCGACGTCTCGATGTTCTCCTTCGGGCCGATCAAGACGGCAACGGCGCTCGGCGGCGCGCTGATCCGGGTGAAGCCCAGGCCCTTGCGCGACAAGATGCGGGCGATCCACAACACCTATCCGTTGCAGCCCGAGAAGAAACATCGCAAGCGCATCGTGCAATTCATGGGCCTGAAGCTCGTCACCTCGCGGCCGGTGCTGGGGGCGATCTACCGCTTCTACAAATCCAGGGGCGAGGACTACGAGGATGCGCTTGCCAATAGGGTGCGCGATGTGGCGCCGCTCAAGACGGCGAATAATCTGCGCCATCGGCCATCGGCCACCATGCTCTATCTGATGAACCGGCGGCTGGCGCAATTCGACATGGCAAAGGTCAAGGCGCGGCAGGCGAAGGGCGAGCGGCTGCGCGATCTGATCGACGGCGCCGCCATGCTGCCGGCCCAGGCCAATGCGCATCACGATTACTGGGCGTTCCCGCTGCTGGTCAGCGAGCCGCGCAAATTCATCGAAGCGCTGCGCTCCGCAGGCTTCGATGCGGCGGATCTGCCGCGCTCCCAGCACATCGCGGCGCCGGCGGACAGGCCGGGGCTCGAGCCCGAAACCGCGGCCAAAGCGATGAAGGATCTGATCGTGGTGCCCTGTTACGACACCATGCCGGACCGCGAATTGGCGCGCCAGGCCGAGGTGATCCGGCTTGTGGCGGGGCAAGTTCCGGCGCGGGGGACTTGAGATGGCGAAGCGGGTGCTGATCGTCGGCTCGGGCATCATCGGCGCCGCGATCGCCTGGCATCTGGCGAAGGGCGGGGCGCAAGTCACGGTGCTCGATGGCAGCGATGCGGGCGGGCTGGCGACGCGCTTCTCGTGGGCCTGGATCAATGCCGGCTGGGGCAATCCCGAGCCCTATTTCCGGTTGCGCGAGCGCGCCATGCTGGAATGGCGGCGGCTCGACCGCGAGGTGCCGGGGCTCACCGTCAACTGGTGCGGCGGCCTCCTTTGGGATCTGCCGCCCGACGAACTCGAAGCCTATGCCAAACAGCATGCGGCCTGGGGCTACGGCATAAGCCGGGTGAACGGCGCGGAGATTTTGCGCATCGAGCCCAATCTGAAAAACCCGCCGGACTTCGCGCTGCATGTGGCGGAAGAAGGTGTTACGGAGCCGCTGGCGGCGGCGCGGGCGATGTTGGCCGGGGCGGAAGCGCTGGGCGCCAAGGTCATCGCTCATGCCCATGTCAAATGGCTGGCGGAGGATGGCGGCAGGGTGGCAGGCGTCATGACCGAAGAGGGCACGATCCACGCCGACGAGATCGTCGTCGCGGCGGGCGCCGGCACGGTGCAGTTGCTCGACTCGATCGGCATAAAGCTCAAGCTCACCACGCCGCCGGGACTTCTGGCGCATTCGAAGCCGGCCGGCGAGATGCTGCGCGGCCTCGTCATGTCGCCGGGGCTGCATGTGCGGCAGACGGCGGAGGGACGGCTGGTTGCAGGCACGGATTTCGCCGGCGCCGATCCGCTCGACCGGCCCGCCGACATGGCGCGCGGGCTCCACGCCAAGATGCAGGCGATGATCACCGGCGCGGAAGCGGTGGAGTTCGATTTTCACACGCTTGGCTACCGGCCAAATCCGGCCGACGGCTTTCCGGCGATCGGCCGGCCGCGCAACCGGGCCGGGCTCTATATCGCGGTCATGCATTCCGGCATGACTCTGGCCCCCGTGGCGGGCCTGTTCGCGGCCCGCGAATTGCTCGAGGAAACCCGCGATCCCTTGATTTCCCTCTACCATCCGGACCGGCCCGCGCTTGCATGACGGGACCTGAGAAATCCCCCGCCGTCTATATCGTCGCGAGCAAGGAGCGGGGGACGCTCTATCTCGGTGTGACCGGCGACTTGTGCAGCAGGGCCCAGCAGCACCGTCACGGACTGGTGCCGGGGTTCACCAAGAAATACGGCGTGCGGCGTCTCGTCTGGTTCGAGCATTTCGGCTCCATGCAGGAAGCCATCGTGCGCGAGAAGCAGATGAAAGAGTGGAAACGGGCCTGGAAGATCGCAGCGATCGAGAAAGCCAATCCCCATTGGCTCGACCTATTCGCCGAATGTTGCGGACTGGATGCCGGTGTTTGACCCCGAGCTCGTCATCCCGGCGAAAGCCGCTATCGGATTCACACATCTTTGCACATTTGATATCCTTGATTTTGTTATCAAAATTCCGTCATCCCGGCGCGGGCCGCTATCGGATTCACACATCTTTGGCCACCTGTGCGCCGAGTTTGATGGCATGGAAGCGATCGAGACCATAGCGCATGACTTCCGGGCTGGCTTTCCGTAATAGCCGGTCCAGCCGCCGAGCCTG
>JBQTKG010000068.1:0-19560 GCA_052386315.1 Hyphomicrobiales bacterium
CCTATGCGCGCGAATTCGATCCGCAGCCTTTTCATATCGACGAGGCGGCGGCCAAGGCCTCGCTGCTCGGCCGGCTTGCCGCCTCGGGCTGGCATTCCTGCGCCATGCTGATGCGGATGATGACCGATGCCTATCTGGGCCGGGCCGCCAGCATGGGATCGAGCGGGCTCGACGAAGTGAAGTGGCTGAAGCCCGTCTATGCGGGCGAGACGCTGACCGGCAAGATGACGGTGCTGTCGAAACGTGTCTCGGCGAAGCGCCCGGAGCTTGGCATCCTCAAATGCCGCTGGGACCTGTACAACGAGAGGCTTGAGAAAAAACTCGAACAGACGGGCATCAATTTCATGAGCCTCCGCGCGCCATGATGGGGCTTTATCTCGACGAGATCGAAATCGGCATGAGGGGCGAACTCAAGCCCAATACAGAACATAGGCGACGCCCAAGTATTTGCTTCCGGGGAACCCCACAATTTGCTATCGTCCACACCGTTCTAGAGTTCAACTAGGGAATGTCGAAAAAACCCGTGAACCGGGAAAAGGCAATGTTGGGCATCACCCGAAACGTCTTTTGTCAGGTCACGTGCCGCCGACTGCTCATCGCGGCCGCAACTCTGGCGAGCTTGGCGTGGGCCCCGATGGCGGAGGCTGCTTGCGTTACCATCGGCACCGCCGCGGAACTCGACAATATCCGGAACGATCTCGCCGGCGAGTATTGTCTCGCCAACAACATCGACCTTGGCTCGATCGCTGATTTCACGCCGATCGGTACCTTTGCCACTCCGTTCAGCGGAAAACTTTTCGGCAACGGCCACGCGATCGCCAATCTGACCGCTAACACCGGAGGCTTGTTCGGGAGCACCTTCGGCGCCGTGATACAGGACCTCCGTCTGGTCAACAGCAATGTCGGGCCGACGGGTATCCTGGTCGTTGGCCCGATTTACACCGGTGTGGCTTTGGGCGGTCTGGTGGCGTTGGCAGATTCCAGCACCATCACGCGGGTGATTGTCAGCGGTCGGATCAATCTCAGTGCCGATGGATGCGCGGGGGGAGGCTGTTATGTTGGAGGCATCGTCGGAATTTTGCATGGCGGTACGCTGTCGGAGTCATCGAGCGCGGCCACGGTAACCGGAGGAATGGGATACCTCGGCGGTTTGGTTGGAGATATGCACGCCAAGGCAGGCATTGAACCGGTGCTGAGCCGGAGCTATTTCACCGGCAGCATCACCTGCAACAACGTCGAATGGTGTACAGTTGGCGGGCTGGTTGGAAGCAACGGCGGTGGTTCGGCGGTCTCGGTGAATCCGAACGATTTATTCGGCGGCACAATAGAGCTCTCCTACGCCGCCGAGTCGGCAAGCGTGGGCAGTGGCAACTACAGCGACACCGGCGGCCTTGTTGGAATCCTAACTGCGGGCACGGTTCGGCAGTCCTACTCCGCCGGCAAGGTCACCGTCGGCAACGGCGCCAATGGGGCGGGAGGACTGATCGGATCGGTTTATTGGGGCAACCCCACCCCCCACAGTGTCATCAGCGAGACCTATGCCATTGGGCGGATCACACAATCAGGCGGGATCGGCGGAGCCCTCGGCGGGCTTTTCGGCTGGTTCGAAGATGACCCCGGCACAGTAACGAACTCCTATTGGGACACCCAGACCTCGGCCATGGTGAACGCGTCTGGGGGTGGCGTAGGCTGCTGCGCACCGGGCGCAACGGCAATGACCACCTCGCAGTTGCAAGCCGAACTGCCGCCCGGTTTCGACCCCGCGGTGTGGGCGATTACACCGGGATCAAGTTATCCCTATCTCCGCGATCCCGCCATAAACTTGCGCTCGCCGTTGTCGACGCTGGTGCAGCGGAAGAAAGCTTATGTGTGGCTGCCGATCGGCCAGCTCGATAAATCGCAATATCTTACCAAGCCGGCGCATGCCGACGGCGCCTCACTGGCCACCGTCTACACCATGATTGCCCGTGCCATCGGTATCACCAGAAACATCAAGCTACTAAAGCGCGTGAAGATCGACACATATTTTTGGAACGATGCGGCGATAAGAGCGACATGGCAAGGACCGGTCACCACGTACGCGAGCCTGGGCACTCGCATCAGGCTGTCACCTTCCACGCCGCTGAACGACGCCAACGTGATCGGCCAGCTGAAACAGCGCAAACTGGTCATTCTGCGAGGGACCTACACAAAGAACGCCGGCGTTAAAGCCATTCATTGGCTGCTGGCCACCCTCTTCACGACTAAACCCGATGGCGCTCTGAGAAGAGTGATAGCGCACGATCCGCGGACTGGCCGGCAGATCGAGATCGATCCAATCACCAAGAAGGTGGTGAAGCCGGCAAGGTTCCCGCTCAAGGAGTTCGTGGTCGACCGCTATCAGGCGGTGACGGTCAACTGAGCGGCCATCGTGCCCCGACGCATGGCTCCGCCATTGCCGAGAAAAAAATCGAACAGAAGGGCATCAATTTCATGAGCGTCCGCGCGCCATGATGGGGCTTTATCTCGACGAGATCGAAATCGGCATGAGGGTCGAACTGGGCACTTATGCCTTCACCCGCGACAATGTCCTCAAATTCGCCCGCGCCTTCGATCCGCAACCCTTCCACATCGACGATGCGGCGGCGGCAAAGGGGCCCTTCGGCCGGCTGGCGGCGAGCGGCTGGCACACGGCGGCGGGCTGGATGAAATGTTTCGTCGCGTTCAATGCGGCGGCACTGGCGGCGCGCAAGGCGACCGGCAAGCCCTTCGCCGAAGTCGGCCCGTCGCCGGGCTTCACCAATCTCAAATGGCTGAAGCCGGTCCATCCCGGCGACACGGTGCGCTACCGCTCCACGGTCACGGGCAAGCGCGAGCTCGCCTCGCGCCCGGGCTGGGGCATTGTCATGTCGCTCAACGAGGGCTTCAATCAGCACGGCGAACCGGTGTTCAGCTTCGAAGGCAAGGTGCTGACGCCGGCGCGGTAGGGCTATCCTCTGTTGGTCAGTGCCCCTCGAAACCAACCAAAGTGTGGACTTTTACGCCTTTGGCTGTCAATTTCGCGGCGCCGCCGAGATCGGGGAGGTCGATGACGAAGGCGGCGGCGACGACTTCGCCGCCCGACTTGCGGATCAAGTCGATGGCCGCGCCGGCGGTGCCGCCGGTGGCGACCAGATCGTCAACCAGAAGAATCTTGTCGCCCTTGCCTATGGCGTCGGCGTGAATCTCGATGGTGTCGACGCCGTATTCGAGGGCGTATTCCTGGCCGATCACCCGCGAGGGCAGCCTGCCCTTCTTGCGGATGGGGATGAAGCCGCGGCCCAGCGTGTGGGCGACGGCGCCGCCGAGGATGAAGCCGCGCGCCTCGATGCCCACCACATAATCGATCGAGCCGCGCAGGAACGGCCAGGCGAGTTCGTCGATGGCGGCGCGGAAGGCGTGCAAATCGGCGAGCAAAGTGGTGATGTCGCGGAACTTGATGCCGGGCTTGGGATAATCCGGGATGGTGCGGATATAGCGCTTGATGTCGAAGCCGTGGCGCAGGTCCATGTTCTTTCCCCTCATGGCCATTTAACGACAGGCGGCATCGACGACAAGATCGCTTCGACATTGCCGCCGGTCTTGAGGCCGAACAGCGTGCCGCGGTCATAGAGCAGGTTGAACTCGACATAGCGGCCGCGGCGGACGAGCTGTTCGTCGCGGTCGGCCCCGGTCCAGGTCTTGTCCAGGTTGCGGCGGACGAGGGCGGGATAAATGCCTAGGAAAGCCCGGCCCACCTCCTGCACGAAGGCGAAGTCGGCAGCCCAATTGCCGGAATCGAGATAGTCGAAAAAGATGCCGCCAATGCCGCGCGGCTCGTTGCGATGCGGCAGGAAGAAGTAATCGTCGCACCACTTCTTGAAGCGCTCGTAATCCGCCACCTTGTGGGCATAGCAAGCCGCCCTCATCGCGGCATGAAAGTCAGTCGCATCCGCGTCCGCCTGGTTGCGCCTGCGGTCGAGCACCGGGGTGAGATCGGCGCCGCCGCCGAACCAGCTTTTCGAGGTGACGACGAAACGGGTGTTCATGTGCACGGTCGGCACCTGCGGGTTGACGGGGTGCACGATCAGCGAAATGCCCGAGGCCCAGAAGCGCGGATCGACTTCGGCGCCGGGAATCTGCCTGGCGAATTCGGCCGGGAATTCGCCGTAAACCGTCGAGCAGTGAACGCCCGCCTTCTCGAACACGCTGCCCGCCAGCGTCGCCATGACGCCGCCGCCGCCCTCGGGCCGCGCCCAGGTCTTGCGGACAAATCGGGCTGCGGGCTCGATCGCTTCGAGGCTGGCGCAGATTTGATCGCGCAGGGTTTCGAACCAAGCCTGGGCGCGCGCCTGGCGTTCGGCAGTAACGGTCATCGCGGAAAGCTCTCCAATTGCCGCAAGGCTTCGCCAGTTGCCATGGCGCAGGCAAGGGCCACATTGATCGAACGCAGTCCGGGGCGCATGGGGATCAGGAGCCGGGCATCGGCGGCCCGATGAACTTCGCCGGGGACGCCGGCGCTTTCGCGGCCCATGACGATCACATCGCCCGCGGCGAAGCGGAAATCGCAATAAGGAATGGCGGCCTTGGTCGTCATCAGCACCAGCCTGCGGCCTGTTATACGCAGGCGGAAGGCATCCCACGAGCTATCGCGAATCAGCTCGGCCTTGTCGAGATAATCCAGCCCCGCCCGTTTCAGCGAGGAATCGGACCAGGTGAAGCCGGCCGGCTCGATCACCGCGACCCTTAAGCCCAGACAGGCGGCAAGCCGCATGACGGTTGCGGCGTTGGCTGCGATGTCGGGCTGGTAAAGAGCGATTTCGATCATGATTCCGGCGTTTTATCCGAAAGCGGGCGGGATGCAAAAATCCCGTGCTGTGCGACACTTCTTGGCTAGACTTCCGCTCCTGCCAATGTCAGAAACGCCCGGGTTTTGTGGACCGGGGGACCGGCACAGCTTCACAAGGGGAAAGACACGTGTCCAAAGCGGAACATGCGGAAGTGAACCGGCGCGACTTTCTGTACATCGCGACCGGAGCCGTGGGCGCCGTCGGCGCCGCGCTGACGGCCTGGCCCTTTATCAGTCAAATGAACCCGGACGCCTCGGTTCTAGCCCTCTCCTTGATCGAGGTTGACCTGGCGCCGATCGCCGAAGGCCAGGCGGTCACGCTGAAGTGGCGCGGCAACCCGGTGTTCGTGCGCCACCGCACGGCGAAGGAAATCGAAGCCGCGAAGGCGGTCAAGCTAGAAGACCTGAAAGATCCGGTGGCGCGCAACGAGAATGTCAAGGACGGCGAACCGGCGACCGATGAAAACCGTGTGATCGGCGGCAAGGAACAGTATCTGGTGATGATTGGGGTCTGCACTCATCTGGGCTGTGTGCCTCTCGGCAACGACGGCGACTATGCCGTGGTCGAGGGCAATGCCAAGACCGGCGCCTGGTTCTGCCCCTGCCATGGCTCGCACTACGATACGGCCGGGCGCATCCGCAGGGGCCCGGCGCCGGAGAACCTGCACGTTCCCAAATACGAGTATCTCTCCGACAGCAAGATCCGCATCGGTTAAGAAGGACAAACCTCATGAGCGGACATACGAATTACAGGCCGAAGAGCGCCTTCGGCAAATGGATGCACGAACGGCTTCCAATCATGGAGTTAGTGCAGGACCAATTGCTCGACTTTCCAACCCCCAAGAACCTCAACTACTGGTGGACCTTCGGCGGCATCCTCAGCATCATGCTGGTGGTGCAGCTCGTCACCGGCATCGTGCTGGCGATGCACTACACGCCGCATGTCAGCATGGCCTTCGATTCGGTCGAGTACATCATGCGCGACGTGAACTACGGCTGGCTGCTGCGCTATCTGCATTTCAACGGCGGTTCGATGTTCTTCGTCGCCGTCTATATCCACATCTTCCGCGGCATGTATTACGGCTCCTACAAGGCGCCGCGCGAAGTGCTGTGGATGATCGGCGTGCTGATCTACCTGGTCATGATGGCCACCGCCTTCATGGGCTATGTGCTGCCCTGGGGCCAGATGAGCTTCTGGGGCGCCAAGGTCATCACCAACCTGTTCTCGGCCATCCCGTTTTTCGGCGAGACCGTAACGACGTGGCTGTGGGGCGGTTATTCGGTCGACAATCCGACGCTCCAGAGATTCTTCTCGCTGCATTATCTCCTCCCCTTCGTGCTCGCCGCCTTGGTCGGTCTGCATATTTGGGCGCTGCATGTGCCGGGCAACAGCAACCCGACCGGCGTGAGCGTGAAAAGTTCGCAGGATACGCTGCCGTTTCATCCCTATTACACGATGAAGGACGGCTTCGCGATCGTGGTGTTCCTGATGGTCTATGCGGCCTTCGTGTTCTTCTCTCCGAACTACCTGGGCGAGCCCATCAACTATACCGAGGCGAATCCGCTGGTGACGCCCGCCCACATCGTGCCGGAATGGTATTATCTGCCCTTTTACGCGATCCTCCGCGCGATCCCCGACAAGCTCGGCGGCGTCGTGGCCATGTTCGGCTCGATCCTCGTTCTGTTCGTGCTGCCTTGGCTCGACACCTCGCGGGTGCGCTCGGGCAGCTACCGGCCGATCTTCCGGCAGTTTTTCTGGGTCTTCGTGATCGTCTGCATCGGGCTCGGTTATCTCGGCTCCAAGCCGCCGGAAGGCGCCTATGTGATCTGGGCGCGCATTCTCACGGCCTATTACTTCATCCACTTCCTGGCGATCCTGCCGCTCATCGGCCTGCTTGAATCGCCCAAGCCCTTGCCGTCCTCGATCTCGGATGCGGTACTTGCCGAGAAAAAGCCGATGGCGCCGGCCGAGTGATTCGGGGGAACGAGAAAATGAAACTGCTCAAGTCACTCGCACTCGCCGCCACGGCCATTGCCCTTGTGACCGGCGGAGCTTCGGGGGCGGAAGACCGGAAGTATGCAAGGGATGTTTCCTATTCCTTCGAGGGTCCTTTCGGCACTTTCGACAAGGGCCAGTTGCAGCGCGGCTACAAGGTCTACAAGGAAGTCTGCGCCAACTGCCATGCGATGAAGCTCGTCTCCTTCCGCAATCTGGCGGAAGAGGGCGGACCGGGCTTCACGCCGGAGCAGGTCAAGGCGCTGGCCGCCACTTTCACCATGAAGGACGGACCCGGCGAGGACGGCGAGATGTTCGACCGTCCGGGCGTTCCCTCCGACCGCTTCCCGTCGCCGTTCCCGAACGAGCAAGCGGCGCGCACGGCGAACGGCGGGGCGCTGCCGCCCGATCTGTCGCTGATCACCAAGGCGCGGGCCGGCTGGGTCGGCACTTTCAACCAGTTGTTCAACGGTATCGGCGGCCCCGAATATGTCTATTCGGTGCTGACCGGCTACGAGGAGCCGTCCGGGGAACTCAAGAAGGAGCAGCCGGAAGGCAAGAATTACAATCCCTATTTCGTCAGCGGCCACTGGATTTCCATGGCGCCGCCGCTCACCGACGGCCAGGTCGACTTTGACGACGGCGCGCCGAATACGGTCGATGCCATGGCCCAGGACGTTTCCGCCTTCCTCGCCTGGACGGCGGAGCCGAAGATGGAAGAGCGCAAGAGCATCGGCTTCATGACCATGATCTATCTGGCGGTGCTGGCGCTGCTGCTTTATCTGGTCAAGCAGAAGATCTGGGCCGATGCGCATTGAGAGATTGTGCATGCGCCTGACCTGGCTAACGTTAGCTTCGTTATTCGCAGTGAGTGGAGCCGTGGAGGCGAAGCAAGTGCGGTTTGCGACTTGGAACCTCGCAAACTTGTGGCATGTACCGAATGAATCCCTCCGTGAGAAAAGTGAAAAACGCTCACTTGTCGACTACCAAGCAATTCGTCATATCGCGCATGACAAACTGAAAGCTGACATTGTTGGGCTTCAGGAACTGGGTTCGCCCGAGGCCGCACGTCTCATCTTCCCTGAGATGGAATGGGAA
The DNA here is from genome assembly GCA_052386315.1 of Hyphomicrobiales bacterium. Classification (GTDB taxonomy): domain Bacteria; phylum Pseudomonadota; class Alphaproteobacteria; order Rhizobiales; family Aestuariivirgaceae; genus Aestuariivirga. The sequence continues at coordinate 7,941 of JBQTKG010000068.1, forward strand.
CTCATTTTCTCTAATCGGTATGAGGAACGAGTCAAGGAGGATCCGGACTACATCACGGATCGGAAAAAACGGGACATATTCACTGCGCTGGCAATTCGCAGAGGCGCCGCCGAAGTCGTGGAGACCGCGCATGTGGACGAACTGCGGATTGCGTATACGGATCAAGATGGAAATAAGGCCGAGACCCGCCGTGGCACAGCCGCGAAGCTGAAAATAGGATCGGAAACATTTTGGGTGATCTCAGTACATTTGAAATCAGGTTGTCAGTGGCCCAAGTGGCCCGCAGAACAGGGCAAGTTGCCCGGGAAAAAACAGGAAATTGCCTGCACAGTGCTTTTTGAGCAGGTGCCGAAACTTGAGAATTGGATCGATACCCACGAAAAAACCAATGATAATTATGTACTTCTAGGTGATTTCAATCGTGTAATGGATCGCCCGAAGGAACAAATTTGGAGTGATCTCAACGACGCCAATCCTCCCTCACTCGATCTCTTCAAGGTTCCTCACAAACAGAAGCTCGATTGCGATGTCTACAGCGCGGACCCTGAGCCATCAATCGATTATGTTGTTCTGTCAAAACGACTTTGGCAAAAAGCCATACAGGATGAGCGGGCGCCCAAGATCAATGTGAAGGATCGGCAAGTGAGCGATCACTGTCCATTGTTCGTGGATTTAAACCTGTGAGGACATTTGCATGGACTAACCGCAACCGGGGCCTGGCCAAGGACTTCGAAGCGACGATGGCCTCCGCGTGAGTCTTCCTCGATGCCGCCTCCGTCATGATCTTCGTCCGCCGTCTAGCCCGGTCAACATGACTTCCGAAACGGACTCTAAGCCCGGACGAAGATCGTTCGGGCCTGAATCATCAAGGCTTCGCGGTCTTCGTCGGCCAGTTCGCCTATGATCCGGGCGATCAGGCTGTTGGGCAGGGTGAAGACTTTCCAACGCACATAACAATCGGCCAGTAGACCCGCGTCGGCGGGCTTGGTCAGCGCGTAATCGCCGGGCCATCGATCCAGTTTCGCGGTTGTGATCATTGCCATGATGGCGTGATCGTTCGCGGCGTTGAAGGACCGGTTGGAGATGACGAGGGCGGGACGCCGCTTGACCGTCGGCTTGTCCATGAAGGGAAACGGGACAGCAGCCACCTGCCAATGATCACAGATCAACGAAGGCCTTCTCGTCCTCCTCGGACTCCCATTCACTCAGTGTCGCCTGAATGTCGGACAGATAGCTGTCGCGGGGGTCGACGATCCTGAAACCGATCCACTCGCCCCGGCGCATTTTCATGGATTTCCAGAAATCCAAGGTTTCGCCGACCGGCTTGAGGCCGGGCGTGGGCCTGCCGTCCTTTCCGTCGGCCATGCGCTCCCAATCGCCGCGAACGCCTTCGATCTCGATCTTCAGTTTGGTCCCTGCCTTGAGCTGGTGAAGCAAGGCGATCGTGTTCGGATCGGCATTGACATGCCTGAGCCAGATCGCATCATCGTTATTCAGAAATGTTCCCATTGGCGTACTCAGAGTTCTGATTTGATACCATGTAGCCTGAGTCAGGGGGTAATTCAACCCCACCCCCACCCCACCCCACCCCACCCATAGATTCCTGTAAATTACGGAATGCAAATGACAAATTCCATCCTCGGCATCATCGGCGGTACCGGCGTCTACGACATCGAGATCGAGGGTGCCCGGTGGAAGACGGTGAAGAGCCCGTGGGGAAAGCCCTCCGACCAGGTGCGGGTTGGGGAGATCGGCGGGCTTCCCGTCGTCTTTCTTCCCCGGCATGGGCGCGGCCATGTCTATTCGCCGACCACCATCAACTACCGCGCCAATATCGACGTGATGAAGCGGATGGGGGTGACCGATCTGGTTTCGCTGTCGGCGGTGGGATCGCTCAAGGAGGAGCTGGCGCCCGGCGGCTTCGTGCTCGTCGATCAGTTCATCGACCGCACTTTCGCGCGCGACAAGAGCTTCTTCGGCACCGGCTGCGTCGGCCATGTGCCCTTTGCCAATCCGGTGTCGCCCGGCCTGCAGGACCGGCTCGAGGCGGCGCTCAGGGCCGAGCGCATCGCCTATGCGCGCGGCGGCACCTGTGTGGTGATGGAGGGCCCGCAATTCTCGACGCTGGCCGAATCGCGGCTCTACCGCTCATGGGGTGCGGCGGTCATCGGCATGACCAACATGCCAGAGGCCAAGCTCGCCCGCGAGGCGGAGATTTGTTACGCGGCCGTCACCATGGTGACCGACTACGACTCCTGGCATTGCGAGCACGGCGAAGTCGATGTCCGCAAGGTCGTCGAAGTTCTCAAGGCCAATACCGGCAACGCCAAGCGTCTCATCCGCCGTCTCGCCGGCGATTTTCCGCGGCTGCATCCGGCATGCCCGGCGGGTTCGGACCGCGCCCTCGATCACGCCATCATGACGGCGCCGGAGAAGCGCGATGCAAAGCTGGTGGCCAAACTCGACATCGTTGCCGGCCGCGTGCTCGGAGCCGGCAAGCGCAAGCGGGCCACCTGAGCCGAAAGCGGATTCTATTTCTTCGTTACGGGAACGGCCGCGGCATTGCTGGTTCTGTCGCTCTGTTTGAGCACCAGCTTGACGAAGGGATGCCGCGCCAGCCGCTTCTGCTCGGCGGCGTCGAAAGCGTCGTGTTTCTTGGTGCAGGACTTGCGCATCTGCTCCCAGAGCTTTGCCGCCCTGGCATCGGCGATCCCGCAATCGGCGACCGCGATGGCTTTCACCTGACGCTCGAGATCGCGAGCGCAAACGAGCCAGATAGACCGGTGAGTCTCCTCATGTTGCTTGAGGAACCGCGAAAACTGCTGCCAGCGCGCCCGCGTCGCGCCGCTCAGGACTTTCTCGTTCTTGATGCGCGGCAGCCTGATGACGAAATCGATCCGCAGCCGGTAATCGCTAATGGCGCAGCTTTGGCCCTGCGCCAGCTTGCCCTCCTGGGAGGATGTCGCCGAGGTCGAAGCATAGGCCTGGGCGCCGTTGACATGGGGACCGCGGCGAATCATGGCGTTGTAAATCTCGGCCGCCGTATCGCCGCCGATGGAGTAATAGGTGTATTTGGTCGTGTAGACGGGCTTGGCGGAAGCGCAAAGCGGTGCAACAGCAACGAGACCCATGGCGAGGATGGGCAGCGAGAACCGGCGATGCATGAATGGCCCCATGTTCTGGTGCCGGCAATTATTCAGACGATGCGGCCGAATGCAAGAGGAGAATGCATGGAAAGTCTCCGCTTGCCGGAAATCCCGCCCTGAGGCATGTTTCCGCCGCACGCCCCCGGGGAATTGCGGAAAGGAATAGGGAGCCTTCTTCTCATGCGCCAGAACGGCACGGTGAAGTTCTTCAACCAGGCCAAGGGTTATGGATTTGTCGCACCCGATGATGGCGGCAAGGACGTGTTCGTGCATATTACGGCGGTGCAGCGTTCGGGAATTCCGGAACTGGCCGAAGGCATGAAAATCAGCTTTGAAGTGCAGCCGGACAAGCGCGGCCGCGGCCCGCAGGCGGTCGAACTGCAACTGATTTGAGGTTTACTGTTCTGTCGCCCGCTTCCATGTTATGATCGTGTAATGGGGTAGGCAAAGCGGCATTGGCGGCGGCCGTCGTGATGACCGGCCTTGCGCTGGAGGCGCAGGGCGGGTCAAGCTGCACCTGCCGCGCCAATGGCCGGAATTTCTCGCAAGGGCAGATTGCCTGCATCCGGGGGAAGCTCGCCCGTTGCGATATGAATCTGAACAATTCCTCATGGAAAATCATCGCCAATACCTGCCCGCAGGAGCGCCGCCCCGAGTCTCGGGGCTGGCTCGCCGGGCTGTTTCCGCCACTGCCGCGGTCCTCCTTGCCGCCTTCCTGCTGAGTGCAGCGGCGCAGGCGGCTCGGTCCGGCGATTTCGACTATTATGCGCTGTCGCTGTCCTGGTCGCCCAGCCATTGCGCCGGGCCGCAAGGCCGCGACGACGGCCGGCAATGCGCGCCGGGGCGGCGCTTCGCCTTCGTGGTGCATGGGTTATGGCCGCAAAATGAGCGGGGCTGGCCGCAGGACTGCGACTCACCCGAACGCTGGGTGCCGGAGGAGCGGATCGGCGCCATGCTCGACATCATGCCTTCCCGGAAACTCATCATCCATGAATGGCGCAAGCATGGCAGATGCTCGGGCCTGTCGCAGGAGGAGTATTTCGGCGCGACGCGGGCGCTGTACGGGAAAGTCAGAATTCCCGCGCGCTACCTGGCGCCGCAAGCCGGCATCGTGACCACGCCCGGGCAATTGATCGCGGATTTCGTCAAGACCAATCGCGAGCTCACTGCCGCCATGATTTCGGTGCAGTGCGGCAATGCGCGGGACCGCGCCCGGCTTGCGGAACTGCGCATTTGCTTCGACAAGGCGGGATCGTTTATCGCTTGCGGGGCGAACGAGGCCGAACACTGCCGCGCCCGGCGACTGGTGATGCCGCCGGTGAGATAGAGATGAAACGCGCCTTGATATTCCAGCACATGGACCACGATCATCCCGGCCGGTTCCTCGATTTCTTCGCCGAAGACCGCATCGTTCCGGAATTCGTCCGGCTGTGGGAGGGTGCCGCGATTCCCGATCTCGCACCTTACGATCTGCTGTTCGTGCTCGGTGGCGCCCAGGACACCTGGCAGCAAGTTGAGCATCCTTGGATCGCAGCGGAAAAACAGGCGATCCGCGAATGGGTCCGGGACCGGGCCAAGCCCTATATCGGCGTCTGCCTCGGGCACCAATTGCTGTGCGAATCGCTGGGCGGCGAAGTGGGGCCGGCGGATCAAGGCGAGGTCGGCGTGTTCGAGGTGAATGTGACCGGGGACGGCAAGCGCCATAAGCTGTTCGAAGGCCTGGGCGACAGCCACAAGGTCATGCAGTGGCATCTCGCCGAAGTGAAACGCGCCCCCGAGGGTGCTGCGGTTCTCGCCTCTTCGCCGCGCGCGGCGGTGCAGTCGGTCGCCGTCGACGATCATGCTATCGGCACCCAGTTCCATTGCGAGTTCAGCCCGCAAACCATGGCCGCCTGGTCGTCGCTGCCCAATTACATCGCCACGCTGGAAAGGCATCTGGGTGCTGGGGCCTATCCGAAACTGCTGGCGGAAGCCTACCCGCTGATGCCGGAAATGACGGCGATGACCCGGCGCATCTACGACAATCTGATGCGGGCGACGGGCCTCAGGCGCTGAATGCCTGGCGCGGCAGCCAGAAGACTTCGCCTTCGCTTTCCTCGGTGTCGAGCCAGAGGAAGTTGCGATCGGGAAATTCCGCCGCGAGAATTTCACGTCCGGTGCCGATTTCGCAGAGCAACCCGCCCGTTTCATTGAGATGGCGCGGCGCCTCGGCGAGGATGCGGCGGACGATATCCAGCCCATCGCTGCCGCCGGCATGGGCGATGGCCGGTTCCTGGGCATATTCGGGCGGGAAGGCGGCCATTTCCGCCGCCGCCACATAGGGCGGATTGGCCAGAATCAGATCGTAGCGGCGGCCTTGCAGCGGTGTGAAAAGATCGCCGTGCAACAGATTGACCCGGCTTGACAAGCCATGCCGCTCGACATTGATCCGGGCGACGTCGAGGGCGTCCCTGGAAAGATCGGCGGCGTCGATTTCGGCATTGCGAAAGATGCGGGCCGCGAGGATCGCGAGGCAGCCGGAGCCAGTGCAGAGATCGAGAACCGATGCCACGTCCTCCGGGCTGCCGATCAGGCCGGTATCGCCGCCGCCGAACAGGTCCGAGAACAGCAATTCGCCGATATAGGATCGCGGCACGATGGCGCGTTCGTCGATATAGAAGGGAAGCCCATGCATGTAGGTCCGCTTCAACAGATAGGCGGCCGGCTTGCGGGTCTCGATGCGCAGGCGGATCAATTCGGCGAGGCTCTGGCGTTCGGCAAGCGTGAGGCTGGCATCGAGCCAGGGGTTGATGTCGTCGACCGGCAGATGCAAGGTTTCGAGAATGAGGAAGGCCGCCTCGTCAAGCGCCGAGGTCGCACCATGGCCGTGGGCGAGTCCGGCGGCGCGGAAGCGGCTCACCGCGAAACGCAAAAAGTCGCGGACGTTAAGCAGTTCAGGCGGGGCGCCGGCGTCTGACATGTCGTCTCTCCGGTCCGGCGCTGAACAGCGCCCGAAGGGCGATTGCCGACAGGATCACAGCACCCCCCGCAAATGTCCAGATGGGCGGCAATTCATCGGCGGCAAGCCAGGCCCAAAGAGGCGACAGGGTTGGCTCGACGAGCGCGATAAGCGACAATTGCGCGGCGGGCACGCTGCGCGAGCCGACGGTGAAGAGGATCAGGCCGAGCGTCAGCTGCACGGCGCCCATCACAATGACGGTGGCGAAATTGGCCCAGCCGATGGCGAATTGCGCCGCGCCCACCTCGGCGCGCAATCCCGCCGGCACGAGCAGCACCACGGCGCTGACGGCGATCAGATAGAGGGCGTTCCAGAAGACGGCGATCGACATTTCGGTCCTTTGGCCCCAGCGCAGCAGCACGGCGTAGCAGGAAAAACAGAAGGCGGAGAAAATCGCGAGCACCGTGCCGGTGAAGGTGCTGCCGCCGTCGGCGCCGGCGAAAATCACTGCCATGCCGAGGAGCGCCACGGTCATGGCGAGCCAGGTGATGCCGGGAATACGCTCGCGCAGAATCCACAGCCCCAGAATGGCCGACAAGAAGGGCGCTACGCCGACCATGAAAATGGCCTGCGCCACGGTGGTGTAGAACAGCGAGGCGACGAAAGTGAGGCCGGCGGTGCCCGCCGCGATGCCGGCGATGACGGCGTTGACGCCGGCGTGGGCCATGCGCGCGTAGAGGCCTGCGCCGAAGTGGAAGCCGAGCCATACGCCCATGCAAACGATGACGGTCAAAGAGCGGTAGAAGATGATCTGCCAGACGTCGATGCCGTCGGTGAGCCGCACCAGCGCGCCGCCGAGGCTCCAGCACACGGCCCCCGCCGCCGTGAAGGCAACCCCGGTGGCGTAGCTGAAGGGGCGGGGACTCATGCGCGGCTCCCCGCTTCGCGGGCGTACATGACGATAAGGAAGACCGCGAAATTCGCCGCCAGCGTATAGGGCAGGCCGTCGGGCCCAAAGGCCGCGATGGACCATCCGGCGATAAGCGAACCGGCCAGCGCGCCGGTGCCCCAGGAGGTAGAAAAGGATGCGGTGCCGGTCACCAGCTCATGGCCGGAGAAGCGGTCGCCGAGTTCGGCCAGCGAGACCGTATAGATGCCGGCCGAGGCGGCGCCGGCGACAAGCAGTATGGGCCACAGCAGGGGCGTGCCGAAACTCGCCGGAATGAGGGCCGAGGCAACCGCCGTGACAATGCCGCAGCCGGCCATCACGGGGCGCTTGCGGAAGAGATCGGCGAGCCAGCCGATGGGGAATTGCAGCACCGTGTTACCGATGATGAAGGCGGTGAGCGCCAGTGCCGCGGTTTCCTGATCCATGCCCTTTTTCACGCCATAGACCGGCAGGAAGCCGAGATTGGCGGCATCGATCACCGCGAACATGCCGACGGCGGCCAGGAGAATCGGCGCCTTGCGGGCAAAACCCAGGACCGAGAGCGGAGCTTCATCCTCACTGTCGATCGCCGCGTCGCGGACGAAGAAAATCGGGATGGTGGCGGCGAGCAGGATGGCGGCGCCGATGAAAAAAGGCAGGGCGGTATCAATGCCGGTCAGGCTGATGAGGGCGGGGCCGCCGCCGAAGCTTGCGGCCAGCACGCTGGTATAGACGGCAAGAAGGCGCGAGCGATATGGGCCTTCGGCGAAACGCACGATCCACGCCTCGCTGATGGTGAAGAGGTTGGAGACGAAGAAGCCGTGCAGGATGCGCAGGCCGAACCACCACCAGTACACCGGCAGGAAGGGATAGGTGACGATGATTGAAGCGGTGAGAATGGCGGCGGCGATCAACGTTTTCTTGGCGCCGAAACTCCGCACCAGTGGCGGGATGGTGAACACCGAGATCACGATGCCCAAGGGCTGCATCGCGGCGTTGTAGCCGATGATGTCGGCATCGATCCCCTGCTTCTCCATGATGAGCGAGAGCAGCGGAAACATGAGCCCCAGGGTGAAGCCGAAGACGGTCACCGCCGAAATGGCGGCGGCCAGGTTGATGAGTCGCTGCCTATCCATGGCCTGCGCTCCGCACCAGGCGGCCGCCGCTCAGCGCCAGGCCGATCAGCAGCACCATATAGGAGGCGGCAAGGGTGACAGGCATGGCGTTGGCGCCGAAGGCGTCGATGGCGGCGCCGGCAATGGGGGGACCCACAAGCCCGCCCACGCCCCACATGGCGGAAAAGGCGGCGGAGCCGGCGATCAGATCCGGCCCCTCGAAACTGTCGCCGAGAATGGTGAGCGAAATCGTATAGACGGCGAAGGCGGTGGAGCCCGCCACGATGACCACCGGCCAGATCAGCCAGCTTGTCACCGCCCAGATCATGGCAAGGCACAGGACCACGGTGGTGGCGGCGGTCACCGCGATGACGCCGACGCGCGACCAGCGGTCGGCGAGCAGTCCCATGGGATATTGCATCAGCACATTGCCGATAATGCCCGCCGCCAGTACCCAGCTCACGGTCTGCAAGTCGAGGCCGGAGCGCAATCCGAAGACACCGAAAAAGGACAAGAGAATGCCGTCGAAAATCGTGGCGGTGGCGACGGCAAAGAGCAGGAGCGGCGCGCGGCCGACGAAACGCCGGAAGCTGCCGCCCTTGTCGTCCCTGAAAGCCGCCTCGCTGACTTCGACGAAGCTCAGGGGAAGGGCGCTGGTGCAGACACAGACGATGCCGATGAGCCAGGGCATCCAGCCGTGGATGCCGGTCAAAGGCAGGATCGCCGGACCGACGGCGAAGGTGAGCGACAGGACGCTGGTATAGACGGCCATGATGCGGCCGCGGTTGCCGGTCTCGGCGAAGCTCAGGATCCAGGCTTCGCTCACCGTGAATAGGGTTCCGGCGGCAATGCCGAAGATAAAGCGGATGACGAACCAAGCGGCGAGGCCGGGGAAGAGTTTGAAGGCGAGAAGCGAGGCGACGATCACCGCGATCACCGCGTTGACCACGGTCTTGGTGCCGAAGCGCGCCACGACGGCGGGCAGGAAGGGTCCGGCGAGAAGAATGCCGAGCGGCGACATGGCGGCATTGAGTCCCATCACCCAGGCCGGCACGCCGCGCTGTTCCATGAGCAGCGGCAAAAGCTGGAAGGTGAGCCCCATGGCGATGTCGCAACTGGCAATTGTCGCAATGGCAGCGACAAGATTGCCGTAGCGCCGGGATATGGCGGCGGATGCGGGCATCGGACTGGGGAGCCTTAATTCGGAAGCGGTCCGGCAGGCTCTAGCCGTTGCCCGGAAATTGGGCAAGCGCGTACGACCCGTTGCACATGGCTCGCGGCGCCGCTATGCAGCCCGGCCATGGCAATGCTCAAGGCCTTCATCATTCCGGTTACCCCGTTCCAGCAGAACTGTTGCGTCGTCTACGACGAGGCAACGAAGCTTGGCGCCGTGGTCGATCCGGGCGGCGATGTCGCCTTGATTCTCAAGGCGGTGGAGCAATCCGGGGTGAAGATCGAGAAGATCCTCCTGACCCACGGCCATATCGACCATGCCGGCGGGGCGGCGGAACTGCGCGATGCGCTGGGGGTGAAGATCGAGGGTCCGAATAGGGAGGATCTGTTCCTGCTCGAGCGTCTCCCGGAAAGCGGCGCGCAGTTTGGCATGGCCGGGGTGCGCACCGTGGTCCCCGACCGCTGGCTCAGGGAGGGCGACGAGGTGCCGGTGGGCGGGCTGGTATTCGATATTTTCGAAACGCCGGGCCATACGCCGGGTTCGGTCGTCTTCTACAACAGCGAGAACCGCTTCGCGCTGATGGGCGATGTGCTGTTCCAGGGTTCGGTCGGGCGCACCGATCTGCCGCGCGGCGACCATGCCACGCTGATCAAATCGATCCGCGAGAAAGTGTTTCCGCTGGGCGACGATGTGATGTTCCTGCCCGGCCACGGCCCGGCGGGAAATATCGGCGAGGAACGCCGGACCAATCCGTTCCTGACCGGCTAGCTTTTCATCTCGACGAGACGGGATTTGGCGGCGAAATAGGCATCGCCCGTGGTCTTGAACTCGCCGCAGTCGGTGGCGGCGCCGGCCCCGAAAGCTTCGCAGAACCGGTCGTTGCTGACCGACCAGGTGCCGGTGCCCGGGCCCTTGGCATCGTCCTGGAAGGAGAAGGTTCCGTCGGCGTTGTAGGTGACGAAGCCGTTGCCGTCTGGGCGGGTATACTGGAAGGTCTTGCCGGTGATGGCGGCCTGGATTTCAGCGGCCGTCAGATTGTGGATAGGCTCGGCCTGCGGCTGGGCGGATTTGCCATCGACAAAGCGCACCCCTTTGGCGCCGCCGGTATTGCAGGCGGCAAGCTCGACAGCGGCGAGCAGCAGCGATGCGATGGCAATGCGATTCACGTCGGCGTCTCCGGGAGGCCCCGCGCATGTGCCACAGCTTTCCCGCCGCCGCAAGCCTTAAGCGCCGAGCGAAGGCTTTACCGTGACGCGCGAGCCCACCGGAACCCGCAGATAAAGCTCGGCAATGTCCTGGTTCAGCATGCGTATGCAGCCCGACGACATGGCCTTGCCGATCGACTCCGGATTGTTGGTGCCGTGGATTCGGTAGAAGGTGTCGGCGCCGTTCTGGTGCAGATAGAGGGCGCGGGCGCCGAGCGGATTGTCCGGCCCGCCGGGCTGGCCATTGGCCCATTTGGCGGCGTTCTTGTCGCGCAGCAGCATTTCGACCGGCGGCAGCCAGCGCGGCCAGCGCCGTTTCATGCCGACCTGCGCCTCGCCCGACCAGGCGAAGCCTTCGCGGCCGACACCGGCGCCGTAGCGCAGCGCCTGGCCGCCTTCGAGCACATAGAAAAGGTGCCGGGAGTCGGGATCGATGATGATGGTGCCGGGCCATTCGGGGCCGTCATAGGCGACGAACTGGCGGCGGAACTGCTTGGGAATGCGGCTGAGATCGGCGGGTTCGACGGGGAAATCGATCGGCGACTCGGCCGGTGGCAGGAGCGCCGGATCGGGCATCGGTCCGTCGAACAGGACAGGAGTCTGGGCACCGGCCAGCGCCGGAGCGGCGATCAGGGCGATGCCGGCCACGAGCAGCCTGCGGCGCGTCAGTGCTTCGGTCATCGCGGAACCTCCTGTCCCCCTTTAATCCACGAGGGGGCTTTTCGGTTCCCTGCTTGGCGAAACTTCGAGTACCGTGTGGCGAATGTGTGTCGCGGGGCGCGATCAGGTGGCGAGGCGGAAGGTGGCCTCGCCGGCGCGGTAGGTGCCGCCCGAGCCGCTGAAGGGATAACAGGTCATGGCCACGCCGCCCGGCAGGAAGGGCGCGGGCGCAAAGCTCTCGCACAATTCGCCATCCTTCGCCTGCCACTTGCCGGTCGTCGTGCCCTTGCCGTCGACCTCGACCAGCGAGGTGCCGTCGGAGGCATAAAGCGTCACGCCGGAGTTGTTCGGCCCCGAGAAGCGCCAGCTCTTGCCGGCGAGGATCGAACGGATTTCGGCGGCGGCGAGCCTGTCATCGGAACGGTTGAGGCCGCCCGTTGAGCAGGCGGCGAGC
>JBQTKG010000069.1:0-5714 GCA_052386315.1 Hyphomicrobiales bacterium
CAGACTGCGGGCCGAAAGCGCTCAGGGGGTCCCGGCTTGCGCCGGGATGACGGAGTGAAGTGATGCAATAACAATAGCTTGGTAATCGCCGGTGATCCAAAGTTGTGTGCATACGATAGCGGCGAAAGCCGGGATGACGGCTGTTGGTTCCGTACTTTTACTCTTCTCAATCTCCAACGCGCTGCTTGTGCAACGCCTTTTCGTAGCTCTTTCGCGCCGCGCGCACTTCCTTGCGGGCCGATACCTCCGGCACCGCCACGTCCCACCAATGCCCGCCCGCGTCGGTCGAGGTCATCGGATCGGTATCGATGACGATGACGGTTGTCCGGGAATTGCCGCGGGCCCGTTTCAACGCGGCTTCGAGATCGGCGAGCGAGGATACTTTCTCGGCGATAGCGCCGAGGCTCCGGGCATGGGCGGCGAAGTCGATCTCCGGCATTTCCGCATGCAGCGTGTTGTAGGCATAGAGATTGTTGAAGCGCTCGCCGCCGGTGGCATGCTGCAGCCGGTTGATGCAGCCGTAGCCGCGGTTGTCGAGCAGCACGACCGTGATCCTGATGCCGAGCATCACCGAAGTGGCGAGCTCGGAATTCATCATCATGTAGGAGCCGTCGCCCACCATGACGACGACCTCGCGCTCGGGCTGCGCCATTTTCAGGCCGATGCCGCCGGCGATCTCGTAGCCCATGCAGGAGAAGCCGTATTCCATGTGATAGGAAGAAGGAGTGCTCGCCTGCCAGTGCTTGTGCAGTTCGCCGGGAAGTCCGCCCGCCGCGCAAAGCACGGAAATCTCGCCTCCAAGGGCGCGCTGTACCGCCCCCACCACCTGGGCGTCCGACGGGCGCTCGGCGTTCGTTGCCCGTGTGTATCCGTCGGCCTCCTTGAGCCAGAGCTTGATGCCGGTCTCGGCCAGTTTCGTCCAGGTAGTGGGCGCCCGGTAGCTGCCGAGATCGGCGGACAATTCCTCCAGCCCGACGCGCGCATCGGCGACGACCGGCAGGGCCCGGTGCTTGCTTGCATCGAAGGCCTGAGTGTTGAGGCCGATCAGCGTCTTTTTCGGATTCTTGAACAGAGCCCGGGAGCCGGTGGTGAAATCCTGCAGCCGCGTGCCCACCGCCAGCACCACATCCGCCGCCTCGCAGACGCGGTTGGCGGCAGCCGTGCCGGTGACGCCGACCGCCCCCATGTTGAGCGAATGCTGGGAGGAGAGCGACGATTTTCCGGCCTGGGTTTCGCAAACCGGTATGCCGTGGCGCTCGGCGAAGCCGGCAAGCGCCTGCGAGGCCTCGGAATAGAGGACGCCGCCGCCCGCGACGATGACCGGCTTTCTCGCATTCCTCAGCACACGGACGGCTTCGCCGAGTTCGGCCTCGTCGGGTCTTATGCGGCGTTGCGTCCAGACTTTCTCGGCGAACAGGCTCTCCGGGTAATCATAGGCCTCGGCCTGGGTGTCCTGGCACATGGCCAGGGTCACCGGACCGCATTCGGCGGGATCGGTCAAGACCGCCATGGCGCGGGAGAGCGCCGGAATCAGTTGCTCGGGCCTCGCGATGCGGTCGAAATAGCGCGACACCGGCTTGAAGCAGTCGTTGGCGGAGGCGGTGCCGTCGCCGAAATCCTCGATCTGCTGCAGCACCGGATCGGGCCTGCGGTTGGCGAAAATGTCGCCCGGCAGCAGCAGCAGCGGCAGCCGGTCGACATGGGCCACCGCCGCCGCCGTCACCATGTTGAGGGCGCCGGGTCCGATCGAAGTGGTGCAGGCCATCATGCGCCGCCGCCGCATCGCCTTGGCATAGGCTATCGCCGCATGGGCCATGGCCTGCTCGTTATGGGCGCGATAAACCGGCAGCGCCTTGCGTTCGCCGAACAGGGCCTCGCCGAGGCCCGCCACATTGCCGTGGCCGAAAATCGCCCAGACTCCGGCGAAGAGCGGCAGCTTCTTGCCGTCGACGACGGTCATCTGGCGGGTCAGAAATTTCACCAGCGCCTGCGCCGTGGTGAGGCGAATGGTCTTGGTCATCGGTCTTCTCCCGGTCATGTCAGGCGGCGCGTTTCTCGTGCGCCGTGTTCCACAAGTTGACGAGGCTCGAAAAACGCTCGGCCATTTCGGCCACCGCCGCGGCATCGCCGATCCGGCCGGCGAGCCAGGCGGGTGCGGCTTCGCCGAAAATGCTGCGGCCGATGGCGAAGCCCTTGACGGCGCCGTGGCCGGCGGTGGCGCGGAAGGCCTTGTCGAGTTCGGCTTCCGGCGCTTCGAGACCGAGCAGCACGATGCCGCGGCAGTAGGGATCGCGGCGGGCGATCGCGGCGCCGATCCGGTCCCAGGCCCTGGACGAGGCCTGCGGTTCGAGTTTCCACCAGTCGGGCTTGATGCCAAGCCCGTAGAGTTCTTCGAGAACGCGGGCCACCGTGTCGTCTGCCATGGCCCCGTGCTTGCCGGCGATCACCTCGATCAGCAATTCACGGCCCACCTTGCGCGCCGCCTGATGGAGAGTGAGAAGCTTCCGCGCCTGTTCCGCCTTGAGTTCCTCGGGATCGTCCGGGTGATAGAAGGCGAGGCACTTGATCGTATGGTTGACCGGCCATTCGAGAAGCCGCGATCCCACATCCTGGGTGAACTCGAATCTGAGCGGCCGCGAGCCCGGCTGCTCCACCGGCCTTGCCACCCACAGGCCGAGCTTCGCCGCATCGAACATGGCCTCGCGGCCGTAGGTGTCGTCGAGCAGCGTGCCGAAGCCCGCTTGTCCCTTCGCCACCTGGCCTATCGCCGCGATGGCCAGCCGCTTGAAGTCGGCGATGCGCGCGCGGGGGCAGCCTTCCTTGTCGGCCATCGCCTCGAACTGCATGCGATGGTCGATGGCCAGCGCCAGAAGCTTCGGCCACTGGCCGCGCCGGGTCGTCGCCCAATGGATGTGATTGATCGCCTCGTCCCGGCGCAGCGCCCGTTGCGGGCTGCCGTGCTTGAGGAAATATTGCAGTTCCTCCCAGGCCGGAATCTCCGGCGAGCACAGGAGCCGCGACACCGCGAAGGCGCCGCAGGCATTGGCCCAGGTGGCGCAGGTCGCAAGCTCCTCGCCCTTCAGCCAGCCGCGCAGGAACCCCGACAGGAAGGCGTCACCCGCGCCCAGCACATTATAGACCTCGATGGGAAAGCCCTGGCCCACGATGCCGTCCTCGATCTGCGCCGGGATCGCCGCCGGAAACACCACGCAGCCCATGGGCCCGCGCTTCAAGACGATCACGCCTGAAGAAAGCGACCTGATCGTCTTGAGCGCCTCGAGGGTGTCCTCATGCCCCGCGGCAATGTGGACCTCCTCTTCGGTGCCGGCGATCAGGTCACAGTCGGGGAGTATGGTCTTCAGGTGCCCGGAAACCTTGTCCGACTTGATGTAGCGTTCCTCGCCGGCGCCATGGCCGGCAAGGCCCCAGAGATTGGGCCTATAGTCGATGTCGAGCACGACCTTGGCGCCATGGGCCTTGGCGATGCGCATGGCCTTGCGCTGGGCGGCATCGTTGTGAGGCCGCGCGAAATGCGTTCCCGTGACCAGCACCGCACCCGCCCGCGCCACGAAGGCTTCGTCGATATCGTCCTCGCTGAGCGCGCTGTCGGCGCAATTGTCGCGGTAGAAGATGAGCGGAAAAGTCTTGTCGTTCTCGACCGAAAGCAGGACCAGCGAGGTGAGCCTCGCCGGATCGGTGGCAATGCCGTCGAGCGCCACACCCTCGCGCGCCATCTGCTCCTTGACGAAGCGGCCCATCGGTTCGTCGCCCACCCTGGTGATGAGGCCGGACTTGAGGCCGAGACGCGCGGTGCCGATCGCAATATTGGAGGGACAGCCGCCGACCGACTTGGCGAAGGAGGCGATATCCTCGAGGCGCGAGCCGATCTGCTGGCCGTAAAGGTCGACCGAGCAGCGCCCGATGGTGATCACGTCAAGGCGCGCCGCGCTGCCTGCTTGCGACAGCATTTCTGCCTCCATGTTCCATTTGCCTTCTTGACAATACGAAACAACAATTCCAAACTTATGTCAATTCAGAATGTTTGTTCCACCTACCTTGCCAGACAGACCGCAAATCGGAGCCACGGGCGACATGGCGTCCAAATCACCAACTGACATGCTAGCATGTCAGTTGGCGACGGAGAGTTCCAGGAAAGTCATCGAAATGGTGCGCAAGAGCTCGGCAAATGTCATGCAATTCCATGCATTTTCATGGCATTTTCATGCAATTTCATGCACGATTCGCAACAGATGGAGAGCGTTGAATGATCAGGTTCGGGGTGCTCGGCGCCGGCCGCATCGGCAAGGTTCATGCGCGCACCATCGCCGCCTCGGGCAAGGCGAAGGTGGTTTTGATCGCCGATCAGATGGCGAAGGCGGCGGAGGAACTCGCGGCCGAAGTGGGCGCCGGGGTCGCCTCCGTCGCGGACATCGTCAAGGCCAAGGACGTGGACGCGATCTTGATCGCCACGCCGACCGACACCCATGCCGATCTGATCGAGGCGGCGTCGAACGCCGGCAAGGCGATCCTGTGCGAGAAGCCGGTGAGCCTCTCGGTCGAGCGCATCGAAGCCTGTCTCAAGATCGTCGAGAACAACAAGTCCAATCTGATGATCGGCTTCAACCGCAGATTCGATCCGAATTTCGCGGTCCTCGAGAAACGCATCCGCAACGGCGACATCGGCGAGGTTGAACTCGCCACCATCGTCAGCCGCGATCCCGGGCCGCCGCCCATCGACTACATCGGGCACTCCGGCGGGCTTTACCGCGACATGATGATCCACGATTTCGACATGGCCCGCTTCCTGGTGGCCGAGGAGTTCGTGACCGTGCATGCGCTCGGCGCCTCGCTCGTCGACAAGGAAATCGGAAAGGTGGGCGATGTCGACACCGCCGTCGTGCACATGCAGACGGCGTCGGGCAAGATCTGCGTCATCACCTGTTCGCGCCGCGCCACCTACGGCTACGACCAGCGCCTGGAAGTGCATGGGAGCAAGGGCATGCTGAGGGCCGGCAATATCCACAACTCGACGGTTGAGATCGCCAATGCCCAGGGCTTCAACGCCGACGCGCTCCTGCATTTCTTCACCGAGCGCTACGCGCTCGCCTATGGCAATGAGGTCAAGGCCTTCATCGACGGGATAGCTTCGGGCAAGACGCCGCGGCCCAACGGCTTCGACGGGCTCATGGCGCAGAAGCTCGCCGATGCGGCGACCGAATCGTGGAAATCCGGCAAAGCCGTCAAGGTGCAGTGATGAATGTCGAGTCCCTCGCCAAGCTCTCCATGGACGGCAAGGTGGCCGTCGTCACCGGCTCGACGCAGGGGTTGGGCGAGGCCATCGCGCATCTGTTCGCCGACCGCGGTGTTGCGGGCATGGTGATCGCCGGCCGCAATGCGAAGAACGGCGTGCGTGTTGCGGCCGATCTCGAGAAGAAGGGCGTCAGGACCGTCTTCGTCGAGGCCGATCTTGCCAAGCTGGACGACACGCGGAAGCTCGTCGCCGCCTGCGACAAGGCATTCGGCCGCATCGACGCGCTGGTCAATTGCGCCGCCATCACCGACCGCGGCACCATCTGGGACACCAGCCCGGAGCTTTTCGACCGCATGTTCGCCATCAATGTGCGGGCGCCATTTTTCCTCATGCAGGATGCTCTGACGCTGATGAAGCGCACCAAGACCGAGGGCACGGTGGTCAACATCATCTCCATGTCGGG
>JBQTKG010000070.1:0-28423 GCA_052386315.1 Hyphomicrobiales bacterium
CCACGAGCGTATGCACCGGACCTTGAAGCAGGAGACAACCAGGCCTCCCGGCATGAACGGTCTTCAGCAGCAGGCCAGGTTCGATGCCTTCCAGCGCGAGTTCAATGAACAGAGACCCCACGAAGCCGTCGGCATGAAGTTCCCCGCCGAGCTCTAT
Source organism: Hyphomicrobiales bacterium (assembly GCA_052386315.1). Classification (GTDB taxonomy): domain Bacteria; phylum Pseudomonadota; class Alphaproteobacteria; order Rhizobiales; family Aestuariivirgaceae; genus Aestuariivirga. The sequence continues at coordinate 158 of JBQTKG010000070.1, forward strand.
CAGCCTTCACCGCGCCCCTATACAGGCCTCGGCGAGGTGCACCACCCCTTCCATGACCGTGCCATCACCGTCACGTCCTGCGGCCGCATCCGCATGCACCGCAAAAAGATCAACCTCTCCGTCGTTCTTGCGGGCAAAACCCTCGGAATCAAGGAAGTCGACGAGGGTATTTGGCTCGTCTCATTCATGCACTATGATCTCGGATATATCGACCCGGAACAAAGGACCCTGCAACCCCTCGACAATCCCTTCGGCCCAGGATTGTCACCCATGTCTTAGGTACGTTCCGTTACCTATGTCTCCGGGCCGTACAAATTGGCGATGGCTGGGGGACTAGGATTCGAACCTAGACTGGCGGAGTCAGAGTCCGCTGTCCTACCGTTAGACGATCCCCCAACGGCCGTTCGGGCCGGGCCTAGATAGCGGCGAGGGGGGAGATGCGCAAGTCCCCGGCGGCCTAGATGCGGAACTGCTTGATGAGGCTGGCGAGGCTCTGCTGCTGTTGCTGGGGCGGGGCGGGCTGAATGGGCGGCAGCGACGGCGGAGCGGCGGCCGGCACATGATGGCCGCCGAACAGGCCGTTGCCGGCGGGCTGGCCCTGCGGTGGCTGGCGGCGCAGGATCGACTGATGCGGTGCAGCCTGGGCCGGCTGGGGAAGCGGAGCGGCATGCGGCAGGGCGGACTCGGCCGCGCCCGGCTGAGGTGCGGCCCCTTCGGCCGCTGGACCAGTGCCGTCGGGATTATAAGTTTGGGCGCGCCAGCGGGTGACGATGTCGTGCAGGAAGCTGTCGTCGGGCATGTCCTTGGCCCAGTTCTGGGTGAAGGAGGAAGAGTTGCTCTTTGGCCACGCATCGGCGGGGAGCATGTCGAACTTGATGCGGGTGGGGAGCGCCACGCCTTCGCCGAAGGTGATCGCCTCGCCGGTTCCCATGGTGGTCATGAATTCGAGGAGGCTGGCGGCGGCGTCGGAAATGCCGGCCCGCAGGATCTGCTGATCGCGCTCGTTGGTGAGGCGCATCGAGAAGATGGTGTTGCACTGGGACAGGATGGTGGGGTCGAGTTCCGATGGGCGTTGCGTGATGATGCACAGGGAAACCCCGTATTTGCGGCCTTCCTTGGCGATGCGCGAGATCGCGCGCTTGGTCGGCTCGAAGCCCAGCGTCTTGTCGATCGGCACGTAGCGGTGGGCCTCTTCGCAAACAAAAGTCAGGGGAATGCGGCCGGCACTCCACACGCCGAAGTCGAAGGCGAGCCGGGCCAGCACCGAGACCACCACATTGATGATTTCCGAGGGCAGGCCGCCGAGCTCGACAATGGCGATCGGCTTGCCGTTCACCGGAATACGGAACAGACGGGCGAGCACCTGCGCCATCGTATCCTGCACCGTGAGGCTGCCGAACATGAAGGCATAACGAGGATCGCGCGAAATCGTCTCAATGCGCGCCTTGAGCCGCTTGTAGGGGGCGAGTTCGCCGCGCATGTCGAGCTTGCCGATATAGTCCTCGAGCAGGCCGGTCAGGTCCGAAGTGCGATAGGGTATCGGCGTGTCGACGCCGATATTGGGATTTTCCGCGATCTCGCGGCCGCGCATGATCTGGCCCTTGTCGCGGCGCTGGTTGCTCATGTAGCGCAGTTTGGCCATGGGAATGAGCTCGCGCAGGATCTCGGTATCGGTCTCGCGGCTGGACTGCTGGCCGATCAGGATTTCGACGATTTCGTCGAAGTTCAACAGCCAGAAGGGTAAATTCATGTTGTCGGGCGTGATGATTTCTGCCAATCCCTTGAACGACATGGCATATTCCCGGTGCACATCGAGGAGCAGGATGTGGGCCTGGGGATTTTTCTCCAGAATGCGCCGCAGCATCAGGGCGACGGCGCAGGATTTGCCGGTACCGGTGGTTCCGAGCACGGCGAAATGCTTGCCCAACATCTCGTCGATCTTGATCATCGCCGGAATGGAGGAATCCTGCTGGATGTGGCCGACGCGGATGGCGGTATCGGTGTCGCAGGCATAGGCCTTTTCGAGTTCCTGCTTGTTGGCGCGGTAGACGATGTCGCCGAGCGAGGGATAGCAGGAGATGCCGCGCCGGAAGGCCATCGGCATGCCGCTGGCATCCTTCGGCAGCTCGCCGATGAATTCCACTTCGATAATGCGCAGCTCCTTGTCGCCGGCGTTGTGCGATGGCATCGGCGAACTGAGAGCGGAGACCAGGGCCAGCGAAATCGACTTCGGCGAGTCGACCTTGAGCAATGTGCCGATTTCCGGGCTGCGCGCCTGGCGGGCGGCCCGCTGCTCGTCCTCGACATCGATGAGGATGATGGCAAGTGCGCCGGTTACCGCCACGATGCGGCCGACGCGCTCGACGGCGCCGTGCTGGGTGAGGTGGGCGGGCTGACTGGAAGGCGGCTGCTGCTGGCGGTACATGTGCTCAGTCCATCAATGAAGCTTGGGTTCGAGAGCCTGGCTTGCGGCTACAGGTTGCTTGCCGGTGGTCACCGGCAGGATGACGGTGACGCGGGTGCCGGTGCCCTTTTGCGAGTCGATGCGCAGATCGCCGCCATGCAGGCGGGCCAAGGCATAGGCGAGCGGCAGGCCGAGGCCAGTGCCTTCATGACGCTTGTTGAAGCCGGTTTCCACCTGGCCGAAGGGCCGCATGGCGGTTTCGATTTCGGAGGCCGACATACCCTCGCCGGTATCGGTCACGGCGACGATGGCATAGCCCTGCTGGGCGGGCCCCGCCTCGACGCGGATGCGGCCCTTCTTGGAGGTGAACTTCACCGCATTGCCGACGAGGTTGATGAGAATTTGCTTGATGCGCAGTGGATCACCCATGATCACCGGCATGTTGGCGGCGATGGCGGTCTCGATGGCGATATCCTTCTCCTTGGCCTTGGCCTGGATGATCAGGATGCAGGAGGCGATCAGCGGCTTGATGTCCATGGGCTCGGGCTCGACTTCGAGTTGGCCGGCCTGAATCTTGGAGACGTCGAGAATGCCGTTGATCAGTGCCAGAAGGTGTTCGGCCGCCTGCTTCACATAGCCCGAATACTGCTTGACCTTTTCTGGCGCGGAGACCGGTTGAATGTGCAGCATGTCGGAGAAACCGATGATGGCGTTCAGGGGGGTGCGCAGCTCGTGGCTCATGTTGGCGATGAATTCCGATTTCGCCTTGGAAGCGAGCTCGGCATCGACCTTGGCGGCATTGAGCGCCATTCCCTGCTTGTGGCGGGTGACGGCCTGGCCGAAAAGCTCGGAATATTCGCCGATGAGCGAGCCTTCCCGGAACAAGCGCGTGCCGAATGTCCTCATGAGTTCCCCCTGATTGACCCATTGTTAGTCAAAAACGTCTCAACATGGGGTTAAGGGGCGGACAAGCATTCGAGCGTCTCCCCGTACAATCGCTTTACCGCCGTTAAGAAGTTGCTAGACTGTGGCCAACGCAATGATTTTGGGCGGTTTACTGCGCTCCGGCCGCGTGGCCGTCGAGCGCGGGCCGCCGTGGAAGGTTCAGGACGTGGACGCGATCAATGTAACGGGCAGTGACCGCTCCCGGCGCAACCTGGCACCGGCTCAGACCGGGGGTAATTTTTATGGCGCCCTCGACCTGGGAACCAACAACTGCAGATTGTTGATCGCCACGCCGGTGGTGCAAGGATTCGCGGTCGTCGACGCCTTTTCGCGGATCGTCAGGCTGGGCGAAAGGCTGAGCCGCTCCGGCAGGTTGCACGACCAGGCCATGAGCCGCACCATCGATGCCCTGCGGGTCTGCGCCAACAAACTCAAATGGCGCAAAGTCGAGCGCATGCGGCTGGTGGCGACCGAAGCCTGCCGCATGGCCGCCAATGGCGATGAGTTCATCGCCCGGGTCGCGGCCGAGACCGGATTGAAACTGGAAATCATCGACCGCGAGACCGAAGCGCTGCTGGCGGCGACCGGTGCCCAACCCCTTATCGATCCCGCCGCCGAGACCGCGCTGGTCTTCGACATCGGCGGCGGCTCGACCGAAGTCATGTGGATGGTGAAACGTGGAGAACGTTTCGAGATTGCCGTCTGGACGTCGCTGGCCGCCGGCGTAGTGACGATCTCCGAGCGCTTCGGCGGCGGTGTCGATGTCACACCCGCCGTCTTCGCGGCGATGCGCACCTACTTAAAGCCGATGCTGGCGGAGTTCCGCGACCGGATCGTGGCGGTGACGGGCCGGCAGCCTGAGCCCTCGCATCTCCTCGGGACCTCGGGAACGGTCACCACGATCGCCGGCGTGCAGCTCGGACTGCAACGCTATGACCGCTCCAAAGTCGATGGCTGCTGGCTGGAAAGCACGGCCATCGGCGCGGTGACCAACCAACTCCTGCGGATGAGCTACGAGCAGCGGGCGCAAAGCCCCTGCATCGGCCGTGACCGCGCCGATCTGGTTCTGGCGGGCTGCGCCATTCTCGAAGAAATCCGCCTGGTCTTTCCATCGCCGCGCATCCGCGTTGCCGATCGGGGGCTTCGCGAAGGCATTCTCATCCTGATGATGAAACAGGATGGAACCTACGGGAGAAGCGCATGAGCCGGCCCGGCAGCGGCAAGGGTCCGAGCGGGCGAGAGCTCAAGGTCCGGGTCAAGACTGGCAAGGGCCGCACGGTCTCGCAGAAGATCTGGCTCGAGCGGCAGTTGAACGATCCTTACGTGCGTGAGGCGAAGAAGCTCGGCTACCGCTCGCGCGCCGCCTTCAAGCTGATCGAGATCGACGACAAGTACCGCTTCCTCAAGCCCGGCGGACGCGTCATCGATCTCGGTGCCGCACCCGGCGGCTGGAGCCAGGTGGCGGCGAGGCGAGTGAAGGCGGAGGAAGGACGCGGGCAAATCATTGCTATCGACGTGCATGGCATGGCCCCCATCCCATCGGTCACCATTTTCAAGAAGGATTTCTACGACGCCGATGCGCCGCAGTTTTTGATCGATGCGCTGGGCGGCGAGAAGGTCGATGTGGTTCTTTCGGACATGGCGGCGCACGCCACCGGCCACCGCCAGACCGACCATATCCTGATCATGGCGCTCGCCGAGGCGGCTTATCAATTCGCCAGGCTGGTGCTGAAGCCCGGCGGCACTTATCTCGCCAAGGTGTTGCGCGGCGGCACCGAGGGCGAAATGCTGAAGCTCTTGAAGCAGGACTTCACCGGGGTACGGCATGTGAAGCCCAGGGCGAGCCGGGACGATAGCGCCGAACTCTTCGTGCTGGCGCTGGGATTCAGGGGGTAGGACGGCCCGGCATTCAGCCGCCGCCCTGCCACTGCTTGATGGCATCGAGCGGCCAGATCAGCATGATGATGTTGAGGGTGAGGTTGTCGCGGATCATGGCCCCCACACCCAGTTCCATGGCCAGGGCGAGCGCCACCGTCATCCAGACGGGCAGGCGGGCGGCGGCGAGGAAGCCCAGCACCATGGCAAGCACGTCGAAGACGGAATTGAGCACGCTGTCGCCGTAATAGTCGAGCGAGATCGTCGCCTCGCGGTAGCGGTTGATGATGAATTCGGTGTTCTCGAATATCTCCCAGCCGGCCTCGACGGCCACCGCCAGCGCCAGACGGAGACCCACGGCCCAATTGCGGCCGATCAGCCAAAGCAGGCCGTAGAAGATGAAGCCGTGGATGATGTGGGAGAAACTGTACCAGTCGGAAATGTGCTGGGAATTCTCCGAACTGAAGACGACGCCATGCCAGAGCTTCACATAGCCGCACTTGCAGACGGGCTCCCGGCCCATCCAGAGGAGGATCAGTCCGGCCACCAGGATGAGGCCGGCGGAAAGCGCCATGTCGCGGCGGGAGAGACTCACATGGCAAGTCTAGGCATCGAATCCCGGAATCTCAAGGAGCGTGCAGCCGTCGATGCGCCAGGAGCCGTCGGGCTGACGTTCCATGGAATAAAGCGCCTCGTAAGTCTTGCCGTCGGGGCCGACAATGGTGACGCGCTGGGCCGGGCGGCCCAGGGGATCCAGCGCCGCTTCGCCGAAACGGAAGGATTGCGGGCGGTAGACCGGCATGTAGCCCTGCCGCACCATCTGCATGAAGAAATCCGGCGAGGAGAATATCCGTTTGATGCTGGGTGCGGCATAGCTGTAGGCGCGCGGGCCGTCATCGGCCCGGAAGGCATCGATCTGGCCGGTAATGATGCGCTGGAACTCGGCGCGGTCGGCATCGCTCACCGGGCCGGCACCGGCAGTCACCGGCGCCACCATCAACAGCAGCACAGCAAGAATAATAATGCGAAGCATGGCTGGCTCCGTCCTCTGTCGCATTCATACACCAATTACGTCGAATTGTCCGGCGCGGTTTCGCGTGTGCGCTGCACAACGATTCAATTCTGCACAAAAATCTCGACCCGGCGACTTGGTAGCGCTTGACCCTGTCATGAACTCAGAAGAGTATGCGCGCGGCGAAGACGGAAGTCCCCGCCGGGATTGTGATCGCGCCGGTGCAACGCCGGCCGAGCCCGGTTTTTCCAGGGGCGGTACTGGGAGGTGAAGTCGATGCCGGCAATTTCAATGAAGGTGAATGGCAAGGCGGTGTGCGGCGCGGCCGAAGGCCGGACCTTGCTGGTCGAATTCCTGCGCGACACGCTCGGACTGTCAGGCACTCATGTGGGCTGCGACACCAGCCAGTGCGGCGCCTGCGTGGTGCATCTGAACGGCAGAGCGATCAAGTCGTGCACGGCGCTGGCAATGGCCTGTGACGGAGCCGAGGTGACGACCATCGAGGGCCTGGCCCGGAACGGCAAGCTGCATCCGATGCAGGAGGCCTTCCGCGAGCACCACGGCCTGCAATGCGGCTTCTGCACGCCGGGCATGATCATGGCGGCGATCGACATCGTCAAGCGCAACGGCAGGAAGCTCAGCGAAGACACGATCCGCCACGAACTGGAAGGCAATATCTGCCGCTGCACCGGCTATCACAATATCGTCAAGGCCGTGCAGGCCGGCGCTGCGAAAATGTAAGGGAGGCATGCAATGACCGAGACCGGAATCGGCGCGCGCGTGAAGCGCATGGAAGACCAACGCTTCATCACCGGCAAAGGGCGCTATACCGACGACATCAATCTCAAAGGCCAGACCTACGCTTATTTCGTGCGCAGCCCGCATGCGCATGCGGCCATCAAGTCGATCAACTCCGCCAAGGCGAAAAAGATGCCGGGCGTTGTCGGCATCTTCACCAGCGCCGATGTGGCCGAGGACAAGATCGGTGGACTGATCTGCGGCTGGATGATCCATTCCAAGGACGGTTCGCCGATGAAGGCGGGGCCGCATCCGATCCTGGCCCAAGGCAAGGTGCGTTATGTGGGCGATCATGTCGCGGTGGTCATCGCCGAAACCAAGGAACAGGCCAAGGCGGCGGCCGAGGCGGTGAATGTTTCCTACGGCGTCCTGCCGCACAATGTCGACGCGGCCAAGGCGATGAAGTCCAAGGCGCAGGTGCATGACGCTGCCCCCGACAACCGGGTGTTCAACTGGTCGCTTGGCGATCAGGCGGCAACCGATGCGGCGTTCAAGAACGCCGCCCATGTGACCAAGCTCGATCTGGTCAACAACCGCCTGATTCCCAACGCCATGGAACCGCGCGCCGCGATCGGTTCCTACGACACGGGCTCGGATCACTACACGCTCTATACGACGAGCCAGAACCCGCATGTGGCGCGGCTGGTGATTTCCGCCTTCCACGGCCTGGCACCGGAGCACAAGCTCCGGGTGATCGCGCCCGATGTGGGCGGTGGCTTCGGCTCCAAGATCCCCATCTATGCGGAAGAAGTGGTCTGCGTGTGGGCGTCGAAGAGGATCGGCGGACGGCCGATCAAGTGGACGGCGGAACGCACCGAGAGCTTTCTTGCTGACGCCCATGGCCGTGACCATGTCACCCATGCCGAACTGGCGATGGACCGGGACGGCAAAATCACCGGTCTTCGGGTGAAGACGACGGCGGCAATGGGGGCTTATCTTTCAACATTGGGATCGGTAATACCCACATACCTCTATGCAACATTATTGTCAGGCCAGTACAATATTCCGAACATCTATGCCGAAGTCGATGCGGTCTACACCAATACCGCACCCACCGATGCCGTGCGCGGCGCCGGCAGGCCGGAAGCTGCCTACGTGGTTGAACGGCTGGTGGAAACAGCGGCTCGCGAACTAAAAGTAGATCCGGCGGAATTCCGCCGCCGCAACTTCGTCACCAGCTTCCCGCACCAGACGCCGGTCATCATGTGCTACGACGCGGGCGACTATGCGGCCACTCTCGACAAGGCGCTGGAGATTGCCGAGTATTCCAGCTTCCCTGAACGCAAGGCGGCTTCCGCCAAGAAGGGCAAGCTCAGGGGCATCGGCTTCTCGGCCTATATTGAAGCTTGTGGCCTTGCGCCCTCATCGGCCGTCGGCTCGCTTGGTGCCGGTGTTGGCCAATGGGAATCGGCGGAAGTGCGCATCAATCCGGTGGGCACGGTTGAAATCCTCACCGGTTCGCACAGCCACGGCCAAGGCCATGAAACTACCTTCGCGCAGCTCGTCTGCGAACGGCTCGGTGTCGGCATCAACAATGTAGCGATCATCCATGGCGACACCGATAAGGTGCAGTTCGGCATGGGAACCTACGGCTCGCGCTCGGGTGCTGTGGGCATGACCGCCATTTCCAAGGCGCTCGACAAGATCGAGGCCAAGGCCAGGAAAGTGGCGGCGGCGGTGATGGAAGCCTCCGCCGACGACGTCGAATTCAAGAACGGCACCTTCACGGTCAGGGGCACCGACAAGAAGATGGCCTTCGGAGAAGTGGCGCTTGCGGCCTATGTGGCGCACAAGTTCAACTCGGCCGAGATCGAGCCGGGCCTCAAGGAAAGCGCCTTCCACGATCCGTCGAATTTCGTGTTCCCGGCGGGCGTTCACATCTGCGAAGTGGAAGTCGATGCAGATACCGGCGTGACCGAAGTGGTCAACTATACGGCAGTCGATGACTTCGGCACTCTCATCAACCCAATGGTCGTCGAAGGTCAGGTGCATGGCGGCATCGTACACGGCATCGGTCAGGCGCTGACCGAGGCTTGCGTCTATGACAGCGAGTCGGGCCAGCTGCTGACCGGCTCCTACATGGACTACTGCATGCCGCGCGCCGACGATGTGCCGTCGTTCAAGCTGGACTTCACCTGCACGCCATGCCCGTCCAATCCCCTGGGCATGAAGGGCTGCGGCGAAGCGGGTGCCATTGCCTCGCCACCGGCTGTTATCAACGCGGTGGCCGATGCCATCGGTGTGCGTGACTTGGCCATGCCGGCCACGCCGCAAGTGGTGTGGAAAGCCATGCAGCCCATGAAGAAGGCCGCCGAGTAAGGCTGGGAGGAAAACAACATGGAAAACTTCGCATATCATCGTCCTGCCAAGCTGGCGGATGCCGTCAAGCTCATGAAGAAGGCCAAGGACGGCAAATACATCTTGGGCGGCATGACGCTCTTGCCGACGATCAAGCAGGGGCTGGCTTCGCCCACTGATGTCATTGATCTCGGCGGGCTCAAGAATGCCGGTATCTCAGTTTCGGCCAAGTCCGTGGTGATCAAGGCAGGAACGGCGCATGCCGATGTCGCCTCCGACAAGGGGGTTAAGAAAGCCATTCCGGCGCTCGCCGTCCTGGCCTCCGTCATCGGCGATCCGCATGTGCGCAACCGCGGCACCATCGGCGGCTCGATCGCCAACAACGATCCGGCGGCGGATTATCCGGCGGCGGTTCTGGCCCTCGGCGCCACGGTGCACACCAGCGACCGCAAGATCCCGGCCAACAAGTTCTTTACCGGCATGTTCGCAACGGCGCTCAAGGCGAACGAGATCGTTACCGCGGTCGAATTCCCGATTCCGGCCAAGGCCGGTTATGCCAAATTTCCCAACCCCGCCTCGCACTATGCCATGGTGGGCGTGTTCGTGGCCAAGCTGAAGGACGGCGCGGTGCGGGTTGCGGTGACCGGGGCGGGGCCAGGGGTGTTCCGGGTTCCGGAAATGGAAGCCGCGCTCGCCAAGGACTTTTCCGCCAAGGCGCTGGCCGGCATTTCGGTCAAGGCCAAGGGCCTCAATTCCGACATGCACGCCTCGGCCGAATACCGGGCGCATCTGATCGGCGTCATGGCGCGCCGGGCTGTCCAAGCGGCGAAGTGACGGCCGGCACTTGCGATATTTCGGGCCCGCGGGTGTAAGACCTGCGGGTCTTTGCATTCGTAGAGAGAATTGATGAAAGCGCGTCCCTCCTCCATCGACGACACCGTGTCGCTGCTCAAAACGGCCGACTATATCGCCGGGCGCGATCTGGGCACGGTGGTGTTCCTGGCGCTGCGCATGGGCAGGCCGCTGTTTCTCGAAGGCGAGGCGGGGGTGGGCAAGACCGAGATCGCCAAGGTTTTGGCCGAGGCGCTGGGCCGCAAGCTGATCCGGCTGCAGTGCTACGAGGGGCTCGACGTCAATTCCGCCGTTTATGAATGGAATTATTCGGCCCAGATGATCGAAATCCGGCTGGCGGAGGCTACGGGCGAACTCGATCGCGAACGGCTGGGACATGACATTTTCGGCGAGAAATTCCTGATCAAGCGGGCGCTGCTGCAGGCGCTGGAGGCGCCGAAGGGAGCCGCCCCGGTGCTGCTCATCGACGAGATCGACCGTACCGACGAGGCCTTCGAGGCCTTCCTGCTCGAAGTCCTCTCGGATTTCCAGGTGACCATCCCGGAACTCGGCACGATCAAGGCGGAGGAGCCGCCCATCGTCGTCATCACCTCGAACCGCACCCGCGAAGTGCATGATGCGCTGAAGCGCCGCTGCCTCTATCACTGGGTCGGCTATCCGGACGCCGAGCGCGAACTGGAAATCGTCAAGGCCAAGCGGCCGGACGCTCCGGCGGCGTTGGCGAAGGAAGTGGTCGCCTTCGTGCAGGCCTTGCGGGGCGGCGAATTGTTCAAGGCGCCGGGCGTCGCCGAGACACTCGACTGGGTGTCGGCGCTGCATGAGCTCGACAGCGTGACGCTCGATCCGCAGACGGTGAACGATACGCTCGGCGTTCTGCTCAAGTATCAGGACGACATCGTGCGCATGGAAGGTTCGGAAGCCAAACGCATCCTCGACCAGATCAAGGACGAGCTGCGGACCATGGCGCGGGTCTAGGCTAATGCCGTCCGCCGCCAATCAGAACACACCCGCGCCCTCGGGCAAGCTTGCCGCCAACATCATGCATTTCGCCCGGGTGCTGCGCGAGGCGGGGCTTCCCGTAGGTCCCGGTTCGGTGATCGATGCACTCGATGCGGCACAATGCGGCAGCTTGGGTACGCGCGAGGATTTCTACTGGACGCTGCACAGCGTCTTCGTCAAGCGGCGCGACCACAAGGAGCTCTTCGACCAGGCCTTCCATGTCTTCTGGAAGAAACCGAAAATGCTGGAACAGCTGATGCAGCTGATGTTCCAGCAGATCACAAGAGCAGGCGACGATAAGGCGAAGCAGGCGGGATTCCGGCGGCTGGCGGAAGCCATGTTCGATCAGGTGGAAACCCAGAGCCGCCGCGAGCGGAAACCGGAGGCGGTGGAGCTCGATGCCTCGTTCACGGCCTCGGCGGACGAAGTATTGCGTGCCAAGGACTTCGAGCAGATGACGGTTGCCGAACAGGCACAGGCCCGGTCGGCGATCGCAAAGCTGAGGTTGAACAGGACCGAGATTCTGACGCGCCGCTTCCAGCGGGCGCTCAAGGGCCCGAGCATCGACATGCGCCGCAGCCTCAAGGGCTCGCTCAGGGCGGGCGGCCATTATATCGATCTCGAACGGCGCGAACGGCGCATGCGGGAGCCGCCGCTGGTGGTGTTGTGCGACATTTCCGGTTCGTGCTCCAGTTACAGCCGCATGTTCCTGCAATTTCTGCATGCGCTCACCAACGACCGCGACCGGGTGAGCGTGTTCCTGTTCGGGACAAGGCTCACCAACATCACCCGCGAGCTCAGGCGCCGCGATATCGACGAAGCGATGGGCAAGGTGTCGGGCGCGGTCAAGGACTGGTCGGGCGGCACCCGCATCGGCACCTCGCTCAAGGAATTCAATTACCGATGGGCGCGGCGGGTGCTGACGCAAGGAGCCCACGTGCTGCTGATGACCGACGGGCTTGATCGCGAGGATGCGGGGCTCCTCGCCCATGAGATGGAGCGGCTCAAGCACCAGGCGCGGCGCATCGTCTGGCTCAATCCGCTCCTGCGTTATGACGGCTTCGAGGCGCGCGCCGCCGGCATCCGCGCCATCATGCCTCATGTCGACGAGTTCCGCCCGGTGCACAGTCTCGACAGCCTCGTCGATCTCGCCGCCACGCTTGCGGGGCCGGGCGGCCCGGCGCATGATCCGCGGCGCTGGCTGGGGAAAAGCGTGCATTAGGAGTGTGACCCGTGCAAACCATCCTCGATCAGGCGGCGCAGTGGCTCAAGGACGGCCGCAAGGTGGCGCTCGCCACCGTCATCGAAACCTGGGGCTCGGCGCCGCAGCCGGTCGGCAGCCAATTGGCAATCGACGGGGAAGGCAATTTCATCGGCTCGGTTTCGGGCGGCTGCGTCGAAGGTGCGGTTGTCACCGAGGCGCTCGACATTATCCAGTCCGGCAAGCCCAAGACCTTGCATTTTGGCGTCGCCGACGAGACGGCCTGGAAGGTGGGTCTCGCCTGCGGCGGCCAGATCCGCGTCTATGTGGAGCCTCTGGCTTGAAGCGCGACATTCTGGATGAACTGCTTGCAGCGCGGGCGGGACGCAAAGCCGTAGCACTTGTGACCCATCTCGACAGCGGCGCCCAGCGGATCGTGATGGGCGCCGATGCGGCCAATGATAAACTCGCAAGCGTGCTTGAAGAAGCTTTCCGCTTCGATCAGAGCGGCGTGCATGAAGGGCAGTTCGTCCATATATACAATCCGCCGCTCCGGCTGGTGATGATCGGCGCCGTGCATATCGCGCAAGGCGTGATTCCCATCGCCCAGCAGGCGGGCTATGATGTCACGGTGATCGATCCGCGCGGCGCCTTCGCCACTGGCGAGCGCTTTCCCGGCGTGGCGCTCCTTGTCGAATGGCCCGACGAAGCGATCCCCAGGATCGGCCTCGACCAGCGCACCGCCATGATGGCGCTAACCCACGATCCGAAGATCGACGATCCGGCACTGGTGGCGGCGCTGAATTCCGATGTCTTCTACATCGGCGCGCTGGGCTCGAAGAAAACCCATGCCAGCCGCTGCGCAAGGCTGAAAGAGAAAGGCTTCGGCGAGGCCGAAATCGCCCGTATCCATGGGCCCATCGGGCTTGCCATCGGCGCCAAGGGCGCTACGGAAATCGCCATTGCCATCATGGCGGAAATGACCCGCGCGCTGCGGCAGGGGTGCTGACATGGAATTCGGCGAAATCCCCGTGGGCCAGGCCGAGGGCGCCATATTGGCACACACGGTGAAACATGCGGGCGGCGTGTTCAAGAAGGGCCGGAGGCTGTCGGCGGAGGATGTGGCGGCGATCGCCGCGGCGGGCATCGGCCAGATCTTCGCGGCATGGCTCGGCCCCGACGATGTGCCGGAGGACGAGGCGGCTTCGGCCATCGCCGAGGTGGCGGGGGGTGCGGGCACTTCGGCGCAGGCACCCTTCACCGGCCGCGCCAATCTGCATGCGAGCGTGCACGGTCTGGCGCTGGTCGATACGGTGCGGGTCAAGGCGCTTAACCGGCTGCACGAAAGCCTGACGCTTGCCACCGCCGCCAGCCACGCGGTGGTGGAGAAGCGCCAGATGGTGGCGACGGTGAAGATCATCCCCTTCGCCGTGCCGCGCGACATTCTCGCCAAAGCGCTCCGCATCATCGGCAACGAGCCCGTCATCCGGGTCGAGGCCTTCCGGCACCGGCTGGTTGGACTGGTCATCACCCGCCTGCCGCAGACCAAGCCGTCGCTGACCGCCAAGTCGGAAGCGGCGATGCGCGAGCGGATTGCCGCCCTCGACGGCGAACTGGGCTCCGTCATTGTTTGCGACCATGCGATCGCGCCGGTGCGCGAGGCGATACTCAAGCTCAAGGCGCAGCATTGCCATCCCATCCTGGTGTTCGGCGCCTCGGCCATCGTCGATCGCGGCGATGTCATCCCGGCGGCGGTGGCGGCGGCGGGCGGCGAGGTGGTGCATCTCGGCATGCCGGTCGATCCCGGCAATCTGATGATGTTCGGGAGGCTGGAAGGCGTGCCGGTGATCGGGGTTCCCTCCTGCGCCCGCTCGCCCAAGGTCAATGGTTTCGACTGGGTTCTGGAACGGGTGATGGCGGGCGTGCATGTGGCGGCCGAAGACATCATGGACATGGGGGCAGGGGGCCTCCTGGCCGAGATTCCAACCCGGCCCACTCCGCGTGAAGGGAGGCCTAAGGTGGCGCGCGCCGCGAAGGTTGCAGCCATCGTTTTGGCGGCGGGGCTATCGAAGCGCATGGGAACCAACAAGCTGCTCGCCGATCTGGGCGGCGCGCCGATGATCCGGCGTAGCGTGGAAGCGGTGCGGGCCGCCGGGGTCGCGCCGGTGATCGCGGTTACCGGCTATGAGGCCGGAAAGGTCGCCGCCGCCCTCGACGGGCTCGGCATCGAGATCGTGCACAATCCCGGCTACGCTCACGGCCTTGCCGCCTCGCTGAAGCGCGGGCTCGCGGCGGTGCCGGAGGATGCCGATGCGGTTTTGGTATGCCTCGGCGACATGCCGCGGGTGACACCCAGGACAATCGGAAAACTGATCGCCGCCTTCAATCCCGACGAGCACCGGACCATCTGCGTGCCGCTGCACAAGGGCGTGCGCGGCAATCCGGTGCTATGGGGGCGCCAGCATTTCGCCGCCATGGCGGCGCTTGGCGGCGACCGGGGTGCCAAGACCCTGATGGAACAAGCGGCGGACGAACTGGTGGAGGTCGAGATGGCCGATAGCTGCGTTCTCCTCGACGCCGACACGCCTGAGGAGCTGGCGCGGCTCAGATCAGGCCCAGCGACCTGAAGCTGACATGGCCGTTGCGGCCGACGATGACATGGTCGTGGACGGCGACGCCGAGGCGGGAGCCCGCATCCATGATTTTCTTGGTCATGTCGATATCGGCCATGGAGGGGGTGGGATCGCCCGAGGGGTGATTGTGAACCAGAACCATGGCCGAGGCCGACAGTTCGAGCGCCCGCTTCACCACCTCGCGCGGATAAACCGGTGTGTGATCGACGGTGCCGCGCTGCTGCACCTCGTCGGCGATCAGCTGGTTCTTCTTGTCGAGAAAGAGGATGCGGAACTGCTCGACCTCGGCGAAGGCCATGCCGGCCCGGCAATAGTCGAGAATGGCGTTCCACGACGACAGCACCGGCCGCTTGACGACCTCGCCCTTCATCAACCTGAGTGCGGCGGCGTGAACGAGTTTCAGCTCGGTGACCACGGCGTCGCCGGCACCCTTGATTTCCTTGAGCCGCTCGGGCGGCGCGCTGATGACTTCCGCGAAGGAGCCGAAGCGGGCGATCAGTTGCTTGGCCAAGGGCTTGGTGTCGCCGCGGCGGATCGCCCGGTAGAGCACCATTTCGAGGAGCTCGTAATCGGGCAGCGCATCTGCGCCCGCCGCATTGAAGCGCTCCTTCAGACGGCCGCGATGACCGAGATGGTGGGGCTTGGCGCCGGCATCGTCGAAGCCCGCCACGGCGTCAGACCCGGTAGGGCGGACGATCGAGACCCTGGGGCGAGAGGGTGAAAATCTCGCAGCCCGTCTCGTTGACCGCGACTGTGTGCTCGAACTGTGCGGAGAGCGAGCGGTCACGGGTGACGGCGGTCCAGCCATCGCCGAGGATTTTCACGTGCGGACGGCCCAAATTGATCATCGGCTCGATGGTGAAGAACATGCCGGGCTTTAATTCCACGCCTTCGCCCAAGCGGCCATAATGTAGCACATTGGGGTGGTCGTGGAAGACGCCGCCGAGCCCATGGCCGCAGAAATCGCGCACCACCGAGCAGCGCTCGGTCTCGGCATAGGTCTGGATGGCATGGCCCACATCGCCCAGATGACCGCCGGGTTTCACGGCCGCGATGCCGCGCATCAGGCATTCATGGGTGACCTCGACCAGCCGCTCGGCCTTGCGAGGGACTTCGCCCACGCAATACATGCGGCTCGAATCGCCATGCCAGCCGTCGACGATCAGGGTGATATCGATATTGACGATATCGCCTTCACGCAGCGGCTTGTCGTTGGGAATGCCGTGGCAGACCACGTGATTGATCGAGGTGCAGATCGATTTGGGATAGCCGCGATAATTGAGAGGGGCGGGGATGGCCTTGTGGTCGCGGGCGAATTCGACGACGAGCCGGTCGAGCGCCTCGGTGGCCACACCGGGCTTCACATGCGCCGCCAGCATGTCGAGAGCCTCCGCCGTCAGGCGGCCCGCCTTGCGCATGCCCTCGAAATGCTCGGGCGGATGCAGCTTGATTTTCCCCGAGCGGGAAGCGACGGCATCGTTGGCGGCGACGTAGATCATTCAGGCTTCCTCGACCGGCATGGCTCGGACGGCGGCAATTTCCCCGGTGGTGACTTTACAGCAATAGGCGAAAGCCTCAACTCCGGCCTTGCGCGCCCTGCGGAAAGCCTTGAGATAGGCAGGATCGAGATCGCCCGCAAGGGCGAAACGGGCGGGAAAATCGGCCTGGATGAGATAGACCATGGCCGCGCGGGCGCCCTCAGCCACCATGTCCGCAAGTTCGGCCAAATGCTTGGCGCCGCGCTCGGTCACGCAATCGGGGAACTCGGCGAGGCCGGGCTTACGAAATAGATGCACGTTCTTCACTTCGATAAAGCAGGGCGGCCTGCCTCCGCCTTCGAGGAGAATGTCGATGCGGCTGTTGCGGCCGTAGTTCACTTCGTTGCGGAGACTCGCATAACCCGCGAATTCCGGCATGTGCCCCGCCGTGATCGCCTCGGCGACGATGTGGTTGGGATGGCCGGTGTTGATGCCGACCAGGCCGTGACACGGCAGCTCGAGGAGTTCCCAGGTGTGCGGGTATTTGCGGGTGGGACTTTGCGAGCGCGACAGCCAGACGGTATTGCCGGGCTCGGTCAGGCCCAGCATGGATCCGGTATTGGGGCAGGCGGCGGTGACGGTTTCTCCGGTGTCCAGAGCGACATCGGCGAGAAACCGCTTGTAACGTCTAAGGAGACGGCCGCGGCTGAGTGGCGAGGGGAAGCGCATGATTTTGACAGTCCAGGGCGGCAATGGCACATGAAGCGCAAACAAAGGCAAGCCCACTGATGACCGCCACCGCCCCCACCGCCGCCGTGCTGCTGATCGGCGATGAAATCCTTTCCGGCCGCACCAAGGACAAGAATCTCGGCTTCATCGCCGATTATCTGACGGCGCTTGGTATCGATCTCATGGAAGCCCGCGTGGTGCCCGACGTGCAAGAGGAGATCGCGGCGGCGGTCAACGCGCTCAGGGTCCGCTACACTTATTTGTTCACAACCGGCGGCATCGGTCCCACTCATGACGACATCACCGCCGATGCGGTGGCCATGGCCTTCGGCGTCGCGATCGATCATCATCCCGACGCGGTGGCGACACTTACCGCCTATTTCAAGGAGATCGGCCGCGAACCGAACGAGGCGCGCTTGCGCATGGCGCGGGTGCCGAAAGATGCCGCGCTGATCGACAATCCAGTGTCGAAGGCGCCGGGCTTCCAGATCGGTAATGTGTTCGTCATGGCGGGCGTGCCGAAAATCATGCAGGCAATGCTGGAGCAGGTGACGCCGCGCCTGGCGAAGGGCGTACCGATGCAGTCGCGGGCAATCGAAGTGCTGGGCGGGGAAGGCGATCTTGCCAGGCCGCTCGCTGAAATCCAATCGCGCCACCCTAGGGTGGCGATCGGCTCCTATCCGTTTCAGTCGGCCTCGGGATTTGCCGCCAATCTGGTGTTGCGGTCGCGCGATTTTTCCGCCCTCGATGCGGCGGAAGCGGAGGTCAAGGCAATGGCGCAGCAGCTCACCGCCGAAGGCAAGGCGCGCGGCTGGTCGTAATCTTCAGGCGGCGAGAACGCGGGTGACCTTGGCGACCAGGTCGTTGCGGGTGAAGGGCTTGTTGACCAGATCGATGGTGTCGGGCAGGTCCTGCATTTGGCGCACCGAGCCCGGCGCATAGCCCGACATGAACAGCACCTTGAGCTCGGGCCTGACCTTGAGGGCCTTGGATGCCAGTTCCGGTCCGTTCATGCCGCCCGCCATGATGACGTCGGAAAGGACGAGATCGATATCGGGGCGCGTCTCGATGATGCGCAGGCCTTCGACGCCGTTCTCCGCCACCAGAGTTTCGAAACCCATGTCTTCGATCATGGCCGCGGCGACCTCGCGCACCGAGGGATTGTCCTCGACCACCAGTACCACCGTCTTCTTGGCGGCGGGCTTCTGAGTTGCCGCCTTGTGCCTGACGGCTGCTGCGGCGGGAACAGTTTCAGCCAGAGCGGCGGGCGCGGCTTCGACAGGCTGGGGCACGGTGAATTCCTTCATCACCTGGGCCTGCATTTCGGCCGCAGTGGCGAGCTTGGCCTCAGTCTCGAGGCGCGGCAGATACAGCCTGATCGTCGTGCCGTGGCCCACTTCCGAATAGATCTTCGCATGGCCGCCCGACTGCTTGGTGAAGCCGTAAATCATCGACAGGCCGAGGCCCGAGCCTGCTTCCGGCCCCTTGGTGGTGAAAAAGGGCTGGAAAACCTTTTCGATGTTTTCGGGCGCAATACCGCAGCCCGTATCGGTGACGGCGATCTCGACGTAGTCGCCGGGGGTCACGTCCTCATTCTCGTCGCAATAGGCCTGGTCGAGAGTCTTGTTCGACGTCTCGATGATCAGCGTGCCGCCCTTCGGCTTCATGGCATCGCGGGCGTTGATCGAGAGATTGAGGATGGCAGTTTCGAGCATGGTGGCGTCGGCCTTGACCGCCCAGACGGATTCACCCGGTATGATCTTGAGTTTGACGGCGCCGCCAATTGCCTGACGCAGCAAGTCCTGCATCTTGAAGACCAGGGCATCGACTGAGATTTCCTTGTTCTGCAGGGTCTGCTGGCGCGAGTAGGCGAGCATTCGTTTGGTGAGCTCGGAACCCTTCTCGCACGCCTCGACGGCGGCGCGGATGCGCTTTACGGCACGCTCGTCATTCTTCACCAGTTGCTCGACCAACTGCAGATTGCCCATGACGACCATGAGCAGGTTGTTGAAGTCGTGGGCGATGCCGCCGGTCAGCTGCCCGACCGCCTCCATCTTCTGGGCTTGGAGGAACCGGCGCTCGAGCGCCTTGCGCTCGGTGGTCGACTGGCAGGTACCGAACAGGGTTTCGATCTGGCCCGCGGCATTGCGCTCCGTTTCGATGTTGCATTGGAAATAGTTTAATTCGCCGGTCTTCAGCGACTTGACGGCGATCTCGAAGCCGGGAATCTTGCTGCCGAGGCGAGCGAGCTCGATGGCTTCGCGGAAACGCTCGCAGTCGGCGGGTTCCATCATTTTCTCGAACATGGCGAGATTGGGCTGAATAACGGCATCCTCGAGTCCGATCAGCGCGATCATCTCGCTCGACAGGCGTGAGACATTGGTAGCGGCCTTGAGGGTGAAGCTGCCGATCTGGGCGGCCTTCTGCGAGCGCCGGAAATTGAGTTCCGACGCCTTAAGTTTTTCGAGCGAGGCCATCTGGTCGTTAATGTTGCGCGAAAGGCCGACGCATTTAGCCGGCTTGCCGTCGAAGGGATCGCGGATCAAGCCGGCGATCGATTCGATCCAGGCATATTCGCCCGAATACATTTTCACCCGGTAGCGGGTCTGGAACAAGTCGGAGCCAAATGGCGACTGCTTGATCTGGCCTTCGAGAGTGAGGCCGCGGTCGTCCGGGTGAATCAGTTCGTTGAAGCTGTGGAAATTGAGGTCGCGGCTGTCGCGCGGATAGCCGACCAGATCGTACATCTCGGGCGAGTTGTAAGTTTCGCCGGTGCGGTAATCGTAGTCCCAGGCGGCGAAACCGCCGGAGCGCAGCGCCAGGCTCAGACGGCGCTCGTTCTGCATGGCTTCGTCGGCCTGCTCCTTGCTGGCGTGCTGCCCGATCAGGATCATGTATTGCCGGCCGCCGTCCTTCCAGGTTTGCGGCGTGAACACGATGGAGCGGGCATTGCCGAGCGGCGGAGCGTATTTGACTTCGACACGCTGCGCCGGGCCGTCGGGGCCTTCTTCGTCGACATAGCGGGCCGACAACGCGCCGGTGCCGTATTTGGCGAGATGTCGGCCGGCCAGATCCTCGCGGCGGCAATTCCATTTGCGCAGGACCGCACTGGTCGCCTCGATGACCGTGACATCGGGAAGCGAGACGGCGAACATCTCGATATTGGCGATTTCGAAGGCCTTCGCAACTTCGATCACGATGTCCGGCGAAACACTCACACGCATCCTCCTGGAAAACGACGCACTACCTGAGGGCGAATGTGGCGGGAAAACATGAAGCAAGTGTTGATGGTTAACGCCCGGATTGCACCAAAATTTGGTGCGCGGCATAAGAATTTGGGCTGACCTGCGGAGACACGCGATGGACGAGAAATGGCAGAAGAGCTTTCCCGTATCCTGGGACCAGTTTCACCGCGATGCCCGGGCGCTCGCCTGGCGCTTGAGCGGGGCGGGGCCCTTCGAGGCGGTGGTGGCGGTCACCCGCGGCGGGCTGGTGCCGGCGGCGGTGGTGGCCCGCGAACTTGGCATCAGGGTGGTGGAAACCGTCTGTGTTTCCTCTTATGACTATGATAAACAAGGACAAATCAGTGTTCTGAAGCCCGTGGGACCGAGCCTCGGCAAGGACGGAGGCGCCCGGGTGCTGATCGTCGACGACCTGGTGGATACCGGGGCAACCGCCCGGGTGGTGCGCGAGATGCTGCCGAAAGCCCATTTCGCCACGGTCTACGCCAAGCCCGCCGGGCGGCCTATGGTCGATACCTTCATCACCGAGGTGAGCCAGGATACCTGGATTTACCTGCCCTGGGACATGGGACTGCAATTCACCCCGCCGATCGGGGAGAAATCGACGGCATAAATCATGGAGGGGGCATCGATCCAACAGGTTCTGGTCCTGCTTGTGGCGCTGTAGGCCAAGCATTTCCTGTGCGACGGCCCATTGCAGAGCCGGGCGATGATCGCCGCCAAAGGCAACTATGGCGCGGCGCTGGGCCTGGTCCACGCAGGCCTGCACGGGCTCGGCAGCCTGCTCGTCCTGTGGGGCTTCGGCCTCGGGATCGGCTGGGCCACGGGCCTCGCCGCGGCGGAAGCGCTGGTCCATTACCATCTCGACCATGGCAAGGAGCGGCTGGTCAAGACGATGGGCTGGACGCCGCGCCAGACGCAATTCTGGTGGGCGCTCGGCCTCGACCAGGCCTTGCATCAGGCGAGCTATCTGGCGATCGCCGCCGTCTTCGCGGCGCTTGCCTGAACCGCCATGGCGCGGCGCGCGCGCCTTGTGTATGGAAACCGCGCCGGCCGGCGGGCGTGGCGGAACGGTAGACGCAACGGACTTAAAATCCGTTGGGAGAAATCCCGTGGGGGTTCGAGTCCCTCCGCCCGCACCAGGCTTCGCGCTTCACGGGCTACGCTTGGCGCGACCATGTAGCGAGCAGCCACAACACGCTTGCGCCCCGGTCTCCGATAATTCCTTAACAACGGGGGACGCTGGCGCAATCGCCTGATTCAGACGTTAACCGGTAGGACTGCAATGTCGCGCGGCGGTTAAGTATCCATTAGACCTTGTCTCATATGGTCGGCCGGCAATCCCAGCGACAATCGAATTGGCCCATGCGTTTCCCGCACCGTCCTGGCCTCAGGTTTGTTCTGTTGATCGTGCTGCCGTTTACCCTGTCGGCCCTGGGCATTCTGTGGACGACCGTCAACATGCTCAACGGCATTTCGACCGGCGCCAACACGCAGGATAACGAGCGTACGCGGCAGCTAGTCAGATCTGCCTTCAAATCCGCCGAACAGCGCCTGTCCAGCATCATGACCTACAATGCCCATTGGGACAATGCCGTGCGCAATTCGTATGGGCTCATTGACGATGAATGGATGTACGACACCTGGGGCGCCGGCACCGAGGATGTGAATTACGATGCCATGTTCATCGTCGAGAAGGACGGCAGGCCGGTGACCGCTTACCGGAAGGGCCACAAACTGGATACGGGAGCCGCGGACCATGTCGGTGCGGCATTACCGCGGGTACTGGCGGACTTGCCCCGGGATTCGACCACTTTCGAAGCGGTGACGACCCTGGTGAACACGCCGGACGGTGTCGCGGTTCTCGCCGCTGGACCAATCCTGCCGGCGAGCGAGGACATTATCATCCCATTACCGCAGCCGCGCGTGCTGATTTTGGTGCAGGTGCTGACGCCAGAAATCCTCGCCCGCATGGGCGAACAGTATATAGTCGATGGGCTATCGCTCGCCGCCGCCGAACCGGCTGGGGGTTCGCATCTGGTGCTGCGCAACCGCTGGGGCGACGCGGTTACCGGCATCAAATGGCAAGACCGCCGCCTGGGCGACGCCGCCCTGCGTTCCTACGGCACCGGCGCCTTCGTCACGCTGTTCGCGCTGGTCGGCGTCATGGTGCTGATCTCGGTGATCCACTTCCGGGTAATGCAGAGACTTGCCGCCCGCGAGCGGATGGCGGTCTTCGCCGCGCACCACGACGCGCTCTCGGGGCTGCCGAACCGCCAGGCCATCGCCGAGGAGATCGCAAAGATGCTGCCGGCGGCCAAGACCCTGCCGCTGGCGCTGATGTACATCGATCTCGACGGTTTCAAGAATGTCAACGACACCTACGACCATGAGACCGGCGACAAGCTCATCTGCGCGATATCGTCCGGATTCTTGGGCATTGTCGGCGAGCGGGGAATCCTGGCACGGCTCGGCGGCGATGAGTTCGCTGCACTGATAACCGGAGAAGACTCGGCCATAGTGGCAGAGACCATTGCCCGCGATATGCTGGCCTTCGCCGGACGGCCATTCGACATCGACGGACGCATAGCTTCCGTGGGCGCCAGCATCGGCATCGTGCACGTCCACGATGAGGAGGGCATGGAAGCGGCCGAGGTGATGCGCCGGGCCGACGTCGCCATGTACACCTCGAAAGAGCAGGGGCGCCACCGCTGCTGTTTGTTCGACAAGGAACTCGACAGGGCCCGGATCGCCGACATGGTGATTGCCAATGAGCTTCGCGAGCACGTCAGGCGAGGGCGGATCGGCGTCGCCTATCAGCCGATTGTCGATTCGCGGACCCGCACCGTCATTGGCGTCGAGGCCCTGGCGCGTTGGCCGACAGACGATTCGCGTCAGGTTCCGCCGGGCAAGTTCATTCGGCTAGCCGAGGAACAGGGCATCATCAATGTGCTTGGCGAAAGCGTCCTCGCCATCGCCTGCCGCGACGCGGCGCAGTGGCGAGATATCCGCCTGTCGATCAATGTCTCGCCGGTCCAACTTAATAATCCCGATTTCGTCCGCGATGTGCGGCGCGTCACCGCGCAATGCGGCCTTCCGCTGGAGCGTCTGGAACTCGAAATTACCGAGAGCTTCCTTATCCACAATCCCGGCCGGGCCAAGGAGGTGATCGACGAGCTCAGGACCAGCGGCATTTCCGTTTCGCTCGACGATTTCGGAACCGGCTTCTCGAGCGTCGGCTATCTCCGCCAATTTGCCTTCGACAAGGTGAAGCTCGACCGGTCGCTGACCAATTCCATCGTCCGCGATGCTGCGACGCAACGTGTTGTCCAGGGGACGGTGCTGATCGCCACCGGCTTGTCCCTGGAGATCACCGCCGAAGGCATCGAAACGGAGGAGGAAGCGCAGCTGCTTCGGCTCTCGGGCTGCAATCAGTTGCAGGGCTTCTATTTCGGGAGGCCTCAATCTTCGCGGGGCATCACGTCGCTTCTCGCGACCGGCGGCGAGCACATTAAACCGGTCTCGCGCCGCGCTGCCGGGCGGGACCGGGCGCGGCGTCAGCCGCGGCCGCGGTAGCCGGTCACGCCCTGATCCGGTAGCCACAGGCCCCTGGGCGGGCTGCCCGACTGCCAGAACACGTCGATCGGCATGCCGCCGCGCGGATACCAGTAGCCGCCGATCCGGAGCCAACGGGTCCTCAGCAGCGCCACCAGGCCCTTGCCGATACGCACCGTGCAATCCTCGTGGAAAGCGCCGTGATTGCGGTAGGAACCCAGATAGAGCTTGAGCGACTTGGACTCGACGATCCAGCGGCGCGGCACATAGTCGATGACCAGGTGGGCGAAATCCGGCTGACCCGTGACGGGGCAGAGCGAGGTGAACTCCGGCGCGGTGAAGCGCACGAGATACATCGTCTCCTGATGTGGCGCGGGGACACGTTCAAGGACGGCTTCCTCGGGGCTTGCCGGCAATTTGGTTGGATTGCCGAGAAGGGTGACGGCTGGTTTCTTAGGTTTCATGGAACTCGAATAGTCCGGACCGATTGGGCTCGCAAGCCTGCTAGCGCGGCGTCTTCGCCGGTTGACCTTGCCCGCGAGAATGTGTTGAAGGGCGTAGGCCACGAAGAGGAGCAGGGCATTATGGACGACGGCAAGCGCTGGCAGAAGATCGAAGGCATTGTCTACCTGATCGGTTTCATGTTGTGCATCCCGGCCGCGAACTGGATGATCGGCCATGTGGGAACGATCTGTCCGCCAGATTCGCCCTGTCTCATTCCGGTGGCGCCGGGTCTCATGGCGCCGAGCGGCGTATTGACCATCGGGCTTGCCTTGGTCCTGCGCGATCTGGTGCAGCGGCGGCTGGGCTTGCGCTGGGCGGGCCTTGCCATTCTGGCGGGAGGCGCGGTTTCGGCGCTGGTGGCGCCCCCGGCACTGGCTCTCGCTTCCACCGCTGCTTTCCTAGTGTCGGAATTTGCCGACCTCGCCGTATTCACGCCCTTGCAGAAGCGCGGCCTGGTGCTCGCCGTGTTACTCAGCAGCATCGCTGGGCTGTTCGTCGACAGCGTGGTGTTTCTGCAGTTGGCCTTCGGCAATCTCGACCATCTGCTCGGCCAGGTGGTCGGCAAGGCCTGGATGGTGGTGCTGTCGCTGCCGGCGATCGCGCTGCTGCGCCAGCGTGACGCGCGGCTCGGATTCTCGGCCCACGCCTGACCTTGTGTCCACAGGACATGCTGCGCCATAGTCGCGGCATGGATGGGCTCGATCTCGCTCTCGCCGAAGCCGTCGAAAACTTCCGCCGCAAGCGTCCGAAGACGGAGGCGTTGCAGGCGCGCGCCGCGGCCGTCATGCCGGGCGGCAATACGCGGACGGTGCTCTATACGGTCCCGTTCCCAATCCGTGCGGCAAGGGCGGTGGGACCGACGATCACCGACATTGACGGGCACGACTATCTCGATCTGCTCGGCGAATATTCGGCCGGGCTCTATGGCCACTCGCATCCGCGCATCCGCGCGGCGATCGCCGCCGCCGTCGATACCGGCCTCAATTTGGGCGCGCATCATTGCCGCGAAGTGGAACTCGCCGAGGCGGTGACAGCGCGCTTCAATCTCGATCTGGTGCGCTTCACCAATTCCGGGACCGAGGCCAACATGATGGCGCTGGCGGCGGCGCGCTGCCACACGGGGCGCGGCAAGATCATGCCGATGCAGGGCGGCTATCATGGCGGCACGCTGCATTTCAGCCACGGCGCCTCGCCGGTCAATGCGCCCTTCGACTGCGTGCTCGGCCGTTTCAATGGCACCGATGCGACGCGCGCGCTCATCGATCGGAATGCCAATGATCTCGCCGCCGTCATCGTCGAGCCGATGCTGGGCGGCGGCTGCCTGCCGGCCGATGCCGAGTTCCTGTCGATGTTGCGCGAAGAAACTGCGCGGCGCGGTATCGTGCTGATCTTCGACGAGGTGATGACGTCGCGGCTGGCGCCCGGCGGGCTCGCAGAGCATTACGGCATCGCGCCCGATCTCAAGACGCTCGGCAAGTATGTGGGCGGCGGCATGAGCTTCGGCGCCTTCGGCGGTAGGCGCGCCATCATGGAGCGGTTCGATCCGTCGCGGCCGGGGGCGCTGCCCCATGCCGGCACTTTCAACAATAACACGCTGACCATGACGGTGGGCCACGCGGCGATCACTGAAATCTTCACGCCAGCGGCCTGCATCGAACTCAACGCCCGCGGTGACCGGCTGCGCGAGCGCTTCAATGAAGCATTCATGCGCTATCAGGCGCCGTTCAGGGCGGCCGGCATCGGCTCGATGATGACGCTGCATCCACTGGCAGGCGCGATCACAACGCCGGAGGACACGGAGAGGGCCGACCGGCGGATCAAACAATTGCTATTTCTCGATCTCATCGATCAGGGCATCTATATCGCCGAGCGCGGCTTCATGGCGCTATCGCTGATGGTGAGCGATGACGATTGCGATCGACTGGTGGGGGCAGTCGAGCATTTCATCAAGAACCGGCGCGCACTTTTCGGCTGAATATTGGCGGGCGCTCGCGGTAGACAAAGTGCCGGGGCGCCGCTATTCGTTATCGAACAGTCATTCAAGAAGAGGAAAATCATGCTCAAGGTGGCCGGCAACCGCTTCAATGCCCAGGACCTCTGGCAAAAGGATCACGATCATTTCCTGCATCCGTGGACGCATTTCGACAGCTTCAAGACGGACGGCTCGCTGGTCATCGTCGAAGGCGAGGGCTCCTACATCACCGATGTCAACGGCAAGCGCTATCTCGACGGGATCGGCGGCATGTGGTGCGTCAACATCGGGTACGGCCGCAACGAGATGGCGGATGCGATCGCCGAACAGGTGCGCCAGCTCGCCTATGCCAATTCTTTCGTCGATATGAGCAATGCGCCCGCCGCGGAACTCGCCGCCAAGCTGGCTTCGCTTGCGCCGGGTGCGCTCAATCACGTCGCCTATTCGACCTGCGGCTCCACCGCCAACGACACGGCGATCAGGTTGGCACATTTCTATCACGCGCGGCGCGGTCAGAGCGCGCGCAAGCACATCATCTCTCGCCTCAATTCCTATCACGGCTCGACCTATCTGACGATTTCGGTGGGCAACCGCACCGGCGACCGGACGCCGAATTTCCATTACATCGGCGACTTCATCCACCATCTCTCGGCGCCCTATCCCTACCGCAGGCCGGAGGGATTGAGCGAAGATCGGTTCACGGATCATCTGGTCGAGGAGTTCAAGGCGAAGATCGCGGAACTCGGCAAGGACAATATCGCCGCCTTCATCGCCGAGCCGATCCAGGGATCTGGCGGGGTGGTGACGCCGCCGCGCGGCTATCTGAAGCGCATGTGGGAAGTGGCCAGGGAGAACGGCATCCTGTTCATCGCCGACGAAGTGGTGACCGCCTTCGGCCGCCTCGGCCACTGGTTCGCCGCCCGCGACGTGTTCGGCATCGAGCCGGACATGATCGTCTCGGCCAAGGGATTGACCTCGGGCTATCTGCCGCTCGGCGTCACCGTCTATTCCGACGCCATCCACGAGGCGATCAGCCAGCCGGGGCCGGATGTTTGGTTCACCCACGGTTTCACTTATTCGGGCCATCCGGTGTGCTGCGCCGCGGCGCTGAAGAACATCGAGATCATCGAGCGCGAAGATCTGCTCGCGCACGCGCGGCATGTGGGCGATCATTTCGAGCGCCGGCTCAAGGAGTTGGAAGGGCTCCGCCTCGCCGGCGAAGTGCGCGGCATGCGGCTGATGATGTGCGTCGAATTCGTGGCCGACAAGGCGACCAAGGCGCGTCTGCCGGACGAAATCAACATTTCCAGGCGCATCTCGAAACTGTGCGGGGAGCGCGGGCTTCTGGTGCGGCCGCTCGGCCATCTCAACGTCATGTCGCCGCAGCTGACGCTGTCAATGAAAGAGGCGGACTTCCTCGTCGATACGCTGCGCGGCGCCATCGAGGAGGTGACGCATGATCTGGTGAAGGGTGCGCTACTGCCGCCGCTGAGACGGCCGGTGCAGCACGGCGGCAATTAAATCGCCGCTAGAAAGATGTCCTCGGGACCGTCTTTCTCGTCGATCTGGCTGCCGATTTTTTCGGCGCGGAGTTTTTGCGCCAAGGCCAGCGAGGCGTGGTTTTCCGGTGAGATCGACAGGACGAGGCCCGCGACACCCTGGCCATTGGCCCAGGCGGCGAATCCGCAAACGGCTTCATGACCGAAGCCGCGCCTTTGCCAGGGCGGGAAGATGCTGTAGCCGATCTCGACCGCCATGCGGGTTTCGCC
>JBQTKG010000071.1:0-8790 GCA_052386315.1 Hyphomicrobiales bacterium
AAGCGAAGACGTTCGTCCATCACCGAACTCTCTTTCCACGGCATCCACACCTCCCGCTCGCCAAAACAAGCAAAAAGTGTAACCCATGTGTCCGGTACGGAATGTCACCTATGTCTCGGGCCGTTCAATTTCTGCGTCGGCCATTGATTTGCATCAAGGCCGTTCTCCGGCAGGCCGTTGATACTCCCCCAAAAATCGGGACCGGCCAGGACGGTACACAATGATCTTCGCTGCGGAATTCGGTGGCTTACGGCATCACCCACTGGACCTGATTGCTCACGACCATGCGTTGCAGCAGCAGCTCTGCGACATGCTCGAAGCGATCGCCGATGGCCTGCCTGACGACATCGACCGACGCCAGTGCCGCGAGGTGGTGGCGGCGCTCAAATTCGACCTACCGCTGCACCACCGGGACGAGGAACAATGCCTGTTTCCTCTCTTGCTGGAACGCGGCGCGGCCACCGGCAGTCTCGCCGAAGTGCTTGACCGCCTGGCCGACGAACACGCCACGGACGAGGGCTTCGCCGGCGAGGTGGTTGAATCGCTCGAAGCCCTCATCCACACCGGCACGGCACGAAATCCCGGCATGCTCGGCTACATGCTGCGCGGCTTCTTCGAAGGCTACCGCCGCCACATCCATTGGGAGAATGTGCTGGTCATGCCCGCCGCGCGCCAATATCTGACTGCGGACGATCTGCAGCGGCTCTCACGCTGCATGGCTGGGAACCGCATCGCGGCTAAGTCGAGCCCATGAACGGAGGCCGCCGCTCGCCCCACGCCGTCGCCCGTTCATAGGCGAAAGCCGCGCGCAGCACGGTTGCATCGTCGAACATGCGACCCACGATGTGCAGCCCCGCGGGCAGGCCGGCCTTGGTGAAGCCGCAAGATACGCTTGCCGCCGGTTGCTGGGTGAGGTTGAAGGGATAGGAAAAGGGCGTCCAGTTCACCCATTTGCCGGTGCCGTCATCGCCGGGAGCGAGCCTTCCCGCCGCGAAGGCGGCAATCGGCAAGGCCGGCGTTACCAGGAGATCGTAACGCTCCATGAATTGCCGCATGTGGCCGCCGAGCCCGCCCCGCGCTTTCACCGCATCGAGATAATCGTCGAGGCTCAGTGCCATCGCCTGCTCGACCACATCGGCAAGCGCCGGATCGAGCAGCTTCTTCTTCTCAGCCGGCAGGCGTCCGAGAAGGGCGCGCGCTCCCGACCACCACAAGGTGCGGAAACATTGCGCTGGGTCTTCGAAGCCCGGATCGATTTCTTCCACCCTGGCGCCGAGCGAGGCCAGAGTCTTGACCGCCGCCTTGACCAGCCCGGCGATCTCCGGATCGACATCGACGTAACCGAGACGCGGGCTGAAGGCGATGCGCAGGCCCTTCATCCCCTTGCCGAGCTTCTTGGTGTAGTCGGTGCCGTCATAGGGCAGCCCATGCCAGTCGCGCGCGTCGGGGCGCGAAATGAGATTAAGCATCAAGGCCGCATCTGCCACGTCGCGGGTCATCGGCCCGACATGGGCGAGTGTGCCGAATGGCGACAGCGGCCAGGCCGGCGCCCGCCCAAAGGAGGGCTTCAGGCCGAAGACGCCGGAAAAGCCGGCCGGGATGCGGATCGAACCGCCGCCGTCGGTGCCGAGTGCGAGCGGCGCATAGCCCGCCGCGAGTGCCGCCGCCGAGCCGCCCGACGAGCCGCCGGGGGTTTTCGAGAGGTCCCAGGGATTGCGGGTGACGCCGGTGAGCGGGGAATCGGTCACACCCTTCCAGCCGAATTCCGGAGTCGTGGTGAGGCCGAGGAATACCGCACCGCCCTCGCGCAGCCGCGCCACCGAAGGCGCATCGTCGTTCCACGCTTGATCGGGATCGACCGTCTTCGAGCCGCGAAGCGTGGGCCAGCCCTTGACCAGGAGGAGGTCCTTGATAAGCGAGGGCACGCCATCGACGGGCGACAGCGCCCTGCCCTTCATCCAGCGCCTCTCGCTCGCCCTGGCCCCGGCCAGCGCCTTGGCCTCGTCGATGCGGCACATGGCGTTGACGGCTTTGTCGTGCCTGGCGATCTGCGTGAGGCAGGCCTTCGCCACCTCGACCGGCGAAAATTTCTTCTTGGCAAAACCATTCGCCAGCTTAGCTGCCGATAACCAGTTGAGTTCGGTTGACATGGGCCCTCCCGCGGATGCAGGCGAGCATAACCGCGAAGCGAGGAGACATTCAAATGCGGTGAATTGCTTATGCCGTCAGAAATTCCTCCGCGCCTTTTCCAGTTCCGCCTGGCCCACCTCCGGCGAGACCTCCTCGATCATCACCGACTGGCTGACGGTGACGCCACTCGACATATCCGCCCCGCTGATCACCTGGTCGACCCGCACATAGGAGCGCCCGCCCGCCACCACCGTCACGGTGACGCTGCGCGGAATGGTCGGCACCAGCAGAAACAGGCTTTGTTGCACCGATACCTCGACCTCGCCTTCCGGCACGGTGACGGCGATATAGGAGCCCGCCCGCATGCGGACTTGCGGCTTGTCCCCGACCGCGACGAAAGGCGGCTCGCCGCGCGTCGCGACAGTGCCGAGCGGCCGGTAAACATAGATGATGCCGCTGTCGGCGGCGGGGGCGTTGCCGGTGGGCGCATAGCGCGGACCTTGCGCCGTACAGGCGGCGAGTGCGGGCAGAAGCAGCGCCAGCGCCCGCCGCCGCGTCCAGGGACTCGTCATCGGTGAATGCCTCCTCCCGCCGCCGGGTCCCATGGGTGGCACGGTTTGCGGCGGGAATGCGGCGGCTACTCCGCCGCGACCAGCTTGCCCACGAACAACACCGGCCCCGTCACCTCCCCCGTCGGCGAGCCGCCTTCCGGTTCGAGGCTCACCGCAAACACGGTTTCGCCGAGAGTCTTGGCATCGACGCGCCCCAGCCGATCCGCCGGAACGCGGAACGCTGCATCGATGACGCCGAGCGATTGCGGCTTGGCGCGCCCCGCCCCCACCGCCCACAACTCATAGGACTTTCCCGGCTGCGGCCGTGCCGCAATCGTCCGTACACGGATGGTCCCGCCGGCAATGTCGATCGAGGCGAGAAACGCCGGTTCCGTCCCCTCCGCCTGCAGCACCGCGACATAGCGCCCGGCTTGCGGCGCCAGCGCCGGCCGCAGTACGATGAAGAGGGCGAGCACCGCGGCAAGTGCGCCGGCGGCCAGCGCCAGGCCCTGCCAGCGCCGCGCCCGGCGCGCCAGTGCCAGCACTTCGGCGGAGCCGGGAATGGAGTCCGGGATCGCCTGCATCACCCTGTCCCGGACATGCCCCGGCGGCGCGGCCGGTTCAAGCGCCAGCGCCAGCGGCACCAGCCGCCGCTCCCAGGCGGCAACCAGCGCGGCAAAGGAAGCCTCGGTCGCCAGCAGTCTCGCGGCTTCGAGGCGCTCGGACGCCGCAAGCGTTCCCAGCACAAATTCGGCCGCCAGGCCTTCGCGCTCGTCAGGTTCGGCCATCGAGGCACTCCTTCAGGACGATCAGGCTGCGGCGCAACACTGTCTTGACCGTGGTCACCGGGCGCTGGAACTGGGCCGACAACTCCTCCCGGCTCCAGCCCTGGTAGTAGGCGAGCAGGACCATGTCCTGGCGGTCCTCGGGGAGGCGTGACAGGCATTCGCGCAATTTTTTGAGTTCCAGGGCCAGATCGGCTTCGGCCATGATCGCGCCGGCGGCGGCGTCCTCGGGATCCGAGACGTCGGCGAGACGCTCGGCCGACCGCCGTTTCAGGTCGATGGCCTGATTGCGGGCGATGGCCGCCAGCCAGGCCATCGGCCGGGCCTGCGCTGGGTCATAAAGCGAGGCCTTCTGCCAGACCCGCATGAAGGCCTCTTGCAGCGCATCTTCGGCAAGCTCATGGCGTTTCAGCACGCAGCGCACCACCGCGAACAGGCGGCTGGAGGTCAAGTCATAGAGACGGCCGAAAGCAGTGCGGTCGCCGCCGGCAACTCGTGCAAGCAGACGGTCAAGCTCCCGGTCGAGGGGTTCGGAAAACAGGTTCACGCCACACTATACGTAACACACCGGCCAAATGGTTGCACCAATCCGCGCCCATCTTAACGCCAGATGAACGGCGCATTCAGCCAGGGTTCCGCTTCGGACCGCTAGTGTCTTCCCATGATCGCAGAGGGTCTTTGAGAGGGAGACGCAACCATGATCCGCCACACGCTTTTCGTCCTTGCCACACTGGCCACCGCGGCCACCGCCATCGCCGCCATTGCCCCGGCCCATGAGGACATCGCTCATTCGGCCAGGAACGTCACCGTGATCGAGAAGAACCAGGCCTTCCCGGTCTATGGCCCCATCGTGGTCGAGGTATGTGTGACCGAAGATTGTTCGGAGGTGCGCTCCTAAACCCTTTGTCCGGATGGCAACAACCGGCCGGACAAGGATGCCGGGGCGCGCGGGGCCACAGGCCTTCAAAAAGCCCCTCTCGCAAGGCTTGCACTTGCGCGTTCCGGCTCCTATCTAATGAGCATCCCCAGGCAGTCACTTCCCCCCATCCCCTGCAAAAACTGCCTGCAACTTAGAAGGCCCCGGAACTTTCCGGGGCCTTTCTTCGTTATTTGTTCAAACCTGTGACGTGCAGCACTCCGCGCCACCGCGGCCGAGGCTAGAAGAGCATCAGTGGCGCCAGGTTCCGCCACATTGGAGAACACCATGATCCGCTACAGCCTTTTCGTCCTGACCGTGATCGCGACGGCGGCCTCCGCTATTGCCGCCATCGCTCCGATCCATGAGGACATCGATCTTTCGGCCAGGAACGTCACCGTGATCGAGAAAAACCAGGCCTTCCCGGTCTATGGCCCCATCGTGGTCGAGGACTGTGCCAATGAAGATTGCTCGGAGGTGCACACTTAAACCCCATGTCCGGATGGCGACAGCCGGACAAGAATGCCTGCGTAACCCTCAGCGGCTGTCTTTATCCCCGGCGGCGGCGATGGCGACAGCCGGACAAGAATGCCTGCGTAACCCCAGTTCCATCCATCGATTTTCCCCAGGCAGTCATTTCCCCCCCAATCCCCTGCAAAAACTGCCTGCAACTCAGAAGGCCCCGGTCAATCCGGGGCCTTTTTTTGCGGGATGTGACGGAGGGCACAGACGTGGCGGCGGCGGCGGCGCATAAGGGTGACGAATTCCTCCCCATAGGGCAGCGGTCCCCGTCCCCTGCAAGCGCTGCCCGCAAACTCAAAGGCTCCGGAACCCCGGAGCCTTTTCCTCAAGTCAGGAGACCCGGTTTCCCCAGGGGAAGACATGAAGACCCCGATTGCCACCTTTATCTTGACCGTCGCCTTTCTGTCGGCCGGCGCCTTCGCCGGAAACGACCTGAAACTGGTGGCGCCCCCCCATGGCGCCAATGTCACAGTGATTGCCAAGAACCAAGCCTGGCCGGTCAAGGGCCAGATCACCCTGGAGCCCTGCCGGATCAATCCCTGCCGGGATGCCTGAGAAACAGATGCCATTCACCCCTGAAGGCGATGGGCCGGGAGGCGGCGGGCGTTAGCGCACGATCACCTTGGTGCCGATCTTCACCCGCTCGTAGAGATCGCTGACGTCATCGTTGGTCAGGCGGATGCAGCCCGAAGACACCGCCCGTCCGATCGTATCCGGATAGAGCGTGCCGTGAATGCGATAGAGTGTATTGCCCAGATAGATGGCGCGGGCGCCGAGCGGATTGCGGGGGCCGCCCTCCACGAATTCCGGCAAGTCCGGCTCACGTTCGCGCATTTCCTTGGGCGGGGTCCAGTCGGGCCATTCCGACTTGCGGCTGATGCGCTGCTCGCCCTTCCAGTCAAATCCCTCGCGCCCGACTCCGATGCCGTAGCGCACCGCCTTGCCTTCACCGAGCACCAGATAAAGGTAGCGCTTGCTGGTTTGGATGATGATGGTCCCCGGCTTCTCGTCGGTTTCGTAGGAGACGACCCGTTTCTTGAACCGGGGATTGATCCGGCCCGACAGCGCCGAGCTGGTCCAGTTCGTCTTGTAGACGGCTTTCCCGGACGGATTGGTCGCCGCCGGCGCCGCCGCAGCCGGCAAAGCCATGGCTGCGGCCAGGCACAGTTTGACGAGTGAATTTGTAAGTCGCCGCATCGACGATCCCTGCTGAATCAACGCCTCTAGGGAGGCTTACTCGCCACAGGGGAAGGTCACTCGTCAAGCACCGGTTGCAGGTGAACGGCGTCCGAATGTGCCATTCATCACAGGTTTGGCACGACTGTTGCAGTAAGGCCACGTAACGGAACGGATGCCATGACCAGATACCTCGCCTTTGCCCTTTTCCTCCTCGCCGCATCGCCGGTCGAGGCGGCGGTTCGCAACTATTTTGCCCCGGAATTGGACGGCACCCGACTCGATGCGTGCCTTACCGCCATGACGGCTTGCGGCAAGCCCGCCGCCGATGCCTTCTGCAAGGCGCAAGGCTTCACCGAGGCACTGATCTTCCAGCGCGAGGCCGGAGTCTCGACCAAACGCCTCGACTCCGGCGAAACCTGCGAGGGTGGCAACTGTATCGCCTTCAAGCAGATCAAGTGCTTTTCGCCCGGCGATACGGCCGCGGCGGGGCAGAACTAGAAACGTAAGATATGTCCCATCATCCAGGCCAGTCGAAGCTTTGCGCGGCCCTCACCATGGCGGCCGTCGCCGGACTGTATTGCCGGCCGGGCACGCTTACCAGAGAGATCGTCCGGGTCACTTCCGGCTCGATCAGCGGACGTTGCAGGAGCTCGGGCAAGGTCACCGAACATTCCGGCATGAAGGCAAATCCGATCCGGGCCAGAACCATGGCCTGCACCCAGTCCTCGCGCTCGGAACGGAATCGGGCATAGAGACTGACGTTGTTTTCGCGGCAGACGCTCATGACCATCTCGCGCATCTCACATGACAGGCGGTCGACGTAGGGTTCGCCGGAGAGATCGCCCAGCTTGACGGCATTCAGCTTGGCCAATCGATGGTCGGGCGGGAATATGACGACGTAGCGCTCCCTGTAGAGATCGTGGACGGTGAATCCGTCGCGCAGGCTGTCCAGCGTATTCATGACGGCGAGGTCGAGCTCCGCGTTCTCCAGCTTGCTCTTCAACTCGGCCGCGCCCGCCTCGCTGACCGCGACTTCCACACCGTGGAAGTCCTTCTGGAACTTGGCCAGGAAGCGCGACAGGCGCACGGGCCCGACAGTCGACATGACGCCGAGCCGGATCGGAACCTTGTTGAGCAACCGGAAATTGTCGGCCAGAGTGCGGGTCGCCTCCGCCTCCTGCATGATGTGGTGGAGATGCGGCAGAAGCGACCGGCCGAAATCGCTGAGCAGGACACGTTTGCCTTCGCGGTGGAACAGCGGAGCGCCGAGTTCAGCCTCCAAGGTTTTTATTGCCTTGGTCAAAGCGGGTTGGGAGACGTTGCACTCCTCCGCCGCCCTGGTGAAGTTCAAGACGCGTCCCGCAGCCAGTACATATCTGACCTGGTACATTTCCATCGCGCGTTCTCCCGGTCGCGGCTTCGAATTGGCTATTTAGCACTTGCAGCCATAACTGTCGGCTATCAATCGATAAGAACTTGATCGTTCCCTTCACCGCGATTCTGCGGTCAGATTGATCGTGTCACAAACCGGAGAGGAGCGAAAAATGTCTGTCTTCATGGTGGAACGCGATCTCAAAGGCATCAACATGGAAGCTCTCGGCGGCGCCCAGAAAGCGGCAATCAAAAAGGCGAAGGAAATGTCCTCGTCGGGCACCGATATCAAGTATATCCGCTCGACTTTCGCACCCGATGACGGCCGCTGCATGTGCCTGTTCGAGGCGGGCTCCGACGCGGCGGTCAAACGGCTCAACGACGATGCCGGCCTGCCCTACAGCAGGATCGTCAAGGCGCTCGATCTCACCCCCTGAGCCCAATCGCCGTACCAAACGCAGCCTGAGCCCTGGGCGCCAACGCCCAGGCTCAGATTCTTATCATGCCATGGAACCCCTTTGGTCCCTCGCGAGTTTAGAGTTTGACGTTTTCCTGTGGCGTGGATCATCCACGCGATTGTTCCCCGACGGGTGGCTCCCCCCGATCCCCTGCAAACGCCACACGAAACTTCAAGGCTCCGGCACCCCCGGAGCCTTGTTCCTTTTGCGGAAGCCTTAATCAAAACGTCCGATGACCTGCGGGTTCAGCGCCGATTATGCCGCCGCGATGCAACTTCTGTCCAAGCTCGGCGTTGTCTTGGCTGGAGACACAACGATGAAAACCACAGTTGCCACCGCCATCCTGACCATCATCTTCCTGTCAGCCGGCGCCTTCGCCGGCAGCGGCATTCGCCAGCCGGTGACCGCCACCGCGCCGCACGCCAACGCGACTGTCATCGCCAAGAATCAGACCTGGCCGGTGAAGGGCCGGATCACACTCGATTCCTGCGCCGTCAAGCGCTGCATCGGCATCTAAGCGGAGACGAGCCGATGGCCAGGACGATCGCGGGGGCATTTATGCTACTGGCAATTACCGTCGGCGTGAGCCAGGCGGAAGTGCGCAATTTCTTCGCGCCCGTCGTCGGCGGCGCGCGGCTCGACGCCTGCCTCTCCAATGTCAACGATTGCGGCAAGCCCGCCGCCGACGCCTTCTGCAAGGGGCTGGGCTACGAGACTGCGCTGATCTTCCAGCGCGAGCCTGCGGCAGTCCCGACGCGGCGATTGGCTTCCGGCGAAATATGTGAAGGCGGCTCCTGCACCGCCTTCAAGCAGATCAAGTGTTTTGCCCCCGGCGACGCCGTCGCCACCGTCCGGGGCTGAAGGAGCACGCCACCCGC
>JBQTKG010000072.1:0-40733 GCA_052386315.1 Hyphomicrobiales bacterium
AACCAACGCTGCCCGCCGTGCGCCGCGCAATCGCCATAGTATTCGAATCGCCACTTCCTCAACGATGCCCTCACTGTCGCATACAGTTCCGACAACGCCATGAATGAATCTGCCAAAGTAGTGTTAGCAGAGGGCTGCTCTTCGAACAGCCCTTTCGAACAACCGGAGGAAATCATGACGACCGTAAATCCCACAATTGCTGGGCTGCGCCGCGCTGTCGAAACGCGCGATGCAAAGACCCTGAAGTCGTTCTATTCGGGCGACGCCACCATGACGATCATCGACAGCGACAATCCGCCCAACAAGCCCAGAACCCTCAAGGGCGCCAAGGAGA
This sequence comes from Hyphomicrobiales bacterium, assembly GCA_052386315.1. Taxonomy (GTDB): domain Bacteria; phylum Pseudomonadota; class Alphaproteobacteria; order Rhizobiales; family Aestuariivirgaceae; genus Aestuariivirga. The sequence continues at coordinate 335 of JBQTKG010000072.1, forward strand.
TCGGGGCGTTCCTGGACGATGTTTGCAGCCGTGACATGACCCATACGCTGAACGATGGCGTCATCGACGGCGGACACCTCGCCTATGTGGAGGCCTGCCGCTATCCCGACGGAACCCGGGTCGTTGCCTCGAACACGGCGGAACTCGGCACGCACGGCATCAAGCGCCAGACCGTCGTGCAAGCCTGGGACAGTTGAGTTCTTCAACAATCGCATCAAACAGGGAGAACGACCATGAAGAAACTAACCCTACTGGCAACCGCCGCATTCGTCTTAGGCTTGCCCGCCGCCCAGATTGTCCGCGCCGACGCCGACATGGACATGATCAAGAACGCCGAAATGGCCGCGCCCGCCGCCGTCAGCTCGGGAGCCACCATCTATGCCATGGGCGAGGATGGCAAATTGAAGACACTGCGCGAAGGTTCTAACGGCTGGTGGTGCATGCCCAATGACCCGTCCACACCTGGCGACGACCCCATGTGCGGTGACGCCAACTCATTTGAATGGGCAGGCGCCTGGATGGGCAAGACCGAACCTCCAAACGGCAAGGTCGGCTTCATGTACATGCTGCAGGGCGGGCCGGCCGGCAGCAACAGCGATCCCTATGCGATGCAGCCGCCGGCCGGCGAAAAATGGGTTGAAACCGGCCCGCATTTGATGATCGTCAACACCAAGGGCATGCTGGCCGGCCATCCGGGCGGCGCAAAGCCCGATACAACGAAGCCCTACATCATGTGGGAAGGCACGCCATACGAACATCTAATGCTGCCAACCCAGTAACCATGCACGAAAGGGCACCGGAGCGGCAGCATCCGCTCCGGTGCCATCGGTCGATTATGAACTGGGCCGCGCGATCCATGGCATTTGCCGCTCTGCTTGCGATGGAGCCGCTTGCTCCGGGTGGCGCCGCCGCGCACGGCTATCGTTTCGGCGACATCGAGATCGTGCACCCGGCGATCAGGGTACCCTCGTCCCAAGCCGACTGCACCTGCGCCCATCTCAAGATCATCAATCACGGGAACCTAACCGAGTATTTTCTCGGCGCGCGCATCGACGTGGCGGGCCGCACCGAACTCATGCAGTTCGCGGAGTTCGGCCGCGAGACGAGTCATCCGGCCCGGGTCGCGATCCCGCCGGGCGGCACCCTCGATCTGCACCGGCATTCCTGGTGCCTGTTCATGAGCGGCCTGAAATCATCGTTCGAGGCCGATCTGGGCGTCTATTCCGGCACACTGTTGTTCGAACGGGCCGGAAATGTCGAAATCGAATTCATGGTCGATGAAGCTGCGCACTGAAGAGATTGCCGCAGCGGACTTCCCTCTAATTACATCTCACCAATTCCACCAAGCGGCCCGCGCAATGATCCGTCGGCGGATCATCTCGTTGCCGCCGTCCCGGCGCCCGGCGAACGAATGCGCCTTGTTCCGGTCCATTGGTCTCGTGCTAATCTCACCCACATGCTTCTCGACTACATCACCTCGGCGCTCGCGACACTTCTCATCGTCGCCGACCCGGTCTTCCTGAGCGCCCTGTTTCTCGGAGTCACCCATGGCATGGGCGACAAGCAGCGGCGGGAGGTGGCGCTGCGGGCCTCGGTCATTGCGCTCTGCATCCTCGTCGCGGCGGGGCTTGGCGGCGCCCAGCTGCTTGATCTGCTCGGCATCTCGCTGTCGGCTTTCCGCATCGCCGGCGGACTGTTGCTGCTCTCCGCGGCCGCCGAGATGGTGTTCGACCGGCGCAGCCAGAGGCTGCAGGCGACCGCCGATCAGGCGATCAGCGTCGATCACGTCAAGAACATCGCCGCCTTTCCGCTGGCCATTCCGCTGATGGCGGGGCCGGGTGCGATCACCGCCATGATCCTGCTGGCCGGCCGCGCCGAAGGCCGCGTGGATTATCTCGGCGCTCTGTTGGCGGTGGCGGTTCTCGTCATGCTCGCCTGCTATCTGTGCTTTCTCATGGCCGAGCGCATCTCCAAGACCATGGGCATCACCGGCCGCGCCGTGCTGACCCGCCTGCTCGGCATCGTTCTGGCGGCGCTGGCGGTGCAGTTCGTCATCGACGGCGTCGTCGCAGTGGCCGATGGAACGTGAATATTGCTTCGCTCTGGTGAAACGATCTACGAGCGGTTGATCGCAGGACCGAGAGGGGCTAACTCTCTTACCGGGCGAGAGGTTCGGCCTCATTCCGGTCAGTGGCGCATGCGAAAACCGGCAACGTGGATTTTGGCTCTGGCGAGTGGATGTTATCCTGGACCCGTCATGGCAGACCAGTCAGTTGTGCGGTCGAGCAAGGCTGACCGTGTGACGGCCGCAGCCGAAGTGCTCCTGCCAGGCGGAGAACATATCCCGGTCGCCGCCCTTGCGGCTCCGGTTCTTGGTTCCGGAACCACGAACTTTGCTCTGCCGCCGTTAGCCGGCACTTGGGCCGAATTCGAGAACTATGTCGATTATCGGCTCCAACACATCGACACACCGGACCTGGGTCCCTACAAATTCGAGACCTTCCTAGATCAAAGCGCTTCCATTCCCTGGGATATCGCAGGGGTCTTCGCCTACACGTCATATCTCGGCATCGTCAACTGGAAGTGGGGATCGGCAACTTTCAGGTTCAATGACGAGGGATGGTTCGGCTTGGATACCGGGAGTCTCGGTACCGACAAGCTGGGGCATGCGTACATCACCTATTTGATGTCTGATTATTTCACCCAGGCGATCGCGCATAATTCAGATGACCCGCGGGGTGCGGCCCTGACCGGTGCCACGCTGGGAATGGGCATACAGACCTACGTCGAATTCTTTGACGGCTTTTCCGGCGATCACGGCTTCTCATATGAGGACATGGTCATGAATGGACTCGGTGCAGCGTTCTCGGTGATCCGCAGTACCGTCCCGAGCGCGGCCGAAAAGATCGATTTCCGAATGGAATACTTGCCCTCCGGAAATAAGTCCTTCTCCCCAATTTCCGACTATAGCGGGCAGAAATTTCTGCTGGCGCTGAAACTTAGTGGATTCGAAGCCTTTGAAGATACGCCACTGCGCTTCGTAGAACTTCATGCAGGCTATTATGCAAGAGGATTCACCCCCGCCGAAGAGAAACGGGGGGAACCGGCCCGGCGCGAACCCTACATAGGAATCGGATTGAATCTTCAGGAGCTGCTCAGCATGGCACCCGCAAAAGACACTATTCCTGCAAGAATTGCCCGGCTGTCATTGCAGTATGTTCAGGTCCCCTACACCTACATTGCAACCAGCCAAGATTGATTTCCAAGTTGCGCACCACGCCGGAATTCATAAGACACCCGAGCGACCGTATCCGCACTCCCTTCTTTCCTACAGGGAGTTTCAGACGAATGCGATGCGACCATGTCGGCAAGACTTGGAGAGGTGACTCGGTGGCACAGTCGGCGCACCAATCAAAAGCGTCGCACCCCGCAAGTCGAGAACGTCGCTCAGCCGTGGCGTGACCGACTCAGCCAGCGTTCGAAGCGGTCCATGGCTTCGGCAATCTTCGCCGGATCGCGCAGGAAGCACATGCGCAGATGACCCTTGCCGCCGGGACCGAAGGTGGCGCCGGGCGCAAAGCCCACACCCGCCTCGTCGATGATGCGCAAGGTGGTCTTGAGGGAGTCGTTCATGCCGTCGACGGCGAAGAACAGATAGAAGGCACCCTTGGGGATTTCGAAACGGATGCGCGGCATGGCGGAGAGCCGTGCCGCCGCCAGATCGCGGTTGGCGCGGGCCTTGGCCACCTGGCTTGCCACGAACTCTTCGCCGAGGTCGAGGGCGGCTACGCAGCCGCGCTGCAGGAAGGCCGCCGTGCCGCTGGTATTGTACTGGATAATCCGCTCGATCGCCGCACCCAGCGCCCTGGGCGCCTGTAGCCAGCCGACGCGCCAGCCGGTCATCGCCCAGTTCTTCGAAAACGTATTGGCGAGCACCAGCTTTTCCTCGGTATCGCAGACGTCGAGAAAAGACGGCGCGCGGGCCTCATTGGGCCCGCCGAAATAGTAGCGCGAATAGACCTCGTCGGCGACGATCCACAGGCCGCGCTTGCGGCACTCGTCGCGCACCGCAACGAGTTCCTGGCGCGTCGCCGTCCAGCCGACGGGATTGGACGGAGAGTTGAGGCAGATCGCCTTGGTGCGCGGGCCGATGGCGGCAAAAAGCCGGTCGAGGTCGACGCGCCAGCGGCCGTTTTCGAAATCCATCGGCACTTCCACCGGCCGCGAGCCCTGGATGCGCAAGGGTCCGGCGTAGTTCGGCCAGGCGGGAGTCGGCAGCACGATCTCGTCGCCCTCGCCGGCGATCATCTGGATGATCGTTTGTAGCGCCTGCATGCCGCCGCCGGTGACGAAGAAGTTTTCTGCCTCGAAGCCGCGGCCGAAATGGCGGCTGTGATAACGGGCGAGCGCCTCGCGGAGTTCCGGGATGCCGCGCTGCCAGGTATAGAAGGTCTCGCCCGCGAGAAGACTGTCTATCGCCGCGCGCGAGAAGGGCTCGGGCGTCGGCACATTGCCCTCGCCCGACCAAAGCGGAATGACGCCCGGCTTGCCGAAACCGTACATGGCAGCCTTGACGATGCCGCTGTCGGGTTCGTCGCGGGCTTGGGCGGTGATCGAATCGAGAAGCGCCTGCGGGGTCATGGCTGCCGCTTTAAGCAATAGGAAAACCCGGGTGTCCAGTACCCGGGTCCCACATGCGCCATGCGCAAGACGCCTACCTCTTCTTCTTGACCAGCGCGTCGCGGATTTCGGCGGGCTGGGCCCAACTTAGCCAGGAGGGAAAGACAGGCAATGGCGAATTTGTCATGCTGGGCGGAAGGAAGGGAATCGCCAGCATGGCCGAGCGCCGCGTTTTCTATCCGGAACTCCAGCCCTATCGCAGGGGCCGGCTCAAGGTTTCCGGGCTGCATGAAATCTATTACGAGGAGTGCGGCAATCTCGCCGGGAAGGTGGCCGTGGTCCTGCACGGCGGGCCAGGTGGCGGCATCACGCCGTTCCTGCGGCGTCTGCACGATCCTTCGCGCTACCGCATCGTGCTGTTCGACCAGCGCGGCTGCGGCCAGTCGACGCCGCATGCGGAACTGGCTGAAAATACGACCTGGAATCTGGTCTCGGACATGGAGCTATTGCGGGAGCACCTGGGGATCGAGAAATGGCAAGTGTTCGGCGGCTCCTGGGGTTCCACATTGGCGCTCGCCTATGCCGAGACTCATCCCCATAGGGTAACCGAACTTATCCTGCGCGGCATCTTCACGCTGCGCCCTAGCGAGATCGGCTGGTTCTATGAGCGCGGTACCGATGCCATCTTCCCCGACGCTTGGGAAGACTTTGTGGCGCCTATTCCGCCTGCTGAACGTCATGACATGCTAGGTGCCTATTACCGGCGGCTGACCGGCGAAGACCCCCAGGAGCGGCGCGCTTGCGCGCGAGCCTGGAGCCAGTGGGAGGGCAAGACGATATCGCTGCTGCCCGATCCGGCGCGTGTCGAGGAATTCGGATCGGACAGTTTCGCTTTGGCTTTCGCCCGCATCGAATGTCACTATTTCGTCAATCGCGGCTTCTTTACCCAGGACGATCAGCTGCTCGCCGGCGCCCATCGGTTGATGGCCATTCCCGGCGTGATCATCCAAGGCCGTTACGACATTGTGACGCCGATGGAGACCGCCTGGGCCCTGCACAAGGCCTGGCCCGAGGCCCGCTTCGAGATCATCGCCGATGCCGGCCATACGGCGACGGAACCCGGAATCGCCGATGCCCTGATTCGAGCCACCGACGGCTTCGTCCATGCGGAAAGTGCATAGCTGGGGTCAGCGCGGACCGCTTGTGGCGGAGTATCCCCTTCATATTTCATGGTTATGCTCAATTGTAGCGGAATTTATTAGAAGGAGTCCGCCATGTCGATCATCGCCGCCTTGCGGGATTTCGCGGATGGTTTCGTCCGTGGGCTTGGTCTTTATTTCACCGAGCGCAACGATCACTTGGCGCGTGCGGTGACTCCCGGCTTCAAGCCGTAATCCTGCAGCTAAACTGCTGTCCTATATCGAGTTTTCACGTCGTCATGGCCGCCGGCAGCCTTACCGCTGGCGGCTTTTTCGCGGCGGATGAAGTGGATAGCCGCGAAATTGCCCTACTCTGCCCGCTTTCAAGCCATGTTCCAGCGTCACCCTCCATGTCGATCCAGCGGGGGATCGGACCGGCACAAGACCGGCGTTTAGTAGGCAGAGGTTCTGGACTTATCCATCCCACGTTGTGAGCGAGTTGGCCCGTGCGGCTCCTGTCGCCGTCCCGAGTTGTATGGGTCAAGGGCCCGTCCATGCTCAGTCGAGTATGGACGGGCCACGCTCCTTCGCGAATCAGTCTAGCATGGCGCCATGCCGTTCGACCGCGTCCTTCTCCACATCGGACAGACGCCCATAACACTCCTCGATCTTCTGATCGCCGGAGTGGCGGCGGCGTTCGTTCTGCTTATTCTGGCCGTCATCCTTTCGTGGCGGGCGCAGCGGCTGCGCCGCAGCGAGGCGCGCGAGGCCATGCGCCGCGCCTCGGAGCTCGAGTACCGCCTGGCCGAGATGGCGGGGAGCCTGCGCCAGTTCGCCGACCAGTCGCAGGGCGCCCAGGCTCATCTCACCCGCACTCTGGACGATCGACTCGATCAAGTGAGCCAGCGTATCGGCCTCGGCCTGATCGACCAGACCGAGCGCACGTCCCAGTCGCTCAAGCATCTCTACGAACGGCTGGCGGTGATCGATTCGGCGCAGAAGAATCTCACAGCGCTCTCCAGCGAAATGGTGACGCTCAAGGATATTTTCGCCAACAAGCAGGCGCGCGGCGCCTACGGCCAGGGCCGCATGGAAGCGATCATCCGCGACGGGCTGCACGGCAATGCCTATTCCTTCCAATCGGCGCTGAGCAACGGCATGCGGCCCGACTGCCTGATCAAGCTTCCCGATTCGGAGCTGCGGCTGGTGATTGACGCCAAGTTTCCGCTGGAGGCCTTCAATGCCCTGAAGCTCGCCAAGGGCGAGGCCGGCACGCGCGCCGCCGAAACCCGCCTGCGCAGCGATGTGCTGAAGCATGTGAAGGACATTTCCGAGAAATACCTGATCGCCGGCGAGACCCACGAGACGGCAATCATGTTCGTGCCGTCGGAGTCCGTTTACGCCGATCTCTACGAGCGTTTCGAGGATGTGATCCAAAGGGCCCACAGGGTCCGGGTTATCATCGCCTCGCCCAATGTCCTCATGCTGCTGGTCCAGACCATGCAGGCAATTTTCAAGGATGCGGCGATGCGCGAACAGGCCGGGCTGATCAAGGTCGAGGTGACGCGGCTGCTTGAGGACGTAACGCGTCTCAAGGAGCGCGTCTGCGACCTGCAGAAGCATTTCGGCGCCGCCACCGGCGATCTCGAAAAGCTCGGCGTCTCCGCCGACAAGATCGTCAAGCGCGGGGTGCGGATCGAAAGTCTCGACTTGACGGAGCCGGCGAAGATCGCAGTGGAACCGGCAAAGCCGCGGCTGGTTGGGCAGGCATAACCACCCGGAGCCGGGCTTCAGATCTTTTCCACTTTACATTTCTTTGCCGTTGCCGCGGCAGCCAAACGCTCATCGAAGGTGACGAGGCCTGCGCCGGCGGCAACCGCCAAAGCGAGATGCAGCGCATCGGCGGCCGACAATTTTCGAGAGGCATCGCGGGCCAGATTTTCCGCCAGCACTCCCGACGCAGGGTTGAGATCGAGCCCGCCGGTATGTTCGCGCCGCCAAGCGTCGAAAGCCCTCAGAAGTTCGCGCGCAGCGCCCGCTGTGAGTTCGCTGGAGCGTTGCATACGCCGGATCACGGCGGCGAATTCCACCCCGGCCCACGAGCTGACGATCACGTCGCGGGGTCCTGCTTCGAACCATGCATCGGCGCGGGGTGAGTGGGCATCTTCGATGAACAGGGAAAGCAGGACGCTGGTATCAAGATAAAAGCTCACGGCACCTCATTGCGCATGGCGCGTACCAGGGCGGCGCCGGTTTGGCGCAGGCGCGGGCGGACGCGGCGGCGGCGGCGCAATGCTTCAATGTCCTCGGCCCTCATCTGACGGTGAGCCAACTGCGTGGGTTGCAGCGTCACCACCGGCTTGCCATGGCGCGTGATGGTTACCAACTCCCCCGACATTGCTTCTGTGACAATGCGGGATAACTGATCCTTTGCCTGGGCGATTGTATAGGTGCTCATTTGGCGGACTCTGGCTATCGATGGCTATGTTAGCAATACCGCCGTCCGATTTCAATGGTGCCGGTCAGAACGGCCGCCTGGCCCGCATGGCGGCGGTGAGGGTGCCTTCGTCGAGATAGTCGAGTTCGCCGCCCACCGGCACGCCATGGGCAAGCCGCGAGGCGGGAATGTTCAGTTCCTTCAGCCGCTCGGTAATGTAATAGGCGGTGGTCTGGCCTTCGACGGTCGCGTTCACCGCCAGCACCACCTCTTTGATGCCCTCATAGGCGGCGCGTTGCAGAAGCGGCGCGATCGACAGGTCCTCCGGCCTGATACCCTCGACCGCCGACAGTGTGCCGCCCAGCACGTGATAGAGGCCGGACCAGGCGCCGGCCCGTTCCAGGGCCCACAGATCGCCCACCTCTTCCACGACGCAGATCAGCGAGCGGTCGCGGCGCGGGTCGCTGCACAGCGTGCAGGGATCTGCGGTATCGACATTGCCGCAATGGCTACAGACCGTCACCTTGTCGCGGGCTTCGGCGATGGCGGCGGCGAGCGGTGCAAGCAGCTTGTCGCGGTTCTTGATCAGATAGAGCGCGGCGCGGCGCGCCGAGCGGGGGCCGAGTCCCGGCAATTTCGCCAGCAACTGGATCAGCCGCTCAATTTCCGGCCCGGCGGCGCGATTCGACATCAGAACGGCAGCTTCAGTCCCGGCGGCAGCGGCAGGCCGCCGGTTACCGATTTCATTTCCTCGGCCAGCATCGCCTCGACTTTTCTCTTCGCCTCGGCGTGGGCGGCAACGATGAGATCCTCGACGATTTCCTTCTCCTCGGGCTTGAGCAGCGAGGCGTCGACGGCAAGCGCCGTCATGGCGCCTTTGCCATTGAGAGTGACGCTGACCAGCCCGCCGCCCGATTGCCCCGTCACGATTGCGGCATCGAGTCTTGCCTGCACATCGGCCATGCGCGACTGCATGGCCTGCACCTGCTTCATCATATCACCGAGATTCTTCATCGATCTCACTCACGCTTTGCGCCTGGGGATCGCGCACATCGACGATTTCAGCGCCGGGAAAGCGCTTGAGCACCGCCTGCACATCCTGGTGTTCGCGGGCCATGCGGAACAGGCCGTCGCGGTTTTCCTTCTGTTGTGCGGCGAGGGGCTTGTCGCCGCCGTCCTTGGCCACCAGCACCATCCAGCGCAGGCCGGTCCAGGCTTCGAGCTTGCGGGCGATCTCGCCGGGAAGCCCCGGCGGCGCTGTGGGTTCGAGCGCCAGTTCGAACTGGCCGGGGCTGACGCGAATGGGCCGCACCAGGCGCTCGAGATCGCTTTTGAGCTTGATGTCGCGTTTCTCCGCGACCAGCGCCAGTATATCCTTAAAGCTCGAAAAGGCGCGGGTTTCACTTTGCGCCGGCTGCGGCTGTGGCGCGGATTTCACCGCCAGCGCACCATTGCTTTCGACCGGCGGCTCGTCGCGCCTCAGCAGTTGTGAAGCGGGCAGAGCCACGACTTTCTCCGCGCCACCGCCCTGCCTGGCGAGCCTCGCCAGTTCCTCCGCCTCCGGCAGACCGGCGGCATGGGTGAGGCGGATCAGCACCATTTCCGCCGCCATCAGGGCATCGGAGTGCAGTTCCGCCTCCTTGATGCCCTTGAACAGCATCGACCAGGCGCGGGTCAGATGCGCCATGCCGAGGCGCCCGGCAATATCGGCGCCGCGCCGCTTTTCCACCTCGGTGCGTGCCGAATCGGCAAGAGCGGAATCCTTGGCCACTTTCAGCCGCGTCACCCAATGGACGAAATCGGCGAGATCGACGAGCGCCGTGATCGCATCGCCGCCGTCGCGATGCTGCGCCTCGAGGCCTGCGATGGCGCGGGCCGTATCGCCCGCCATGACGGCTTCGAACACATCGATGATGCGGCCGCGGTCGATCAACCCCAGCATGGCCGCGACATCGGCAGCCTTCACCCTGCCTTCGCCATAGGCGATCGCCTGGTCGAGCAGCGACAGGCCGTCGCGCACCGAGCCTTCGGCGGCCCGCGCGATCATGGCCAGCGCGTCGGGCTCGGCCTCGACACTCTCCTTTGCCGCAATCGCCGCATAATGCTGCGCCAGCCGTGCCGCATCGAGCCGCTTCAGGTCGAAACGCTGGCAGCGCGACAGGATGGTGACCGGAACTTTGCGGATTTCGGTGGTGGCGAAGATGAACTTCACATGCGGCGGCGGCTCTTCCAGGGTCTTGAGCAGGGCGTTGAAGGCGCTCTTCGACAGCATGTGGACTTCGTCGATGATGTAGATCTTGTAGCGCGCCGCGACCGGGGCGTAGCGCACGCTGTCGATGATTTCGCGCATGTTGTCGACGCCGGTATTGGAGGCGGCGTCCATCTCGATCACGTCGATGTGGCGGCTTTCGAGGATCGCTTCGCAATGGGGGCCGAAGGCCGGCATGTCGATGGTTGGAGCATCTCCGTAATTGAGCGCCCTCGCGATAAGCCGTGCCGTGGTGGTCTTGCCGACGCCGCGCACCCCGGTCAGCATATAGGCTTGGGCAATGCGGCCCGAAGCGAAGGCATTGGTGAGGGTGCGCACCACCGCCTCCTGGCCGATCAGGCCGGCGAAGGTCTGGGGACGGTATTTGCGGGCGAGAACGCGATATCCCGAGGCGTTCGCGCCGCTGGTTGCATCGGTCATGGCGGGCCTTGGGCTTATTTAGAGGTGGGAGGCTGGACGGGCAACCCGTTCCGATCTCGTTAGGGCTGCTTCCTTCCGGACCTGACCCGGTTGGCGAGCGGCACGTCCGCCGCCAACCTCCCGGCCGCTATATCGGGGTTTTGGGCGGAAATGACAAGCCTTCATGCCACCTCGACTTCCTTGGCAATGCGCGTGCCATGGTCCTTGGTGGCGACCGCCAAGTCATATTGCGACTGCAGATTCATGAAGAACTGGGCACTGACGCCAAACAGGGCGGCAAGGCGAAGGGCCGTCTCGGCGGTGATTGCGCGCTCGCCCTTCATGATGGCGGTGAGGCGGTTGGCGGGAATTCGCATCTTCAAGGCGGCACGGTTGGCATCGAGGCCGCGGGCCTTCAGTTCCTCAGCCACGATTTCGCCGGGGTGGGCGGGCGGCAACATTCTACTGAATGCCGTGATGTCAGTGCGGGTCATGGATATGCACCTCATAAGCATCGCCGTTGGAGAACATGAACAGTAATCTCCACGGGCCATTGATGTCGATCGACCAGAAATCGCGGAGATCGCCCTTCAGCTTGTGCCAAGCCCACGGAATTGAGCCCGCCAAGGTCCGAAAGCGAGGTGGCGGCGTTCAATTGCCGCAGCCTCCGAAAAGCCGGCCCGGCAGCAAGTCCGGAAAACTTGCTTTTCCCGGACTCGATGAACTGCCGCGACGCCGCGCCCTTGCAGGTTGGAAATCGTCGCTAGAGCCCGCCAATGATCTTGCGATAGGCGTCTTCCGGGAAAGCCTTGAGCGTCGTGGTGCGGACATTGCCGGCCATGCTCAGTGTCAAGGAAAACTTCGCCATGGTGTCGTCGTCCGGGGCGTCCGCTATGACAACCATGTCGCAACTGCCGATCGTCATGTAGAATTCACGGATTTCACAGCCCATCTTCTTCGCAAGCTGGCGGGCGGCATCGAGCCGCTTGGGGCTCTCCTTCACGTTCTTGACGCCCTGGTCGGTCCAATTCAAGAGCTGGATATATCTGGCCATGCGGTCCTCCCTGTTGCGTTTCGCAAGGGAGAGTCGTCAATCCGCCTCTCCGGCGAACGCCCGGCAGCCTAGCACAATCCGGCGGCAGTGGCGATTGACCCTCTTCCGCCCCTCGCCTATCTGAGCGCCATGAGCATTCGCGATATCGTCATCCTGCCCGACCAGACCCTGCGCCAGGTTTCCAAACCGGTGGCGCGGGTCGATGCCGAGGCGCGCAAGCTCTGGGACGACATGCTGGAGACCATGTATGCCGCGCCCGGCATCGGCCTTGCCGCCATCCAGGTGGGAGTGCCGAGGCGGTTGCTGGTCATCGATCTCGCCAAGGAGGGTGAAGAGAAAAAGCCGCTTTTCGCCGCCAATCCGGAAATCGTCTGGCAGAGCGAGGCGCAGAGCGACTATGAGGAAGGCTGCCTGTCGATTCCGGAATTCTACGAGATGGTGTCGCGGCCTTCAGAAGCTACGGTTCGCTACCTCGACCGCCAGGGCGAGGTGCAGCAAATCCACGCCACGGGCCTTCTCGCCACCTGCCTGCAGCACGAGATCGACCATCTGAACGGAATTCTTTTCATCGATCACATCTCGAAGCTGAAGCGCGACCGGGTGGTGAAGAAATTCGCCAAGGCCCAGAGGCTGGGAAAGCTCTAGCGGCATGAATGGCACCTCCCTCATGCTGAGGTGCTTCGCCAAAGGCGAAGCCTCGAAACATCAGCTGTGCCGTACGCGCCGCCGGCCCTTCGAGGCCTCGCTGCGCGAGGCGCCTCAGGGTGAGGATAACTGATGCGCCTCGTTTTCATGGGGACGCCGGATTTCGCGGTCGCAACGTTGAAGGCCCTGATCGCCGCGGACCACCAGATAGCTGCCGTCTACTCGCAGCCGCCAAGGCCGGCGGGACGCGGCATGCCGGAACGGGTGTCGCCGGTACAGGCCTACGCAATGGCGCAGGGGATTGCGGTACGAACGCCGGTCTCGCTGAAAAGTGCTGAGGAACAAGCGCAATTCGCAGCACTTGCGGTCGATGCCGCGGTCGTCGTTGCCTATGGGCTTCTCCTGCCGCGCGCCATTCTAGATGCACCGAAGTTCGGCTGCTTCAATGTCCATGCCTCGCTCCTGCCGCGCTGGCGGGGAGCGGCCCCCATCCAGCGGGCCATCATGGCGGGCGATGCCGAAACCGGCGTCAGCATCATGCGCATGGAGGAAGGGCTCGATTCTGGGCCCGTATGCAAGGTAGGCCGCGTTGCCATTCATCCAATGCTGACAGCAGGCGAATTGCACGACGAGCTGGCCGCGCTCGGTGCGAAGCTGATGGTGAAGACGCTGGCGCAGCCTGCGATCGCATGCACGGCGCAGCCGGCCCTCGGCGTCACCTATGCAAAAAAGATCGGCAAGGCGGAAACCCGGATCGACTTCAACAGGAGCGCCGCCGAGGTACGCAGCCACATCAACGGCCTCTCGCCCTTTCCTGGGGCATGGTTCGCCATCGGCGAGACCCGCATCAAGGCGCTGAAGGCCATGGCGCTCGATCTATCCGGCGCGCCGGGAAGCATCCTCGACGATGGAATGACCGTTGCCTGCGGTTCGGGCGCGGTGCGGCTGCTGACGCTGCAGCGCGAGGGCAAGGAGCCGATGGATGCCGCCACCTTCCTGCGCGGCTTTCCGCTGGCCAAGGGTACCAGGGTTTCCTGATGCCGCGCTACAAGCTCACCATGGAATATGACGGCGCCCCCTTCGCCGGCTGGCAGGTGCAGGCCGGCGGCATCACGGTGCAGGGCGTGCTGGAGAAGGCAGTGGCGGCGATCAATGGGTCGCCGGCCGTTGTCCAGGGCGCGGGCCGCACCGATGCCGGCGTCCATGCGCTGGCCCAGGTGGCGCATGTGAATCTGGCGAAGCCGTGGGATACATTCGTGCTGCGCAACGCTCTCAATGCCCTTGTCCGACCGCATCCCGTCAGCGTGTTGGAGGCGGAAGAAGTACCGGAGGATTTCCACGCCCGCTTCTCCGCCACGCGGCGGCACTATCTCTATCGCATCCTCAACCGCCGCAGCCCGCCGGCTCTGGACAAGGGCAAGGTGTGGTGGCTGCCGATGGCGCTCGACAGCGATGCCATGCACGAGGCCGCACAGCCGCTCATCGGCAAGCACGACTTCACGACTTTCCGCGCCGCTCAATGCCAGGCGCGATCGCCGGTCAAGACTCTCGACCGGCTCGACGTGGCGCGCTACGGCGAGGAGATCGAAATCCACAGCGAAGCGCACTCCTTTCTGCACAATCAGGTGCGCTCGATCGTCGGCTCCTTGAAGCTGGTGGGCGAAGGCAAATGGCGGCCGCGCGATCTGAAGGCGGCACTCGAGGCCCGCGACCGTGCCCGCTGCGGGCCGGTGGCGCCGCCCGGCGGGCTTTATCTGGTCAAGGTCGGCTACTGAAATAATTCTCGATAATTCGGGCATAGACGGCTTGCGTCGCCCGCAGCTCGTCGACGGCGATGCGCTCGTCGGTCATGTGGATCGTCGCATTGGTGGGCCCGAATTCCAGGACCGGGCAATAGTCCTTGATGAAGCGCGCATCCGAGGTGCCGCCCGAGGTCGAGAGCTTCGGAAGAATGCCGGTTTCCTGCTCCACAGCGTCCTGCACCAGACCGACGAAGGCGCCGGGTTCGGTAATGAAGGCGTCCGCTCCCTCGTTTGAAGAAACAGTCCAAGTGCCCCCCACCGCCGGCTTCACTTCGGCAATGCGCTCGGCGATCCAGGCATTGAGCGAGCCGTAAGTGTGCTCGGTGCTGAAACGGATATTGAACTTCGCCGTGGCGCGCGCCGGAATGACGTTCGTCGCCGGATTGCCGACATCGACGGTGGTGACGGCGAGTGTCGAAGGATCGAAGCGGTCGTTGCCGTCATCGAGCTTCGCGTTCGAAACCATATCGATGAAACGCGCCATTTTCGGAATGGGATTGTCGGCCTTGTGAGGATAGGCGGCGTGGCCCTGGCGGCCCTCCACCGTAACGGTGACGCTCAAAGAGCCGCGGCGGCCGATCTTGATGGTGTCACCGAGCTTCTCCGTGCAGCTTGGTTCGCCACCGAGACAATGATCGGGAACGTGACCGTAGTCTTTCATCCATTGCAGAACCTTGACGGTGCCGTTGATGGCAGGGCCTTCCTCGTCGCCGGTGATCAGCAAGGATATGGAGCCGGGTAATTTGCCGTTCGATTTGACATGATCGATGGCGGCGGCTGCGAAGGCGGCGATCGAACCTTTCATATCGGTGGCGCCGCGGCCGTAGAGAAAGCCTCCGGCGATCTCGGCGGCGAAGGGCGGATGCGTCCAGTCCGCCTCGCGGCCGGGCGGCACAACGTCAGTGTGGCCGGCGAAACACAGATGCGGCGCGCTGCTGCCGAAGCGGGCGAAGAGGTTTTCGACGTCCGGCGTGTCCTTGTCCTTGAAGATCAGGCGCTGGCAGACGAAGCCGCGGGTCGACAGGAGATTTTCGAGCACGGTCAGCGCGCCGCCTTCGACGGGCGTCACCGACCGGCAGCGGATGAGATCCTGGAGGATTGAGACAGAATCAGTCGCGGTGTTTTTCATGGGCTCCAATTCTAACCGTAAATGCAACGCCCGGCCACGGGACCGGGTGCAAGGCGAAGCAATCGGTATTCAGACGGCGAGCGGATCGGGGCCGTGCCGATTGGTTCCCTCGGTGCCCTTGAGGATGCCGAGTTCGATCAGAGCCCAGATGCCGATGACCAATCCGGCGAGATTGACGACCCAAGACAGGCCGGTTGCTGTCGGCATGGAGACGCCGCCCACATCCGTCATGGTATATCCGAGCCCCGTGAGCGACAGAACCAGACTGACCACGGTCGGCGCCCAGAACACATAGACGAGCCAGGCCGGGCGGTCGCGGTCGTTGATGCGCTTCTTCATCAGGGCGGTCGCCGGATAGGCGATGATCACCAGCATGATCGCTTGAACGATAGCGAAAGAACGATATAGCGAAGCCATCGAGCCCGGGCCCATGGTGGCCGGGTCCAATCCCGACATCATCGTTCCGCCCATGAACATCGCCAGAATGAAATAAACCACAATCGAAAAGATCAGCAGGATGACGGTTCCGAGCCACCATTTGGCCCGATTGATCCGCCCTTCAAAACTCGTGAACAGGGACATATCCATGGTTTTCCTCCAGAGTTGATCCGCCGCAAGACCGGCCCGGACCCTGCAATATCCCGCAATTGCGTCCGAGTCGGAAGTGGCGATGGCGGATCGCTTGATTTCACCCCGCCAGCGGATCGGGGCCGTAGTGGTTCGGTCCCTTGGTGCCGCGCAGGAAGCCGAGTTCAATCAGCACCCAAATCGGCCCGATCAAAGGGATCAAGATGATCAACATCCACCATCCGGACTTGCCGCGGTCGTGCCAGCGCTTGGCATAGATCGCCAGTGTCGGCCACAAGAACACCACAACCAGAATAATCAGCGGAATCATCAGCGCTCCCTGGCGCGGCTGACGGCCGCGGGGTCCTCCGGATCGATGCCGGTCATCATGCCGCCGCCGAAGATCAAGGCGATGACGATGTAAAAAATCCATTGGATGATCATCAAGGCGATCAACCCCAGCCACCATTTCTGCCGGTTGATCCGCCCCTCGAAACTCGTGAACAGAGACATGTCCATGATACTCCCTCCAGGCGCAATGCGCCGCTCATCAGCCCCGGACACAATATCGTCGAATATCGGCCGACGCGGAAGGTGTGCGATCAGTCCCTCAACAGTTCGTTGATCGAGGTCTTGGCGCGGGTCTTCTCGTCGACCCGCTTGACGATTACAGCGCAATAGAGCGATGGGCTCGGGCTGCCGTCGCCATAGGGCTTGCCCGGCATGGAGCCGGAGACCACTACCGAGTAAGGCGGCACGCGGCCCATATGCACCTTGCCGGTCTCGCGCTCGATGATCTTCGTCGACTGGCCGATGAAGACGCCCATCGAAATGACCGAGCCCTCGCCGACGACGACGCCTTCGACCACTTCCGAGCGCGCCCCGATGAAGCAGTTGTCCTCGATGATGGTGGGGCCCGCCTGCATAGGCTCAAGCACGCCGCCGATGCCGACGCCGCCCGAGAGATGAACGTTTTTGCCGATCTGGGCGCAGGAGCCGACCGTCACCCAGGTATCGACCATGGTGCCCCTATCCACATAGGCGCCGAGATTTACGAAGGACGGCATGAGAATGGCGCCCGGTGCAATGTAAGCCGAGTGGCGGACGATGCAGTTCGGCACGGCGCGGAAGCCGGCCTTGCGGAAATCCTTCGGCGTCCAGCCCTCGAACTTCGATGGCACCTTGTCCCACCACTTGCTCTTGCCCGGCCCGCCGCCGATAAGCTCCATGTCGTTGAGCCGGAACGACAGCAGCACCGCTTTCTTCAGCCACTGGTTGGTCACCCACTGGCCGTCCTTCCTCTCGGCCACGCGCGCTTCGCCTGCATCCAGCATGGCGAGCGCGGCATCGACCGCCTTGCGCACCGGCCCCTTGGTCTTGAGCGAGACCTTGTCGCGTTCCTCCCAGGCCTGTTCGACGATGGATTGGATGTTCTTCATGGCGGCCCTCACTACAATTCGCGCACCCTACCGGCCATTGCAACCAAGTCAATTATCGCGCTAGGTGAGGCCTGATCGCAATTGGTCGCATGTCCGGCATGATCGAATACGACGGATTCATCTACCTCGACGTCAATCGCACGGGAAGCACTCATTTGTTGGCGCTACTCGATCTTGTGACGGGATCAAAACGCGTGAGGGCACATCGTCATTCCTCGCTCACCAGGGGAAGGCCATGGGGGCACGCCGGCGGCAAGCTCGTTTTCGCGACCGTGCGCAATCCCTGGGATTGGTATGTCTCGCTCTGGGCCTATGGCGCGGACGGCAGAAGTTCTATCCGCAAATACCTATCTAGGCATCTCGATATCCACGAGATGGCGAGACTTTATAACCGCGAGTCCCCGGCAGATTCGTTCCGGCAGTGGCTTTCCGCCATGAACGACCCTCCCTTCCTCGCGAAAGTGATGGGGGAACGTCTGCCGCAATCGGGCCTTGCGCCCGTCTTGGGGCTCTACAGCTACCGGTTCCTGAGGGTTACAACTCGTTTCCCCCGCCTTCTCCTTCGATCGCCCATCATCCGCAAACCCCGGGACGCAATCGGCCATCTCAGGCGCTTCGGGACCTTCGACGAGATTCTCCACACCGAAAACCTTGCATCGGAACTGATCGATTTCGTCGAACGCAACCAGGGCCGCTGTAACTTCAGGCCCGATGCAGCCGACTGTATTCGCAATGCCGAGAACCGGCACCGTAACGCGAGCCGGCGCAGCCTCGGTAGTTATCGAGACTATTACGACGACAGAACGGCCGCCCTCGTCGCGGCCCGCGATCCTCTGTTCGTCGAACTCTTCGGCTATAGGTTCTAGCGGCGTCCGCCGAGATCCGCGAGAAAACCGGCAAGATCGTCGGTGATGTGGTGGATGTGGGCCTTGCCGGTGCCGCCGCTCGCCCGGTTCAGATGTTCGGCGTCGCGGTTTTCCGGCGAGACGACCAGCACTGTCGTCATGCCGAGTTGATGGGGCGCTTCCAGGTTGCGGGCGATGTCCTCGAACATGGCGGAGGTTTCCGGGCGGATGCCGGTCTGGATGACGAATTTGCGATAGGGCGCCATCTCCGGCTTCGGAATGAAATCGGAATGGACGATGTCGAAAATGTCGCCGAAATGGTGGGTGACGCCGATGCGGGCCAGCACCTTCTCGGCATGGGTCAAGGTGCCATTGGTGAAGACCAGTTTGCGCCCGGGAAGCGCGTGCAGTGCCGCATCGAGCGCCGGGTTGGGCGGCACCGGGGCGTGATCGATGTCGTGAACGTAGTCGAGAAAGCCATCCGGCCCGACGCCATGCTCGATCATCAGGCCACGCAGCGTCGTTCCGTATTTGTAGAAGAGCTGCTTCTGCCGCTGCCTGGCCTCGGCATAATCCACATCGAGCAGCCGCGCCACGAATTCGCCCATTCGGACGTCAATCTGATCGAACAGCCGGCAGGACGCCGGATAGAGCGTGTTGTCGAGGTCGAAGACCCAGGTGTCGATATGGCCAAAGCCCCTCATACGCCGGTTCGCGAAACCCGGGTGCCGACGCCGTGCGGGGTCAAGAGTTCGAGCAGCACCGAATGGGGTACGCGGCCGTCGAGGATAATGACGCCCTCGACGCCGGATTCGACCACGGCCACGGCGCTCTCGACCTTGGGGATCATGCCGCCGGTGATGGTGCCGTTGGCGACCAGATCCGGCACTTCGCCGATCTTCAGTTCACTGATCAGATTATTGTCGTTGTCGAGAACCCCGGTAACGTCGGTGAGGAGCAGCAGGCGCTTGGCCTGGGTTGCGGTGGCGATGGCGCCCGCCGCCATGTCGGCGTTGACGTTGTAGGTTTCGCCCTCCCAGCCGATGCCGACGGGAGCGATCACCGGGATCGCATCGCTCTTCATGATGGTCTGGAGAATTTCGATATTGACGCGGGCGGGCTCGCCGACGAAGCCGAAATCGATCTCCTCGGTCTTGCCGGTTACGGGATCGGTCTTCTTCCTCACATAGCGTTCGGCGATGAGGAGATTTCCGTCCTTGCCGGAAATGCCGACGGCGCGGCCGCCCGCCTGCTGGATCAAGGCGACGATCGATTTGTTGATGGCGCCCGACAGCACCATCTCGACAACATTCATGGTCTCCTGGTCGGTCACCCGAAGCCCATCGCGGAATTCGGCCTTTACCGCCAGCTTGTCGAGCATCCTGTCGATCTGGGGGCCGCCGCCGTGGACGACGATGGGGTTAAGCCCGCAAACCTTGAGCATCACCATGTCGCGGGCAAACCGCCGGGCGAGTTCCGGATCGACCATGGCGTGGCCGCCGAATTTGACCACGATGATCTGGTCGTCGTAGAGCTGCAAAAAGGGCAGCGCCTCGGACAGGATGCGGGCGGTTTCGTTGATCGGAGTATCGGTCATGGGCGGCGCTGCCTCGTGGACTGGCTCGACGGCTTATAATCGAATGCCGCCCGCTGCCAAGATTGATTCTCGTCCTCGCCCGCGGGGAGCTCGGCGGATAGGCCCTCATCTCCCCTTACTAGCGTAACGGGTCCCTTCTTCTCCCGTTTCACGGGAGAAGACGATACTCAGATTAGCGCTGCGATTTCGGCGCGGAGTTCGGCGATGCCGGTGGTCTTTTCGCTCGAAGTGGCATGAATGAGCGGGAAGGCGGCGGGACGCTTCCTGGCGGCCGCTTCGGTTTCCGCGTAAACTTTCGCGAGCTCCGCCGGCTTGATCTTGTCGATCTTGGTGAGCACAAGTTGGTAGGTGACGGCGGCCTCGTCGAGGAGGGTCATCATCTCCTCGTCGGCCGCCAACACGCCGTGGCGGGCATCGATCAGCACGAAGGCGCGGGTGAGGCCCGGCCTGCCGCGCAAGTATCCGCGCAGCATGGATTGCCACTTCTTGACTTCTTTCTTCGCCGCCTTGGCATAGCCGTAACCCGGCAGGTCGACGAGAGTGAGCCGGCCGGCAATGTCGAAGAAATTGAGTTCGCGGGTGCGGCCCGGCGTGTTGGAGGCGCGCGCCAGACCGTTGACGCCGGTCACGGCATTGATCAGCGACGACTTGCCGGCATTTGACCGGCCGGCGAAGGCGATTTCTACGCCCTTGGCGGGTGGCAATTGTTCGAGCTTGGCAACACCGAGCACGAAAGCAGCGGGGCCGGCGAAGAGACGCCGGCCCGCATCGAGCTGGTCCTTGGTGAAGCGGTCGTTCAACTGGCGGGCTTCTTCTTGAGAAAGGGCAGGCTGTCGCGGATGTTGCCGAAGAGATCGACGTCGACACCATGACGCTTCATGATGATCGACTGCTGGAGGATGGAGAGCAGATTGCTCCAGGCCCAGTAAATGACCAGGCCCACCGGGAAGGTGCCGAGCATGAAAGTGAAGATCACCGGCATCCAGTTGAACAGGCTTGCCTGGATCGGGTCGGGCGGCGTCGGGTTGAGCCGCATCTGCACCCACATGGTGATGCCCATGAGCAGGGGCCAGACGCCGATCAACAGATAGGCGGGCACCGCATAGGGCAGAAGCCCGAAGAGATTGAACAGGCTGGTGGGATCGGGCGCAGAGAGATCGTGAATCCAGCCGTAGAACGGCGCATGGCGGAGCTCGATCGACGTGAGGATCACCTTGTAGAGGGCGAAGAAGACCGGAATCTGGATGACGACGGGCAGACAGCCCGACAGCGGCGAGACCTTCTCGCGCTTGTAGAGTTCCATCATGGCCTGCTGCTGCTTCATGCGGTCGTCGGGATAGAGCTCCTTGAGCTTCACCATTTCCGGCTGCAGCTTCTTCATCTTGCTCATCGAGGCGTAGGATTTGTTGGCAAGCGGAAACAGCACGCCCTTGACCAGCACGGTGGCGATCAGGATGGCGATGCCGAAATTGCCGACGAAGCCCTTGATCCAGTCCAGGAGGTAGAAGAAGGGCTTGGTGAGAAAATAAAACCAGCCCCAGTCGATCATCAGGTCGAAATCGGCGATCTGGTATTTCTCGCCGACCGCATCGATGGTCTGCACTACCTTGGCTCCGGCGAAGAGCTGGTCTCGATAGGTGGCGCTGCCGCCGGTCGGAACATTGATCGAATCCTTGGCAAGATAGTCGGTCTGATAGACGTCGCGATCGTTCTGCTTCGTGTGAACGAAGCTCGCGATGAGCGCCCGCGACTGGTCGGGGATCATGGCCGCCGCCCAGTACTTGTCGGTGAAGCCGAGCCAGCCGCCGACCGAATCGTATCTGGTGGGCTCGGTTGCTTCCGCCTGGTCGCTGTAGTGGACTTCGCGCAGCGTGCCGTCCAGAACGCCGAGCATGCCCTCGAAGAATACGAACCAACCCGCCACGTGCGGTG
Organism: Hyphomicrobiales bacterium; assembly: GCA_052386315.1. Lineage (GTDB taxonomy): Bacteria > Pseudomonadota > Alphaproteobacteria > Rhizobiales > Aestuariivirgaceae > Aestuariivirga. Next base: position 22,209 of record JBQTKG010000072.1, read on the forward strand.
TGTCCTGGCGCTGCACACGGGCATAGGGAATGAGCGAGACGGCCTTCGCCGAATTGTTGGTGACCGTCTGGGTGATCGTGAAAACATATTGGTCATCGATCGAAATCACGCGGGTGAAGAGTAGCCCTGTGCCATTGCCCCAGGTCAGCGTCACCGGCTGGCCGGGGCCGAGAACTGCATCGGCGGGTGCGGTCCACAGGCTCCTGGGATCCGGCAGTTTCGCCGTTGTACCGGTAGCTGCCACGAAGCCCTGCTCGGCGAAGAGAGCGCCCGGGGTTCCGGCCGGCGACAGAAAGACGATGGTCGGGCTCCTGGGATCGATGGTCTCGCGGTATTTCAGTAGATGCAGGTCGTCGATCTGGGCGCCCTGAAGATTGATCGAGCCCGCGACAAAGGGTGTCTCGATCTTGATGCGCGGCGTGGTCTTCAGCACCTCGTCTCGAGTAAGCAGCGCCGGCAACACTGAGCCCTGAGGCGCTGGCGCCTGGGTTCCGCCCTGCGTCGTCTGCTGGGTGGCCGGCTGTTTCTGCTGCTGTTTCTCGGCGATCGGGACCACGTAGAAATACTGCCAGCCGAAGACGATCAGCATCGACAGCACGATGGCAAGGATGAAGTTCTTGTTGTCGTAATTCATGGGCGTCCCTTATCCCGCGGCCTCATGTGGCGTGCCGTGCAGCCGCTTCAAGGCGGAATTGAGGTCCATCTGGAGTTCGGCGAAGGGCCGCTTGGCGGCCCCTGCCCGGCCGATCAGCACATAATCGAAGCCGCGCCGGGCGATCGCCGGCAGGGTGAGGCGGGCGGCCTCGCGCAGGCGGCGCTTGATGCGGTTGCGGATGACGGCATTGCCGAGCTTCTTGGTTGTCGTAAAGCCGACGCGGGGCGCCAGCCCGTCTTCGCGGTTGCGGGCCTGCACCACCAAGCCTGGCATCGCCGCGTGCAACGCCTTCGCGGCGGCAATGAAATCCTGCCGGCGCCTGAGGCGTTCCATTGTCGTGGAAATCCGGCCTTTAGGCCGACAAGCGCTTGCGGCCCTTGGCGCGGCGGCGGGCAATCACCCTGCGGCCGCCGACACTGGCCATGCGGGTACGGAAGCCGTGCCGGCGCTTGCGGACGAGTTTCGAGGGCTGGTAGGTGCGCTTCACGTTCTGTCTCCGTAACTCTTTCCCCAGGCGCCAAAGTTTTCAAAGACATAGCTCAAGATTGCGGAAACCTTGAGGATGCGCCCTGTGAGGAGTTTCTATCGCTTCAGGAATTGCCGGGGCTTATAGAAGGAAACCGCGAGCAAAGTCAACGCAGGGGCTGACGGCAAAGATGGCTTCGCCTGCGGGGGATTGTCGGCACTTCCGACCGATCACGCGCCGCACACGGCGCCTGAATTGTTGTCACGAGCCGGTGAGGGGTCCTTTCCTATTGCGGCGGGATGGGTCATGTGTGGGGCCAGTTCAACACTTGCCCGAAGATTCAAACCATGATCCAACCCGCTACCGCAATGTCCGATCCCCAGCCACAGGCAGGCCAGCCGTCAACCTTCAGGCGATGGTTGCCGGTGGCCGTGCTCCTGGTGCTGATCGCCGTGGCCTATTTCGCGGGCGCGCACCGCTATGTTTCCCTCGACGTCATCGCCGAGCATCGCGAGGTGCTGAAAGCCTTCGTCGCCCAGCACCTGATCGCGGCGGTGGCAATCTTCATGGCGATCTATGTCGTCACCGTGGCGTTGTCCCTGCCGGGGGCCGCAATTCTCTCGATCGCCGGCGGGTTTCTGTTCGGCTGGGCGCTGAGTGCACCGATCACCATGGTAGCCGCGACAACCGGCGCCGTCATCGTCTTCCAGATCGTCAAGACCTCGCTCGGCGCCGTTGTGGCCGAGCGCGCCGGGCCTTTGGCAAAAAAGCTTTCGGCCGGCTTCATGGAGGATGCCTTCAATTATCTCCTGTTCCTGCGATTGGTGCCGGCTTTTCCGTTCTTCGCGGTCAATGCGGTGGCGGGACTGTGCCGGATCAATCTCAAGACCTTCATTGCCGCCACGATCATCGGCATCATTCCGGGCACGATTGCCTTTGCCTGGCTCGGCACCGGACTCGATAGCGTCATCGACGCTCAGTTGCAGGTTTATCATCAGTGCGTGGCCACCAGCGGCAGGGCGAACTGCATGTATGATTTCGACATCGGCGCCCTCGTCACCCGGGAAATCCTTATCGCCTTCGCGGTACTCGGCGTGGTGGCGCTGATTCCGGTGGCACTCAAGCGCTGGAAAGCGCGGAGGGCGGGGCTGTGATCTATGACATCGCCGTTATCGGCGCGGGTTCGGGCGGTCTCTCGGTTGCCGCTGCCGCAGCACAATTCGGGCAGAAGGTGGTGCTCTTCGAAAAGGGCAAGATGGGCGGCGATTGCCTCAATTACGGTTGCGTGCCTTCGAAAGCCCTGATTGCCGCGGCCAGACACGCCCATGCGGTGCGGGGCGGAAGCAAGTTTGGCGTCGCGGCGCGGGAACCGGTCATCGACTTTCAGGCGGTGCACGATCATGTGCATCGGGTCATCGCGGCGATCGAACCCAACGACAGTCAAGAGCGTTTCGAGAGGCTCGGGGTCCATGTGGTGCGGGCCGCGGCCCGCTTCCGCGATGGCGCATCGATCGAGGCGGACGGAACGGTCTATACGGCACGCCGTTTCGTCATCGCCACCGGCTCGCGCGCCGCGATACCGCCGATCCCCGGGCTTGCCGATGTTGCCTATTTCACCAACGAGACTTTGTTCGACAACACGGTTCGACCCACCCATCTCATCGTCATCGGCGGCGGGCCCGTCGGCCTGGAAATGGCGCAAGCCCACCGGCGGCTCGGGTCGCGGGTGACGGTGATCGAAGCCTTCGACCCTCTCGGCAAGGACGATCCGGCGCTGACCGGCGTCGTGATCGAGGCGCTGTTGTCGGAAGGCGTCGATATTATGGCCCGCACGCCGGTCACGTCGGTGCGCAAGACCAAGACGGGCATTGCCGTCGAGACCGATGGCAAGGGCACAATCGAAGGCTCGCACATTCTGGTGGCGGCCGGCCGCATTCCTAATGTCGAAGGTCTCAATCTCGAGGCTGCGGGCATCGCCTTCACGGCCAAGGGCATCACCGTCGATGCGGGTCTCAGAACCACCAACCGCAGGGTCTATGCCGCCGGCGATGTGGCGGGCGGGCTGCAATTCACCCATGTGGCGGGCTATCATGCGGGCCTTGTTATCCGCAACGCGCTGTTCCGTCTGCCGGTCAAGAACCACACCGGCATCATACCCTGGGTTACTTTCACCGACCCGGAACTGGCCCATGTCGGGCTTACCGAGGCCCAGGCGCGCCAGCAATTCGGCGATGCGGTCAAGACCGTGCGCTGGCCCTTCCTCGACAATGACCGGGCCCAGACCGAAGGCAGAACGCAAGGCCTGGTCAAGGCGGTCACCGGCAAGGGCGGCCGCATTCTCGGCGTCGGCATCGTCGGCGCCCAGGCCGGTGAACTGATCCAGCCTTGGGTTTTGGCGATGAGCAATGGTCTCAAGATCAAGGCATTCGTCAATATGGTGGCGCCCTATCCGACATTGGGCGAAGCCAGCCGCCGGGCGGCCATCGGTTATTTTTCGGGGCTTGCAACCAATCCATGGGTGCGGCGCGTAATAGGGATGCTCAGCCGATTCGGATGACGTAAGATCGCCGGATGAAGGACAGGGGAATGAAGGCCGAACCGCCGCAGCCGGGGCTCTTGAAGGGCCTTTCCGGCAAAGTGCTGCTGCTGACCATCGGTTTCGTCATGTTGGGAGAAGTGCTGATCTTCCTTCCGTCGATTGCCAATTTCCGCATCCAGTGGCTCAAGACCCGCATCTCCCAGGCCGAGATCGCGGCGCTGGCGGCGGAGGCCGCCCCCAACCAGATCCTGTCCAGCGATCTGAAAAGCGAAATCCTGAGTGGCGCGGGCGTGCTGGTCGTCTCCCTGCGCAAGGGCGAGACCCGCAAGCTGATTCTGCGGCGCGACGAGCCGCCGATGATCGACGCCAGTTTCGATCTGCGGGACGTGCGCTGGTGGCGGGCGATCATGGATGCTTTCGATGCCATGACCGGTCGCGCCCGCATCATCGGGATCACCGACAAGCCGCCCAACATGTCCGGCGATCTCATCGACATCGCGCTCCATGAGGCGCCGCTGCGCCAGGCGATGTATCGCTACGGGCTCAACATCCTTCTTTTGTCGGTGGTATTGTCTCTGGTCGTCGCCGGGCTGGTCTTCGCCGCCCTCAATCGCGTTCTGGTCCGGCCGATGCAGCGGCTCACCCGCAACATGGTGGCTTTCGGCGAAAATCCGGATGACCTGTCGCGCATCATTGCGCCCACACCGCGGCGCGACGAGATCGGCATTGCCGAGCGCGAACTGCACGGCATGCAGAGCGAGCTCGCCGCCATGCTGCAGCAAAAGAACCGTCTGGCCGCACTCGGTCTTGCCGTGGCGAAAGTAAGCCACGATCTGCGCAACATGCTGTCATCGGCGCAGCTGATGTCCGACCGTCTTGCCATGCTGCAAGATCCGGCGGTGCAGCGATTTGCGCCGAAGCTCATCGCCTCGCTCGACCGCGCCATCGATTTCCTCACCCAGACGCTGAAATTCGGCCGCGCCCAGGAACTGCCGCCGGCCCGCGAGCGGCTCGCGGTCCATGAAATCGTCGACGAAGTCATCGCGAGCGCCGTGGTGCAGACTTCGAGCCGCATTGTGCTTTACAACAACGCGCCGGCCAGCGTGATCGCCGATGCCGACCGCGAGCAGCTCGGCCGGGTGCTCACCAATCTGACGCGCAATGCCATCCAGGCGCTTGAGGCGGCCCAGGCCGAAAATCCGGATGCACCCGACGGCTCCGTCACCATCCGGGCCTGGCGGGAAGGCAGCGTCGTGGCCATCGAAGTGAAGGACAACGGACCGGGTATCCCCGAGCGGGTACGCGACAAATTGTTCGAGCCCTTCCAGAGTGCCGCGCGGCCCGGCGGCACCGGCCTTGGCCTTGCCATCGCCGCCGAATTGGTCCGTGCCCACGGCGGTGAAATCAGCCTTCATTCGACCGGCGAAACCGGAACCAGTTTCATACTCACTTTTCCCGACAGTGTTGCTGAATTGCGCACCGGCCGGCGCGGCGAGCGCAAGCCCGCGCCCGACGGCTGACACGCTCATGGACGGCCTAACACCCGGCCCGCGCAATCTCATCACGGATGTCGAGGGCATCTCGGTCGGCAATGCCCATGACCTCCGCATTCTGACCGGCACCACAATCATCGTTCCCGATGGACCCATGGTGGTGGCGGCGGATATCCGCGGTGGCGCGCCGGGCAGCCGCGAGACGCCGGCGCTGGAACCGGATAACCTGGTCGATGCGTTCCACGCCATCGTGCTGTCCGGCGGCTCGGTCTTCGGCCTCGATGCCGCTTCCGCCGTCACCGCGGAACTGGCGCGAAGGGGCGTGGGTTTCGCCTTCGGCCAGCAGGCCTGGCCCTGCCCGGTGGTCCCCGCCGCGATCCTGTTCGACCTGATGAACGGCGGCGACAAGGCCTGGGGCGATGAAGCCCCCTATCACCGCCTCGGCCGCGAGGCCTTCGCCGCCTTGTCCAAGGATTTCGCCCTCGGCAATGCGGGTGCCGGGGCCGGCGCGATTGCCGGGCAGATCAAGGGCGGGCTCGGCAGCGCCTCGGCGCACTGGAACGGCTACACGGTGGGCGCGCTCGTCGCGGTCAACAGCGTCGGCTCCTGCGTGCGGCCGGAGTCGGCCAGGCTGTGGGCCGCCGATATTGCGATCGCCGATGAGATGGGGCCGCAGGCCCGCGCCGCGGGCTTGCCGCCATGCCCGCGCTTCTCGGGCACCAAGCTTGAGCTGATGGCCGGCGCGGGCCAGCCCGGCGCCAATACGACGATTGCCGTCGTCGCCACCGATGCCAGGCTCGGCAAGCCCGAGGCCAAGCGGCTGGCGATCATGGCGGCGGACGGGCTTGCCCAGGCAATCCGGCCGATGCATACGCCCTTCGACGGCGATATGGTGTTTGCCGCGGCGACGGGGCGAAAAGTGCTTGCCGAGCCGCGGGCGCTGACGCTGGCGCGGCTGGGCGCCCTTGCCGCATCGACGCTGGCCCGCGCCGTGGGCCGCGCGGTCTGGGCGGCTCAATCGGCGGGGATTGCGCCCTGCTACCGGGTGCTCGCCGGGCTGTGACCCGCGAGACTTGCGTTTGTGATGGCCCTATATTAGACAGGCGCCCGTTCAGAGACCTGCGCGCCCGTAGCTCAGCTGGATAGAGCACCAGACTACGAATCTGGGGGTCATGGGTTCGAATCCTGTCGGGCGCGCCAATTTCCCACTTGTACGACCCGGAGACATGGGTGACAGAACGTACCTAAGACATGGGTGACAATCCTGGGCCGAGGTGGCTGCCACTGTTTCCGGCTGGAGACAGGAGGCCGAGGGCATCGGAAAGCTATATGGTCAGCGCCGCGGGGTAGCGGAATTCCTGCTGTTATCCGCCGTGTGCTGATACCACGATATCATCGAGAAACTTGCCGACGCTCCAAAGTGGGCCTGCACCCTTGGACCCCAAAATGACTGCAGCATACCGGATCAAAGTACCCTTTGGGGTCGTCCTCTCGATCACCGCCGCGTCATGGTAAGTGCCGTCGGCTCCGATCCCCAGTTTGCCGAACGAGCCATAGGACACAGGCCGGCTTGGCTTTTGCTCACTGAGAATGCGGAACATGAAGGCGTTGTTCATCATCCGCCGCATGGACGCGCTGGCTGAATCTTTGACGAGTGCCTGATTTGCCACCGCAACGAGGAATCTGGCTAGGGCAGATACATTACCTACCTGATGCTTTTTGCTTATTGGCTCAGTCTGGCCGTCGCGACCCTTTGAGTAATCGCCGGCCAGCCACAACCCACCGTCGCCCGATTTATACAGGCCCTCGCTCACGAGCGCGCCTTGGATGTATTGGTAGCCGAGCGCCAGGATGCAATATGAAGCGTCATGGTTGTCAGACGGGCCGATCATGCCCTCCATTCTCTTTTGGTAGGTATCGGTAAACTGAATGTCCCAATTTCCTTTGGTCCCGCCGATCGAGAAGATGGTTTTCAGGTTCGGGAAGTCGGCAGAACCTCCCACCGAATGTTCAACGAGAGGCTTCCATGCCCGCGTGACCTCGTCGCGCAAGTCGTCAACCGTATTGGCGGACGCTTGGGCGGCAGCCTCGCGAAAATTCTTGCGCAGACGAAACGCAGCAAACATAGCGGCAACTTTGGCGGTGCTTGCGATATAGCGCGTAGCCCCCGGGTTGAATGTGCCCGTTGAGCCAAAGCCAACCGGACGTTTCGGTTGCTTCGTCAAATCGACGAGCATGACATTCAGATTTGCCAGGCTCGCCACCTTGCCTAGTTGCTTCAAGGTATCGTTAAAATAGGTGCTCGCCACGAAGGACAAATTCGGTGGTGCTGTCGCAAAGGGCGGCGGAAAGGCCATGTATCACCTCCATCAGCGAGTTTGAGTGTTGGAGAATATCCGCCGAACCTTCATTCGCCCGAGCGCACTTGCCAAATATACAATTCGCGGTGAAGCTGAGCGACTTTAGCATTGGAGTTACACTTTTGATAGTCATCTGTTCCGCTGCGGATGAGAAGCTCGCGGATCTTGCGCGCGCCCCCAATGCGGCTTGTCGTGCTTCGGATTGAAATTCGCGGTTTCCACCTGCTGCGGCAAATGACCGAACTCATTTTCCACGGCATCCACACCTCCCGCTTGTCGCAACAAGCAAAAAGTGTAACCCATGCGTCCGATACGACTGTTGCCTATGTCTCAGGCCGGTCAAACGAACGCGCTTGGCTTCAGTTTCTGCGGCCGGCCGCGGCGCGTTCGCGGATGCGGAGCGCCAATTGCCGGCGCTCATCGGGCGTCAGCCTGCTTACGAATTGCACTGCCGCTTCGGCGCCATGGACGATCATGCCGCTGCCGGAGCGGGCGAATTCATCGGCCACCAGCCTGACGGCGGCGGCGTCATAGGGCTCGGCCTCGAGCGCGTCGGCCAGTTTCGCGGCACTTTCGCGGGCAGCGTTGCGGCCGTCGCGGAACTCATCGCGGAACTGGCGAAACACGGCGAGCAGTTCGCGCCGCCGCTGGCTTGGCAAGTCCGCCAGGAACTTGCGCGGCACGAGCTGAATGTAGCCGGCGCCGGTCACACGCTCGCTCCGTTCCTTGACGAAGAAGCGCGTGGCGGTGGCAGCGCCGATCAGCACATTGAAGGCGAGCGAGACGATCAGCAGGGCCATCCACCAGCGCGACGGCCTCGACGCGGGCCGCTCCGCCTGGCTGCCCGCCGGTTGATCGGCGCTCATGACACATCCTCCTCGGCATAGGCTTCAGCCTCCGAAACCCCGCTCAGGTCGGCATTCTCCTCGTCGGTTGCGGCCAGCTCGCCGGTCACGGTTTCGGGCAGAAAGCCGTCAAGCGCTCCCATGGCGCCCAGATAGATGCCGAGCGCCAGCGAGGCCGCCAGCGGCAGGGCCGCGGTCCAGCGCAACACCCGGCCCGGCGAGGCTAGGCTGGATGGCAGGGTAATGATGGGGGGGCCCCCTTCGAGCCGGGCGAGCAGCCGCTCTTCCGCACCCGCCGGCAGCTCAGGCTTGGTGGCCGCCGCCAGCACGATGTCGATGGCGCGGGCCTCTTCGGCCTCAAGCCGCTTTCGTGATGCTTTATCCATATCGTTCCTCATCCGCCGTCGGCGCCCAAAGCGTCAAGCAATTCGCGCCATTGACCCGAAAGTCTCTCCTTCAAGCCGCGCCGCGCCCGGGCCAGCAGCGACTCGACCGCTTCGACACTCGTATCCATCGCGGCCGCCGCCTCGATGTTTGACAGGCCTTCGAAATGCACCAGCGACAGCGTCAGCCGCTGGCGCTGCGGCAATGCCGCGATGGCCCGGTCGATGCGGCGCTGCGCTTCCTTCCGCTCGAGTGAGCGATCGGCCCGCGGCCGCGCATCGGAAGGCTCCGGCGCCTCGTCGAGCGGTGTGGTTTGGCGCCGCCGCGCGCGGTCGATGGCGCCATTGGCGGCGACCCGCATGAGCCAGCCTTTCAGCGCCGCCGCCTCGCGCAGCTGGCCCGGATCCCGCCACAATTTGACGAAGGCCTCCTGGGCGATGTCTTCGCTGTCGGCATGGCCGCCGGTCATGCGCCAGGCAAGCCGGTAGACCGGCCGGTAGTAGCGGCTGGCAATTTCAGCGAAGGCGGCCTTGTCGCGGCGGGCGGCGGCGGCAAGCAACTCCGCGTCCGCCGCCAATCGCCAGCCTGCCACAGCCCGCCCATCTTCGCCGCCGCTGTTGTTCACCCGGCCAGCCGGCTCCCGTCGTCAGTTCGCAGCCGCACCCTCGTGCTTCTTGCGCCAGGCCGACATGCGGAAGGCGCGCGCCTCGTCGAGCGTTATGCCGCCGTCATGGTCGGCATCGGCGCCATTGAACATGGCTTCGACGAACTTGTCGAGTTCGGCCTTGCTGACGCTGCCGTTGCGGTCGCCGTCGAGACCGGCCAGGATGCGGTTGCGGCGGCGCTCGATCGCCTGTTTCAGCCGTGCATCGATTTCAGCAGCACTGACCGCCCCGTCGCCATCCGCGTCGTAGCCGGTAAACCGTTTCTCGGCGCGCGGCTTGATTTCATCGAGTGTCACCTTGCCGCTCTGATCGGAATCGAGCTTGGCGAAAATCTTGCCGTTGCGCGGAATCCAGGGTTCGATCGCCGCCGCCGTTCCGGCCAGCAGGATCACTCCGGCCACAGCAGCCATGCCGATGGAAATGGGTCTCATCTTGGTCTCCTCCTTGTGGTTTGCGGAAGGCGGGCTTCCGGAAAGCTAGACGAAGCAGGCCGGTCGAATCCGTCGCTCACCCGGCAGGGCCGATCAGATCGTCGAAAATGCCGGCAATCCGGCATTGGGTTTCGGCCAGAATCGCCTCGGTAGTGGCGATGCCGGGGGCCGCCGCCGCGCCCGCGACGATACGATTGAGCCCCGCAGGCGACGTGGCCGGGTCATAGGCGGCGCTGACACACAAGCGCAGGACCTGGGTGAGGCGATGGTAGAGCATGCAGGCCTCCTTCAGGGCCTGGGCTTCCGGCGGGCGCAAAACGCCTGCCGCCGCCAGTTTGCCGAGGGCTGCGAAGGTGTTGGTATCGAGGATGGCGGGATCGGCGGAGGCATGGAGAAGCTGCAGGGTCTGGGCCAGGAACTCGACCTCGACCAGGCCGCCGCGCACTTGCTTGATGTCCCACAATCCCGCCCGGCCCATTTCCTTCAGCATCAGGCGGCGCATATCGAGAACATCGGCTCGGGTGCGATCGGCATGGCCCGGCACGCACAGGGCGGCATGGATCGCATCGGTCAGTTCGCCCGCCAGGCTTCGGTCGCCGCAGACCACGCGGGCCCGCGTCAGGGCCAGCTTTTCCCAGGTCCAGGCCGAGTCGCGGTGATACATTCGGAAGCTTTCGAGACTTGCCGCCACCGGGCCCTTGCTGCCCGAGGGCCGGAGCCGCAGATCCACCTCGTAGAGCGTGCCTTCGGCGGTGGGGGCGGTCAGCGCCGCGATCAGGCGCTGGGTGAGTCGCGCGTAATACTGGTTGACGCTCAAGGACCGCGCGCCACCCGACATCCCGCCATCCGGGGCGCCATCATAGACGAGGATCAGATCGAGATCGGAGGCCGCCGTCATCTCGCGGCCGCCGAGCTTGCCCATGGCGATCACCGCACTGCGGCCGCCGGGAACGATGCCATGCCGGGCGGCAATATCGGCGGCGACACTCTCGTGCAGGCGGCCGAGCAGAAGTCCGGCGAGATCGGAAAAGGCGATGCCCGCATCGGCGGCACTCACCGTTTCGGACAGGACCCTGACGCCGATGCGGAAAGCCTGTTCCTTGCCGACGATGCGGGCGCGGTCGATTGCCTCATCGAGGGGCACCTCCGGCGGAATTGTGGCGGCAATGGTTCGCGCCAAGTCGGCCACCGTGGGTAGCGCGCCAAAGAAATCCGGCTCCAGCACCGCATCGAGGACCTTTGGCCTGCGGCTCAATTGTTCGGCAAGGCGGGGTGCGGTGCCGAGAATGGTGGCGATCAGATCGAGCAGCCGCGGATTGGCCTTGAGCAGCGAGAAAAGCTGCACGCCGGCGGGCAATCCGCCGAGGAAGCGGTCGAAGGCGAGGAATGCCTGGTCGGCCTCGCCGGTCATGGCAAGTGCCTTCAACAGGGCCGGCATCAGTTCGGTCAAGAGCTCCTTGGCGCGGCTCGAGCGGGTCGCCGCATAGCGGCCGAAATGCCAGCCGCGGATCGTCGCCGAAATCTCGCTCGCTTGCCGGAAGCCCATGTGCGTCAGGGTCTCGAGCGTCTCGGGGTCGTCCTCGCCGCCGGTGAAAACGAGGCTTCCAGCCTCGGTGCCGAGTGCGGCGGCATCTTCGAAAAGGGCCGCATAATGGCCCTGCACGCATTCGAAAGTAGCCCGCAGGCGCGTTTCGAATGTGGCGCTGGATTCGAATCCCGAAAACCGCGCGAGACTTTCGAAAGCCTCGGGATCGTCCGGCAGGCTGTGGGTCTGCTCGTCATTCACCATCTGCACGCGGTGTTCGACCGTGCGCAGGAAACGGTAGGCGTCCTGCAATTCCGCCGCCGCCGGCGGAGAAATCCACTGGGCTTCGGCCAGCGCATCGAGCATGGCGAGCGTGCCGCGGCCGCGCAGCTTGGGATTGCGTCCGCCGGCGATCAATTGCTGGGTCTGCACGAAGAATTCGATCTCGCGGATGCCGCCGCGGCCGAGCTTGATATTGTGGCCCATGACCGCGATGGAGCCATGGCCCTTGACCGCGTGAATCTGGCGCTTCAACGACTGCACGTCGGCGATCGCGGCGAAATCGAGATATTTGCGCCAGATATAGGGCTTGAGTCGGTCGAGGAACTCGGCGCCAAGCGCCAGATCGCCGGCCGCGGGCCTGGCCTTGATCATCGCGGCGCGTTCCCAGTTCTGGCCCATGCTCTCGTAATAGATGGCGGCCGCCTCTATCGAGATCGCCACCTGCGTGGCGCGCGGATCGGGGCGGAGCCGGAGATCGACGCGGAAAGCATAGCCATCCTCGGTCACGTCCTGCAGCAAACCCACCAGCCGCTTGGTCAGGCGCACGAAGAATACGGCGGGCTCGACACCCGCTGAAAGGACGGCCGCTTCGAGGTCGTAGAGCACGATCAGGTCGATGTCGCTGGAGTAGTTGAGTTCATGGGCGCCGTGCTTGCCCATGGCCAGCACCACATAGCCGCAGCCCTTGCCGGGAGCGGCCATATCGGCAAGCGTCAGCTTGCCGGCGCGCACGGCCTCGCGCAGCAGCCAGTCGAGTGCCGCATTGAGGGCCGCATCGGCAAACCGGGTGAGTGCCGCCGTCACTTCATCGATAGTCCACAGGCCGGCGAGGTCCGCCGCCGCGATCGCCAGCGCCGCGCGGGCGCGCGTCTGCCGCAGGAGGCGCCGCAAATCGGCCTGCCCTTCAAATCTGCTTGCGTCTGCGAGCACGGCAACAAGCTCGTCCAGCAGGCGGCCCGGCGCTTCCGCCGTTACCCGCTGGGCGAAATCTGCATCGACCAGCATGAGATGGCGGAGAAACGGCGAGCCCCCGGCCATGGCCTCGACCAGCGCCCTCTGCGCCGCATCGGCGGGAATAAGCGAAGTCTTCTCCCAGAACACCGCCACCGCCGCGGTATCGGCAGGTGCGGGCAAGATTCGGCGATGGCTCAGTTCATCTCCCGGCATCGGCCGGTTCTAGCCGCTCGCGATGAGGCGCGGAAGCACCAGCTATCGGTGAGACAGGTAGTTCAGGCTTTTGGTTTGGGTAGCATGGTCCATACGGCAAAGGCGCGGCGGTCGAAGATAGGCGAATTGATGAATGCCTTGATGGTATCCTCGGCAAGCCGGATGAGAGCGATTGTCTGCGCCCTATTGTATTTGGAGTGCGGATCGTAATCCGCGGTATGGCGTTCTTGTTGAAGGGTCACAAAGGCATCGGCGAAATCCAGTATTTCCTGGGGAAACTTCATGTTCTTCGCCGCTTCGCAGGCGGTCTTTGCAGCGCCGTGTTGCAGCGCGCGATAGACTTGCCGCCAGGCTTTGCTCTTGCGTGCATCCGCTCCCTTGCCAATGAATAGATCGGCGCAATCCTTGGCCAGAGCGTCGAACATGGCATAATAGGCAGTGCTCACAGCCCGTTTCAAGTTGGGCTGCGAAGGTGTCTTTGGGCTGACCTCTGAAAGTCCCTTTGCCGTATCGATAAGGCCCGGCATCAGCGGTGATCCGCGACCTTCTGCTGGTCGTCGAAATGATGGCGAATGTGCGGGAAGCGTTCCTCACCAAAATCGTCCAACTTCCTTCGAACGGTGCGCAGAGTGCGTATAAGCACATCGGCATCCACGGGCGCGTCGGACCTGCGGTATCGCACGTCGATAAAGAGCACCGGATCGCCATCGTGATCCAGGCCGGGATTGATGTCTGCACCTTGGAATCCGTAATTCAAGAGCGCCTTGCGCAAGGCTTTCTCGATTTCTCTTGCGACTTCAGGCCGTATGTCGGATTTCCTTGCCATGCTCATTTGTGAGTTCCCCCTGCCGCAGCCCACCCAACAATACTCCGGTGCAAGACTTATGAAACCCCAAAGTGGCTGCGGCTGCTAACGAATTTCCCCCTGCGCAAGGCGCGGAAGCACCAGTCTGGCGCGCAGGCCCGGCTCATTGTCCTCGAGAACCAGCCCGCCGCCGTGCAGTTTCATGACGCCGGCGGCGAGGCTGAGCCCCAGCCCGTTGCCGGGTTTGGAGCGGCTCGAATCCAGGCGCACGAAGCGCTCGATTGCCCGTTCGCGATCGGCGGGTGGAATGCCGGGGCCGCGGTCCGTCACCGCAATGACGACGTTGCCGCCTTCGATGGCTCCGGTGATGGCAATCTGCGGCGCGGTTCCAACGGGCGCGCCGTATTTCAAGGCATTATCGACGAGATTGCTCACCGCCTGAGACAGGAGCTGCCGGTCAGCAAGGACATCGAGACCCACAGGCGCCGCAATCGTCAGGGCTCCGCCCTGCTCCTCGGCCATCGGCTCATAGAGTTCGGCCACATCGGCAAGAATGGTGCGGGCATCGATGGGCGCCAGGCCGCTGCGCGATTGCCCTGCTTCGGCGCGGGCGATCGACAGGAGCGAGTTGAAGGTCTGCAGCAGACGGTCGGCATCCTCGACGGTTTTTTCCAGCGCCTCGCGGTAATCGGCCGCCTTTGCCGCCCTGAGCGTGCCCTCGACGCGGGCCTTGATGCGGGTGAGCGGCGTCTTGAGGTCGTGCGCCACGTTGCTGGAGACTTCCTGCATGCCCGCCATCAGCCGCTCGATGCGGTCGAGCATCTCGTTGAGCGACAGGGCCAAACGGTCGAGCTCGTCGCCCGACCCCGACACCGGCATGCGGCCCTGCATGTTGCCGCCCATGATGGTCCGGCTGGCCTCGGTGATGGCATCGACGCGGCGCAGGAAATCGCGGCTCATCAGCAAGCCGCCACCGAGGCCAAGCACCACGGCGATGCCGATGGCGCCGAAAAGGGTGCCGCGGATGATGCCGGCAAACTGGCGCAGCGCCTCGACGTCGCGCCCGACGACCAGTGCATAGCCGCCGGCGAGATCGGTGTGATAGGCGCGCGCCTTGTGGCGCTCGGAAATGCCGCGGTGCATCACATCGAGCGGAAATTCGATCCAGTCCGCATCGCTTACCGCCTCGGCCGGCAGCTTGTCGATGTTGCCGGCGATCCTGGCGCCCATCGCGTCGGTCAGGAGATAGATCGATCCGGTCTCCTCGCGGCTGCGCCTGTGAACCGTATCGATGATGCCGGTCAGGCCGCGCAGACGGTACTGGTCGGCGAGCGCCTGGACCTCGGCGCGGATCGTCTCGTCGGTCTGGCGTTCGAGCAAAACCGCGGTGTTCCAGTAGACATAGGCGAGAAGCGCCGCCACCGAGACGGCGAACAGCAGGAGATAGAGCGCGGCGAGCCGGAATGTCGAGGTCTTGAGAAGCTTGAGGCTAGCGCGCACGTATCATGTATCCGGCTCCGCGCACGGTCTGCAGTAGCGGCTCGTCGAAACCCTTGTCGATCTTGGCGCGCAGCCTGGAGATATGCACGTCGATCACGTTGGTCTGGGGGTCGAAGTGATAGTCCCAGACATTCTCCAGCAACATGGTGCGGGTGACAACATGGCCGGCATTGCGCATCAGATATTCGAGCAGCTTGAATTCGCGCGGCTGCAACGGCAGGTTCCTGCCGCCGCGGGTGACGGTGCGGGTGAGCAGATCCATTTCCAGATCGGCGGCCTTTAGTTTCGTTGCCGTCGCAATCTCGCTGTTGCGGCGGCCGAGACCTTCGACGCGGGCCAGCAGTTCGGAAAAGGCATAGGGCTTGCCGAGATAATCGTCGCCGCCGGCGCGCAGGCCCTTGACCCGCTCGTCAACGTCGCCGAGCGCGCTGAGGATCAGGACCGGTGTCTTGATGCCCTCCTCGCGCAATTTGCGGATGATGGCGAGGCCGTCGAGCTTCGGCAGCATGCGGTCGACGATCAGCACCTCGTGCACGCCGTCGCGGGCCAGCGCCAGGCCCTCCTCGCCGTCGGTGGCGAGGTCGGCGACATGGCCGCTTTCGGCCAGTCCCTTGACCAGCCAGGAGGCCGCATCGCGGTCGTCCTCGATCACCAGAATGCGCATGGAATGGCGTTGCGGCTCGGGTTTTGCCGGATTGAGGTTTTCATGCGCCATAGCTGGCATGTTCCGTCACTCCTGAAAAGAGGGGCGCAGAGGCCGGTTAAGCGGCCTCTGCGCCGGCGGGCACACGCCTTGCGGGGGGCGGACGCGTGCCCTTTTTCGTCACATTAGCCGCGGTCCATAGGCAGGGCGACGAAGCGCTGGCTGTCGCCGGAGCGGACCAGCATCAGCACGCGCTTCCTGGCTCCGTCCTGCAGCGCGTCCTTGACATCGCCGGGTTCGTTGACCTCTCGGCCCGCCACTTCAAGGATCACGTCGCCGGCTTTGAGGCCGCGGTCGGCCGCCGGGCTGCCGGGCGTGACGCCGGTGATCTGCACGCCGGCTCCGTCCGGCGCCGGCGCCAGTTCGATCCCGAGGGCAGTGAGGCTCGTTTTCTCGTCCGTGGACTTGGTGCCCGCCATCTTGGGATCGTCCGGCATGACGCCGATCTTCACCGCGAGTTCCACGGTCTTGCCGTCGCGCACGATGGTGACGGGGACCGCCTTGCCCGGCGCGATCCGCGCCACCTTGCGGGCGAGATCGCGGGCATCGGTCACCTCCCTGCCGTCGAGCTTGACGATGGTGTCGCCCGCCTTGAGTCCCGCCTGGAGCGCCGGCGAGTCCTCGGTCACGCCGGAAACGACGGCGCCCTTGGCCTCGGAAAGCCCCAGGCCTTCGGCGATGTCTTCGGTGACCGGCTGGATCTGCACACCGAGCCAGCCGCGCGTCACCGCGCCGTTTTCCTTGAGACTGGCGATCACATCCTGGGCGGTCGAGGCGGGAATGGCGAAGCCGATGCCGACCGAGCCGCCCGACGGCGAGAAGATCGCCGTGTTGATGCCGATTACTTCGCCCTCGAGATTGAAGGCGGGCCCGCCGGAATTGCCGTGGTTGATGGAAGCGTCGATCTGCAGGAAATCGTCATAGGGGCCGGAGCCGATGTCGCGGCCGCGGGCCGAGATGATGCCCGTCGTCACTGTGCCGCCGAGGCCGAAGGGATTGCCGACCGCCATCACCCAGTCGCCGACCCGCGGTTCGGTCTGCGAGAACTGGACGAACTGGAAGGTCTTGTCCGACTTGATCTTGATGAGCGCCAGGTCGGTCTTGGGATCGGTGCCGATCACCTCGGCCTGGAATTCCTCACCGTCCTTGAGCTTGACCGAGACTTCCTGGGCGTTCCGCACCACGTGATTGTTGGTCACGGCATAGCCGTCGGCGGAGATGATGAAGCCGGAACCCTGCGCGGCGCCGTCGCGGCGCTGCGGCATGTCGAAGGGCTGTCCGTCGCGGAATTGCGGAAACTGTTTGAAGAAGTCGCGGAACGGGCTGTCTTCGGGAAAATCGCGTAAATTGGGCTGATCCCGGCCTTCCATGTCGGGGCTGGCGGCATTGGAAAATTTCACTTGGACGCTGACGACGGCGGGCATCACCCTGTCGACAAGGTCGGCAAAGCCCCTGGTGGGATCGATTGCGGCCTGGGCTTCAGCGTACACCGGAGCGGTGGGAACCACCACCATGGCCGCCGATAAGGCCGTCGCCGCGAACAGGCCGGCGGCAAACAGACCGAGCATGCGGCTGGTCTTGCGAGGAGCGATTGGCATTGGGGAAACCTCCATTTTGGGAAACCGATGCGCGAGATATAGGAGCCCCCGGCTTACCGCAGCATTTCGGACAGATGAAAATTCGGTAATGTGAGGGGTTATTGCATCGCCCGGTCGAGGGCGGCGCGCTCTTCTGCCGAAAGCGGCGCCTCATTGGCGGCAGCACCCTTTCTGCGGCGCAACAAGAACAGTGCGGCAACAAGCAGGACGGCGAACGGCGATGCCCAAAGCAGGGCGGTCTTGGCGGTGAAACGCGGCCTCAGCAGAACGAAGTCGCCATAACGGATGACGACGAAGTCGATCACCTGCGCATCGGTCTGCCCCGCCGTGAGGCGCTCGCGGATGAGAATGCGCAGGTCCCGGGCCAGCGGCGCGTCGGAATCGTCAATCGACTGGTTCTGGCAAACGAGGCAGCGCAAGCCCGCCGACAGGGCGCGAGCGCGGGCCTCCAACGCCGGATCTTTCAGGCTTTCGCCGGGCTGGACGGCGCAGGCGGGTGAAACCAATGACGCAATCAACATCATCGTCATCCCGGCGAAAGCCCAGACCCATTTCGCAGCGCGAAAACCGGCGGAAGTTGTCACGTTATCAACAAACGGCCGCATCATTCCACCGTTACCCCACATACCGCCCAAGCCCGTGCCACCAGGTCGAAGCTGCCGTCGTCTTGCAGCGGCAGGCTTTGGTAAAGCCGCTTGCGAATTGCTTTCCGGCTTTCATCCGAAATCGAGTTGGCATAACTCACAGTCGATCCGTCGCCGGTCGTCAGACCGGTCCAGTAGGTATCGAAATCCGGAAAGCGCGCTGCGACTTCAATTGTCCGAACCTCAACGTCACGGAGTCCGGATTCGACAAACAGTTGGCGCAGCGGCTCCGGCCGGCAAAGCCGAAAGCGCACTGCCTGGTCGGCTTCCTCCGCCGCCCGATCGACGGCGATGGCGGCATCCCAGAACCGGCGCACCACTTGCATTTCGCCGGCAAAATCCCAGACATAGCCGGCGACGCTGCCGCCTGGAACGGCGACACGTTGCATCTCGCGCATCGCGAGGCCGGTATCGCTCATGAAATTCAGAACCAGCCCCGACGCAATGACGTCAAATGCGCCGG
>JBQTKG010000073.1:0-12451 GCA_052386315.1 Hyphomicrobiales bacterium
GCCAGCATGCTGTTTCCGGACTGCGACACCGGCGCGGTTCCGGTGTTCGGAGCGGCCTATGGCATTCCCGCGGTCATCGACGAGGCGCTTGACGACGCCGAGGACATCTATTGCGAAGGCGGCGATCACTTGAGCCTCGTTCACATGAATGGCCGCGAGTTCCGTGAACTGATGTCCGGCGCCGAGCGCGCCCACTTCGTTGCTTGAGAGTTAAGCGGCCGGGGTGCGGGCCCTACATACCCGCGTTACGGCCGCGCCGCAGGCAGCGCTGAGGCCATGTCCGGCCGATCACGCCGCCTTCCTCTTTGGCTGCACCTCGGCCATGTAATCGGCGCGCAGCGTCCTCACCAGATCGGAGACGGCGAAATTATAGGGCCCGATCTCGCCGACGGGTGTCACTTCGGCGGCGGTGCCGACGATGAAGCAGTTCTCAAAGCCCGCCAGTTCGTCCGGCATGATGGTGCGTTCGGTGACCTTGATCTGGCGCTTGCGGGCGAGTTCCATCACGGTCCGCCTGGTGATGCCGTCGAGGAAACAGTCGGGCGTGGGGGTGTGGAGTTCGCCATCTCTCACGAAAAAGATGTTGGCGCCGGTGCATTCGGCGATCCTGCCGCGCCAGTCGAGCATCATGGCGTCGGCACAGCCCTTGCGCTCGGCCTCGTGCTTGGAAAGTGTGGCGATCATGTAAAGGCCGACGGCCTTGGCCTTGGCGGGGGCGGTCGCCGGATCTGGCCTTTTCCATTTGGCGACATCGAGGCGGATGCCCTTTTCGAGCTGCCGGGGATCGAAATAGGCGGGCCACTGCCAGACGGCGATGGCAACATTGATCCTGGCGGCCTGCGCGGCCACGCCCATCATTTCGGAACCGCGCCAGGCGATGGGGCGCACATAAGCGTCGGCGAAGCCCTGGCGCTTCAGGGTCTCGCGGCAGGCGGCGTCGATCTCGGCCACCGTATAGGGGATTTTAATGTCGAGCATTTCGGCCGAGCCGAAGAGCCGCTCGGTGTGCTCGGTGAGCTTGAAGATCTCGCCGCCATAGGCGCGCTCGCCCTCGAACACGGCCGAGGCATAATGCAGCGCATGGGTCAGCACATGGACCTTCGCCTCCTTCCATGGCACGAAGGCGCCGTTGAACCAGATGACGCCGTCGCGTTGGTCGAATGGAACGATGGTCATGGCAAGCCTCCCTGAACCGGCCTATATGTCGTTGAAGAACAGGCCGAATAGGCGGTTCGCGCAACAACATTCCGTGGCAACATAATTGACGGTAGCAAAATCGGAAAAATATGTCAATATGACTGACATAATTTCTGCCCAGGATTTGGGCGATGACGAGACGGTGGCGCTGATTGAGCTGTTGTTCTTCGCCTATCGCGACTTCGTTTCCGATCCGGACGAGCTCTTGAGGGAGTTGGGCTTCGGCCGGGCGCATCATCGCGTCGTGCATTTCGCCGGACGCGAGCCCGGCATGACGGTGGCCGAGCTTCTCGACATCCTGCGCATCACCAAGCAGAGCCTCAGCCGCGTCCTCAAGGACCTCATCGACAAGGGCTATGTCTACCAGAAGGAAGGCGAGAACGACCGGCGCCAGCGCCTTCTTTATCTGACGGCGGCGGGCGAGGCGCTGCGGCAACGGCTGATGGCGCCGCAGATTGCCCGCATCCGCCGGGCCTTGCAACAATCCGGCAACGGCGCAGACCAGCATTACCGCGACATTCTCTATCATCTGGTGAGCCCGGAGAACCGCGACAGCGTGCGCGACTGGATCGCCAAGGCCACTACCGCGGCGGGCCGGGGCCGGGCGCGTGGGTGACCGGGCCCACATACTGGTGGTCGACGACGACCGGCGCATCCGCGAACTGCTCAAGTCCTATCTGGCGGAGAACGGGTTCCGGGTGACGGTTGCGGAGTCTGCCGCGGCGGCGCGCCAACGCATGCAGGGCCTTGCCTTCGACCTGATGGTGCTCGACATCATGATGCCGGGGGAAAGCGGCCTGGCGCTGACGCAAGCGCTGCGCGGCAACCTGGCGGAAGTGCCGATCCTGATGCTCTCGGCGCTTTCCGATACCGGCGACAAGATCGCCGGACTCCAGGCAGGAAGCGACGATTATCTGGCCAAGCCCTTCGAGCCCCGCGAGCTCCTGCTGCGCATCCGCAATCTGCTGCGGCGCGCCGCACCCGCCGCGTCCGAAGAAGAGAGCGACGTGCGCTTTGGCAGCTTCAACTTCAATCTGCCGCGCGGCGAATTGCGCCGCGACGGCGAACTGATCAAGCTCACCTCGCGCGAGAAGGAGCTGTTGCGGCTCCTGGCGCGGCGTCCGGGCCGGCCCGTCGCCCGCAGCGAACTCGCGGCACCCGGTGCCGCCGACAGCGCCCGCAACATCGACGTGCAGATCAACCGGCTGAGGCGCAAGATCGAGAGCGATCCGGCCAATCCGGCCTATCTCCAAACCATACGCGGATCGGGCTATGCTCTCTATCTCGACTGAGGGAGCGGGTGCATGACCGCCATCGGAGCCCCGGACAGGCCGGAACGGACCGGCGTCTATTTCCGCTTCAACCGTTTCCTGGAGCGGCATCTGCCGGCCGGGCTTTACCGGCGTTCGCTGATCATCGTCATCGCCCCCATGGTGGTGCTGCAGACGATCATGGCGGGCATCGTGCTCGACCGGCACTGGGACAATGTCACCAAGGTGCTGGGCCGCTCGCTGGCCCGCGAAATCGGCCTCGTCACCGATCTCTACGACCGCTCGGCGAAGACGCAAGCGGCACTCGCCGAAATCGAGGCGGTGGCCAATAAGCGGCTGAAGCTCGGGCTGGAAATCGACCGCGGCGGAGCGCTGCCGGCGCCGCTGTCGCCGCCCTTGTTCTCGCTGGTCGATGCCAAGCTTACGAAATATCTCGAGCGCGAAACCGGCCGCCCGTTCTGGATCGACTCGAGCGGCAAGGAGGGCCAAGTCGATATCCGCGTCGAAGTGGAGAAGGGCCTGATCTTCCGCATCCGCATCGACGAGGAACGCGCCTATGCGGCTAGCACCGACGTGCTGCTGCTGTGGATGCTGGTGTCCTCGCTGGTGCTGCTGGCGATCGCCGTCGTCTTTCTGCGCAAGCAGATCACGCCGATCGTCGATCTGGCCCGGGCGGCGCAGAGTTTCGGGCTGGGACGCGACACGGGCGGCTTCCACCCGCGCGGGGCTACCGAAGTGCGCCTCGCCGGCCAGGCGTTTCTCGACATGAAGGACAGGATCGAGCGGCATGTGGAGCAGCGCACCGCCATGCTGGCCGGCGTCAGCCACGACCTGCGCACCATCCTCACCCGCTTCAGGCTGGAGCTCGCCTTTCTCGGTGACGGACCGAAGGTGAAGCCGCTCAAGGAAGACGTCGAGGAAATGCAGCGCATGCTCGAGGCCTACATGGCCTTCGTGCGCGGCGACGGCGGAGAAACCGCCGAAGAGGTCGAACTGTCCGGGCTGATCCGCTCGGCTGCTGCCGCCGCCGATCGTGAGACGGGGCGCGTCACTGTGGCGGTGCCGGGAGGACTCTCCGCCAAGGTCAAGCCCAACGCCTTCCGGCGGCTTCTCGACAATCTCATCGGCAATGCGGTGCGCTATGCGGCCCATGTGTCGGTGGCGGCGGCGGTCACCGGCCACATGCTGAACATCACCGTCGACGACGATGGGCCGGGCATTCCGGCGGCGCAGCGGGCCGATGCCTTCCGGCCCTTCGTGCGCCTCGATCACGCGCGCAATCTCGACGAAACCGGCACCGGGCTTGGCCTGGCCATCTCGCTCGACATCGCCCGCGCCCATGGCGGCGACATCCGCCTCGAGGCGAGCCCGATGGGCGGCCTCAGGGCGGCGGTGCAGATACCGGTTTAGCAGCGAAGTTCAGCGCTGCCGTTCGCTCCACTTGGGCCGCTTTGTGCCAGAAGATTTCATTTTGGCTAGAACTTTCGGTCTTGCTTTCTTCCTTGGCTTCGCTTGAGCTTTGCGCCCGAGCAGGCGGTTGACACTCGCCTGGCTGAAGCGGAACCGCACTGCCCTTATCTCCGAGATACTGGCCAGCATTCTGTTAGTTTCGCTGCTTTCTGCACTTGCGGTCACGTGGACATGGAGGATCGGCGGACCGGACCAGGCGTTGCTCAGGTCTGCGACCGCGGAGTTCGCTTGCTCCCAATTGCCGATGCGTTCATCGATCCAGCCATGCAACTTCCAGAACGTCTTGTTGACATGGCTTGACCATGGATCATAGAGCCAGTCGTTGGCCGGGTCGGCGCTCTGCGGGTCGTGAAATGGCGGGCCGCTCCAGCGCATGTGCATCCACCCGTGGATGGTCCACTCTATCTCCGATCCGAGACGGTCAAGGCCGACCGAGGACAGCCATGCCGGATTTTGGAAGCGAGTCTGCGCAAGCGTCTTCATTTGCTGAACGCGCTCGGGCGATCGTGCCTGAATGGCTGGCTGAAGAGCTCCCGGCCAGGCAGGTACGGGCCAGTCGGCATCGTTTTCAGTCCAGGGAATTGGCGACCAACCGGTAACCTTTGGCCAGCTGGCATTACCGGCAGCGGCAAGCGCCTGATTTACATGCGCGATCATCTCCCGATGCATGCCGAGAAAATCGACACCTGAGCCCGGCTGATTTTCGAAACGCGGTGGCTGCCATCCAGCCTGTGTCAATTGCTGACGCCGGGCTGGGGTCAGTCCGTTCTACACGGACTGCCGACGCACGGCGTGCCACAACTGGTGATGTGCGCGCATATCTTCGCTTGCGAGCATCTGTCTCAGCGACTGCGGAATATCCGGATAAGCCATGGCATTCCCCTCTTGCAGTCTCGGATACCACCAGCTTACTTCAGGTTAACTCCTCGGTAGACGCAAAATAAAAATGACTACATGAGGCGAGTTGGGGCAGTCAGAACCTAGAACAACCGCCCGCCGTTGGGGACGGGGCGCTCGGCGGCGGCGAGGATGACTTCGCCGCCGGCATCGGGGAAGCCGAGGGTCAGTACCTCCGACATGAAGGGGCCGATCTGGCGCGGCGGGAAATTGACGACCGCCGCCACCTGCTGGCCGACCAGCGTTTCCGGCCGATAATACTTGGTGATCTGGGCCGAGGATTTCTTGACGCCGATCCCGGGCCCGAAATCGATCATAAGCTTGAAGGCGGGCTTGCGCGCCTCCGGGAAGGGCTGGACCTCGACGATGGTGCCGATGCGGATATCCACCTTGAGGAAATCGTCGAATCCGATGGTCATGGTTCAGCTCGCCAGCTCGCGCGAGCGTTTGGCGGCGGCGGCGATTGCCTTGTCGAAGAGGGGCTGCAGGCCGTCCCCGGTCATCAGTATCTGCAAAGCCGCATGGGTGGTGCCGTTGGGCGAGGTGACGTTCTGGCGGAGCGTGGCGGCGGGCAGGCCGGAGAGGCGCATCAATTCGCCCGCCCCGGATACGGTGGTGCGGGCGAGCTGCATGGCGAGATCGGGCGCCAGCCCCGCCTTCTCGCCGGCTCTCGCCAGAACCTCGGTCAGATAAAAGACGTAAGCCGGTCCCGATCCCGATACGGCGGTAACGGCGTCGATCAGCGCCTCATCCGCGACGGTGACGACTTCGCCGACCGCCGATAGCAGGGTGCGGGCGAGCTGCAATTGCGAAGGCGAAACGTGCGGGTTGGCGACCATCGCGGTGATGCCGCGGCCGATGGCGGCGGGGGTGTTGGGAATGGTGCGGATGATGGCGGCATCGGCGCCGAAATGGCGCGCCAAGGAAGCAATGGTCTTGCCGGCGGCGATCGACAGGATCAAGGGCTTCGAGCGGCCCAATGAAACGATGCCCGGGAGCACATCCTCCATGACCTGCGGTTTCACCGCAATCAGCACCACGGCCGCATCGGCGATGGCGGAGACCGGCGGGTTGAGGCGGACGGCATGGCGCTCGAGCAGGGCCTCGACCTCGGGCGGCGGGGCGGGATCGAGCGCCACGATGCGCCTGGGATCGGCGCCGGACTTGAGCCAGCCCTCCAGCATGGCGCCGCCCATCTTGCCGGCGCCCACCAGCACCAGCGTGCCGGTCAATTCGATCGTCATGCTTCGCCTGTCGGCGAATCGGGCTCCGCCGCGGCGAGGCGCGATTCAAGGTCGGCGATCCGCGCCGCGAGACGGTCGTTCTCCTCGCGCGCCTTCTGGGCCATGGCGCGCACCGCCTCGAAGTCGTCGCGCTTCACCACTTCGAGATTGTTGAGGACCCGCTCAACCTGATTCTGGACAATCGTGTCGAGCTCGCGGCGCAAGCCTTGCGCGGCGCCTGCCGCATTGGTCATCAGCTTGGCGAGCTCGTCGAAAAATCGCGAAGACGTGGTGGTCATGACATGGGTCCTTTCGCGCACCCTAGCGCGCTTTCCGGCGAAGTGGAATCACTTCGCCGGAAAGAAATCGCGCCAGGTTAATTACTTGGAGCATGTTCTTGCCGCCAAAGTGCGTGCACTTTGGCGGAACATGCTCTAGCTATGGCGGCGGCGGTAATTGTGCAAGTGCGGCGTAGCCGCGGCGGCGGTGCCTTGACGGGGCGGAGCCCAAGCGACAGTGTCCGCCGCCATGCCGACTTTCGCAGTCCTGCCGTTTCCGGAGATCGATCCGGTCATTTTCTCCCTCGGTCCCTTCGCGGTGCGCTGGTATGCGCTGGCCTATATTGTGGGGCTCATCTTTGCCGTCTGGTACATGAAACGGCTGGTGTCGAATGCCGCGCTTTGGGATAGAGCGAAGCCCACCGCCACGCCGCAGCAGATCGACGATTTCCTCGTGTGGCTGGTGCTGGCGGTGGTTGCAGGCGGCAGGCTCGGTTACGTGCAGTTCTACGCTCCCGCCTATTATTTGGGCCACCCCCTCGAAATCCTCGCCATGTGGGACGGCGGCATGTCCTTCCATGGCGGGTTTCTCGGCGTGGTCATTGCGGCCTATGCCTATGGCCGCAGGATCGGCGCCGGCCTCGACCGGATGCTCGATCTCGGCGCCGCCTCGGCTCCGGTGGGGCTGGGGCTCGGCCGGCTCGCCAATTTCGTCAATGGGGAACTCTATGGGCGGGCGAGCGACGTGCCGTGGGCCATCATATTCCCCAGCGATGCTTTGGGCCTGCCGCGCCATCCGAGCCAGCTTTATGAGGCGGCGCTGGAGGGGCTCGTGCTGTTCATCGCGGCGCGCATCGCTACTCATCGCTATCAGGCGCTGGCCCGTCCGGGACGCGCTTCCGGCATCTTCGCTCTCGGCTACGGCCTGTCGCGCATCGCCGCCGAATTCGCCCGCGAGCCCGATGCCCATATCGGCTATATTCTCGGCTTCATCACCATGGGCATGATCCTGTCGCTGCCGCTGGTGGCGGTGGGCATCTGGCTGCTTCTCAGATCGCGGACAGAAGCGTGAGCCCGCTGCAAAGGCTGATCCGCGAGACGATCGCCGCCGAAGGGCCGATGCGCATCGACCGCTACATGGCACTGTGCCTCGGCCATCCGCAATACGGCTATTACATGTCGCGCGATCCCTTCGGCGAGGCGGGCGATTTCGTGACGGCGCCGGAAATCTCGCAGGTTTTCGGCGAGCTGGTGGGTGTGTGGTGCGCCGCCGCCTGGCAGATGATGGGGTCGCCCGCCCGCTTCAATCTCGTCGAATTGGGTCCGGGACGCGGAACCCTGATGGGCGATATCCTCGGGGCCGGCCGGGTGATGCCGGGGTTTCGCGAGGCGGCACAGGTGCATCTGGTGGAAACGAGCCCCGGGCTGCGCGCCGCGCAGCGCCGGCTTCTGGGGGAGGCGGCGGAGTGGCACGAGTCTCTCGCAACGCTGCCCGAAGGCCCGATGGCGCTGGTGGCCAATGAATTCTTCGACGCCTTGCCCATTCGCCAATTGGAAAAGCGCCACGGGCATTGGTGCGAGCGGGTCATCGGTCTTGACGGCGAGAAGCTGACGATGGGACTCGCGCCCTTCGCAGGGGGGAAAGATGATGCGGGTTCGGACGGCGACATCGTCGAATTCTCGGACGTGCGGACGGACGTGGCGCATGAGATCGGGGCGCGGCTGGCCCGCCATCCGGGCACGGCGCTGATCGTCGATTACGGTCATTTCAAATCGGCGCCGGGTGATACGCTGCAAGCGCTGCGCAATCACAAAATCGCGGGGCCGACCGAGGCTCCGGGGGAATGCGATCTCACCGCGCATGTGGATTTCGAGGCGCTGGGCAAGGCGCTGGCCGCAGGCGGGGCTGTCGTCTGTCCTGTCATTACCCAGCGGGCCTTTCTCATGGCCATGGGCATCGAGGCCAGGGCGGAGATGCTGGCGGCCAAGGCGGATAGGCAGCAGAAGATCGTCATGAAACGGGCGATCGCCAGGCTTGCGGCGGCGGAGGAGATGGGTAACCTGTTCAAGGTTCTGGCAGCCACATCGCCGGGCCTCGCCCAGCCCTATCCGTTCGGCAGATCATGATCGAAACTCCGCTCCTCGGCGCAAGACATATAAGGCACGGTTTCTTCACCCGCGAAGGCGGCCATTCCACCGGCCACTTCGCCTCGCTCAACTGCGGCATGGGCTCGGGCGACGACAAGGAAACGGTGCGCAGGAACCGCACGATCGTGGCGGAGGCGCTGGGTGTCGCGGAACCGCGGCTCTTGACGGCGCACCAGCATCACAGCGCCGATGCGATCACCGTCATCGAGCCTTGGCCGGCGGACCGGCGCCCGATGGCCGACGCCATGGTGAGCAATGCGCCGGGCTTGGCACTCGGCGTTCTCACCGCCGATTGCGCACCCATCCTGTTCGCCGATCAGGAGGCGCGCGTCATCGGCGCGGCGCACGCGGGCTGGAAGGGGGCGCTGGCGGGGGTCACGGGCGCCACGCTCGCGGCGATGGAGGCGCTGGGCGCCAGGCGGGCGCGGATCGTGGTGGCCATAGGGCCGGCAATTTCGCAAGCGGCCTACGAAGTGGGCCCGGAATTCCCCGAACGCTATCTCGAAAACGATGCGCGCAATGCGCGCTTCTTCACGCCGTCGCGGCGGCCGCATCATTCGCTGTTCGATCTGCCGGCCTATCTGGCGGCGCGGCTTCAGGCGGAGGGAGCGGGCGAGGTGGTCAATCTTGCGATCTGCACTTTCAGCGACGAGCAGCACTTCTTCAGCTACCGCCGCACCACGCACCGGCGCGAGCGCGATTACGGGCGGCAGATTTCGGCAATCGCGATTCAATAGGAACCCGACATGGCATTGCATTTCGACCGCAGCGAATACCGGGCGCGCATGGCGCGGACGATCAGGGCGTTGACGGCGCAAGGACTCGACGGGCTGCTGATGTTCCAGCAGGAGAGCATGTATTATCTCACCGGCTACGACAGTTTCGGCTTCTGCTTCTTCCAGTGCCTCTATCTCGGCGCCGACGGAAGGCTGGCGCTGCTCACCCGCTTGGCCGATCTGCGCCAGGCGCAACACACCTCGATCATCGAGGATATCCGCGTCTGGACCGACGCGGCGGGTGCAAAACCGGCAGACCAGCTCAGGGATATGCTCGATGGTTTGGGCGCGCGCGGCAAGCGGCTTGGCATCGAGACTAATTCCTACGGGCTCACCCACTTCAACGGCAAGGCGGTGGACGAAGCGCTGGCGGGCTTGTGCAAGCTTGTCGAGGCGAGCGATCTGGTGAACCGTATCCGCGCCGTCAAGTCGCCGGCCGAACTCAAATATGTGCGCAAGGCCGGCGGGCTCGGCGATGCGGCTCTCAAGGCGGCGATCCGGAAGATCAAAGCGGGGGCCGATGAGGGCGATATTCTTGCCGCCATGCAGGCGGCGATCTTCGCCGGCGGCGGCGACTATCCGGCCAATGAATTCATCATCGGTTCGGGCCGCGATGCGCTGCTCGGCCGCTACAAGGCGGGGCGGCGCATACTGGCGAAGCGCGACCAGCTCACCCTCGAATGGGCCGGCGTCTACCGCCACTATCATGCGGCCCTGATGCGCACCATCATCATTGGCCCGCCCAACAAGTATCATTTGACAATGGATGAAGTGGCGCGCGCCGCGCTCGCCGAAGTCGAGACGAAATTGCGCCCCGGCCACACGGCGGGCGAGGTCTTCGAGGCCCACGCCAGGGTGATGGACAGGCATGGCATGGCGAAGCACCGGCTCAATGCCTGCGGCTATTCGCTGGGCGCTAAGTTCACCCCGAGCTGGATGGACACTCCGATGTTTTACCGCGGCAATCTCACGCCGATCGAGGCCGATATGGTCCTGTTCGCTCATATGATCCTGTTTGATTCGGATAGCGGTAATGCCTTTTGTCTTGGACGCACCTATATTGTGACCGACGGCAAACCTGAGTCGCTGTCGCGCCACTCGCTGGAGATGATCGTCAGGTGATCGCAGTTGAATCGGTATTGGCCTTGTGGCGGCGCGGCCTCGCTGCGGTGCTGCTTGTCGTTATCGGTCTCGTGCTTGCCGGCTGCGCCGGCGGCAGCCGGCCCTTCGGCAAGGGTGACGGCACGTCCGGTCCCACCGGCAAGACGGTTCCGCCCATCGTGCTGCAGACGATGGAGGGCTTGCCGGCCGGGCGGATGCAGGCGTTCCGCGATGCCTTGTCGATCGCCGCCGGCCAGCGCGACATGGCGATTGTCGAAGGCTCGTTCCAGTCGAGCGAATTGATTCTCAACGGCCGTTTCACGGCGGCCGCCGAAGGCGGCGGCGTGCGCGTCGAGTACCGCTGGACGCTGACCGATCCGTCGGGTGCCACGGTGCACGATTTTGCCGGCCAAGAGGTGGCGAGCGGCACAGCCGGTTCCGATCTATGGTCGGCGGTGACGCCCGCGGTGTTGCAGCGGATCGCCGAGGTAACCTCGCTCAATCTGGCGACGCGGCTGGCGCAGCTGGGCTATGCCACACGGACGGCGGCCCGCGACCTGCCGCCATCGGAATATTTCGTCGCCGCCGGTCCCGATGCCTACAAGGATATCGACTTTGAGACCTTGAAGGGGCCGGGCGCGGTGGAGGCCGCCGCCGCTCCGGCGGATGAACCGTTGCCTTTGCCGGCCGAGACGGCTGTGGCCGAAACGCAGGCCGAGGGGAACGCCATCACGGCGGTCGCTGTGGTTGCGGTCAAAGGCTCCCCCGGCACGGGTGATGGAGAATTGACCGCCGCCATGCGCCGGACCCTGGCGAAGGCGGGCTGGCCGGTTCTCGAGGCGCCGCGCGCCGATGCCCTGACGATTGCCGGCGAGGTCCGGCTCGAAAAACCGCAAGGGGCCTCGCAGCAGGTGGCCTTGCGCTGGACCGTCTCGACGCCGGACGGCCGCAGTCTCGGCGATATCAAGCAGGCCAACAGCGTGCCGGCCGGGTCCCTCGACCACGGCTGGGGCGATAACGCCGTGCCCGTCGCCGAGGCGGCCGCCACCGGCATTTTCGATCTGATCGAGACCTATCGCTGACTTTCAAGGCGCGGCGGTTGTTCACTGGCGAAACCGGCGTTTGCGCCTAGCCCGAGGCGTTGTTATAGACCCGCCCGGAAGCGCGAGTGCGAGAGGGCGGGGCATGATGAAGATCGTGGCGGGGAACAGCAACCGGCCCTTGGCGGAGGCCATCTGTTCCTACCTCAACCTGCCGATGACCAAGGCCGTGGTGAAGCGCTTCAACGACATGGAGGTCTTCGTCGAGATCCTGGAGAACGTGCGCGGCCAGGACATGTTCGTGGTGCAGTCGACGTCGTTTCCGGCCAACGACCATCTGATGGAACTCTTGATCATCATCGATGCCCTGAAGCGGGCCTCGGCCAGGCGCATCACCGCGGTCGTTCCCTATTTCGGCTATGCCCGGCAGGACCGCAAACCCGGGCCCCGTACGCCTATCTCGGCCAAGCTCGTCGCCAACCTCATCACAAGAGCGGGTGCCGACCGGGTGCTGACGCTCGATCTCCACGCCGGGCAAATTCAGGGTTTCTTCGACATCCCCACCGACAATCTGTTCGCCGGCCCCGTCATGGTGCGCGACATCAAGCAGCACAACGATGTCGCCAACACGGTGGTGGTGTCGCCCGACGTGGGCGGCGTGGTGCGCGCCAGGGCTCTCGCCAAGCGGCTCGACACGCCGCTCGCCATCGTCGACAAGCGCCGCGAGCGGGCGGGCGAATCGGAGGTGATGAACGTCATCGGCAATGTCGTGGGCAAGTCATGCATCCTGATCGACGATATCGTCGATTCGGGCGGAACCCTGGTCAATGCGGCGGAGGCGCTGCTGGTGCAGGGGGCGAAGGATGTCACCGCCTATATCACCCACGGCGTGCTGTCGGGAGGCGCGGTGGCGCGGGTCACCTCGTCCAAGCTCAAGCAACTGGTGATCACCGATTCGATCCAGCCCACGGAGGCGGTGAGGATCGCCCGCAACATCCGAGTGATCCCGATCGCCTCCCTGCTCGGCGAAGCCATCGGCCGCACCTCGCG
>JBQTKG010000074.1:0-18211 GCA_052386315.1 Hyphomicrobiales bacterium
TTAGCGCTTCGAGAACTGGAAGCTGCGGCGGGCCTTGGCGCGGCCGTATTTCTTGCGTTCCACCGCCCGGCTGTCGCGGGTCAGGAAGCCGGCCTTCTTGAGCAGGCCGCGCAGTTCCGGCTCGAAATAGGTAAGCGCCCGGGAAATGCCGTGGCGCACGGCGCCTGCCTGGCCCGAGAGGCCGCCGCCGACGACGGTGCATTCGATGTCGATCTGGGTGGCGCGGTTGGCGCTCACCAGCGGTTGCTGCACCAGCATGCGCAGAACCGGCCGGGCGAAATAGGTTTCGATCGATTTGTCGTTCACCGTGATCTTGCCCGAGCCGCGCTTCAGCCAGACGCGCGAAATGGCGTTCTTGCGGCGGCCGGTGGCGTAGGAGCGGCCCTTGGCATCGAGCTTCGGCTTGACTTGTGCCGCGGCGGCGGCGGCGGCGGTGCCCATGCCCATGGCCTGGCCGAGATTGGAAAGTGTCGTCTGTTCAGCCATGGTCATCAGCCTCTCAGCGTGTTCTTGGGATTCATCGACTTGATGTCGAGCTGCACCGGGTTCTGGGCTTCATGCGGATGCGCCGCGCCCTTGTAGATGCGCAGATGCGTCATCTGGTGGCGCTTGAGCGGCCCGCCGGGCAGCATGCGCTTCACCGCGGCTTCCAGCACCCGCTCGGGGAACTTTCCCTCGAGAATCTTGCCGGCCTTGCGTTCCTTGATGCCGCCGGGAAAACCGGTGTGCCAGTAATAGGTTTTCTGCTGGCGCTTGCGGCCGGTGAGAACGACCTTTTCGGCATTGATGACGACGATGTGGTCGCCGCAGTCCATATGGGGCGTGAAGCTGGACTTGTGCTTGCCGCGCAGGCGGTTGGCGATGATCGCGGCGGCGCGGCCGACAATCAGGCCCTCGGCATCGATCAGCAGCCAGTTTTTCACGATGTCCTTGGCTTTCGCCGAATAGGTTTTCATCCGAGGTCTCGGTTTGCAATGGAAAAGGCGCAAGAGGCGCCCCGTTCGGTGCCGGTTCGATAGGCGGACAGGGTCATACGTGTCAAGCGGAACCGCGAAATTCCATGCGTTTTCTGATGTGGTAACATGCTACCTGGTGATGTGACTTTCCCGCAACAGGCGCGCCATTCGTCGCGGCGACACTTTTCGGCCCAAAGCCACTCCCATAGTGTCAGAATCAATCGGGGTTCCAGCATGACAAGGCGCATCGCGATTGCCGCTCTACTGGCCGCAATGGCCGTCCTGTCTGGTCATGCCGCGGCCGATATCAACGTTGCTGCCGTGCCGCCAGAGCTGGTGGCGCAAAATGCCGAACCGCCGCCCGCCGGGGGCGAGGACCTCACACAGCCCGATCCCAACCAGCCCGCCGGCGAAGGCATCTCGCCCGACGACATGAGTCTCGGCGAGATTCCGCTGATCGAGACCATGGAGCTCACCGCCGGCATCGCCAGGCGCGCTGTCGATGCCTATATGCTGGTCAAGGAAAAATACAAGGACGCGGAACTCGAACTCTACGAGAACCTCCAGGATTTCGTCGACCAGACGGCCCAGGGCAAGGCGTTCGAGGCCGACATCAAAGCGGCGGGTTTTGCCACCGTCACCGAGTGGAATGTGGCGATCACCACGGTGGGCTTCGCCTATACGGGCATCGTCGACGACCAGTCGGCCGACATTCAGTTGCAGATCGAAGAAATCCAGAACGACAAGGAACTGGCTCAGGACATGAAGGACCGGATGATCGCCTCGCTCAAGGCGATGATCCCGTCGGAGAACAACCGCAAGGTTATTCAAGAGCTGATCGACGATCCGGCCTACACGGAAAAGCTCAAACTTCTCGAAACCGAGGCAGAATGAGCGATATCCTGCTGCGCGAACTCGCCTCCGGCATCCTGCGCCTGACCCTCAGCGATCCGGCGACGCGCAATTCACTTTCCGAGGCAATGCTGGCGGCGTTACGGGCGGCTCTCGACGATGCGGCGGCGGACGCGGGCGTGCGCGTCATCGTCATCGCGGCCGGCGGGCCGGTGTTCTGCTCTGGCCACAATCTCAAGGAGATGACGGCGCAACGCCAAGCCCCCGATAAGGGTGCGGCCTATTTCGCCGCGCTCTTCGAAACCTGCGCCAGGCTCATGGTCGCGATCGTCGATCATCCCAGGCCGGTGATCGCCGAGGTGCAGGGCTTGGCGAGTGCCGCCGGCTGCCAGTTGGTGGCGAGCTGCGATCTGGCGATTGCGGCGGATACGGCAGGCTTCTGCACGCCCGGCGTCAATATCGGCCTGTTCTGCTCGACACCGATGGTGGCGCTCTCCCGCAATGTGGCCGCCAAGCCCGCCATGGAAATGCTGCTCACCGGCGATGTTATTCCGGCCCACGAGGCGCAGCGCATCGGCCTCATCAATCGCGCCGTCTCGCCCAACCGGCTGGGCGAGGAGGTGGAGGCGCTGGCCCGCAAGATCGCCGCGAAATCGCAACTGACGCTCAAGACCGGCAAGCAGGCCTTCCACCGCCAGCGCGACATGGGGCTTGCAGAAGCCTATGCTTACACGGCGCGGGTGATGGCCGACAACATGCTGGCCCGCGATGCCGAGGAAGGCATAGCCGCCTTTATCGGCAAGCGCAGCCCGCGGTGGCAGGACAGATGATGCGTCCACGGATCAATTTTGTGACGCTTGGCGTGGCCGACGTGGCGCGGGCGCGCGCCTTCTATGAGCGCCTCGGCCTCACGGCATCGAAGGCAGGCAATCCGGATGTGACATTCTTCGATGTCGACGGCACGGTGCTGTCGCTGTTCGGCCACAGGGCGCTGGCCGAAGACGCCGGGTTCGCGCCCTCGCCCGCCCCGGTCTTTCGCGGTGTGGCACTGGCCTGGAATGCGGCGAGCGAGGCGGAGGCGGACCGCATTCTGGCGCATGCGGAAGAGGCCGGCGGCAGGATCGTCAAGCAGGCGCAAAAGGTTTACTGGGGCGGTTATGCCGGCTATTTCGCCGATCCGGACGGGCACCTGTGGGAAGTCGCGTATAATCCCTTCTTTCCCCTGGACGAGAATGGCCGCATCAGGCTGCCATGAATCACGACAACTATCCCCCCGACTACATTCTCGGCATTCTGAAGAGCGTCAGGACGATCGCGCTGGTGGGCGCCTCGATCAATCCGGTGCGCCCGTCCAATCTGGTGATGCGATATCTGCTCGCCAAAGGCTATGAGGTGATCCCGGTCAATCCCGGCCTCGCCGGTCAGGAGCTTCTCGGCCAACCGGTCTTCGCAACGCTCAAGAACATTCCGAGCCCCGTGGACATGGTCGATATCTTCCGCAATTCGCAGGCCGCCGCTGCCATAACCGGCCAGGCGCTGGCGCTCGATCCCCTGCCCCAGGTCATCTGGATGCAGCTTGGCATACGCAATGACGAGGCCGCCGCCCGGGCCGAGGCGCTGGGCGTCAAGGTGGTCATGAACCGTTGCCCCAAGATGGAATATGGCAAGCACTCGGGCGAATGGGCCTGGGTGGGCGGCAATTCCGGTCTCATCAGCTCGCGCCGCCGCTCGCTGCACGAGAGCGGCAAAGTGCAAAGCCTGGGGCTTGGACCCAAGGTCACATCCGGCTAGGCTGGTCTTCCTACGGGTTTTCAGGATCGTTCGAGGGAGAAACACATGGGCGACAGAACACCGGGATTCGACACGCTGGCGCTGCATGCGGGTGCCGCGCCCGATCCCGCGACCGGTGCCCGTATCACGCCCATCTACCAAACCACCTCCTACGTCTTCGAGGATGTGAAACACGCCGCCGATCTCTTCGCGCTGCGCGCCTTCGGCAACATCTACACCCGCATCATGAACCCGACCCAGGCGGTGCTGGAGGCCAAGTGCGCCGCCCTCGAAGGCGGAACGGCGGCGCTCGCCACCGCCTCGGGACACGGCGCGCAGCTCATCATATTCCACACCATCATGCAGCCGGGCGATGAATTCGTCGCGGTGCGCCAGCTCTACGGCGGCTCGATCAACCAGTTCGGCCATTCCTTCAAGTCCTTCGGCTGGCATGTGGTGTGGGCGGATATGGAGGATCACGCCTCGATCGAGAAGGCGCTGTCGCCCAAGACCAAGGCGATCTTCATCGAATCGATCGCCAATCCCGGCGGCCGCATCACCGACATCGCCGCCGTCGCCAGGATCGCGCGCAAGGCGGGCGTGCCGCTGATCGTCGACAACACGCTGGCCACCCCCTATCTGTGCAGGCCCTTCGAGCACGGCGCCCACATCGTCGTGCACTCGCTCACCAAATTCATGGGCGGCCACGGCAACTCCATGGGCGGCGTCATCGTCGACGGCGGCAATTTCGACTGGTCTAAGAGCGGCCGCTATCCGCTGCTGTCGGAACCGAACGGCTCCTATCACGGGATCAGGCTGCACGAGACCTTCGGCAACATCGCCTTCGCCATCGCGGCCCGCGTATTGGGGCTTCGCGATCTCGGCCCCGCCATAGCGCCGCTCAACGCCTTCCTCATTCTCACCGGCATGGAAACGCTTTCCCTGCGCATGCAGAGGCATTGCGACAACACGCTGAAGGTCGCCGAATGGCTGAAGCAGCATCCCAAGGTCGTGTGGGTGAATTATGCCGGCCTGGCGGACGACAAGCACCACGCGCTGCACCAGAAATATTGCCCGAAGGGGGCGGGTGCGGTGCTAACCTTCGGTCTCAAGGGCGGCTATGAAGCAGGTGTCAAGACCGTCTCGTCGGTCAAACTGTTCTCGCATCTTGCCAATGTCGGCGATACGCGCTCGCTCATCATTCATCCGGCCTCAACCACCCACAGCCAGCTCACCCCCGAGCAGTTGAAGCAGGCGGGTGCCGGACCGGACGTGGTGCGGCTTTCGGTCGGCATCGAGGATGTCGCCGACATCATCGCCGATCTGGAACAGGCGATCGGCTAGCGCGATTGTCCTCCGAAGCGGACTCACTTCGCCGAAAAGAAATCGCGCCAGATTATGAACTTGAAGCATATGCTTATCGCCAAAGTGCGCGCACTTTGGCGGCATGTGCTCCGAGCATTGCGTGCAGATTCCACAGGGCGGCGGCGAGCACGAGCAGCGCGCCCGCCTGGTGGATGAGGCCGAGCGCCGCCGGCGCCTGCGCCAACAGCGTCCAGATGCCCAGCGCGATCTGCAGCAGAACGGCGGCGAGCAGCATTTGGGCGGCGCCGCTGCGCACGATATAGGCATGCAAGGCCACGACGACGGCGATGACATAGGCGATCAGGCGGTGATCGAATTGCACGGTCATGGCGTTCTCGAAGAAATTGCGCCAGGCGGGCTGCATCGCCAGCAGCCCGTCGGGCACAAGCTTTCCCTCCATCAGGGGCCAGGTATTGTAGGCCATGCCGGCATCGAGGCCGGCGACAAAGCCTCCCGCCGCCACTTGCAGCACGATCAGTGCCACGATGGCGAGTGCCCAGGCCTCGCGCCCCGCGGCCGGCCTGCGCCGCTTGATCGTAAGCCCGAAGGCCACCCAGAGAATGGCGGCGAAGATCGAGGCCGCGAGGGTGAGATGAGCGGAAAGCCGGTACTGGCTGACATCGACCCGGTCGACCAGCCCCGAGGCCACCATGTACCAGCCAAGCGCGCCCTGGAGACCGCCCAGAATGAACAGGCCGATGAAGCGCGGCCAGTGCCGGCGCGCCAATCTCCCGGTCGCGGCAAAGAACAGGAAGGGCAGCAGAAATGCCGCGCCGATCACCCGCCCGAGAAGACGATGGGCCCATTCCCACCAGAAGATGAACTTGAACTGCGCGAGCGTCATGCCCCGGTTGACCACGCTGAATTCGGGAATGAGCTGGTATTTCTCGAAGGCGGCCAGCCAATCGGCATCGCTCAGCGGCGGAATGATGCCGAGCAGCGGCCGCCATTCGGTGATCGAAAGGCCGCTATCGGTCAGCCGCGTGGCGCCGCCGACGATCACCATGGTGAAAACCAGAAAGGCGACGGCGAGCAGCCAGATGCGGACATATGGCAGGGCGGTCGCCTGTCTCGGGTTCAAGTGCTCCATGGTCGCCGCTTACGGGTCCCGCCCCCGTCCATCAAGGGATTAAGCGCCGCATGGCGGCATGTTGAAGCCTTGGTGATCCAACGCCAGGCGTATAGAATTCGACGGTGATCAAGACTCCCGCCAGCAAGACTCCGGAACAGGAGCTCGACGAGGCCCTGACGGGCACGTTTCCCGCCAGCGATCCGGTGGCGATTGGACACAGCGAGCATGCGGGCGTCCCGGTGCGGGCCAAGAAGCAGCCGCAACCGCCGCGGCCCGGGCCTCCGCCGGACCTGACATGAAGCAGCGCGCCCGCAAGTTCATCGGCACTTTGGGCACGGTGGCGTTCCTGATTATCTATTCGCTCCTCGCCATGGCGGTGGGCGGCGAATTTGTGGTTGGACGCGGATGGGCATTTGAGCTGCCATTCTACATTGTGGCCGGCATCCTGTGGCTGCCCGTGGTCATGGGTCTCATCCGCTGGATGGCGAGGCCCGATCCGGCCTAACCCACCCAGAGCATGTTCCGCCAAAGTGTAAGCACTTTGGCGGCAAGAACATGCTCCAAGCTTTTAATCTGGCGCGATTTCTTTTCGGCGAAGTGATTCCACTTCGCCGGAAAGCGCGCTAGGCGCGCTTGAGGCCGTTCCACAGGGTGAAGGCGGCACCCGAGAGCAGCACCTGGACATAGCGCAGTTTCTGGTACTCGCCCGACAGCTCCACGCGCGGCAGGGCCATCAAATGGTCCTTGTGGCCGGAAAAGATCAGGCCCTTGCGGCCGGTCACGGCGGCCCGGTAACCGGCTTCCGCCGCGAGGGCGAAATCGCGCGGTCCCGCGGCATCCGAATCGCCATAGGGATAGGCGAGATAAAGCGGACGATGTCCGAGTTCGCGTGCGATCCTACCGGCGGCCTCCGTCAGTTCGCGCCAGGCCTTTTCCTGGGGCAGGCGCGCCAAGGCATAGTGGTTCACGCTATGGGCGCCGATGGTGCACAGGGGGTCCTCGGCCAGCAGGCGCAATTCGTCCCAGTTCATCGCCTCGGCCCGGCACATGGCTTCGAGATCGATGCCCTGGCGGGCACAGAAGGCGCGGATCCAGACGCGCTGCGCGGTCTGCTCCATGGCGCGCAGCGGCCAATAGAGGCGCTCCCAGGCCAGGCGCTTCTGGCCGTCGCTGATGGTCACGAGGCTCACCTCCGTGCCGCCGATGCTGGTGCCGATCTGCGAGGCGCCGGCGATCGCCGCTTCGAGGCCGCGCCACCACAATTCGCAGCGCCCGTCGGTAATCGCCGGGGTCACGAAGACGGTGAACGGACACTGGTGCTTGCGGAACACGGGGCGCGCATGCACCAGCGTATCGCGGTAACCGTCGTCGAGCGTGAAGACGGCGAACGGCCGGTCTGAGGCGCGCTCGTCGGCTATCCGCGCCACCGCTTCGGCCAATGAAACCGGTTGATAACCCAATGACCTCGTAAGGTTAATGACAGAATCGAGGAAGGCCGGGGTCATTTCCAGCCGGGCATTGGGCGCAAACCCACGCTGCATGCCGCCGCCCGGCTTCACATGATGCAGCGCGAAAATCGCTCCGATGCCGCCGCAGATGCGGCGCAGAACCTGCGCAGCTCCGGAAAAATAAAGAACATCGAGGCTCGTCTTGAGGAGCGCCGCTTTCGCCATGTCCGCGCGTCCGAATTTGCGATTGATGGCGCAAGTCTAGGCACCCGCCGATGAACAAAGCCTTGCCCCGGCCTGGGCGACCGGGTTCCGGCCTGTTTGAATCATAGTGTAGTGGAAATCACCGGCAGCTTCGCCTGGCGAAGGCGGATGGTCGGAGCGGCGGGATTCGAACCCGCGACCCCTACCCCCCCAGAGTAGTGCGCTACCGGGCTGCGCTACGCTCCGACACCGGGCAGGCTCTAGCATCCCCTGTGCAAAACCGGAAGAGCCGATTGCCGCCGGAATTCAGGCGCTACGGCCGAAATCCAGAAGCCTGCGGGCATCGCCCAGGTCGCGCAGCGCGGCTTTCAGCGAATCGACATGGGTCTCCGACAACCGGTGAATCACCTGCGGCGGCTCGCCGATGTCGCCGCCGGGCCGGGCGAGCGGCGCCTTGCCGGGTGGCGGCGCGCCGCGGGCGATGCGCGGCGCAGCCTTGGCCCGCCCGGGAGGCGGTACGCCGTCAAGTTCGGTCTCGCGCCTGCGGGCGGCAATTTCACCGCGGCCGACGCCCGCCACATGGGCGACACCCTCCTCCTTGAGGATGCGCTGCACCCCGCGGATCGTGTAGCCTTCGCCATACAGCAGAGTGCGGATGCCCTTGAGCAGCTCGACATCGGCCGGCCGGTAATAGCGCCTGCCGCCCGCCCGTTTCATCGGCTTGATCTGGGCGAAGCGGGTTTCCCAGAAACGCAGAACGTGCTGGGGAACGTCGAGTTCCTCAGCCGCTTCGCTGATGGTTCGGAATGCGTCCGGGGCCTTGTCCACTGTCATTCTCCCGCCGGAACCCCAACAGATGCGTCAATCTTCCGCGCCCGGCTCCTGGCCATTGATCACGTTCTTCATCACCTGGCTCGGACGGAACACCAGCACGCGGCGCGGCGTGATCGGAACTTCCTCGCCGGTTTTCGGATTGCGGCCGACCCGCCCCTTCTTGCTGCGGACGATGAAGGTGCCGAAGGAGGAGAGCTTCACCGAATGGCCGTTGACCAGTGTGTCCGACATGAGATCGAGGACCGACTTGACGAGATCGGCGGACTCGGTCCGTGACAGGCCGATTTCACGATGCACGGCTTCGCTGAGATCGGCACGAGTGAGTGTCTTGCCCGCCATCACTATCCCCTTGCAAGATCACTGGAAGGTTAGAATGCCGTTTTCGAGAGGTCAATAGAAAATAGCGGGAACTCAAAGGGTTAGGGTCTGGCTCAGTAGCGGGCCAGAACCGCGCCCCAAGTGAAGCCGCCGCCCATGGCTTCCATCAGCACGAGATCGCCGCGGCGGATGCGGCCATCCTTCACCGCGACGTCGAGGGCGAGCGGAATCGAAGCCGCGGAGGTATTGCCATGGCGGTCGAGCGTCATGACGATGCGCTCCTCTGGAATGCCGAGCTTCCTGGCGGTGCCTTCGAGGATGCGCCGGTTGGCCTGGTGCGGCACGAACCAGTCTACCTGCGAGGGCTTGATGCCGGCTTCGGCCATGGTTTCCTCCATGATCGCGGCGATATTGACGACCGCGTGCTTGAATACCTCGCGGCCTTCCATGCGCAAATGGCCCACGGTTTTCGTGGTCGAAGGCCCGCCATCGACATAGAGCTTGTCGCTGTAGCGCCCGTCGGAGCGGATGCGGCAGGCGAGAATGCCCTGATCCTCCATGGTTCCCCTGCCCTCCTTTGCCTTGAGAACGACCGCTCCGGCGCCGTCGCCGAACAGCACGCAGGTGGTGCGGTCGCTCCAGTCGAGGATGCGGGAATAGGTTTCCGAACCGATGACCAGCACACAATCCGCCTGCTGGCAGCGGATGGAATTGTCGGCGGTGTTGAGCCCATAGACGAAGCCCGAGCACACCGCCTGAAGATCGAAGGCGGCACCCCTGGTGATGCCGAGATCCGCCTGGATCAAGGCGGAGGTGGCGGGAAAGGTCCGGTCCGGCGTGGTGGTGGCGACGATGATCAGATCGACATCCGCGGGCGTAAGCCCGGCATCGGCCAGCGCCCGGCGCGCGGCGCCGGCGCCGAGGCTGCGGGTCGTCTCATGGTCGGCGGCGATGTGACGTGCCCGGATGCCGGTGCGCTCGACGATCCATTCGTCGCTGGTATCGACGATCTTGCTGATGTCGGCATTGGTCATGATGCGTTGCGGCAATGCCGATCCGACGCCCATGATTGCTGAACGGCGCATGTGGTGCTGTTGCTTTCTGTCTAGCCGGCGGCTTCGCGCATGGCAGGTGCCGTCTGCGGCGCGATCAGCCGGTTCATTTCGATGACGTCGGTTGCGATCTTCTTTACAAGATCGTTGCGCACCATTTCAATCGCCACATCGATGGCGGTCGCAAAGCCCAGGGCATCGGTGCCGCCGTGGCTCTTTACCACCACCCCGTTGAGGCCCAGGAACACACCGCCATTATGCTTGCGCGGATCCATGCGGTCGCGCAAATCGGCAAAGGCGCCGGAGGCGAAGACAGCGCCGACCTTCGACAGCAGTGTGCGATTCAGGGCCTGCTTGAGCGTCACGGCCAACTGCTTGGCGGTGCCTTCCGCCGTCTTCAGCGCGATATTGCCGGTGAAGCCTTCGGTCACCACCACATCGACGGTGCCCTTGCCGATATCGTCGCCTTCGACAAAGCCCGCATATTCGAGCGGCAAACTGAGCTCGCGCAGCAGCCGGCCCGCCTCCTTCACCTGCTCGAGGCCCTTGATCTCCTCGACGCCGATATTGAGCAAGCCGATGGTCGGCCGTTCCAGACCGAACAGGCAGCGGGCCATGGCCTCGCCCATCACCGCGAATTCGAGAAGCTGGGTGGCATCGGCGCCGATGGTGGCGCCGACGTCGAGCACAATGCTTTCGCTTCTGAGGGTGGGCCAGATGGCGGCAATGGCGGGGCGCGATATG
Source organism: Hyphomicrobiales bacterium (assembly GCA_052386315.1). Taxonomy (GTDB): domain Bacteria; phylum Pseudomonadota; class Alphaproteobacteria; order Rhizobiales; family Aestuariivirgaceae; genus Aestuariivirga. The sequence continues at coordinate 10,616 of JBQTKG010000074.1, forward strand.
CCGGGCAGGGTCTTCAGCACGAAACGCGCCATGGCCATCAGCGCCCCGGTATTGCCGGCCGAGACGGCGGCATGGGCCTCGCCGTGGCGCACGGCCTCAATGGCCTGCCACATGCTGCTCTTGCCGCGGCCTCGCCGCAAAGCCTGGCTGGGCTTATCGTCCATGGCGACCTGGACGTCAGTGTGGCGGATTTCAGACCTGGCCTTGAGCTTCGGCTGGTTTTCCAGAAACGGCGCAATCCGGTCCCTGTCTCCGAACAGGAGATAGCGATAGCCGGGGTGGCGGACCGCCGACAGGGCCGCACCTGCAATCACCGTGCCGGGGCCGAGATCGCCCCCCATGGCGTCGAGCGCGATGGTCAGGTCACCGGTCGTCATGCGTGCGCCCCTCAATCCTTCACGGTGTTGCCGCCGAAGCACCGGATGGCCGCGAAAATAGAGGCTCCGCTTGCGGAAACAACCCCAATTATCCACAAGGGGGTGGTGGGTCTCGCACCTCTACTTTCGCGTGAATCCGGAAAGCACGGCAAAGGGCGAGGATTTCTCCACCGGCTCGGCGGCCTCGGTCACGGCAGCGAATTCCTCGCCTTCCTTGCGTGGATAGGGATCGAGCTCGAGAGCCAGGGTTTCGGCCACCACCTCGCCCATATCGACGCTACCCTGTTCGATCACATCGATGTCGTCGCCCTCCGCGCTAACGGCGGGGAGGAAATAGCGCAGGACCGGGAACGCGACCTTGCGGCGGAAGGCTTCGAGGCCGACCACCGAGACCTGCTCGAGATCGGCCGAAAGCCTCCCTTCAAGCTTGAAACCGCCGCCGCGCCAGGGTTCGGCGGTCAGTTCGGCGGAGAGGTCATGAATGGCGGGAAGCGACAGGCGGCGGGCGAGCGCCGCGCACTCTTCCGCATCCGCCGCAATATGCTCGATGCTGCCGCCCTTGGGCACGCGATCGACGGCCAGCGGCCGGGAAAATTCGGGCACGGGAAGTTTCATGGGCGGGGCTCCGGAAAGGCGATCCGGCCATCCAGCAGGTCCCCGGCCGGCAGGGTGGCGAGCATATCACGGCCGTCCCGGACATAAGCTGCGAGTTTCGCCGCCGATCCCGCCGGCGCGCCATCGGGAAAGACATTGCGCGCCAGTGCCGCTTCGAGGGCCCCCGGCCCTTGCGGCAAAGCCCGCTCATAGGCGGCGATGCGGCCATAAAGGACTTCCGCCATCCTGCGCACTTGCTTGCCCACCGACAGATCGCCCACCCCCAATTCGCGCAAGGATCGGTCCATATCGGCGAAGAGCTCATCCACCAGGGCCTGGCGGAAACCGGCATCGCAGCCTTTGAGCCGGTCGAGCGCCAGATAGGCATGGATGGCGATCATGTCGAAGCGGCCATCGAGGGAATCGGGAACCCGCCAATCGGCATAGGGCACGGGATGCCGCGCGGCAGCCACAATCGCCGCATAGAGACGGCGGTGGGCCGGAGCGGGCTTGCGGAACAGGCGGCTCAGAGGCATCGGCTTGCTGCGGCTGGCAACCTCGGGCAAAAGTGTGGCGGCGGTTTTTTCTGCACGGGAACGGGCGTAGTATTCATGACCGGATTTCTTCGTTTCAAGGCGAATATGTGGCCGGTTGCCGCGGCTTTCGCAACCCTGCTCGCCGCCTGCTCGCCGTCGATCGATCACCGCGGCTATGTCGCCAAGCCCGGCGCCTTCGACCAGATCGGCAACGGCATGGCGAAATCGGAGGTCGAAGGTATTCTCGGCTCGCCCTCGACCACGGCCAGCGTCAACCTGCAGGGCGACAGCTATTATTACATCACCAGCGTCACCGAAAGCCGCGCCTTCCTGACGCCGCGCGAAACCAGCCGCGAGGTGATCGCCATCCGCTTCGACCAGAACGACCAGGTGGTGAGCTTCGCCCAATACGGCCTGGAAGACGGCCGAATCATCAATATCAATTCGCGCGAGACGCCGGTGGCGGGCTCCGACCTGTCGATCCTGCAGCAGCTCTTCCGGGCCATCCCCGGCGCCAGGCCCAGTGTGCCCGGCACTTGAAGATGGTGTTCGACACTATCCTCACGGGCGGCCGGGTGATCGACCCGTCACAGGGGCTCGACGCAGTCCTTGATGTGGGCTTTGCCGGCGGCAAGGTCGCGGCCGTCGGAGCAGGACTGACGGCCTCTCCCGGAACCGCGGTCAGGAACGTCCATGGACTGATCGTCGTGCCGGGCCTCATCGATCTTCACACCCATGTCTATTGGGGCGGCACCTCGCTCGGCATCGACGCCGAGGAGTTCTGCCGCAAGAGCGGGGTTACGACGGCAATCGACACGGGCTCCGCCGGCCCAGGTAATTTCGCCGGATTCCGCAAGCATGTGATCGACAAGAGTGCCGTGCGCATTCTCGCCTATTTGCATATCTCGCATGCCGGCATTTTCGGCTTCTCGAATACCGTGAGCGTTGGCGAGAGCGAAGACTTAAGGCTGATGGATCCGGTCGCAGCCGTGGACGTGGTCGAGGCCAACCGCGACGTGATCGTCGGCATGAAGGTCAGGGTGGGCCGCCATGCCAGCGGCGAACAGGGCCTTGCCCCCCTCGACATCGCCCTGCAAGTGGCGGAGGAGACGGGCCTGCCGCTCATGGCCCATATCGACGAGCCGCCGCCCACCTATGAAGAGGTGATCGCCAGGCTCAGGCCCGGCGATGTGCTGACCCATGCCTTCCGGCCATTCCCCAATTCCCCGTGCCTGGCGCAAGGCGCTGTGAAGCCTGCCGTCATCGCGGCGAGGAAGCGCGGCGTGCTCTTCGACATCGGCCACGGCATGGGCTCGTTTGCCTTCAAGACGGCGCGCGCCATGCTGGCCAATGGCTTCGAGCCCGACACGATTTCCTCGGACGTCCACAAGCTATGCATCAACGGCCCGGCCTTCGACCAGGTGACGACCATGTCGAAGTTCCTGTGCCTGGGCATGAGTCTTGGGAACGTCGTCAGGGCCTCGACCGCCAACGCCGCCTTCGCGCTCAAGCGCCCGGAACTGGGCTCGCTCAAGCCGGGCTCCGCAGGCGATGCCACCGTGCTCAGCGTCGATGAGGGAAACTTCGACTATGTCGATGTGGTGGGCGAGCATCTCGCAGGCCACGCCAAGATCAACGCGCGCGGCGTGGTGATCGGCGGCAAGTGGTGGCATCCTCGATGAACGACTTCAGTTGAACCAGAGGGCATATCCCAGAAAATTGCCCTGAAACACCCCCATCAGGCTGTTCCAGTCGCCACTCGACGACAGCGGCCCGTCTTCGAGATAGAGCGCAGCATCGGTTCCGGTCAGCAGCAGGACAAGGTCGAAGCGTTTCGACTCCTCGAACATGCGCCTGACGTTCATGCCGCGGTCGAAGCGCCAGTGCGGAACCAGCTTCCTGCCATCGAGAATCAGCTCGAACTCCTGCATGACCGCAAGCCAGCCGTCGATGGTTTGGTCGTTGACCGGCAACGATGTGAGGGCGCTGATCTGCTTGCCGTTCGGCAGCCACTCCCGATCGTCATCGGTTTCCAGCCGCGCCGCCTGCCAGCATTGACGGCTCAATGCGGCCATGGCCTTGAGCCGCAACCTGACGTCCGCCAACCGCGCCGGCTCGGCGACCGGCCAGCTCAGCAGATGAATGAAGGCGATGGCGTCGCCGATCCCGCCTTCGGAAAACCGGTCCCCCGCAATCGGGCGCCGCAGCTCCTTGGCGAGCGGCAAACCGGCGTTGGGAAAGAACACATGAAAGGTCTTGTCGAAGGTCGCCTGAAAATCATGGGCAAGGGCAAACTGCGCGGCCGCCATGATGAACTGCGCATAGCCGCGAAGCCAGTAGATGTCCGCCGTATCGAAGGAGATCGCCATTCCGGAGCCGCCGGGCGCCGGCGCCTGCGCCAGCGCCCGCAGCATCGCGCCCAGGGTCTCATAATCGCCGGCCTTGCCGTCGCCATCGAGGTCGAGCCGAACTTGCAGGAGATCGACGGTGAACTTCACGTCATTGCCGCCGGTTGCCGCCAGCGCCGCCTCGGCAGTCGTCAGATCCTCGACCAGATTTTGCAGAATGGCCCGGAACATCCGGTAGTCGAGTTTCTCCGGCTGCGCATTGGGCGGCACCGGCAGGCGCAATATCGGCAACATCATCATCCGGCTTTCCGGCGTCTCGAGGCCGTGGCGGTGCAGCGATTGGCCGAGGCGTTCGACGGCCGCGGCAAAGGCGAGCATGCCGCGTGCGGCTTGGGCCTCGGCGGCTGTGGCCGGATCGCCGGATTGCGCAAGTGCCTGAAGCTCGCCGCCGCCCTCCGCCAGGGACCCGGCATAGAGATGGCGGACGAGCACGTCGTTGGCCTCGCCGGCGCGGCCGGAACCGGCGAGCCCGAGGAACAGAGCGGAGGCCAGAACCAGAAGGCGCATGGAACAGGACTCCTTACTGCATGAGGCTATTGTTTCATTCATATGCGACTTGACGGCTGCCTGCCAAGTAAAACCCTCGACATCATTCCCCGTGGGGATTTCTCACCTGCCAGTTGACAGGCATATGGTCAGTGCGATATGGCTAGCCATATGAAAACGACCGTACAAATTTCCGACGCCTTGCTGTCCAAGGCTCAGGCCATCGCCGCCCGGGAGAAAACCACTCTTAAGGCCCTGATCAATGAAGGGCTACAGAAAGTCGTCGCCGATCGCCAGACCCGCAAGCCATTCAAGCTGCGGGATTGCTCCGTTGGAGGCGAGGGATTGCGGCCGGAACTAAGGGACGCATCGTGGGAAACAATCCGCGATATCATCTATGAGGGCCGCGGCAGTTGATCGCCGTCGACACGAACATCCTGGTCTACGCTCATCGGCGAGACGCGCCATGGCATTCGGTCGCAGCTAGTTCGGTCGCGGGACTCGCAGAAGGAAATGCTGCATGGTCGATCCCATGGCCTTGTGTCCATGAGTTCATTGCAGTGGTCACCAGCAAGCGCATTTATCTTCCGTCTTCAACTATCGCGGAAGCAATAGGCCAGCTGGACGCCTGGATGGGCTCGCCGCAACTCCAATTACTCTCCGAGTCGACTGGATACTGGGCTGAACTGAGGGAATTGGCCGAAAAGCGGCGAATTGCGGGCCCACAGATTCACGACACCCGCGTTGCCGCTCTTTGTCTCTATCACGGCGTCAGCGAACTTTGGACCGCCGACCGCGACTTCTCCCGTTTTCCCGATCTCAAGACACGCAATCCGTTGGTTGCCTGATCGAAAAGCCCCCGCGAGGAACGCTATCCGCAGGGTTTTGATTTTCGTGCCGGATCCCACCGTCAATGCGCCAGAACCGCCAGCAGCAGCAGCGCCACGATGTTGGTGATCTTGATCATCGGGTTCACCGCGGGGCCGGCCGTGTCCTTGTAGGGATCGCCGACGGTGTCGCCGGTGACGCTCGCCTTGTGGGCTTCCGAGCCCTTGAAGTGCTTGTGGCCCTTGGAATCGGTGAAGCCGTCCTCGAAGCTCTTCTTGGCATTGTCCCAGGCGCCGCCGCCCGCCGTCATCGAGATGGCGACGAACAGGCCGGTGACGATCACGCCCATCAGCATGGCGCCCAGCGCCGCAAAGGCCGCGGCCTTGCCGGCGATCAGATTGATCGCGACGAACACGACGATAGGCGAAAACACCGGCAGCATCGAGGGCACGATCATCTCCTTGATGGCGGCCTTGGTCAGCAGGTCGACGGCGCGGGCGTAGTCGGGCTTCTCGGTGCCCTTCATGATGCCCGGCTTCTCCTTGAACTGGCGGCGCACCTCGATCACCACCGACTGGGCGGCGCGGCCCACCGCCGTCATCGACATGCCGCCAAACAGGTACGGCAGCAGGCCGCCGAACAGGAGGCCGACGACGACATAGGGGTTGGACAGGTCGAAGGTCACGTTGACGCCTTCGAAGAAGCTGCCGGGCGCGGCATTGCCGGCGAAGAACTTGAGGTCCTGAGTATAGGCGGCAAACAGCACCAGCGCGCCCAAGCCCGCCGAACCGATGGCATAGCCCTTGGTGACCGCTTTCGTCGTGTTGCCCACCGCGTCGAGCGCGTCGGTGTTCTTGCGCACTTCCTTGGCGAGCCCGGCCATTTCGGCAATGCCGCCGGCATTGTCGGTGACCGGGCCGAAGGCATCGAGCGCCACGATCATGCCGGCCAGCGACAGCATGGTGGTGACCGCCACCGCGATGCCGAACAGGCCCGCCAGATTGAAGGTGACGATGATGCCGGCGATGATGACGAGAGCCGGGAGTGCTGTCGATTCAAGCGACACGGCGAGGCCCTGGATGACGTTGGTGCCGTGGCCGGTGATCGAGGCCTCGGCGATCGAGTTGACAGGCCGCTTGCCGGTGCCGGTGTAATATTCGGTGATCCAGATAATCAGACCGGTGATCGCCAGGCCCGTCACGCCGCACCAGTACAGGTTCATCGGCATGAAGCCGCCAAGATCGGTGGCCATGCCGCCGAAAATGTAGGCCATCACCGGGTACAGCGCGGCGAGCGACAGAATGCCGGTGGCGACGATGCCCTTGTAGAGGGCGCCCATGATGTTGTTGGACGCACCCAGCTTGACGAAGTAGGTGCCGATGATCGAGGTTATGACGCAGGCGCCGCCGATCGCCAGCGGCAAAACCATGCCGGCGAGCTTCATGGCATCGGGCAGCACGATGGCGGCCAGCACCATGGTGGCGACCGTCGTCACCACATAGGTCTCGAACAGGTCGGCCGCCATGCCGGCGCAATCGCCGACATTGTCGCCGACGTTATCGGCGATGGTGGCGGGGTTGCGCGGATCGTCTTCGGGAATGCCCGCTTCCACCTTGCCCACCATGTCGCCGCCGACATCGGCGCCCTTGGTGAAGATGCCGCCGCCGAGCCGGGCGAAGATGGAAATCAGGGATGCGCCGAAGCCGAGCGCGACCAGCGCCTCCAGCACGTGACGCAGGCCGTCCGGCTTGGCGATGTCGAACATGCCCTTGAGCACGATGAAATACCCGCCGACGCCGAGGAGCGCGAGACCGACCACCAGCATGCCGGTGATGGCGCCCGCCTTGAAGGCGATGTCGAGCCCGCCGGCCAAGCCCTTGGAGCGCGCCGCCTCGGCGGTCCTGACGTTGGCCCGCACCGAGACGTTCATGCCGATGTAGCCGGCCAGCCCCGAACAAATCGCGCCGATTGCATAGCCGATCGCCACCGACATGCCGAGGCGCCAGCCCAGGATGATGCCGATCACCGCGCCGACCAAGCCGATGGTCTTGTATTGGCGGTTGAGATATGCGCCGGCGCCTTCCTGCACGGCGGCGGAAATTTCCCGCATCCGTTCATTGCCGGCCGGCGCCGCCATCACGGACTTCACCGTCAGGGCGCCGTACAGCAGCGCGAGAATGCCGCAGCCGATCACCATCATGTAAACGTAAGACATCTTCGCCTTCCCTTTTATGAATTCGGCGCGCCGGACTATCGAGAAGACCCCGCCTTTATCCCGGCCGCGCGCGGTTTTTGACGATCCGATATTCGCTCGGGCCGGCCGGACGCCGGCCCTGAAAATCGCCCGGAAAATGCCAGAAGCGATGC
>JBQTKG010000075.1:0-14593 GCA_052386315.1 Hyphomicrobiales bacterium
GGCCTGATCGCCGCCGCCATGGGCCTCGCCCTCGTCGCCGTGATGCCGCTGCTCGCCAACGCGATCAAAGGCACGTTCACCAGCCTCGCCACCCATATCAAGACTGGCGTGTAATACCCATTGCCGGGCCGCAATCGACGGGCTCGGCAATCAAATCCTTCAGACGGCGAGAACCGCCGGCCCCGTGCCGGCGGTTTTTGCTTGGCGGCTTTCATCGCACAGTTAACCCGGTCTTAAGCGCGCGCATGTGAGGCTTGCGCCGCCGGCCGGTCCGGCACCGGATGCAATGGACCCCATGACCAGTTTTTTGTCTGTCACCCTGTTCCCGCTGCTGATGATCGTCGCCGGCGCGGTTGACGCCATATCACTGCGCATTCCGAACTGGCTGACCGCCGGCGCCGCGATCCTGTTCGTCCCGATGGCGCTGATGACGGGCATGCCGCTCGGCGAATTGGGACTGCACCTCGCGACGGGTATTGGCCTGTTCGCGGCCGGTTTCGCGTTGTTTTCACTGGGCCTGTTCGGCGGCGGCGATGCCAAGCTGTTGGCGGCCGCGGGGCTTTGGTTCGGCTGGCCGCAAGTTCTGCCTTTCCTGGTGCTGACCGTTCTGGCCGGCGGCATTCTGGCGCTCTGCGTCGGCGTCTGGTCGGCGATCATGCTGTCCTCCGAGCTGCAAGGTGAGTCCTGGCTGAACCGGTTCACCTCGATCAAGCCCAATGTGCCCTACGGCTACGCTTTCGCCATCGGCGCGATCTTGGCCTTTCCCGAAAGCTGGTGGATGCGGGCGGTTGGTTAGCAGGAGGCCGGCGAAAATGAAAACCGTTAACCCAAATTTGACCATTGCAGCCGAAAGTAAGCATTACGGCATGTCACTTGAAGTCTGGGGCGAGGGTTCGATCGATGGGTAAGATGCGCGTGGTTGTACTTGGTCTGGCTGTCGGTTCAGCCGTCCTGGCCGGCCTTCTGGCCAAAGGGTACATCGGCAGGAAGGCGCCCACCGAAGTGGTGGAAATCAACAAGGTCGTGATGTCCGACGTGCTGGTCGCCTCGCGCGACATGCAAATGGGCGAGCGCCTGGCCGATGGCGCCGTCGCCTGGCGCCAATGGCCGAGGGACAATGTCTCCGCCGCGATGATCACCCGCGGCGAGCAACCCGATGCCAGGGAGGAATTCGCCAAGGCACGGGCGCGTCTGGCCATCTTCGAGGGCGAGCCTATCGTCGAGAAGAAACTCGTGCTCCCGAATCAGACCGGCTTCATGAGTGCGATGCTGCCCAAGGGCATGCGGGCGATTTCAGTGGCGATCTCGGTACGCTCGAGCGCCGGCGGATTCATCCTGCCGGACGACCGCGTCGACGTCATTCTCACCCGCAAATACAACGACCCGCAGACCAATCAACAAGTCGTCGACAGCGAGACGGTTCTGACCAATGTCAAGGTGCTGGCGATCAATCAGACTTATCGTCCGGATGAAACCGGGGACAAGGCGACGGTTGCCGAAGGCAAGACCGCGACCCTCGAACTCGATCCGCGGCAGAGCGAAATTATCTCCATGGTCGAATCCTCCGGCGAGCTTTCGCTTTCGTTGCGCTCGATGGCCGAAAACGACGGCGTGAACTTGGCGGACAGCGGCCCGAAACTGGCCGAACGGTATAACAGCGGCAAGAAGAAGGGAACCGCCGAGGGCGACCTTCTCTACGTCCGCTACGGCATCGAAACAATCTCATCCAGTCGCTGAGGCAAAGCGCCATGTTGTTTGCACCACACAAGCTCACGATTCGGCTGGCCGCGGACTGCTTCCGCAAGCTGGCGAAGCTCGCCGCCGCCTTGGCGATCGCAGCACCCCTCGCCTTGACCGCAAATCCCGGCCGCCTCGCGGCCGGCGATTACGACGACGGATTCACCAGGGAAGACAGCGGCCGTTTCGTGCGCATCGGCTTGAACAAGTCGGTCGTCATCCGCCTGCCGTCCGAAGCCCGCGATGTGATCGTCGGCAATCCGGCGGTCGTCGACGCCGTGGTGCGCAACAAGCAAACGGCCTACCTTTTCGCTAAGGGACTCGGCCAGACGAACATCTTCTTCTTCGACGCCGAAGGCCGGCAGATCATGGCGATCGATCTGGAAGTGACGCTCGACATGACCGCCCTGCAGAAACTGATCAAGCGGACCCTGCCGGGAAGCCGAATCACCGCCGATACGGTTAACGATAATGTCATCCTCGGCGGCACCGCGGTTAATGCTTCAGAGGCCAAAATGGCCGTGGACTTGGCCGACAAGTTTTCTCTTGGGGCCGCTGGCGCCAAGGTGGTCAACGCCATCAGGATCTCCGGCGAAGACCAGGTGATGCTGAAAGTGCGCATCGTCGAGATCCAGCGCGACATCCTGAAGCGCTTCGGTGTCGATCTTTCGGCCGCCATCAGCGTCGGCGGATTTGCGTTCAACCTGGCGAGCGCCAACCCCATCGGCTCCGGCCAGTTCATCACACGCTATACCAGCGGCAGCGACAGGATCACTGCCATCGTCCGGGCAATGGAGACGGACGGCTTGCTGCGCACGCTTGCCGAACCCAATCTGACGGCCGTGTCCGGCGAGGCGGCGAAGTTCCATGCCGGCGGCGAAGTTGCCATCTGCGGTTCGCGCGACGACAACGGCAATTGTCAGACGGACTTCCGCGAATTTGGTGTAACGCTGAATTTCACGCCGGTCGTACTTGACCAGGGCCGCATCAGCCTCAGGATCGCCACCGAAGTGAGCGAGTTGAGCAATGCCAATTCAGTCAATGGCGTTCCCGGCTTCACCTCGCGCAGTGCCGAAACCACCGTCGAGCTGCCGAGCGGCGGATCGATGATGCTGGCGGGCCTGATCAAGGACTCGATGCGCCAGCAAATCGGCGGCACGCCGGGGCTGAAAGACCTGCCGGTGCTCGGCGGCCTGTTCCGCAGCCGCGACTATACCGCCAACGAAACCGAACTGGTGGTCATCGTCACCCCCTATCTCGTGGGCCCGGTGCATGAAAGCCAGTTGGCGACGCCTGCCGACAACTTCAATGCCCCCACCGACCGCCAGACCATCCTGTTCGGGCGCCTGAACAAGGTTTACGGCACGCCCGGCAAGCATCCGCGCGGCGTCTATCACGGCAACATCGGCTTCATTGTCGAATAATGATGTGTGAGTGGAGAGATCGATGAAGAAGTATCTCAGGAATATCGCCGCCGCACATGCCGGCACCGCGATGGCGCTGTGTGCCGGGCTGGTGCTCGCCGCCTGCCAGAGCGGCGATGCCGTGACCGAGGACTACTATGTGCCGACGACGCACTATGAACGCTATCCGATCAAGGTCGTCAGGAAGCCGGTGAAGCTCGCACTGGCTTCGAAGGCCAGCCTGCAACCGGCCCAAGTCAATGCGGTGGCCGCCTTGGCCCGCCAGGCCCGCGCCGCAGGCCAGCCGCGGATAGCGATACGGCGGCCATCGGGTGGTGGCCACGGCGCGGCGCTGTCGCGCGATATCGCCGCCGTTCTGGTCCAGCAAGGTATCCCGGCCGAGGCGATCGTTCAGGGCACCTATCCCGGCTCGTCGAAGGCTCCGGTGCAGGTCGGCTATATCCGCGGCGTTGCCGTTACCACGGAATGCGGCGACTGGTCGGACAACCTGTCTACGACCTATCTTAACCGGGCGGCCCCCAACCACGGTTGCGCGGTGACCAGCAACATAGCGGCGATGGCGGTCAATCCCGACAACTTCGTCGTTCCCGAGGCCATGCCCGCGGCACCCGCCTACAAGCGCGTTCTGTTGATCAACCAGTATGCGGCCACGCCCTCCGGCACCACGCCCTGACCGGATGAACATTTCCAGAAGATGAGTTAAACCATGCAGACGAATGCCATACATCACGCCGACGACCAGTCCCTGGTCGCGCTGGTTCCGCGTGTCAACATCCATGCCTTTTGCGACAACCAGCAGACCGCCGAGGTCATGCAATCGGCCGCCGCCGACCGGCGCATGTCGCGCTCGCACGTCACCATCCAGTTGGGTGGCACCATGGCCGCCGTTCAGGTCTATCAGGGCCAGGCCACGCCGAACGTCCTGCTGGTCGAATCTCACGGCTCGCGCGATGCAGTCCTCTCGGAACTCTCGCAACTCGCCCAAGTCTGCCAATTGACCACCAAGGTGATCGTTATCGGTCACATCAATGATGTTATCCTGTACCGCGAACTCATGCGTCAAGGCGTCAGCGAGTATCTCGTCGCGCCCCTGCACCAGCTGCAGATCATCGAGTCCATAGCCAATTTGTATCGCGATCCGAAGGCCGAACCGGTCGGCAAGGTCATTGCCTTCGTTGGCGCCAAAGGTGGTGTCGGGTCGAGCACGCTCGCCCACAACATCGGCTGGCAGATTTCGAAACGATTCGGCACCGACACGGTAATCACCGATCTCGACCTTGCCTTCGGCACAGCCGGCCTCAATTTCAACCAGGACACCCCTGGCGGCATGATCGATGCGCTCGGCCAGCCGGATCGTATCGATTCGATATTCATCGACCGTCTGCTGACGAAACTCGGCGACAAGTTGAGCCTGCTGAGCGCGCCCGGCGGCGTCGACCGCGAATTCAACATCGAGGCCCATGCCATCGAGACCATTCTCAATGCCGTCCGCGCCAGCGTACCCTGCGTGGTCGTCGACGTCCCCAACTTGTGGGCGCCATGGATCAAACACACGCTCGTCCATGCCGACCAGGTGGTTATCACCGCGACGCCGGAGTTGGCGAGTCTGCGAAACACCAAGAATATGGTCGACATGCTCAAGGAGGCCCGTCCCAACGACAAGCTGCCGAAAGTCGTGATCAATCAGTTCGGCGTTCCGAAACGCCCGGAAATTCCACCTGCCGAGTTTGGTAAAGCGATCGGTGTCGATATCACCTGCGTGATCCCGCACGATCCGCAGTCCTTCGGCACCGCCCAGAGCAACGGCCAAATGCTGTTCGAAGTGGCGCCGAAATCCAAGGCCGCCGAGGCGATCGCCGCGCTGGCCCAGAATATCGTGGGCGCCGAGAAGCAGGTGAAGCACGCCAGATTCTCGCTGTCCCCGATCCTTGACAAGCTGCCGCTGTTGAGGAAGAAGTAATGTTCGGAAAACGCACCAGTGACGCAGACAGCAAGACCGCGGCGCCGCCGCTGGCGCAATCCTCCGCGGCGTCGGCCGCCGCGGCCGCGGCGGGCGGCAACATTCCCGATTTGAACATGCGGCTGGGCGGCGCCCAGGCGGCGCGGCCCGGCGGCCAGCAGGCCGGCGCCAACGCGAAGAAGGCCGACGCCGCCTTCTCCAACAAGCGCTCGGACAACTACTACGATATCAAGAGCACGATCTTCAACGCACTCATCGACGCCATCGACCTGACCCAGCTCGGCCAGCTCGACCGCGACGCCGCGCGCGACGAAATCCGCGACATCGTCAACGAGATCATCACGCTGAAAGACGTGGTGATGTCGATTGCCGAGCAGGAGGAACTGCTCGAGGACATTTGCAACGACGTCCTCGGCTTCGGTCCGCTCGAGCCGCTGCTCGCCCGCGACGACATCGCCGACATCATGGTCAACGGCTGCAATGCGACCTTCATCGAAGTCAACGGCAAGATGCAGAAGACCGGCGTTCGCTTCCGCGACAATTCCCAGCTTCTCAACATCTGCCAGAGAATCGTCAGCCAGATCGGCCGCCGTGTCGACGAAGCGAGCCCCATCTGCGACGCGCGCCTCATGGACGGCTCGCGCGTCAACGTCATCGCCCCGCCGCTCTCCATCGACGGCCCGACCCTCACCATCCGCAAGTTCAAGAAGGACCGCCTGAAGCTTCCGGACCTGATGAGATTCGGCTCGATTACGCCGGAGGGCGCGACCATCCTGGAGATCATCGGCCGCGTACGCTGCAATGTGCTGATCTCGGGCGGCACCGGTTCCGGCAAGACCACGCTGCTGAACTGCCTCACCGGCTACATCGATCAGGACGAGCGCGTCATCACCTGCGAAGACGCCGCCGAACTCCAGTTGCAGCAGCCCCACGTGGTGCGCCTCGAGACCCGTCCTCCCAACCTCGAGGGCGAGGGCGAGATCACCATGCGCGACCTGGTCAAGAACTGCCTGCGCATGCGTCCCGAGCGCATCATCGTCGGCGAAGTCCGCGGCCCGGAGGCCTTCGACCTTCTCCAGGCCATGAACACCGGCCACGACGGCTCCATGGGAACCCTGCACGCCAACTCGCCGCGCGAGGCGATTTCGCGCCTCGAATCGATGATCACCATGGGCGGCTTCGCTTTGCCGCCGAAGACCATCAAGGAGATGATTTGCGGATCGATCGACGTGATCGTGCAGGCCGCCCGCCTGCGCGACGGTTCGCGCCGCATCACCCATATCACCGAAGTGGTCGGTATGGAGGGCGAAGTGATCATCACCCAGGATCTCTTCGTCTACGAAATCTTGGGCGAGGATGCCAACGGCAAGATCATCGGCCGTCATCGCTCCACCGGTATCGCCCGCCCGCATTTCTGGGACCGTGCACGCTACTATAGCGAGGAACGGCGCCTTGCCGAAGCCCTGGAAAAGGCGGAAGCGCGCAACGACGCAGACTGAGCGCCTTGAATGGGAGGCATTGAGACGACATGTATTTTGGCGATGACATCACCGAGCTGGCGATTTACGCGATGATCGCCGTGTCCGTCGCCGGGGTCGTGCTGGCCCTCCTCTATCCGATGTTTTCCAGCGGCACCGTTTCCAGGCGCGTCAAGGCAATTGCTGAAAACTCGAGAGTCGCCGCCCCGCCCAGAGCGTCGTGGAAATCGCGCCTGTTCGAGGATGCCAAGGAAAGCAAACGCAAGGTTGTTCAGGAGTCGCTCAAGCAGATCGAGGAACGCGAGAAGCAGCGGAAGAAGCGGCGTACGCTCCGTACGCAGATCATGCAGTCCGGGCTGGAGATGCAGGTCAAGGTGTTCTGGTTGATTTCGGCGGGTTGCGCCGTTGTGGTTCTGGGGGCGGCGTTGATTGGCGGCGTTCCGTGGTATGTTTCGCTCGTCGCGGCCGCCGTCGGCGGCCTGGGCCTGCCGCGCTGGTTTCTCCGCTTCCTGCGCCGGCGCCGGCAGAACATGTTTCTCAACGACTTTGCCGACGCCATCGACGTCATGGTGCGCGGCCTCAAGTCCGGCCTGCCGGTTTCCGACGCCATGAAGATCATCGCCGCCGAGTCGGGGGCGCCGGTCGGTCCCGAATTCTCCGAAGTCGTCGAGGGCCAGCGCATCGGCATCACCATCGACCAGGGTATCGAACGCATGTACGAGCGCCTTCCCCTCGCCGAGGTCAACTTCCTGGCCATCGTCATGACGATCCAGCAGAAGACCGGCGGCAATCTTTCGGAAACCCTCGGCAACCTCTCCAAGGTGCTGCGCGACCGCAAGCGGATGAAGGCGAAGATCAGGGCGGTCAGCCAGGAAGCTAAGTCGTCGGCAGCCATCATTGGCGCGCTTCCTTTCGTCATCATGGGCGCCCTGACCGTGTTGAACCCCACCTATCTCAATCCGATGTTCTACACCAACGTCGGCAACATGATGCTGATCGGCAGCGGACTGTGGATGCTCACCGGCGTAATCGTCATCCGCAAGATGATCAACTTCCAGATATGACAGCGGTCCCCGACAGCCATGCTTGATCTCGTTGCCAGCCTCCTGCAGATCGAAACGCTCATCACCGTGCTGGTCGGATTGGCGGCCTTCGCCACCATCCTGACCATTGCCGCGCCCTATTTCGAAACCGACCAGCTCGCGGCGCGCATGAAGTCCGTGGGCCAGGAGCGCGACAAGCTGCGTAACCTCCAGCGCCTCCAGCTGATCGCCTCGTCGGAGACGCGGCTGCGCGAAAAGCCCAAGGCCAGCCTGGTCAGCCAGCTCGTCGTTGCGCTGAATCTGCGCCGGGTTTTCGATACCGAAGCCTCGCGCGACATGCTGCGGCAGGCCGGCATGCGCAACGAGCGCCAATTGATGACCTTTCTTGCCGCCCGGCTGATCGCGCCGCTGGTGCTGGCGATCGTCGTGTTCATCTATACCTCGACGGTCTTCGCCGACCGCGTCGCCCCGCCGATGCGCGTGGCGGCCACCGGCATCGGCCTGATCTTCGGCTATTATCTGCCGACTATTTTTCTCAAGAACATGATTTCGCGTCGGCAATTCTCGATCAAGCGCGCCTGGTCCGATGCCCTCGATCTGTTGCTCATCTGCGTGGAGTCCGGCATGGCCATCGAGCCCGCCATGCAAAGGGTGGCGCGCGAGATCGGCAGCGCTTCCGTGCCGCTGGCCGAGGAACTCGCCCTTACCGTCGCCGAGCTCTCCTATCTGCAGGACCGCCGCAAGGCATTCGACAATCTCGGCAAGCGCACCGGTCTGATGACGGTGAAATCGGTCGTCACCACCTTGATCCAGTCGGAACGTTACGGCACGCCGCTCGGCACCGCGCTGCGCGTGATGGCCCAGGAAAACCGCGACATGCGCATGTCGGAAGCCGAAAAGAAGGCGGCCGCCCTGCCGCCCAAGCTGACCGTGCCGATGATCCTGTTCTTCCTGCCGGTCATTTTCGTCATCATCCTCGGACCGTCGGTCATCTTGGTGATGAAGCTCGAATAGCGGCGGCGCGGCCTGGGGATCAGCCCTGGGTCTCGCCCGAAAGCTGCTGCCAGGTATTGGGCTGCGACAGCATCTTCTGCAGATAGTCCATGTTGGCCTCGACTTGATCCGGCGGCAGGTCCTCGCTGGCGATCTTGCGGGCTTCGTCGAAACGCCCCTGCAGGCCGACGACCAGCGCCAGGTTCTGCCGGATGCGCGGCTCCGCCGCCGCCTTGGGCAGCATGGCGGCCCGCCGCAGCGTGGTTTCCGCCTGCTTCAGGTCGCCTTCGAGCGCATAGGACATGCCCATGTTGTTGAGGACCGAGATCTCTTCCGGCTGCAGTTGCAGGGCCTTGCCGTATTGCGTGCGAGCCTCGGCATAGCGACCCTGCTGGTCGTAGGCCGAGCCCAGCGCCGACAACGGCCGCCAATCGGCATTGCCGGACGCGACGGCGCTTTCAAAGGCCGCGATCGATTCAGCGGCGCGGCCCGCCGCGAGGAGTTTCTTGCCGTAGAGCGATTGCAGCTTGGGGTCTTCCGGATGGCGCCCGGCGAGCGTCTTTAAGACGCTCATCTGCTGATCGGTCTGGCCGAGGGCTTCGAGGCCGTTGGCATAGGCGATACCTGCTTCGATGTTAGCAGGATCGGCTTCCCACTTCTTTCCCCGCGCGGCGGTAGCCGAAAAGGACGGCTTGGCCGTGCTCGCAGTGCTCATCGAGTCGAGCGAATCGAGACCGGCCGTCTTGCTTTGGCAGGCGGCGGTTGCAAATGCCGCCGCCACCACCAGAGCCGAAGCCAGATTGCGGCGTGCCCGCCATTGGAGGATTGACCGCATGGACGATACTCCCGGAGAATCGCGCAGGTGCGCTGCGACTTGGGCTCCGATCATGTCTGCCAGTCGTCAATAAACCATTAACCATAGGCGGTTTCCGTCTATATGGACCGATCGGACAGGGGACAAATCATGATGGATCTCGACAGGCTGTTGACCGCCGGCGGCCGGCATGGAGCGGCGATCCCGATCGTCGCGGTCGCCAAGGACGCGTGGCAGGACCGCCGTAAAAGCCTTTCGGCCGCGGCGCGCAAATGGGCCGAAGTTCATGCATTCGCGGCCGAACCCGGCAGCCATCTCGCGGTTCCGGGAGCGGACGGGAAGATCGCCGAAATCCTCGCCGGCGCCGGCACTGCCGCGGACGATCCGTTTGCCCTCGGAAAATTGGCCCGCGCCCTGCCGCCCGGGCTCTACAGTCTCGGCGGCGATGTGGTCGACCCGCGGCTGGCGGCGCTTGCCTGGTGTCTCGATGCCTACAGTTTCGCATCCTATCGCAAGAACGCCGCCGAGCCGGCGCGTCTTATATGCCCAAGTGGCGTTGATCGCGCCGAAATCCTCCGCGCTGCGCGCGCCGTCTACATTGTCCGCGATCTGGTCAACACGCCGGCCTCCGATCTCGGCCCCGCCGAGCTTGAAACGGCCGCCCGCCGGCTGGCGGCTACGCATCGGGCCAGGCTTCGGGTCACCAAGGGAGCAGCACTCCGCCGCGGCTTCCCGATGATCCACGAGGTCGGCAAGGCGAGTCCGCGGACCCCGCGCCTCATCGATTTCACCTGGGGGCCGGCGCGCGCCGCCAAGGTGACGCTGGTCGGCAAGGGCGTGTGTTTCGATACCGGCGGCCTCGACATCAAGCCCGCCTCCGGCATGCTGCTGATGAAGAAGGACATGGGCGGGGCGGCCACGGTTCTCGGCCTTGCCCAGATGATCATGCAGGCCAGGCTTCCGGTGCGCCTCAGGGTTCTGATCCCGGCGGTCGAGAATGCCATTGCCGGGAATGCCTTCCGCCCCGGCGACGTGCTGCGAAGCCGCAAGGGCCTCACCGTCGAGATCGGCAATACCGATGCCGAGGGCCGCCTCATTCTCGCCGATGCCCTGGCGCTGGCCGACGAGGAGGCCCCGGATATGCTGATCGATATTGCAACCTTGACCGGAGCGGCGCGCGTGGCGCTGGGACCCGATCTGCCGCCGTTCTATAGCGAAGATGAGAAGCTCGTCGCGGATATCCGCCGCGCCGCCGCGGCCGAGAACGATCCCCTCTGGCCCATGCCCCTGTGGCAGCCCTATTCCCGGCTGATCGAGTCGACGGTCGCCGACATCAACAATTCCTCGGAATCGGGCTTTGCCGGCTCGATCACCGCGGCCTTGTTCCTGAAGCGCTTTGTCGAGAGGGCGAAGGCCTATGTGCATTTCGACATTTTCGCCTGGACGCCTTCTGCCAGGCCCGGCCGCCCCAAGGGCGGCGAAGCCCAGGCCATGCGCGCCCTCTTCGCCGTCATCCGCGATCGCTATGCGAAGCCGCCCCTATGAGGAACTCCGCAAGAATGATACGGTCCCGTAACAATCCGCCTGATTACGGATGCGAATCGAATGCCACCTCCACTGACCACGGCGCAGGCGCTGCAACTCTGGCACGACGTGAATCTGGCCATGGTTCGCGACGACGAGCCCGACCTGTCGCTGCGCCAGATGACCATTCTGCTCACCGTCTATCTGGAAGCACCGCCGCACACGGTGCGCGATCTCGCCGGCAAGCTTGGCGTGTCCAAGCCGGTGATCACCCGGGCCCTCGATTCCATGGGCAAGCTGGAACTTCTCTCGCGCCGCCGCGACGACAAGGACCGGCGCAATGTGCTGGTGCAGCGGACGGTGAAGGGCGCCCTCTATCTCGAGCGCCTCGCCGATACCATTGGCAATCTTTCGAAGTCGATGTAGGGCGGTGCCATGGGTGAACTCGATCCGCGCCTGCATGCCTTCCGCCCCGATCTCGCCGACCGGCGTCTCAAATCGCAGGTGAAGGCGGAGCGCTACGCCGACGGCACCATGATGGAAATCGCCGCTCCCTTGGCGTCCATCCACCGCCAGCCGCGCTTCGATGCGATGCAGGTGACCCAGGCGCTGATGGGCGAGAAGCTGCGGGTCTTCGAAAGCCGGGAAGGCTGGGCCTGGGGCCGGCTCGAACGCGACGGCTATGTCGGCTATCTGGCCGCCGACGCGATGTCGGACACGCTTTCTGAGCCCACCCACCGCATCGCGGTTCCGGCCACCTTCGCCTATCCGGCCCCGGACTTGAAGTCGCAGCCGGCGGTGATGCTGCCGATGAATGCGATGATTGCGGTTGCCGGGGGCGACGAAAAATATGCGCGCCTCGCCGGCGGCCGTTTCGTCTTCGCCAGGCACCTCAAACCCTTCGGCGAATGGCAGAACGATTTCGTCGCCGTCGCCGAACTGCTCCGCCATGTGCCGTATTATTGGGGCGGAAAATCCGTGCGGGGTCTCGATTGCTCCGGCCTGATCCAATTGGCGCTCGAGGCCTGCGGCATCGCCTGCCCGCGCGACAGCGACATGCAGGAACGCGATCTCGGCGTTGAACTCCCCATCGACGATCTAGGCGCCCTGAAGCGCGGCGATCTGGTATTCTGGGACGGTCATGCAGGTATCATGACCGATGGCGCCACCCTGCTGCATGCCAATGGCCATCACATGCTGACCGTGACCGAGCCCTTGCGCGAGGCCGCCGGCCGCATCGCCAAAAGCTATGGCCGGGTCACTTCGATCAAGCGGCTTTAGCGCGTTTTCCCGGAAAGTGGAATCGCTTTTCGGACAAGAAAACGCGCCAAGCCGATAATTTGGCGCATGTTCTTGCCGCCAAAGTGTGTACACTTTGGCGGAACATGCGCTAGTAGCCGCGCGCCCGGTCCACGATATTGTCGAGCGGAGCGCCGGCCTGGTGCCGCCCGATCTGCCTGGCCACATAGGCGCAGATCGTTTCCGGATCGGAATCGGCGGCGCAATGGGGTGTCACCGTCACTTTTGGATGCTGCCACAGCGGGCTTGTCGCGGGCAGGGGCTCGGTTTCGAAGACATCGAGGGTTACCGCATGCAGCTCGCCCGCCTCGAGTGAGGCGAGAATATCCGCTTCCACCTGCTGGCGCCCGCGCCCGGCGTTGATGACGATCGCCGCCCCGAACGGGCCGTTGCGCGACAATTTGCGGATCGTCTGGCGATTGATGATGCCGTCGGTCTCGGGTGTGGCGGGCAGGAGTGACACGAGAATGTCGGTGCGCCGCAGGAAGCTATCGAACTCCGCCGCCCCGGCATAGCAGTGAACGCCGTCGATTAGCTTGCGCGTGCGGCTCCAGCCCGCCACCTTGAAGCCGAGATCGCGCAGCCGCTCGGCCGCATCCCGGCCCATGACGCCGAGCCCCATGATGCCGACAGCCATGCCGGAGGCCGCATGGGTGGGGAAGGAGTCCCAGACTTTCCGCTTCTGGTTCTCGTCGATGCGGCGCAGTTGGCGGTGATGCAGCAGCACATGCAGCACGATGTATTCGGTCATCCGCGCCGTGAGGTCCGGCTCGTTCACCCGCACGATCGGGATGTGCTTCGGCAGCGTCGGGTCCTCCAGGATCGCATCGACGCCGGCGCCCAGCGAGAAGATGACCTTCAGATTGGGCAGGCTGTTTACCAGATTGGCGGGCGGCAGCCAGGCAGCCGTGTACTCGATCTCCTCGATCCGGCCGATCGCGTCGGGCCAGACGCGCACATCGAGTTGCGGCGCCGCCTTGCGCATGGCCTTCGCCCAGACATCGACGGGCCAGGTGGGGAGTATGAAAAGGAAAGCCATGATTATTGCTTCACGATGCTCTCGGGAGCCGGTTTGAGATTGAGCGCCGCGGCGATCAGCGCCTTCGTGTAGTCGGTCTTTGGCGCCTCGAAAATCTGCGCCGCCTCGCCGCGCTCCACCGCGATGCCGTTGCGCATGACGATCACCTCGTTGGCGAGCGCCCGCACCACCTTGAGATCGTGGCTTATGAACAGATAGGCGAGATTGTGTTTTTGCTGCAGCCCGCGCAACAGATCGACGATCTGCGCCTGCACCGACATGTCGAGGGCCGAAGTCGGCTCGTCCAGCACGATGAATTTGGGATCGAGCGCCAGCGCCCGGGCGATGGCGATTCTCTGGCGCTGGCCGCCGGAAAACTCATGCGGATAGCGGTCCATGGTCTCGGGCTCGAGGCCCACTTCGGAGAGCGCCTGGGCGACGCGGGCGCGGCGCTCGTCCTCGGAAAGGTCCTTGCCCTGCACCAGGAGCCCTTCCTCGACGATCTGCCGGATCGACAGCCGCGGGCTCAGCGAACCATAGGGGTCCTGGAACACCACCTGCATGTCCTTGCGCAACGGCCGCATCGCCCGCGCATTGAAGCCGTCGATGCGGCGGCCGAGATAGACGATGGGTCCCTCGGATGCGATGAGCCGCAACAATGCCAGCCCCAGCGTCGTCTTGCCCGATCCCGATTCGCCGACGATGCCCAGCGTCTGCCCGGCGCGCACCGTGGCATCGACACCGTCCACCGCCTTGATGTGGCCCACCAGCTTGCGGAAGAAGCCGCGCCTGATCGGGAACCACACCTTGAGGCCTCGGGTCTCGATGATGACGGAAGCGGTAGGATCGCTCTTCGGCGGCGCTCCCTTCGGCTCGGCCGCCAGCAGCAGCCTGGTATAGCCGTGCTGCGGATTTGCGAATACCTGCTTGACCGGCCCCGCCTCGACGATCCGGCCCATCTGCATGACCGCGACCTTATCCGCCATGTGCCGCACGATGCCGAGATCATGGGTGATCAGCAGCATCGCCATGCCGGATTCCGCCTGCAGCTCTTTCAGGAGCTTGAGGATCTGTGCCTGAACCGTGACATCGAGCGCCGTCGTCGGCTCGTCGGCGATCAGCAGGTCCGGGTTGTTGGCGAGCGCCATGGCGATCATGACGCGCTGGCGTTGGCCGCCGGAAAGCTGGTGCGGAAAGTCGAGAAGCCGGGTCTCCGCCTCGCGGATGCCGGCCTTGTTCAACAGCTCGACGATGCGGGCTCGCGCCGCCTCGCCGGCGAGGCCCTGGTGCAGCTCGAGGATTT
>JBQTKG010000076.1:0-11518 GCA_052386315.1 Hyphomicrobiales bacterium
ACCATCCATCATCGTTTGTGATCGGTACTATAAAATACATTCGTTGGACTAATCAATAGAAAAGAGCGAAATAGCATCATCACAAACGTGATTACCGGCCGCTTTCGGGTGGCTTCACGCGGGAAGAATGGGTCTTCTCGCGATCCAAGGGGAATGTGTCATGAGAGACTATGCTTTGAGCCGGGCGGTTTCCCTCGACGAGGTCAAGGGCACCTCCTTCCTGCGCCGTATCTTCCGCAACTGGGTGGCCCGCCGGGCCGTAGCCAGGCTGGAAAACTTTGACGATTACCTGCTACGCGACATCGGGGTGAAGCGCGAGGACATCCGCTGGGCCGCCGGACTGCCGCTCACCGTCAACGCCGCACTCGCCCTGGAGGAACACTCCCTAAGGCAGCGGCGCACCGAGTTCGATAAGCGGTTCTGAAGTGGGCAAGTTGCACGATTCCGCCGCATGATGTATATGGAACGATGTATACATTGGAGACCCGGCCATGCGGCGGACCCAGATTTATTTGTCGGAAAAGCAGCACGCCAAGATCGCCAAGATCGCCAGGGCGCAAGGCCTGACGCGCAGCCAATATATCCGTGACGTTCTCGACAGGGCACTGGAAGCCGGTGCAACCGAACCGGATTGGAAGGCCGCGATCATGGCCGGGGCCGGCATGTGGAAGGACCGGCCCGAAGTCGAGCAGGAAATCTTGGAGGCGCGGCGAAGCCTCGACCGCGACGTCTTTGCGCGCCGCAGATGAGGCTTCTCATCGACACGACGGTATTGGTGGATTTCCTGCGCGGACACCCCCGCGCGGTTCGATACATGGGTGAGTTGGAACTCAAGCCCTTTGTCTCTGCCATGACGGTTGCCGAGCTCTATGGTGGTATCCGTGAGGGCGTGGAGCGGCAAACGCTTGATCGTGTACTGACGGGATGCGAACCCGTGCCGATCGACGATATGGTGGCCGAGAAGGGCGGTCTGATGTTCCGCAAATTCTCGCGCTCCCACGGCGTCGGGCTGGCGGATGCCCTCATCGCGGCCTGTGCCGATGTGGTGAGCGCCCAGCTCGTCACCCACAACCGCAGGCATTTTCCGATGCTGGCCGAAGTTCTTGTGCCTTATGGCGAATAATCTGCGTGGCGGTCCCATGCCCAAGGTCCGTCTTGCCGAAGCCGTCCATGGACCGCAATCTCAGCCTCAACTGCAAAGTTCGGCAAAACCCTGAAGGAGAACACGCATGACCGACCAATCCATCACGCGCGCGCTCCTTATCCTGCGCGTAACGCTCGGCATCTTTCTGCTGCAATGGGGCGTGGAGAAATTTATGGTCCCCGGCAACACGCCGGCCATCTGGAGCTATTTCTACGGCCTCAACGTGCCGCAAACCACGGCGTATTTCTTCGGCGCAGCCGAGATCGCCATCGCCGCCTGTTTGTTCCTCGGCGTATTCAAGACCATGGCATATGGTGCAGCGGCGATCCTGCACGCCATAAGCGTTCTGGTGTCCTGGCGCCAGCTCATCGAACCGTGGGCCGATCCCGCCAACCACTTGTTCATCGCCGGCGTGCCGGTCCTCGGCGGCTTCATCGCCCTGTTCCTCCTGCGGCATTTGGATCGCGGCGTGCTGGATCGGGAGTAGCGGCAGAGGGGGACTTAGCACCGCCGCGTTCCGAGGATATCGGCGAAAATGTCATCGAGTGACGGGCTGCGCGTGCGCCTCCGCCCTCGCGCGGTCCGGCGCCGCCTCTTGCCGAAATAGCTGGAATAGCTGCGCCGCCGCCGTGGCGCCAGCTGACTTGCCGCACCCTGCACCGCACCTTTGACGATCGCCGAAACAATCGTTCCGAGGAGGCCGCCCTCCGTGGCGGCGGCAGTCGTCGCCCCGGCCGGCGGCTGGGCCACGGCGTGGCTGCGGGCCAGTGCCGCCAGAACCGACGTGGCGGCGATGGCGGCGATTTTTTCAAGCGGAACCTCCGGAATATCGCCTGCCAGCTTGCGCATATCGACGATTGCGGCGTTGCGAGAACCATAGATGGCGGCGAGGATGGCGTTGCCGTCGGCCACCGCCTCGGCGCCGGTCATCGCTTCGCCATCGTCGAGGTCGGAATCGCCGCCGTCCTCGAGGAGATCGAGAAGGTCTTCGAAGGATTCGGGATCCGCTTCGGCCTTGCCCTTGAGCTGTCCGGCGATCGCCGGGCCGATGGTGGCGAACACCGTCCTCGTCTCGACGGCGCCCAATCCGGAAGCTGCCGCCGCATTGGCGAAGAAGGCGCCGCCCTGGGCGCCCGCCAGCATGTCGATCAAGGCCATGTCGTCTCCCGCTCAGGCCGCTGTGGCTGCAAACCGGCCGTCGATCCTATAGGCCGCCGCCACCGGCGCAAGACCGAAGATCGCCGAATCATGGCACGAACCCCAGCGACCGCGCCGCGGCGAAGAGGGCGCGATAGGAACGGAAATGATGACCGGCGAGACCCGCCATCGCCGCGCCCTGCACATTGGAGCGCTTGTCGTCGATGAACCACGACTCCGCCGGCGCCACGCCCACCCGGGCGAGCAGGCGCGTAAAGCTCGCCGGGTCCGGTTTCCTTGTGGCGAACTCGTAGGAGCAATAGCATTCGGAAATAATCGCCGCCGCCTCCGGGAACAATTCCTTGAAATGCAGCTTCACCAGCGGCCCATTGTTGGAATAGATCACCAGACGGGCGCCGCGGCCGATCACCCGCGCCAGGTCCAGCACTTCGGCATCCGGCGTCATCGACTGCCTTCGCGCCGCGATCCATTCGGCGCAGCTCAGCTTGTGGCCGATGCGGCGGCCGAACTCAGCGAGATATTCCGCGGGGTTCGGATAGCCGCCTGCGTCCGAGTCGTCTTCGAAGCCTGAATCCCAGATGGCGGCGCGGATATCGCGCGGCGTCTTGCCGGTGAGCCGTGACAGCGCCCTGAGCCTACGCCCGAGATCGTAATGGCAGAGCACATCGTCCATGTCGAAGATGACGAGGCGCGGCGGCATTTTCAGGCGGCCGTTCCACCCACCGTGATGCGGTCGATGCGTAAAGTGGGCTGGCCGACGCCCACCGGCACGCCTTGCCCATTCTTGCCGCAGGTGCCGATGCCGGGATCGAGGGCCATGTCGTTGCCCACCATGGAAATGCGGGTGAGCGCGTCGGCACCCGAGCCGATGATGGTGGCGCCTTTCACCGGCGCCGCGATCTTGCCGTCCTCGATCAGATAGGCCTCGGTGCAGGAGAACACGAATTTGCCCGAGGTGATGTCGACCTGGCCGCCGCCGAAGGATTTGGCGAAGAGGCCCCGCTTCACCGAGGCGAGGATTTCATCGGGATGCTTGCCGCCCGAAAGCATGTAGGTGTTGGTCATGCGCGGCATCGGCGCGTGGGCATAGGATTGGCGGCGTCCGTTGCCGGTGGGGTTCACTCCCATGAGCCGGGCATTGAGCCGGTCCTGCATGAAGCCCACCAGGATGCCGTCCTCGATCAGGGTGGTGCAGTTCGACGGCGTTCCCTCATCGTCGATCGAGATCGAGCCGCGCCGGTTGGGGATCGTCCCGTCGTCGACGACGGTCACGTCCTTCGCGGCGATGCGCTGGCCCATCAATCCGGCGAAAGCCGAGGTTTTCTTGCGGTTGAAGTCGCCTTCAAGCCCATGGCCGATCGCCTCGTGCAACAGGATGCCGGGCCAGCCGGGACCCAGCAGCACATCCATCTCGCCTGCCGGCGCGGGCTTGGCTTCCAGCGCCACCAGGCTTTGGCGGATCGCCTCGCGGGCAGCCGCCTGCCAGACATCTTGCGTGAGATAGGACAGGGGCTCGCCGCGCCCGCCGAGCCCATGGCTGCCCTGGCCCTGGTCCTTGCCGTTGCTGGCGACGACCGAGACATTGAAGCGGACAAGCGGCCGCACGTCGCGATAGGTGCTGCCGTCGCCGCGCATGATTTCGATGGCCTGCCAGTCGCTGGCGAGCGACACCGACACCTGCTGCACCTTGGAATCGAGGCCGCGGGCAAATGCATCCACTTTCTGGAGCAGAGCGATCTTCTCGGCAAAGCCGAGTGCCGCCGCCGGATTGCCGTCGCTATAGAGCTTGCGATTGGTGCGAGGGGGCGCGAGCGCCGCCGTGCCGGCATTGCCGCGCGTCACCGTGGCGCACACATCGGCCGCGCGCTTCAGGGCCTGTTCCGAAACTTCGGTCGCATGGGCATAGGCCGCCGTCTCGCCGGCCACGGCGCGAAGCCCGAAGCCCTGCTGTTCGTCGAAGCTCGCCGCCTTCAGCTTGCCGTCGTCATAGACGAGGGATTCGGTCTGGCGTTTTTCGAGAAAGAGCTCGCCGTCATCGGCGCCGTTGAGCGCCGCCGCAACGATCGCAGCCGCACGCTCGCGCGGAATTTCGGCGTGATCGAGAAGGGAAATGGGCTCGGTCGTCGGCAAGTTTGCGATTCTCCGGCAATGGCTTCGCCTCCAAGATAGGCGCGCGCCGCCTCCGGTGCTAGCGCGTTTTCCCGAAAAGTGGAATCACTTTTCGGACAAGAAAACGCGCCTAGTCAATAATTTGGCGCATGTTCTTGTCGCCAAAGTGTGTACACTTTGGCGGAACATGCGCTAGAGCCGGGGGCTAGAGATTTTCCAGAGCGTCGAAAGCGGCCGAGAAGCCCTCGAGTGAAATCCTCATCGGCAGTCCGAGACCCGGCGCCTCGTAGATGATGAAATTGGCGGCTGTGCCCTTTTTCATTTTTTCGAGCGTTTCCGGCGAAGCCTCGGCGAAAGCCATGCAGAACTGCGGCAGACAGCGGGTGAAGGGCACGCGGCCAACCGCGGCGCCGTCGATCTCAAGCGCCACGCCGGTCGGCAGGAACACCCCGATCGGCGCCATCACCCGGATCATGGTGACTTGCTTATCCGCCTGCTTTCCCCGGATCAGCACCAGGGTCAGGCCAGCCTTTGGGTTCTTCTCGCTGCGCGCGCCCTGCACCATGCCGCATTGCTTCAGGCCTTCCGCCTGTCCTTCGGCCGCCTGGCCGTCTTGCGGCTTTTCGCACTGGATTTTCCAGGCGCCGTGGGTAGCGATCACTTCGACGGCCGCCCCCGGTTTTGCCGCCGTGATGCGCGGGCCGAACTGTTTTGGCGGGATCGGCACTTGCTGCGCGGCGGCCGGGCCGATGGCCAACAGCCAAAGCGCCGCAATGGCGGCAAATCCGCCGGCAATCGATGTGATTCGCACGAGAATTACCCTCTGCGGTTGCTTCGGCGGCTCTTAGCGCCGGGTTCGGGATTAGACAACAGCGAATTCCGGGATAAATGGGGCGGAATTCCGGTCGATGGAATCGGTTGATTTGCAATGACGTTTTGCCGCGCCCGGGCAAGTTGCGGGAGGGTTGCGAATGTGGTTCACAATCCGCCGGATGCGCGCTAACCCCGTTTGGAGTAGCCGCTCCCGGCACCGGCCGGGTCGTTTTGGCTGGGAAGAGGGGCGACGATGAAGTTCGCGAACAGTCTCGTGACTTTGGCCTTGGTGCTCGGCCTGGCGCCCGAAGCGATGGCGGCGGCCGGACATCCGGAGCCCTGGCAGATCGGGTTGCAGGATGCCGTCACTCCCGTGGCCCATGCAATCAATTGGCTCCACAATGGCCTGCTGCTGCCGCTGATCACGATGATTTCGCTCTTCGTCCTGGCGCTGCTCGTCTATGTGATGGTGAAATTCAACGCCAAGACCAGCCCGGTTCCTTCCAGGACGACCCATAACACCGTGGTCGAAGTCCTGTGGACGGTCGTTCCGATCGTCATCCTCGTCGTCATCGCCATTCCTTCATTCCGGCTGCTCTATCTGCAACGCGACATTCCCGCCGCCGGCATGACCATCAAGGTGATCGGCAATCCGGGCTGGAACTGGACCTACGAATATCCCGATCTCGGCCTCAACGACGACGGCTCCGCCAAGGTGAGCTTCACCGCCGTTCTGAAGCCCAAGGCCGAAGCCGATGCCGCGGGCGAACCCTGGCTGCTTGCCACCGACGTTGCGGTCTATGTGCCGGTCAACAAGACGGTGAAGCTCATCGTCACCTCGGACCCGGAAGGCATCATCCATGCCTGGACGGTTCCCTCCTTCGGCGTGAAGATCGACGCCGTGCCTGGCCGTCTCAACGAGGATTGGTTCAGGGCGGAAGTGGAAGGCACCTATTACGGCCAGTGCTCGGAACTGTGCGGCAAGGACCACGCCTTCATGCCGATCGAGGTGCGAGTCGTTTCCGAAGCCGGCTACAATGCCTGGGCCGAAAAGGCCAAGACGGCGGGCATCGAGGAAGCCCACAGATTCATGATTGCCATGCTCAAGGCCAAGGGCCTGATGGCGCGGAACTGAGATCGCAAGAGGCTGGAACAATGGCATACGCCGCCGCCCATGACGACCACGGCCATCCGGCCGGATGGCGGCGATACGTCTATTCGACCAACCACAAGGACATCGGCACGATGTATCTGTGGTTCGCGATTATCGGCGGTCTCGTCGGCGGCGCGCTGTCCGTCCTCATGCGTATGGAACTGCAGGAGCCGGGCATCCAGATTTTCCACGGACTCGCCGCCATGGCCTATGGCGCCGAAGGCGATGCCGCCCTCGACCAGGCCAAGCACATGTACAATGTGTTCGTGACCGCGCACGGCCTGCTGATGATCTTCTTCATGGTCATGCCGGCGATGATCGGCGGTTTCGGCAACTGGCTCGTGCCGCTGATGATCGGCGCCCCCGACATGGCCTTTCCGCGCATGAACAACATTTCCTTCTGGCTGTTGCCGCCCGCCCTGGTGCTGCTGCTGATCTCGATGTTCGTCGAGGGTCCCGCCGGCGCCTTGGGCGTCGGCGGCGGCTGGACGCTCTATCCGCCGCTGTCGACTTCCGGCCAGCCGGGACCGGCCATGGATTTCGCCATCCTGTCGATCCATCTGGCCGGTGCCTCCTCGATTCTCGGCGCCATCAACTTCATCACCACCATCTTCAACATGCGCGCCCCCGGCATGACGCTGCACAAGATGCCGCTGTTCGTCTGGTCGATCCTGGTGACGGTGTTCCTGTTGTTGCTGTCGCTGCCGGTTCTGGCCGGCGCCATCACCATGCTCTTGACCGACCGAAACTTCGGCACCAGCTTCTTCGTCGCGGCCAAGGGCGGCGACCCGCTTCTGTTCCAGCATCTGTTCTGGTTCTTCGGGCATCCCGAGGTCTACATCCTCATCCTGCCGGGCTTCGGCATTATTTCGCAGATCGTCTCGACCTTCTCCAGGAAGCCGGTCTTCGGCTACCTCGGCATGGCCTATGCCATGGTGTCGATCGGCGTCGTCGGCTTCGTCGTCTGGGCTCACCACATGTACACGGTCGGCATGGACGCCGACACCCAGGCCTATTTCATCGCCGCCACGATGATCATCGCGGTGCCGACGGGAGTTAAGATTTTCTCCTGGGTCGCCACCATGTGGGGCGGTTCCATCGAGTTCAAGACGCCGATGCTGTGGGCGCTGGGCTTCATCTTTCTGTTCACCATCGGCGGCGTCACCGGCGTGGTGCTGGCCAATGCCGGCGTCGACCGCGCGATGCAGGACACCTATTACGTCGTCGCCCACTTCCACTATGTGCTGTCGCTGGGCGCGGTCTTCACCATCTTCGCCGCCTGGTACTACTGGTTCCCGAAGATCACCGGCTACACTTATAGCGAAGCCGCCGGCAAGCTGCACTTCTGGGTGACCTTCATCGGCGTCAATCTGTTGTTCTTCCCGCAGCACTTCCTCGGCCTTGCCGGCATGCCGCGCCGCTACATCGACTATCCCGATGCCTTCGCCGGCTGGAATTACGTTTCTTCGGCCGGTTCCTACATCTCGGCCTTCGGCGTGCTGATCTTCCTCTACGGCCTGATCTCGGCCTATCTGAAGAAAGAGCAGGCGGCCGACAATCCGTGGGGAGCCGGTGCCACAACGCTGGAGTGGACGCTGTCTTCGCCGCCGCCCTTCCACCAGTTCAACACCCTGCCGGTGATCAGGTAGGCGATGCGCGACATCCACGCCGATATCGCCGCCACGGCCTCCGCTCAAGGCGGACAGGGCACGGCCGGCGACTATTTTGCGCTGCTCAAGCCGCGGGTGATGTCGCTTGTCGTCTTCACGGCCCTGGTCGGCATCGTTGCGGCGCCCGGTACGATCCATCCCTGGCTCGGCGCCGTGGCGCTCCTCGCAATCGCCGTCGGCGCCGGTGCCTCGGGCGCCCTCAACATGTGGTATGACGCCGACATCGACGCGGTGATGAAGCGCACCGCCTCGCGGCCCGTGCCGCGCGGCGCCATCCTGCCCGGCGAGGCCTTGGGCTTCGGCCTGACGCTGGCCGCGGGCTCGGTGCTCGTTCTCGGCCTTCTGGTCAGTTGGGCGGCGGCGGCGCTGCTTGCCTTCACCATCTTCTTCTATGCCGTCATCTATACGATGTGGCTGAAGCGCACGACGCCGCAGAACATCGTGATCGGCGGCGCGGCGGGCGCCTTTCCGCCGATGATCGGCTGGACCGCGGTCGCCGGCTCGGTCGATTTTGGATCGATTGCGCTTTTCCTCATCATCTTCCTGTGGACGCCGCCGCATTTCTGGGCGCTGGCCCTGTGGCGCAAGGACGATTATGCCAAGGCCGGCATTCCCATGTTGCCGGTGGTGGCGGGCGCCGATGAAACCCGCAGGCAGATCCTGATCTATTCGCTGCTTCTCGTGCCGGTCACCTTCCTGCCGTCGCTGCTCGGCACCACCGGCCTTTTCTACACCCTTGCGGCGGGGTTGCTCGGCGCGGCCTTCCTCTATCACGTGCTGCAGGTCTATCGCCTGCGTGAGGGCGCCGCCGCGGACCGGGCCTGCAAGAAGCTCTTCGGCTTCTCCATCCTGTGGCTGTTCCTGATCTTTGCGGCGATTCTCGTCGAGCGCGCCCTCGGTCTTGCCGCATTTCAGCCGGTGATCGGATGAGCCGGGCCGTGACGCCAACCCCTTTCAGCCCCGAAGACATGGCCCGCCGCAGGAAGCGCGCCTTGGTACTGGCGCTGGTGCTGGCCGGACTCGTGGTTTTGTTCTTCGTCACCACCATCGTCCGCCTCGGCGGCAATGTCGGGATGCGGAGCTTCTGACATGGCCGTAGCCGACCGCATCAAGAACATCCGCGTGGCCGCCCTTGCGGCCGCCACCGCCGCCGTCATGTTGGGGCTGGCCTATGCCTCGGTGCCGCTCTACCGGCTGTTCTGCCAGGCAACCGGCTTCGGCGGCACCACCCGGATCGCCGCCGCCGCCCCGGAAGAGACGTCGCAGCGCATGATTGCCATCCGCTTCGACGCCAATACGGCGGCAAGCCTCGGCTGGAATTTCCATGCCGCCCAGCTCGAGATGAAGGTGAAGCTCGGCGAGCAGGCGATCGCCCATTACCGCGCCACCAACCCGACCGATCGCCAACTGACCGGCACCGCCGTGTTCAACGTGACGCCGGTGAGTGCCGGCATTTATTTCAACAAGATCCAGTGCTTCTGCTTCACCGAGCAGACACTCAAGCCGGGCGAGAGCGTGGACATGCCGGTCGTTTTCTTCGTCGATCCGGCGATCGCCGAGGATGCGGACGCGAGCTCGATCGATACGATCACCTTGTCCTATACGTTCTATCCGGTGGACAAACCCAAATCCGTTTCGGCGGCGGCGCCGCCGGCTGCAACGCACACGAACTGACGGAGCGGGGGAAATGGCCGACACACACGCAAAACACCATGACTATCACCTCGTCGACCCGAGCCCCTGGCCGATCGTCGGCGCTGTCTCGGCGTTCATTCTGGCGGTGGGCGCCGTAGTCTGGATGCACGGCTCGGCCCCCTGGGTGATGATCCTCGGGGTTCTGGGCCTGCTCTACACCATGTTCATGTGGTGGCGCGATGTCATCAAGGAAGCCCACCAGGGCGACCACACGCCGGTCGTATCCTTGCATCTGCGCTACGGCATGATCATGTTCATCGCCTCGGAGGTAATGTTCTTCGCCGCCTGGTTCTGGGCGTTTTTCGATGCCAGCCTGTTCACCGGCGAGGCCATCCAGGCCTCGCGTATCGCCGAAACCGGCGGCGTGTGGCCGCCCAAGGGCGTCGAGGTCTTCGATCCCTGGCATTTGCCACTGGTCAACACCCTGATCCTCCTCACCTCCGGCACCACGGTTACCTGGGCCCACCACGCGCTGCTCAACAACGACCGCGAGGGCCTCAAATGGGGGCTCGTCGCCACCGTCTTGCTCGGCGTCCTCTTCACCTCGATTCAGGCCTATGAATATGCTCACGCGGCCTTCGCCTTCAATCGCGACAACGGCGGCAATATCTATGGCTCGACCTTCTTCATGGCCACCGGCTTCCACGGCTTCCACGTCATCATCGGCACCATTTTCCTGACCGTCTGTCTGTTCCGGGCGATGGCCGGTCATTTCACTCCGCAACAGCATTTCGGTTTCGAGGCGGCGGCCTGGTACTGGCACTTCGTCGACGTGGTCTGGCTGTTCCTGTTCTCCTGCGTCTATGTCTGGGCTTCGGCCGGTGGCGTCGTTCCGGGCGAATGACCGTTTAACGGATCGCGGCATGAGCGAAAACTATTACCCCGCACAGTCGCCGCTTAAGACGGGCCTTGCCGGCAAGTGCCCGCGCTGCGGCCGCGGCCCATTGTTCGACGGTTATCTCACGATCGCGAAATCCTGCGCCCGCTGCGGCCTTTCCTACGATTTTGCCGATAGCGGCGACGGGGCGGCCTGGTTCGTCATGCTGATCGTGGGCTTCCTCGGCGTGGGCTCCATTCTTGGCATCGAGGCCGCCTATCGGCCCGCCTTCTGGGTGCATGTGCTGATCGCCATTCCGCTGCTGATCGTCCTGCCGCTCGTGCTGC
This sequence comes from Hyphomicrobiales bacterium, assembly GCA_052386315.1. GTDB lineage: Bacteria > Pseudomonadota > Alphaproteobacteria > Rhizobiales > Aestuariivirgaceae > Aestuariivirga. Next base: position 10,907 of record JBQTKG010000076.1, read on the forward strand.
TTCGCCCGGTCAAGGGTATTCTGCTCTGCCAGCAATGGAAGACCGGCGCCAGCGAGGGGCGGCTGGAACAGTGAGCCGATCCCGGTCCTTCATCCTGGCTTCGGCCTTGTGCATGGCCGTGCTTTGCGCCCTCGGCGCCTGGCAATTACAAAGGCTCGCCTGGAAAGAGGTCTTGCTTGCCGAAATCGCAGCCCGCACCGGGGTCCCGCCCATCACGCTGGCGGCGGCACTGGCCGCCGACGATGCGGACGGCCTCGACTTCGTGAAAGTCGCGGCCGGCGGTACTTATCTTCCCGCCGAAACCAAGTTCATGTTCCAGACCTTCGACACCGGGCCCGGCTGGCAGGTGGTGACACCCTTCCGGAGCAGCGATGGCATTGTCGTGCTCGTCGATCGCGGCGTCGTGCCGGAGGCGATGCGCGCCGCCGTTGCAACACCTGCGGAACCGGTCGAACTCCTCGGCGTCGTCCGCCGCCATGGCGCCGGGCGCGGCCTCTTCACTCCCGACAACGACGATGCGCGCAACATCTGGTACTGGTGGGATGTCCCCGCCATGCTGGCCTTGAGCGACATCCCCGCCGATCTCAAGGTGGCGCCCTTCGTGCTGCAGCT
>JBQTKG010000077.1:0-20906 GCA_052386315.1 Hyphomicrobiales bacterium
TCACTCCGTCATCCCGGCGAAAGCCGGGACCCACGGATAAATCAAAACGGATGCGCATCGCGTCAAGCTGATGGATGGGTCCCGGCTTTCGCCGGGATGACGGAATTTTGATAACAAAATCAAGGATATCAATTGTGCAAAGATGTGTGAATCCGATAGCGGCGAAAGCCGGGACCCACGGAAAACTCAAAACGGATGCGCATCGCGTCACGCGGATCAATGGGTCCCGGCTGGAGTTTACCCCGGACACCGATCCGGGGCCGGGGTGAAGGATGATGGGGTGGTCAATCCGCAAACTCCAGCGCCGCGTCAGTCAACCAGTCCCAAATACTGACGGCGAAGCTGCGGAGGGCATAGAGTTCGAAGCGGTCGCGCCTCACGCAATGGACGAGCACCGGCGTGTGGTGCAATTCCGTCATGGCGAACATGCCCGGCTTGAAAGCGCCCTCATGAAAATCGAGCGCAATGCTCTTGGCGAGGACATCGCGGGCCGGAGCGCCTTCGAGGAAGATGCGGGTGCGGCTGTGCGACAAGGGTGTGACCGCGCAGGCGCTCACGAGCTTCGCAGCGAGATTGTCGTCCGCCGCTCCGATGAACCAGAATTGCGCCGGCCCGGTGCGCATCAGGATGCGGCCATTGGCTTCAAGCGCGATCCCAACTCTTGCCGGCAACTTACCGGTAATACTCGCAATTTCCTTCTCGGCGGCCTTCGTGAAAACCGCCGCCTGAACCAGCGAAAAGCCGTTGAGCTCGGCCATTCGCAGCACGCCGCTGCGATAGGGCTTCACTTCCGCCAGCGCCGATCGCCGCTCAAGCATGGAGGCGCGATCCTTCAGGATCGATGAAATGCGGCGAGACGATGCGGGCGCGCGCCTGCTCGTTTTTCAAGGGGAAGGCGCAGACGATTTCCTCGCCCTCGTGTTTCAGCCCGCCCTGATAGAGGCCGAGGGCGATGAACTTGTTGAGTTCGGTCGACCAGGTCACCGAGGTGATGTAGCCGCGGCCATGGCCCTCGATCTCGTCCGCCGCCGCGAACAGGATCGCGCCGCCGCGCAGTTTCTTCTCCGGTTCGAGCAATTCGATGCCGACAAGGCTCCAGCGGTCCTCGGCCTGCAGCTTGTCGCGGAAGCGCAGCTCCTTGCCCACATAGGGCTTGTCCTTGGCGGCCATCCTGCCGAGGCCGAGATCGTCGAGGGTATTGCGGTGATCGAGTTCAAGCCCCGCCACATGGCCCTTCTCGATGCGCAAGGATGCCAGCGCCTCGAGGCCATAGGGCCTGATGCCGAGAGGGCCTGCGGCCTTCAAGATGTGTTCCCACAGCGAGATCGCATAATCCGCAGGCAGATGAATTTCGTAAGCCAGTTCGCCCGAGAATGAGAGGCGCAACAGCCTGACCCGCACGCCGTCATGCAGAATGTCGAGGCAGCCCATATAGGGCAGGTTGTCGTTCGAGACATCGGCGCCGGGGAAGGCGAGCCGCAAGGCTTCGCGCGATTTCGGGCCCGACAGCGCGATCGCCGCCCATTCGTCGGTGAGCGAGGCGGCATGGACTTGCAGACCGGTCCACTGGGTCTCAAGCAGATATTCGAGCCACGACATGACTTCGCCCGCCTGGGCGGTGGTCGTGGTCATGTAATAGTGATCGCAGGCAAGCCTCGTCGTGGTGCCGTCGTCGAGCACCACGCCGTCGTCGTTGAGCATGACGCCGTAGCGCGCCCGGCCCACGGGGAGCCTGGCGAAGCCGTTGACATAGACGCGGTTCAAAAATTCCGCCGCATCGGGTCCCTGCACATCGATCTTGCCGAGGGTTGAGACATCGGCAAGCCCCACGCCCTTCCGCACCAGTTCCATTTCCCTGACATAGGCGGTCTCCGGCGTCTGGCCGGCCCAGCCGTAATACCAGGCGCGCAGCCACAGGCCCGCCTCGATGAAGGTGGCGCCATTGGCCTTGTGCCAGTCATGCAGCGGCGACAGGCGAGTGGGGCGGAAGTGACGGCCGACGCCGCGCCCGGCGATCGCGCCCATGGCGATGGGCGAATAGGGCGGCCTGAATGTGGTGGTGCCGGCGGCCGCGATCTCCAAGCCGCGATGGCCCGCCATCAAGCCAATCGCATTGATGTTGGAAGTCTTGCCCTGATCGGTGCCCATGCCCAGCGTCGTATAGCGCTTCAGGTGCTCAACCGATTGGTAGCCTTCCTGATGGGCGACCTCGATATCCCTCGCCGTCACGTCGGTCTGGAAATCGACGAAGGCCTTGCCCTTGCCTTGCTTGGGCGGCATCCACACCGGCAGGATCGAATAGCCGCGCTCGCCCGCCGCTTCCGGCGCCGCCACAACTTTGGTTTTCCCGTCGAAACCGGCCATCGCAGCGGCATTGCGGCCCGCTTGGCCGCCTTCGGCGATGGCGGCGGCAAGACCGAATGTACCCATCATCGCGCCGGCGCCGAAATGCGACGTTGTAAATCCGCCGGGCACGAAGGCGGCGATCTTCTCGTCATAGCGGGGCCTGATGCCGCCATGCGAGGTCAGATGCACCACCGGCGACCAGCCGCCCGACATGGCGAGCACGTCGCATTCGACGGATGCGGCATGGGAGCCGGCCAGCCTGACGCGCGCCACCGATTTCGTCCCCTCCACGTCGGCAATGCCGGTCGCCGGGAAAATCGCCATGCCGAGGCTCGCCGCCCGGCTCAGGAGTTGCGGCGCAATGGCGGCGCGATGGTCGGCGATGGTGACGGCGATGCCCGCCTTCGCCAGATCGAAGCCCGTCTCATAGGCCGTGTCGTTGTTGGCGACGATCGCCGCACGCTTCTGCGGCGCCACGGCGAAGCGGTTGAGATAGGTGCGCACGGCGGAAGCCAGCATGACGCCCGGCCGGTCGTTGTTGGAGAACACCATGGGCCGCTCCAGCGCCCCGGTCGCCAGCACAATCGTCCTTCCACGGAGCAATACGAGGATTTGCCGGGCCTCGCCCTTTGCCGGGTCGGGCTTGAGATGCTCGCGGCGCTCGACCAGCACGGCGAGATTGCCGTCATAGAGGCCCTGCGCCGTGGTGCGGGTACGGAGTTTGACGTTGTTCAGCGATCCGAGCTCGGCAAGAACCGCCGAACGCCAGGCCTCATTGGCCTCGCTCTGTTCCGGCAGCAGGCTGCCGCCGAGCAGCGAATCCTGCTCGGCCAGCACGACGCGGGCGCCGGAGCGGCCCGCCGTCAGCGCCGCGGCAAGGCCGGCGGGTCCCGATCCCACCACCAGCACGTCGCAGAATTCGTGACGCGTCTCGTAACGGGCGGGATCGCGCCCATGGGTCGCCGCCCCCAGCCCCGCGGCACGGCGGATAAAGGGCTCGTAGAACATCCAGGCGCCCTTGGTGGGGCCCATGAAGGTCTTGTAGTAGAAACCCGACTGGAACAAGGGTGCGGCCAGCGAATTGACCGCCATGAGATCGAAGCGCGGCGAGGGCCAGGCATTCTGGCTCCGCGCCGCCAGGCCTTCGACGATTTCGACCATGGTGCCCGGAATATTGGGCTCGGTTTCGCCGTCCGCGCCAAGGGTGAAGAGCCCGTTCGGCTCCTCGACGCCGGCGGCAAGAAAGCCGCGCGGCCGGTGATATTTGAAGCTGCGGCCGATCGGCGTCACATTGGCGGCAAGCAATGCTGAAGCCAGCGTGTCGCCGGCAAAGCCCGCATGGCGCCTGCCATCGAGGGCGAAGCCCACTTGTGCGGAGCGGTCAATGCGGCCGCCGGCAGGAAGTCTGCGGAACGCGGTCACAGCACACTTCCCTGGATTTCCTTCTCCCAGAGGGAGAAGGAGGGGCCCGCGCCGCAAGGCGCGGGAGGATGAGGGGTTACGGTGCCTGCAACTGAATCACCGTAACCCCTCACCTTCCCATTGCTTCGCAATGGGCCCCTTCCTCTCCCTTTGGGAGAGGGAAAGTTAGAGTGGGTCACAGCACCTCCTCTAGCTCATTGGTGGCGGTATCGCGCGTGAGCTTGAACCAGCGGCGGCAGCCCAGCACATGCTGCCAGTATTCGTCATGCGGACCTTTCGGATTGTCGAAGAGGAAATAATAATCGTGCCACGCCTTGCGGTCGCCCGAACCATGGGCGGGGCGCGGCTTCGAGGCATCGCCGCCATAGCGGAATTCCGAATAGTCGCGCAACCCGCAATGGGGACAGGGCAATCTCATTGCTTGTAGGTCCAATTGCCGATGCCGTAATCGTCGAGTTCGCCGCCGGTCGCAAACCGGTCGAGGGAATAGCAGCGGTTCAGTTGGTGTTCCTCATCGTGGGCGATGGTGTGGGCGAAGGTCCAGCCGGAGGCCGGCGTCGCCTTGAAGCCCTGATAGCACCAGCCGCCATTAAGATAGAGATTTGTGACGGGCGTCTTGCAGATGAAGGGGCTGCCGTCGGGCGTCATGTCCTGGATGCCGCCCCAGTGGCGCAGCAGCCTGAGCCGCGACATGAACGGCATGAGGGAGACGGCGCATTCGGCGACGCTCTGGATTTTGGCGAACTGGCCGCGCTGGGTATAGGTGTTGAAGCCGTCGAGGTGGCCGCCGAAGACCAGCCCGCCCTTGTCCGACTGCGACAGATAGAAAAGCTCCGCCCCCCACGACACCACATGATGCACGATGGGTTTGATCGGCTCGGTGACGAAGGCCTGCAGGATGTGGCTTTCGACCGGCAGTCTGAGCCCCGCCAGCTTCGCCACATGGGAGGTGTGCCCGGCCACCGCGATGCCGATTTTCCCGGCATCGATGCGGCCGCGCGTCGTCTCGACCGCCGCCGCCTTGGCCCCCTTCATGACAAAGCCCGTCACTTCGCAATTCTCGATGATGTCGATGCCGCATCCGTCGGCGCCGCGGGCATAGCCCCAGGCCACCGCATCGTGGCGCACGGTGCCGGCGCGGCCCTGAAAAATGCCGCCCCAGACGGGCCAGCGCGCTTCCCTGGAATAATCGAGATAAGGCAGAAGCTTCATCACCTCGCCGCGGTCGAGCAGTTCGGCGTCGATGCCGTTGAGCCGCATGATGTTGCCGCGCCGGGCCAAGGTATCGAGCTGCACCGGGCTCACCGCCAGCACGATCTGGCCGCGCTGCGACACCATGCAGTTGAAATTGAGTTCGTGGGAAAGGCCCTCCCACAACTTCATCGCATGCTCGAAGAACTGGGTGTTGCCGTCGATCAGGTAATTGGAGCGGATCAGCGTGGTGTTGCGCCCGACATTGCCGGAACCGATCCACGAGCGCTCCACAACCGCGACATTGCGGATGCCGTGATTCTTGGCGAGATAATAGGCGGTCGCCAATCCGTGGCCGCCGCCGCCGACGATCACCACGTCATAGGATTTCTTCGGCTCGGGCGCGCGCCAGGCCCGCGGCCATGGCAGATCCGGCTGCAATGCGTGACGGGCAAGGGCAAAAGCTGAATAGCGTCTGGACACCGGCGCTGCCTATCAGGAATCGGCCGGCATCGGCAAGGATCGGATTATTCACCGCTTCCGCCGATCCGCCCACTCGGTCAGCAAAAAGGCGGCGATAGCGCAGCCGGCAAAACCGGCGACCAGGGGAATCACCGTGCCGTCATAGAGAAGGCCGATCATGGCGCCGATGCCAAGCGCCACAGCTAAAGACAGCGAGCCCGTCACCGCGGCGGCAATCCCGGCGATGCGGCCCATGGGCTCCATGGCGATGGCATGGTAATTGCCGAACAGGATGCCGCTGCAGAAGAAGGTGGCGGCGAGCCAGGCCCCGAGAGTCCACAGCGGCGGGTGTCCGCCTAGCCATGCGGACAGCGCCAGAAAGCCGAGCGACAGCGCGAGCATCGCCCGCAGCGCCCATTTGGACAGCGCGCGCATGCCATAGCGCATGACCATCCCGGCATTGAGCATCATGGCGAAGGCGATGCCGAGAGCCAGCACGCCGAACCAGACGGCGAAGAGTCTCCCCTGACCATACTGATCGGCAAAGATCTGCTGCGAGGTGGCGAGATAGGTGATGAACGAGCCGAAGATCGCGCCCACCGCCAGCGTGTAGGCAAGCGTCACCGGCGTGGTCACGACCTCGACGGTTCCCTGCCAGATGCTCTTCGGCGAAAACGGCAGCCGCCGTTCGCGCGGCAGGGTTTCCTCCTGGCGCAGCGCCAGCCAGATGGCGGCGATCGACGCCATGGCGAGGAAACCCGCGAATATCCAGCGCCAGCCCGCCACCAGGAGCACCGCCTGGCCGATCGAAGGGGCCAGGATCGGCACCAGCATGAACACCGACATGACGAAGGACATGATTCGCGCCATGGCGGCTCCGGAACTGCCGTCGCGCACCATGGCGAGCGAAACGACGCGGGGCCCCGCCGCACCCAGCCCCTGCAGGGCCCGGCCCGCCAGCAGCACGGGGAAAGATGTCGCGAACAGGCAGATCAACGCACCGGCGGCAAAGATCGCCAGGCCGCCGAAGATAGTGGGCTTGCGGCCGAAACTGTCGGAGACCGGACCGTAGACGAGCGTGCCCACCGTCATGCCGGCGAAGAATATGGTGAGTACAAGCTGGCGGTCATTCGGGTGGGCGGCGCCGAGATCGCGCGCGATCTCGCCCAAGGCCGGCAGCATGGCGTCGATCGACATCGCCACCATGGCGGTGAGGAGCGCGACGAGCACGATGAATTCGGCGCGAACGGCGGTTTCATTGGCTTTCATCTTTGCTAGGCTAGCCGCCATGAAGATCGATTCCAACACACGTTCCGTCGACCTCGACCCGCGCGATGCGCGTTTCTACCAGAACCCCTATCCCGCCTATCGTGCGATTCGCGACAAGCTCCCGGTATTCAAATGGGAGCAATATGGCTATTGGTGTTTCGCCCGCCACGAAGACGTCAATGCATTGCTGCGCGACCGCCGCTTCGGCAGGCAGATCCTGCATGTGGCATCGCGCGAGGAGCTGGGCTGGCCCGAAACACCCCGGCATCTCGAGCCCTTCCATGCCTTCGAGCGGCATTCGCTTCTCGAACTCGAGCCACCGGTTCACACGCGGCTCCGCTCACTCGTCAACCGCTCATTCCTGGCCCGCCAGGTGGAGCGTTTGCGTCCGGCAATCGCTAGTCTTTCCAATAGCTTGATCGACGGATTTGAGACGAAGGGTGAAGCCGAACTGATGGCGGAATTCGCCACCCCCATTCCGCTGATGGCGATCTGCGATCTGCTCGGCGTGCCCAATGACATGGCGCCGCAATTGCTCGCCTGGTCGCATGACATGGTGGCCATGTATCAGGCGCGGCGCGATCGCGCGGTCGAGGATGCGGCGGCCGCCGCGACCATCGCCTTCAGCGATTTCATGCGCGACTACGTCAAGGAGCGGCGCAGGAGCCCGCGCGACGATCTGCTCTCGGAACTCATTCGCGCCGAAGAACAGGGCAACAAGCTCACGGAAGACGAGCTCATCACCACCGCGATCCTGTTGCTCAATGCCGGCCATGAGGCGACGGTCCATGCCATCGGCAACGGCGTCAAGGCGCTGCTCGAACTCGGCATTCGCGACGGTATTTCCGGCGGCCATATCGAGGAGCTGCTGCGCTACGACGCGCCCTTGCATCTCTTTACCCGCTACGCGCTGGAGGACCTGGACTATGGCGGAATCCGGTTCCGCAAGGGCGAGGAAGCGGGCCTGCTGCTGGGCGCCGCCAACCGCGATCCGGCGCGCTTCGCCGGGCCCGACCGTTTCGATCCCGCCCGCGATCCCAATCCGCATGTGAGCTTCGGCGCCGGCATCCATTTCTGCATTGGAGCGCCGCTCGCCCGCCTGGAACTGCAGGTGGCTCTCCCCCTGCTCTTCCGGCGCCTGCCGAAGCTCGCGCTTGCGGGTGAGCCCCGCACCCGCGACACCTATCATTTCCACGGGCTGGAGCGGTTGCCGGTCGCGTTCTGAGGCGTCGTTTCCGGCTCACCGGCTGACGTTTCCTCCCCTGCCCCTGCCTGGTGTTGAGCGTAGAACACGCGCCAGGTGAGACTTTCTCAACAGAAGCGAGACCCATGACCGACGTCCAGCCCGCAACATCCAGCCGCCGCGGCCGCGGCGGCGCCGATGCCCGCCGCGCCGCCCGCACCTCGACGACGTTGCACCAGACCGGCTTCATCCGCCGCAATATCAAGCTCTACGAGCCCTTTTCCGGCGACCAGCTGGAGCTGATCGAGCACAATGCCGAGCGGGTGCTGGAGGAAATCGGCGTCGATTTCCGCGACGACGCCGAGGCGCTGGCCATGTGGAAGGCGGCCGGCGCCGACGTCAAAGGCGACCGGGTGCGCTTTCCCAAGGGCCTGGTGCGCTCGCTGATTGAGACGGCGCCCCGCGAATTCGTCCAGCATGCGCGCAATCCCGCCAACACCGTCGCGGTGGGCGGCAGCAACACCGTCTTCGTTCCCGTCTATGGCCCGCCTTTCATCCGCAATCTCGACGAGGGTCGCCGCTATGCCACGATCGAAGATTTCCGCAATTTCGTGAAGCTCGCCTACATGTCGCCGTCGCTGCATCATTCCGGCGGCACGGTGTGCGAGCCGGTCGACATTCCGGTGGCCAAGCGCCATCTCGACATGGTCTACAGCCACATCAAGTATTCCGACAAGCCGTTCATGGGATCGGTCACCGCGCCGGAACGCGCCGAGGACTCGGTCGCCATGGCGAAGATGGTGTTCGGCGCCGATTTCGTCGACAACAACTGCGTGCTGATCAATCTGATCAACGCCAATTCGCCGCTGGTCTTCGACGGCACCATGGTGGGGGCGCTCAAGGTCTATGCCCGCGCCAATCAGGCAACGGTGATCTCGCCCTTCATCCTCTCCGGCGCCATGTCGGCGGTGACGGCGGTTGGGACCCTCACCCAGATTCTGGCGGAAGCCACCGTCGGCATGGCCTTCGCCCAGCTTTGCCGGCCGGGCGCGCCGGTGGTGTTCGGCACCTTCGCCTCGTCGATCTCCATGCAATCGGGCGCTCCCACCTTCGGCACGCCGGAGCCGGTCCACGTTCTCTTCGGTGCCGCGCAACTGGCGCGCCGCCTTGGCGTTCCCTTCCGCTCGGGCGGCAGCTTGTGCGCCTCGAAGCTTCCCGATGCGCAAGCCGCGCACGAGAGCGCCAATACGCTGTGGCCGACATTGCTTGGCGGCGTCAATTTCTGCCTGCATGCGGCGGGCTGGCTCGAAGGCGGCCTGGTGTCGGGCTATGAGAAGTTCGTGATCGACGCCGACCAGCTCACCATGTTCCAGCGCTTCGCCGAGGGCGTCGATTTCTCCGAGAACGGCCAGGCCCTCGATGCCATCCGCGAGGTGGGCCCGGGCTCGCATTTTCTCGGCTGCTCGCATACCCAGGCCAATTTCGAGACCGCCTTCTGGCGTTCGCAGATCGCCGACAACAATTCTTACGAGCAATGGCGCGACGCCGGCGAGAAGGATGCGGCCGCCCGCGCCAACGGCCAGTGGCAGAAGATGCTGCGCGAATACGAAGCGCCCGCACTCGATGCCGGCCTCGACGAGCAGCTTCTGGCCTATATGGCCAGGCGCAAGGAAAAGCTCCCCGACAGCGTCAGCTAGAGCGCGCATCCTCGCTTCGTCATCCCGGCGAAAGCCGGGACCCATGAGAAACCCGAAACTGATGCGCATCGCAGTATCACGCGGCTTCCCAGCGGGCGGCACCGCCGCTAGGCTCGCCGTACAGGAGGATGCCATGGCCCCTTTGCCTTTCGTGTTCCGCTCCGCGACGGACCTCGCCCGGCTGCTGCGGACCCGCAAGATCTCGGCCCGCGACTTGCTCAGTCTCTGTCTCGACCAGTACGCCAAGCACAACGATAAACTCAATGCGATTGTTGTCGCCGACATCGATCGGGCGCGACGCGCCGCCGCCGCCGCCGACCGGCGCCTCAGGGCCGGAAAACCGATCGGCCCTTTCGACGGCGTGCCGATGACGGCGAAGGAATCCTTCGATTGGACCGGCACGCCGTCAACCTGGGGGGACCCTCGCTTCAAGGACAATATCGCCAGGACCGATGCCGTGGCGCTCAAGCGGCTGACGCACGCCGGCGCCGTCATCTATGGCAAGACCAATGTGCCGCTGATGCTGGCCGATTGGCAGAGCTACAACGAAATTTACGGCACGACCAACAATCCGTGGGATGTTGCGCGCTCGCCGGGCGGTTCTTCCGGCGGCTCGGCGGCGGCACTGGCGAGCGGCATGAGCGCGCTCGAAATCGGCTCCGACATCGGCGCCTCGATCCGCAACCCGGCGCATTATTGCGGCGTTTACGGCCATAAGCCGACATATGGGGTGGTTCCCTATCGCGGCCATTTCCTGCCGGGCATCGTGCAGCCCTCGGACATTACGGTCGCAGGGCCGCTGGCCCGTTCGGCGCGCGATTTGACGGCAATGATGAAGCTGCTGGTGGGCAGCGACGGCGCCGACGCGCGGGGCTTGCGGTTTCATCTGCCCCCGGGGCGGCAGAAATCTTTCAAGGATTTCCGCGTCGCCGTCATGCTGACCGATCCGGTCAGCGAAGTCGATCAGCCGGTGCAGGACTTGCTGGCGCGCCTGGCGCAGTTCCTCGGCAAACGGGCGAAGAAGCTGTCGCTGACGGCCCGGCCGCAGTTTTCGACGCGCGAGGCCATGGATGTCTATATCGCGCTACTGCGCTCGGCGACGAGCCGGCGGCAGACGGATGAGGAATTCGCCGACAATGCCGCGAAGGTCACGACACTCGCGCCCGATGACCACGGCTATTACGCGCAAATGTTGCGCGCTTATGTGATGCCGCATCGTTCGTGGCTGATGGTGAACGAGCGCCGCCACCAAATGCGCCTCGCGTGGGAGGCCTATTTCGAGGACTGGGACGTGCTGCTTTGCCCGGCGGCGGCATCGGCTGCCTTCCCGCACGATCATGTAGGTGATCGGCATGAGCGAACCATCGAGGTCAACGGCCGGAAAGTTCCGACGACGGATCAGCTGTTCTGGGCCGGCTATTCGGGCTGCTTCCATCTGCCCTCGACGGTTGCTCCCATCGGGCTTACGCCGCAGGGCCTGCCATCGGGCGTGCAGATCGTCACCCGGCAATATGGCGATTACAGTTCGATCCGTTTCGCCGAATTGATCGAGCGCGACTATGCCGCATTCGTACCGCCTCCTGGATATTAGAGCGCGATTGTCGATCATTGAAGCGCTTGGAAGAAACTTTCCCTCGCCCCATGGGGGCGGCCCGTTATCGCCCTTCTCCCGCCGAAGGTGGGAGAAGAGCCTGCCCCGGACCTGATCCGGGGTGCCCGAAGGGCGGATGAGGGCCCTCACCCGCCGCTTCGCGGCACCCTCTCCCATGCTTCGCACGGGAGAGGGGCGAACTTTGCAATGATCCTCCACGAGGAGAAGGAAATTGCGGATTGGCCGATTCAATGAAGAACGAATCCGCCCTATCCGGCCAGCCTGACGGGCGTGGCGGTGTCTTCGGTCCAGCACCAAACCGCCAAGAGCGGCATATCCTGGGTCCTGGTGGCATGCATGATGAAAGGCTTGTGCCAGACGGTCTCGCCCGCCGCCCTCGTCTCGAACCCGCCGGCACCCCGCTTCCAGTCGGAGGGCCCGGTCAACGGCCAATAGAGTTCCGGGGCGGGATGGTAGTGGTCCCTGTAGTGGCGATGCGGGCCCAATAGCAGTAGTCCAAGGCGAAAATCGGCGCCGGGAAAGAATCCGGCGGAACCCACGAACTCGCACCAGCCGTAATTGGCCAGGAAGCCCTCGCCCAACAGGGCATCGCTGTAGCCGGCGGACTGGCACCAGTTCAGCCGGTCCTCGACGGCGGCAAGTGCCGCCGCCAATTTGGCGTCGACCAGCATGGTCTCGGCGATGCACTGGGCGAGATGGCCGCAGACCGGCTGGCGGCGCGGCGCGGGCTCGCGGAATTGCGCCGCGTCCATGTCCTGTTGCGCCAGACGTTCGAGAACACGTGCCGTGCCCTCGCCGCCACGCTTTTCCAGTCCATGGGCGATAGTGCCGATCAGCCGGCGAACGCCATTGAAGTTGTCGTCGCTCACGGGCTCGTCTCTATCACATTCCAATCGGCAGCCGGCACGACTTTGGCCGGGGGGTTAACGTCGCGGGTCCAGAGAAAACTTTCCCTCTCCTCTTGGAGGAGAGGGAAATTACGTTTCCTCTCTAGGAAATGCCGGGGCCGGTGATTTCCCTGAGCAATTTGCGGTAAATCGCCTCGGCATAGGCGGCATAGTCGTTGGCCGGGATGACGAAATGCGCCTGCCCGCCCACCACCTGCTTTTCGAAATAGACATCGAGCGTCGGCCATTCATTGAGGATGGCCAGCGCGTTGATGGTGATGCCTTGCGCCACAATGCGGTCGCGGGCGGCGTTGACCGGCGGCCCGATATTGTTGCGGCCGTCGGAGGAGAGGTCGATGACCCGGCGTTCGGCGGACGGTGCGGCGGCAAGCAGGGCAGCACCATAGGTGAGCGCGCTCGAGATCGAGGTTCCGCCCTCGGCCAGCCGGCGCGGCATGCGCTCCAGAATGGCGCCGACTTCGTCGGCATCGGCATCACCGGCAACAATCGTCCACGGCAGCACCACCATCTGGTTGGTCTCGTCGGACCATTGTATGGCCGCAACGGCGATGCGCTGCCTGTTGCCTCTGCGGATGGCGGCCTTGATGTCGTCGCGCATGAAGGCGCGGCCTAATCCCTCCATCTGCAGACGAAATTCATTGGCATCGACGCTGAAAGAGCAATCGATCGCCAAAACCAGGGCGAGATCGACGCCTAACTCCTGGCCGCGGACTTGCGGCGGCGGCCACAGCCATGCAACAATTACGAGGAGCAACGCGGCAATGGGCGAGATGCTCGATTTCCCGCGCCGCATGATGCCTCCTCTCCGCTTCAGTGTTGCAGTTCGATGTAATCCAGCGCCCGGCAGTCCTTGGCCAACCAACCCACCTTAACGTCTTTTCCTTCGGCGATCGCGTCGCTGCCGGCCTTGTTCGGCACTTTTACGATGAAATTATTGTGACCGGCCACTTCGAGGCGGGCCCGGATGTGGTCGCCGAGATAGATCAATTCGGCGATTCGGCCCTTGAGCACCACGTCGGCGGTATGGGCGGACGGATTTATATCGACACGCTCGGGACGCAGGGACAGCAGCGTGCGATCGCCCTTGTTGCCGGTATTGACGGCCAGCGCCTTCACCATGTCGCCCGAATCGAGCCTTACGGTGGCTATCCTGTCCTTGTCGATCTCGGCGACGGTGCCCTTCAGCTTGTTGTTCTCGCCGATGAACTGGGCGACAAAGGAATTCTCCGGCCGCTCGTAGAGGTCGTCCGGCGATGACAGTTGTTGCACCGCCCCGTCGTTGAAGACGGCGATGCGGTTCGACATGGTGAGCGCTTCCACCTGGTCGTGCGTCACATAGACGACGGTAACGCCGAGCCGGTCGTGGATATGCTTGATCTCGTATTGCATCTGCTCGCGCAGCTGCTTGTCGAGGGCGCCGAGCGGCTCGTCCATCAGGACGAGATCGGGCTCGAATACCAGGGCGCGGGCGACGGCTATGCGCTGCTGCTGGCCGCCCGAAAGCTGGCCGGGACGGCGGTTGCCCATATGGGGCAGCTCCACCATCTTGAGCACCTTCTTCACCCGTTCCTCGATTTCGGCTTTGCCGATATTGCGGACCTGGAGCGGGAAAGCGAGATTTTCGCTCACCGTCATGTGCGGGAAGAGCGCATAATTCTGGAACACCATGCCGATGCCGCGCTTGTGCGGCGGTACGTTGTTGATCGGCTGGCTCTTGAGAAATATCTCGCCATGGGTTGCCGGCTCGAAGCCCGCCAGCATCATCAAGGTGGTGGTCTTGCCGGAACCCGACGGTCCCAGCATGGTCAGGAATTCGCCCTTGGCAATGTCGAGATTCAGATCCTTGACGACGAGAGTCTCGCCATCATAGCTCTTCTGCACATTGACGAAGCGCACCATGGCTTCGCTTGCCGCGGTCATGCTGCTCATTCCCCTAACGCCTCGGCCGGCCATCCGGCTGACGTTTTGCCCGGCATCATATGGTGCAAGGCGGCGGGAGGGAAGCGCCTTGTCAGCGCCTCCTCTTCACGGATTTCCGCCCGCCGCCCGCCTTCACGATCAAATGTTCGGGGCCGTAGGGGAAGCCGGTAATGTTCCGGCTGGCCTTTTCGGTGATGACCAGAATATCGTGCTCACGATAACCGCCGGCGCCCTTCTGGTCCTCCGGGATCATGATCATCGGCTCCATGGAAACCACCATCCCCGGCTCCAGAACCGTGTCGCAGTCCTCGCGCAGTTCGAGGCCGCCCTCGCGGCCGTAGTAATGGCAGAGCACGCCGAAGGAGTGGCCATAGCCGAAGGTGCGGTACTTGAGCAAATCGTGGCCGGCGTAGATATCGTTCAGCGCCTTGGCGATGTCGGAGCATTTGGTGCCCGGCACGAGCAGCTTCTTGCCCTCGTCATGGACCTGGCAATTGATTTCCCAGAGCCGGATATGCTGCTTCGAGGCGGTCTCGGCAAACAACGTCCGCTCGAGCGCCACGTAATAGCCCGCAACCATCGGGAAGCAGTTGAGGCTCATTATATCGCCCCTTCCGATCTTGCGGCTGGTTACCGGATTGTGGGCGCCGTCGGTGTTGATCCCCGACTGGAACCAGGTCCAGGTATCCATGAGCTCGGCGTGGGGCCAGACCTTGGCGATCTCGCGCACCATGGCCCGGGTCGAATGCAGCGCCACCTCGTGCTCGGGAACGCCGACCGCCACGGCCTCGACGACCGCCGCGCCGCCGATGTCGGCGATCTTCGCCATCTTGGTGATGTGCCTGATCTCCTCGGCCGACTTGATCATGCGCATGCGCATGGAGGCTGCCGCCACATCCACGAGTTCCACGCCCGGCATGGCGTCCTGCAACTGCTTCCTGAAGTCCAGATTGACGTGATCGAACTCGATGCCGATGCGCTTGGCGCCCTTGGTCAGGCCATTGACCGCATGGAAATAATTGTCCTTCGACCAGTCGGTGTAGGTGACATTGTCGCCGAAGCTGCGCCTGGCCGGCTGGCCGCCGTCGATTGCCGCCGTCACCGAGGTGGCGCCCTTCTGGGTAATCACCAGCCCGTATTTGCGGCCGAAATAGCAGTAGAGAAAATCCGCGAGGTAGCAGTTGTTGTGATAGGAGGTGAACAGGCAGGCATCGACATTGCTCTTGGCCATCCAGCCGCGGATATTGTCCTGGCGGCGCTGCATCTCGGCGGCGGAGAAGGTGGGCTTCGCCTTCCTGCCATTGTTGCGATAGTCAACCAGGCTGGGGCGTTCGAGGGCGGGCATGGCGGCCAAACTCCGTTTGCATGAAAGCTCCTTTGTTTCGCGGCAAAGGGCTTGTGTCAAAGGATGATCGCTCAATCAGGACGCGAATGCTAAACTTTGTGCCGCATCCGGGAGTCTGGTTTGCGGCAATCGCCAATATATCCGGGCGGCAGCAAGGACTTGGGGGACTTCGCGCATGACGGCGATTGGCGACTTGAAGCGGCAGCGGCTGGCGGCCATCGCGGCAACTTTAGGAGGTCCGCCGAAGCGGACGACGAACCCCTTCTTCGGCGTGGGGCCGATCACCGATGCGACGGCCGACGAGGCGGAGGCGCGGCTGCTGCGCTTTGAATTCGACGCCTGGCTGGAAAAGAATTACCGCAAGCTCGACGACAAGGGCCGCGACATCGGCGCCTTCACCTCGGCCGAGATCGGCCGCAGCATGCATCGCGGCTATCCGGCCGACAAATTCCTCACCGACATGATGCGGGAGATCCACCGCTATTTCGAATTCCCCAAGACCAACAAGATGGCGGTCGGGCTGGGCGGCGGCCATTCGGGCTTCACTGTCTGCGCCCTGCACATGATGAGCACTTCCGACAGGACCCAGCATGTCTATGTCGACACGCCCGCGCCCGAATCGGATGCCGCCAAAGCCTCCGGCTTCTTCCGCCAGTCGTGGGGGGCGCAACTCATCGAGCTGCAGCGCTATGCCCGCAACGGCGATGAAAAGCGCGTCCATTTCGGCGCGGCCGAGGGTGCGATCCCGCCCGCCGGCAAGCTCGAGAACATGGGCATCAAGCTGGTGTTCGGCGTCGGCCACGAAACCACCGGTGCCACCACCTACACGGAAGCCGAGATCGGCAACCTGCTCGAATGGATCGGGCGCAATCCGGCCGAACATCATGCCGTGCTCGATGCCACCTCGATGCTCGGCGCTATGCCTTGGGCGGAATCCGCGGTGCGCGAGACCATGGCCAAGTGCTGCATGTTCATGCCGTTCCAGAAGGCGGTGGGCGGCATTTCCGGCTATTTCGTCGCCTCCTTCACGCCGCATGCGCTGGCGCTGATCGAGAAGAACCAGAAGAACCCGTCATGGGCCATTCCGCGCCAGCTCAAGATCGTCGCTCCGGCCGATCCGAAGCGGCCGCTCAGCGGCGAGCGCAGCGTGAGCTTGGGACCGATCTACGATCCCGCCCAGGACAAGATGCTGGGCGGCGTCATCAACACCTATTCGACGCTGGCCTTCGCCGAGACCACTTTCGGACTGTTGCGCACGGAACGGCGCATCGGCTCCGTCGCCGAGCTCAACCGGCGCTCCAGGGCCAATCGCGAGGCGATCGACGAATGGGTGGCGGCACATCCGCTGTTCGAGCCGGGCGTGGCCGAGCCGGAGCACCGCGGCGCCGCCGTCACCCTGCTCAGGGTCAAGGATTCCGATATTGCAGATCCCGTGCTCCACGCCCGGATCATCGCGCGTTCGAAGCAGCTCCTCGGTTATGAGGGCATAAGCCATCCCAACGGTGCGCATGAGCGCGGCCTCGACGTGGCGCGCTACGTCAACGCATTTCCGGGAACCCCCGGCGACTATCGCGCCTGGATCGGCGGCATCCGCGCGCCGGAAGATATCACGGCACTCCTCGACAATCTGAAATATGCCTATTTGCGGGCCAAGATCGCGGTGCTCGAGGAAGAACTGGCGAAGCTCGGCGAGACGTTCCCGGCTCCCGCCGCAAGTAGCGCCCGCATCCGTCAGGACGATCCGAACCGCGCCTATAAGGTTCTGGTGGCCGATCTCGTAGGCCTCAAGTTCGATGCCAAGGGCAAGCCCGATCACAGCGAGGTTCGCGCTCATATCGAAGCCAAGGGCGGCATGTTCCACGAAGGCCCCATCGCCAATGCGGCGAAGCTCGCCAAGGGCAGGATCCATTTCTTCTATCAGCCCGATCTTTCCACCGAGGCGGAAATCTTCACCGTAACCGGTAAGGGCCAGTATGACGCGGTGATCGCGGCCGCCACGTTCCTGCCCAAGGCTTCGGTCTTCAAGCTCGGCGGCGTGCGGATCGGCGCCGGCACCGGCAATATGGGTTCGTCTTCCTGGGGCGGCCCCAATGGCGAGGGCGGCGAAACAGCCTTGATGAATACGCCGGGCTTCAACAGCCGCGCCACCGCGCAAATGGCGATCAAGGCGCTGCTCAAGGTGATGCCCGACCTGCCGGCCGGCGAGTTGCACGCCCGCGTGGTGGCCGGCGACTTCGATACCGGCAAGAACCTGCGCGAGTTCCCGACCGAGAAGCTCGAAGGCAAGAAGATGGCGATCGTCGGCTACGGCAATATCGGCCGCGAAGTGGCCAAGCTCGCCAAGGCCTTCGGCATGCGGGTGACGATCCATGCAAGGCCCCGCCACAAGGAGTGGATCGAGTCGGAAGGCTTCGAATATGGCGAGACGGCCGAAGCCGCCGCCAAGGGCGCCGATGTCATCAGCCCGCATACCGGGCTCGGCGCCTTCAATGCCGCTACTGGCACATTCGCCAATGCCGGCGTCGTCGGCGCTTCGGTGCTCAATGCCATGAATGACGGCGCCGTGGTCATCAATTACGACCGCGGCGAAGTGGTCGATGCCGCCGCCCTCGATGCCGCCCTGGCCAGCGGCAAGGTGCGCCACGCGGCGATCGACGCCGACCTGTTCAAGGATGCAAAGACGGGCGCGCGCTCCGGCCCCATGGTGCCCTATCTGGAGATCGAAAAACGCCACAGGGGCAAGATGGAACTTCTGCCGCATGCTGCCGCCGATACCGAGCATCTGTCGCGGGTCGAAGGCGCCAAACAGGCGGTGGACCAGATTTTCGACTGCATCCAGTACAAGTGGGTCACCAATATCAAGGGCGATCTGCCCGAGGGTTATGTCAATGGCGGGGCCCGGACGGTGAAGGGCGTGGGGGCCGTCACCCAGCTCGATATCGCCCGCGCCGTGGCCGATCCGGCGGCGCTGCGGGCGGCGCGCGAGACGGCGGAAACACTGGCGGCGATCTGGGGGGCGCTGGCGGCCACCGACAATCCCGAGCGGCGCCAGGAGCTGATCGTGCGCTATGGCGCAAGGCTGGTGATAGGCGGCAACCGGTATGCCGTGCTGATGGAAAAGCTCGGCCTCACGGGACCGTGTTACTAGGGGTAATCCGGTAGTGTCTCAGTTTAAATTTTGGGATCGACTAGACGACCTTCATTGACTCGCTAATCCCTCCATCCAGAAGAATGTGGCTCCAACAGGTGGATCGAATTTCATCTCCACCTTTTCTGAAGCCTACATGGATAATCTGCTTATCCAACCTGTCCTGAATGGTTTGGATGGCCGGGCAAAAGTCGGAGTCATTTGAAACCAGAATGCCCACATCATATGTATTGTTGATCGCGCCTGAAAAAAGATCAGTGACGATCCGTGTGTCGACACCTTTTTCGACTGTTCGGATTATTGTATTTCCTGCCGCATCGGTTGAGCGTCGTTCCCTTCGGTCAAATACATGGACTTGATAGCCAACCATCTGATTGAGAACTTTGTGTAGGAAGTTCTTTAGCCCTACATCCTTACCTTGGGGGTCGGGATTGACCGACGCGTACACATTGATCCCTTTGAATTGAAGGGGCTCCTTGATAGCGCCGAGTGCCGTTGGCAGTTCATTCATGAAGGCCGCCGGAAGGCCTTTCCAGTCGATTTTTGTTGGCGCACCGTTGACAGGAGGGAAGGCATTATTCCACGACAGCTGAAAATTCCAAAAGTCCAAAAATATCCGAACTGCGACCATTGTTTTTCTCCACTACAAAGTGCCAAACAAATAAAAACCCGCTGGGATTCAGCGGGTGGGAAATAAAAACCAGAGAGGCAAGTCTCCGGCGGTTGTTATTGATTATTGATATGGTCCATCAACTATTAATGTCAAGTGAATATCCCAAGCTATTGATCTAAATTAATATTTCTTATTTTGTGCGGTCCGCGCAGTCCCGGTTTTGGAGCAACCAAGTTCATCGCTGCAACGATGTCATACCAAGACCATAAGCTATCCCTGAGACCGGCAGCCATCGCAGGAATGATGCGCAGGGATTTGTGAACGCCCACACCCAAGCCGGAAGCAGATGGACCCAAACCCAGAACCTCATTGCGCAAAGATGCGCTCAATCCATCGATATGTGGAGTCGTTTTGAAGGGCGTGTGAATGGCTATCTAAGCGCCGCCTTTTTCAAACTGATACAGTGCCGGCAATCCCTTCCCCTTGACCCCGGCGGTGGGCGGCGTAGATATGACTGTATGAACGAATTCGTCCGGCCCATCGCCGCGGCTGCGGCTCCGCTGATCGATCCCTTCGGGCGGCATGTCACCTATCTGCGCGTGTCGGTGACCGACCGCTGCGACTTCCGCTGCATCTATTGCATGGCGGAGGACATGACCTTCCTGCCCAAGAAGGACCTGTTGTCGCTCGAGGAACTCGACCGGGTCGGTTCGGCCTTCATCGCCAAGGGCGTGCGGAAGATCAGGCTCACCGGCGGCGAGCCCCTGGTGCGCAAGGGCATCATGACGCTGGTCGAAAGTCTCGGCCGCCATCTGCGCTCCGGCGCTCTCGATGAATTGACGCTGACCACCAATGGCAGCCAGCTAGCCAAATATGCCGGCGAGCTCGCCGCCCACGGCGTGCGCCGCATCAACGTGTCGGTCGACACGCTCGATGCCGCGAAATTCCAGAAGATCACGCGCTGGGGCGATCTGGCCAAGGTCCAGGAGGGGATCGCCGCGGCACAGGCCGCGGGGCTCGCCGTTAAGATCAATGCCGTGGCGCTCAGGAGCGTCAATGAGCATGAAATTCCCGAGATGATCCGCTGGGCCCATGGCCAGGGCATGGACTTGACGCTGATCGAAACCATGCCGCTCGGCGACATCGAGGGCGACCGCACCGATCAATATCTGCCGCTTTCGGTGGTGCGCGCGCAATTGCTCGACCGGTTCACGCTCGAGGATATCCCCTACACGACCGGCGGGCCCGCCCGCTATGCCCGGGTGAAGGAGACGGGCGGGCGGCTCGGCTTCATCACGCCGCTCACCCATAATTTCTGCGAAAGCTGCAACCGCGTGCGGCTCACCTGCACCGGCACGCTCTATATGTGCCTCGGTCAGGAAGACGCCGCCGATCTGCGAGCGCCCTTGCGCGCCTCGGAAGGCGACAATCTGCTTAATGCCGCCATCGACGAGGCGATTACGCGCAAGCCCAAGGGCCACGACTTCATCATCGACCGCCGCCACAACAAGCCGGCGCTGGCGCGCCACATGAGCGTCACCGGCGGTTAGAACCCCAACTCCGTCATCCCGGCCCCGGATCGGTGTTCGGGATGACGAAACAGGGGATGGGCGCACCTCGCTACTCACTACTCACTACTCACTATTCGCCATTCGCCCCTCGCAAACTTTTTTTCCTAAACCCCCTTGACAGTATGTTCCTATTATGTTCTATTCCTCCCGTCTCTCCAGGAGGGGCGGATCTGCAGTCCGCAAGTCTGGGAGGGACACGGGTCTTTGACGGAAGGTTTG
>JBQTKG010000078.1:0-11571 GCA_052386315.1 Hyphomicrobiales bacterium
CCAGAAAGGGCTGCAGCCACTTCAAGAGTTCGTCATTCCACCTCGCCATGCCGCGCTCCTCATCATTGGAACGCAGAGCATCACCGAAACATGGTAACCAAGACATTAATCAGCCAAAGTAGTGCTAGATGCAGACGGTGCTCCTGACCCCGACATTCTTGCGGGTGCAGCGGGGCTAACGGAGGACGAATTGCAGGACATCGCCACCGTTATTGCCGGCGACCCATTGTGCGCCGATCTGATTGCAGGAACCGCTGGCGCACGCAAACTGCGCCACACCGGGCACGGCAAAGGCAAGAGCGGCGGTTACCGCACGATTCACAATTTCGGCGGCAACGATGTTCCGGTCTTTCTTCTGGCGGTTTACGGCAAGAACCGGAAGGCCAACCTGACGAAGGCTGAACGAAACGACCTGGCAAGGCTCTTGCCGCGAATCGCGGAAGCCTACCGGCGCAAATCCGGGAGTTGATGATGAGTGCATTCGGCAAAGAGCTTATTGACAGCGTGCGTGAAGCGATCGCCATCGCCAAGGGTGCGGCGAAGCCAGCGCGCCGCTACGATGTTGAGCGCGTCGACGTGGGTGCGATTCGCAAGCGGCTTGCAGCTTTCACAGTCGGGCTTTGCCCAGAAATTTGGCCTCGCCGTCGCGACAGTACGAGATTGGGAACAGGGACGGAGAAATCCCGACCGCACCGCCCGAACCTTGCTGGCTGTTATCGATAAGAAACCCGGAGCGGTCATTGCCGCTCTGAAGAAGACCGCGGCAGCCGAGTCCGGCCGGTCAACCCGGCGATAGGCACAGCCACACGCGGGACGCCGCGGAATAACCCTTCATTAACCATATTGCCGCCACAACTGCCGCCAAATAGGCGATGGTGGAATGAAGGGGGACCCCATGAATCGCATCGTGATCGCATTGACCGCCGCGGCCGTTCTCGCCGCCGGCTGCACCACCAATCCTTACACCGGCGAGCAGCAGCTCTCCCGGACGGCGATCGGCGCCGGTACCGGCGCGGTAATCGGCACTGCGGCGGGCGCATTGCTGGGCACTACGACCAATGTGAAAACCCGCAAGGCCATGCTGATCGGCGCCGGCATCGGCGCGCTGGCCGGCGGCGGCGTCGGCCTCTACATGGACAATCAGGAAGCCAAGCTGCGTGAGCGCCTCGAAGGCACCGGCGTCTCGGTGACGCGAGTGGGCGACAACATCGTGCTCAACATGCCGTCCAACATCACCTTCGACACCGACCGGGCCGACATCAAGCCGAGTTTCTACGGCGTGCTGAATTCGGTGGCGATCGTGCTGCAGGAGTTCGACAAGTCGCTGGTCGACGTCAACGGCCACACCGATGCGGACGGTTCCGATGAGTACAATTTCGATCTGTCGCGCCGCCGCGCCGGCGCCGTGGCTCAATATCTGGTTTCGCAGCAAGTGAACCGCCAGCGCTTCGAAGTGCAGGGCTTGGGCGAGAGCCAGCCGGTCGCCTCCAACGACACGGCAGCGGGCAAGTCCCAGAACCGCCGCGTCGAAATCCAGATCGTGCCGCTGACTTAGGCCCATGTGACTGCCGCACATGTCATCCTGACGCTTGCCGGTTGTGAGCTCGGTGAGGCCCAGAAGCTTGCCGCGCGCCTTGAGGACGATTGGCGCATCGAGGCGCTGGCCGTCGCCATCGAGGAAACCGGCGAGGCCCGCGGCCTGTGGCGGACGGTCGCCTATTTCGCCGATGAGGCCGGGGCGCGGGCGGCGGATGTGGCGCTGCAATCGCATGGGGCCATCTCTCACCTGCCCGATACCGATTGGGTGGCGCGTTCGCTCGAAGGTCTGGCGCCGGTTGCCGCCGGGCGTTTTTTTCTCCACGGATCGCATGACCGGCAGCGCCGCCGTGGCGGCGGCATTGCGCTCGAGATCGATGCCGGAACCGCCTTCGGCACCGGCCACCACGGCACCACCGAAGGCTGCCTCTCGGCGCTCGATGCACTGATCAAGCGGACCCGGCCCCGCCGCATTCTCGATCTCGGCTGCGGCACCGGCGTTCTCGCCATCGCGGCGGCGCGGGCCTTGCGGCACAAGGTATTGGCGAGCGACATCGATCCCGAGGCGGTGCGCGTTACGCGCCGCAATGCCGCGCTCAACAATGCCGGGCCGCTGGTCGAGGCGATCGCCGCGCCCGGACTGAAGCATGTGCGAATTGCCGGAGACGCACCCTACGATCTGATCTTCGCCAACATCCTGGCGCGGCCGCTGGTGGCGCTTGCGCAAGACCTGTCGCGGGGCCTGGGGCCAGGCGGAGCGCTGATTCTCTCCGGCATGACCCACGACCAGAGCCGTTGGATTCTTGCCGCCTATCGCAATCGCGGTCTGGTTCCGTTGCGGCGGATCGCGCGCGGCAATTGGGCGACACTGGTCCTCACCCGGCCGGCAAAACAAAAGCGCCCAGAACGCTTTCGCGCCGGGCGCCAGGTTTGATGACTGAAAGGGCTTAGTTGCCCCAAACCATCTTGTGGATCTCCGACCGCTTCAGGCCGATGTCGGCGAGCAGGCGGTCGTCGAGCTGGGCGAGCTGACGCTCGGCCCGGGAACGTGCGAGGAAAGCCCTGACCCTGCCCATCAGGCCCGAGGTCATGCGGGTGCCGCCATTGCGGACGGCTTCGCGGCTGACAGTGATCGTGGTCATGGTTATTCTCCTTCTCTTCTCACGAAACCGGTTCGCGAGGTGACATCTTTTGTGCATTGCACAATTACCAGCTCCATATAGAGCGCAGAATAGATCCACACCAGTGAGGCAATGACCATTCAGATATGCATGAAATGCATGCCGATATTCAAAAGCGGTTAATGACCGTTTCGATTGCCATACTGAATTGAAGTAAGCTAATTTAATTCAGATTACCGTGCGGCGTCCACGGCCAAATTTAAAGAGACCGGCCCATGCATTTCGGTTCGAAAGGGCAAATTTAACCACTACCCTCCCCAGAGGCATGCGTAAATCACATAAACGTATTTTTTTGATTATTTTGCGACGCACAAAGAAAAATGCCCGGCTCAGAGAGCCGGGCATCGAACCGTCGAAGCAGTTCCGACCGATATCAGGCAGCCTGGAGGTTGCCGGCCGAGCTCTTGCCCGTGCGCTTGTCGGTGACGATTTCGAAGGAGACCTTCTGGCCCTCCTTCAGCGTGCGCAATCCGGCGCGTTCGACAGCGGAAATATGGACGAAGACGTCCTTGTTGCCGTTGTCGGGCTGAATGAAGCCGTAGCCCTTCTGTTCGTTGAACCACTTCACAGTACCCGTATCCATGGGATGTCCTTCAGTTGGGTTGTCGTGAGGTCTTGAGGTTTGTTGCGGCGCGCCAGAAGACCCGTTCTCGATAATTGGAGGAGTCTTTGCGTGCGCGTACCCAACCGGGGAGCGTAGCGGCCAATCGTCCGGCCCAAGTGTCGATCGCGGCTATATGGAACAGGTTTTTTGAAGTTGCAAGGCATTTCCTGCCTGTGCGTCATGCAGCCGTTGCACCCGACCGCGAAAAGGCTTTTGCTCGGTTAACCGGCCGAACGGTTATCCATGGAGGCCGCCATGGCCCTGCTCAACCTGGCCGCTCCCGATATCTTCCGCACACGGATGAAAGAATCTCTCGGCATCACGATTGTAGAAGCCCACCGCCTCGAATTCCTGTGAGAGCCGTGGCTCTGGCGCTTGAAGGCCGCATCAAGGTGAAGATGTAGCCCCTTCCCGGCGTGCATCCGCCACGCTATTGAGGGCGATGGTCAGGCAACACACCGACTCCGCCGCCCGCTTCGCGCTCCTTCGCGCCGAACTGAAAAAGCGCAATCTCAACGGCTTCATCGTCCCCCGCCAGGATGAATTCCAGGGCGAGTATGTCGCCGCCTATGCCGAGCGCCTCAAATGGCTGACCGGCTTTGCCGGTTCCTGGGGCATGGCGATCCTCACTCTCAAGAAAGGCGCGATTTTTGTCGATGGCCGCTACACCATCCAGGTGCGCAACCAGGTGGACACGAAGATACTCGCGGCGCAGCACCTGGTCGATCAGCCGCCGGCCGAATGGATTGCCAAGAACCTCAAAAAGGGCGACCGGCTTGGTTTCGATCCCTGGCTTCTGACCGCCGAACAGGCGCAGCGATTCGACAAGGCCTGCGACATGGCGGGCGCGAAGCTCGTGGCCGTGACCCCCAACCCGATCGATGCGATCTGGAGCGGCAGGCCAGAGCGGCCCATGGCACCCGTCGCTACACAGCCCACGCAGTTTGCCGGCCGCGGCGCCAGGGAGAAGCTTGCCGATGTGGCCAAGGCGCTCGCCAAGGCCGGCGCCAATGCCACGGTGCTGGCGCTTCCGGATTCGGTCGCCTGGGTGTTCAACATCCGCGGCCGCGATGTGCCCTACACGCCGGTGGTGCTCGCCTATGCGATCCTGAAGTGCCGGGGCAAGGCCGAACTCTTCGTCGATCCGAAGCGGCTGCCGGAAGACGTCCGCGCTCATGTGAACAAGGTCGCCGCCGTCAAGCCGCCACAGGCGCTTGCAGCGTCGCTCAAGGCGCTGGGCCGCGCCAAAGCCAGGGTCCAGATCGACTCCAATGGGACACCGGAAGCAATCCGCGCCAGTCTCGCCAGGTCGGGCGCGAAGATCGTGCAAGGAACCGATCCCTGCACCCTGCCCAAGGCGAAGAAGAACCGCACCGAGCAGGAAGGGGCCCGCGCCGCCCACCGTCGCGACGGCGCCGCCATGGCGCGCTTCCTGTGCTGGCTCGAGGGCGCGGCACCCAAGGGTGATCTCACCGAGTTGTCCGTGGCCGACAAGCTGCGGTCATTCCGCGAAGCGACCGGCGAGCTCATGGATTTGTCCTTCGATACCATCGCCGCTGCCGGTCCCAATGCCGCGCTTCCGCATTATCATGTGACGCCGGGGCGAAGCCGGCCGCTCGCACGCGATGAAATCTTCCTCATCGATTCGGGTGGCCAGTACCGCGACGGCACCACCGACATCACCCGCACGGTGATCGTGGGCGAGCCCAGCGCCGAAATGAAGGATCGCTTCACCCGCGTGCTCAAGGGCATGATCGGGCACTCGCGCGTCCGCTTTCCAAAGGGCACCTGCGGTTCGCAGCTCGACGTGCTGGCCCGCGCCGCGCTGTGGACGGCGGGCCTCGACTACGATCACGGCACCGGCCATGGCGTCGGCTCCTATCTCTCGGTGCATGAGGGCCCCGCCCGCATCAACAAGACCGACCGCACGCCGCTCGAGCCGGGCATGATCCTGTCCAACGAGCCCGGCTTCTACAAGCACGAGCATTACGGCATCCGGATCGAAAACCTGCTGCTGGTGCGCGAGGCCGAAGCGGTCGATGGCGGCGAGCGGCCGATGCATTCCTTCGAGACGCTGACGCTTTGCCCCATTGACCGGCGGCTGATCGAGCCTCGTCTCTTAACGAAGGATGAACTCGCCTGGCTCGACGCCTACCACGCCCGCGTGCTGAAGGAAGCCGGCGCGCATCTCGACGGCGCCGAGCTGGACTGGCTGAAACGGGCCTGCGCGCCGCTTGAATAGAAGGCATCGAACATTACGTCGTCCCGGCGAAAGCCGGGAACCGCTGATCCGCGTGATGATTCTTCAACGGCAGAGGTTCGTGCGAGCTGAGCCGTGGGTCCCGGCTAACCCTCCCCCACCCTTCGAAACCACTCGGCCTCGTCGATTACTTCGACGCCAAATTTCTGAGCGTCCTTGAGTTTCGATCCGGCGCGGGGGCCGGCGACCAGGAGATCGGTCTTCTTCGACACCGAGCCTGCCACCTTGGCGCCGAGGCGCTCGGCCATCGCCTTCGCCTCCTCGCGCGTCATTCTCTCCAGGGCGCCGGTGAAGACGACGGTCTTGCCTGCGACGGCGGAACTGGTTCTGACCGCTGCGAGCGGGCTGACCGTCACATGCTCAAGAAGTTCGTTCACCACTTTAAGATTGTGCGGTTCGTCGAAGAATTGCGCGACAGCCTCGGCCACCACATCGCCGATGCCGTCATGGGAGGTGAGTTCCTGCCATGCTTCCGTATCCGCGCCCCTGGCGGCCGCCGCCATCTGGTCGCGGAAATTCTCCGCCGTGCCATAGGCGCGCGCCAGCACCCGCGCCGTCGTCTCGCCCACATGGCGGATGCCGAGGGCGAATATGAAACGGTCAAGCGCAATGGTCCGCCGGGCATCGATGGCCAAGTAGAGCTTCCTGACACTCGCTTCGCCCCAGCCCTCGCGCTCGGCGAGTTTCTTCGCGGCGCGGGCATCGCGCCCCTCCAGCGTGAAAATATCGGGCGGCGACTGGATAAGACCGTCGGCGTAAAATTCCTCGATGATCTTGTCGCCGAGGCCCTCGATGTCAAAGGCATTGCGCGAGGCGAAATGTTTGAGCCGCTCGACCCGCTGGGCGGGACAGATGAGGCCGCCGGTGCAGCGGCGCACCGCATCGGTCTTGCCGCCCTCGCGCTCTTCGCGTTCGGCATGGCTGCCGCAGGCCGGGCAAACCTTGGGAAATTCATAGGGCTTGGCATTCTTCGGGCGCTTGTCTGCCACGAAGCCGAGAATCTGCGGGATGACATCGCCCGCCCGCTGCACGATCACCGTATCGCCGATGCGGATGTCCTTGCGTGCGATCTCGTCTTCGTTATGCAGCGTGGCATTGGCGACGACGACGCCGCCGACGGTTACGGGCTTGAGCCGCGCCACCGGGGTCAGCGCCCCGGTGCGACCTACCTGAATGTCGATGCCTTCGAGGACGGTCGTGGCTTTCTCGGCCGAGAATTTATGGGCGAGCCCCCAGCGTGGGCTGCGCGACACGAAACCCAGCCGCTCCTGCCAGTCGACCCGGTTCACCTTGTAGACGACGCCATCGATGTCATAGCCGAGGTCGGCGCGCTTGCTTTCGATCTCCCGGTAATGGGCCAGCAACTCCTCCGCCGAGCGGCACAGCTTCATTAGTCCATTGACCGGGAAGCCCCAGCGCTTGAAAACCTGGATGACCTCCCACTGGGTCCTGCCCGGCGGTTCCGGCGCCTCGCCCCAGGAATAGGCGAAAAAGCGCAAAGGCCGGGCCGCGGTGATTGCCGGATCGAGCTGGCGGAGCGAGCCCGCGGCCGCATTGCGCGGATTGGCGAAGGGCCTCTCGCCGGCTTCAATCTGTTTCTCATTAAGTACGGCGAAGTCCTTGTGGGACATATAGATTTCGCCTCTGATCTCGATCACTTCCGGGGCCTTGGCCAGCCGCTTCGGGATCTCCGCAATGGTCATTACATTGCGGGTGACATCCTCGCCTTCGGAGCCATCGCCGCGGGTTGCCGCCTGCGCCAGCGCGCCCTTTTCATAGCGCAACGAGATCGACAGCCCATCGATCTTGGGCTCCGCCGTCACCTCGATCGCCTCGGCCTCGTTGAGATTGAGAAAACGCCGGATGCGGCCGAGGAAATCGGTCACATCCTCGTCGCTAAAGCCGTTGGCGAGCGACAGCATCGGCACACGGTGCCGCACCTTGCCGAATTTTTCCGCCGGTCCCGCACCGACGCGATGCGACGGCGAGTCGGGCAGGACGAGATGCGGAAACCGCGCCTCGATCTCGGCATTGCGTTGGCGCAGCGCATCATAGGCGGCATCCGAAATGGTGGGCGCGTCGTGCTGGAAGTAGCGCCGGTCGTGTTCGGCGATCTCCCGCGCAAGCCGCGCCAGCTCGGCCTTGGCCTCGCTTTCGCTCAGTCGCGCCACCGCCTTCGGCACGGGGGTCAGCCCCGGTTCGCCAGCAACTGCTCGGCCTGGGCGCGCGCCGCGTCGGTGACTTCGGCCCCTGACAGCATGCGGGCGATTTCCTCGCGGCGGCTCTGCGCCGACAGGGGCTGGACGCGCGTCACCATGCGCCTGCCTGCCACTTCCTCCATCTTGGAAATCAGCATGTGTTCGGCGGCCCGCGCCGCCACCTGTGGGCTATGGGTGACGGCCAGCACCTGCAGGCCCTGGGCCAGGCGGGAAAGCCTGGCGCCGATCGCATCGGCCACCGCGCCGCCGACACCGGTGTCGATTTCGTCGAAGACCAGCGTGGGGGCCGAACCCTTGGCGGCGAGCACCACCTTGAGCGCCAGCATGAAGCGGGCGAGCTCGCCGCCCGAGGCCACCTTCATCAACGGCGCCAGCGGCGTTCCGGGATTGGCGGCGACCACGAATTCGATGCGGTCGATGCCGTGCGGCCCCGGCTTTCCGGCATCGGTCTCGATCTTCGTTTCAAAACGCGCCTTATCGAGCTTGAGCGGCGGCAGTTCCGCCGCAACCGACCGATCAAGCGCCCTCGCCGCTTTTTTGCGGGCGGCACTCAGCCGGTCGGCGGCATCGTCGTAGGCGCCCTCGGCGGCGGCATGATTTTGTTCCAGTTGCCGCAGCCGCTGGCCACCGTCGGAAATCGCCTGCAATTCGCGCTCCAAACGCTCGCGTACCGAAGCGAGCTGATCGACGCTGCTCTTGAATTTCCGCGCCGCGGCACGGAGCCCAAACAGCCGCTCTTCCGATTGCTCCAGTTCCTTGGGGTCGAAGGCGAAAGACCGCTGCGCCTCGGCCAAGGCGCGGTTGGCCTCGTTCACCTCCGCCAGCACAAGGTCGAGGGCGGCGCAAACATGGTCGAGCCGGCCGCCCGCCGTGTCGCGGCGGCGTTCGAGCTTGCGCAGCGCCGCATTGAGGCGGGCCTCCAGCGTGCCGTCGCCGGCCAGCGCGCTTTCGGCTTCGTCAAGAGCCTCGGAATATTGTTCGGCATGCATCATGATCTGCCGCGCCTCGGCGAGCTTTGCCTCCTCATCGGGCTTGGGATCGAGGGCCCGCAATTCCTCCACCGCATGATCGAGAAATTCGCGCTCGGCCTCCGCCCGCGCCATCAGCTCGCGGTGCTCGTCGAGTTCGGCGCGCGCCGCACTCAGCCCGGACCAGTGCGCCGAGACCTCCTGGGCGTGTGCCTCCAGCCCGCCGAAGGCGTCGAGCAGCCGGCGGTGATTGGCGACATCGACCAGCGCCCGGTCGGCATGCTGGCCGTGAATTTCGGCAAGGCTTGCCGCCACCTGGCGCAGCAGGTTGAGGCTGACCGGCTGGTCGTTGATGCTGGCGCGGCTCGGGCCATCGGCGTTCTGGATGCGGCGGATCACCAGTTCGCCGTCGGCATCGATGCCCTGCTCCTTGAGCAGGCCGAAGGCCGCATGGCCCGCAGGCAAACCGAAAGCCGCCGTCACCACGCCGCGCTCGGCGCCGGTTCGCACCAGGCTTGAATCGCCCCGCGCCCCCAGCGCCAGGCCCAGCGCGTCGAGCAGGATGGACTTGCCCGCCCCCGTCTCGCCGGACAGCACGGTCAAGCCCCTTTCGAGGCCGATGTCGAGTTTTTCGATGAGGACGATGTCGCGGATCGAGAGGGCGGTCAGCATGCGATTCTTATAGCCGAGGCCGTGCGTCTTGTCCTCCCTCCGCGCCGGGGCAGAGTTTCACCTTGAATTTCCGCATTTGACCCTGGCTGTGTGAAAACGTTCTGCCTCATATGATTCCCGCAGTATGATTCGGTATGATTCTGGCGCGATTTGCGGGGAGATCGGATGCGGCGCTTTAGTGAGGGGGCGGATCGCGGGCAGTCGACGCTGTTGCCCGAATGCCTCGATGACTGGATCGACGAGAATAATCCGGTTCGGGTGATCGACGCGTTCGTCGATGCGCTCGATCTTGCCGAGCTCGGGTTTGAGGGGGTCGAGCCGGAGGCGACCGGGCGGCCGTCCTGTCATCCCTCGGTTCTCTTGAAGCTATACATTTACGGCTACCTCAATCAGGTTCAGTCGAGCCGGCGGCTCGAGCGCGAGGCCGGCCGTAACTTTGAGGTGATGTGGCTCGTTGGCCGCCTTGTCCCCGACCACAAGACGGTCGCCGATTTCCGGAAAGACAACGGCCATGCCATCCGCAAGGTGTGTGCGCGCTTCGTCGAGCTCTGTCGCGAGATGGGTCTGCTGACGAAAGCCAGCGTCGCCATAGATGGCAGCAAGTTCAAGGCGGTGAACAACCGCGACCGGAACTTCACGCGCGCCAAGGTGGAGCGGCGTCGGGCACAGATCGAGGAGAGTGTCGCGCGCTATCTGAGCCAACTCGACACTGCCGACCGGCAGCAGCCATCCGAGGCGCTTGCCGCGAAGACTACGCGTCTCAAGGAGAAGATCGCCAAGCTTGGGAAGGAGATGCGGCGCCTCAAGGGGCTTGAGGCGCGGATGCTGGCTGCGCCGGACCAGCAGATATCGCTCACCGATCCCGATTCTCGCTCGATGGCGACGAGCGGGCGCGGCTCCGGTGTCGTCGGTTACAACGTGCAGGTCGCAGTCGACACCGAACATCATCTGATCGTCAACCATGAAGTGACCAACGTCGGTTCCGACCGCTCGCAACTGGCGCGCGTTGCCAAGCACACCAAAGCCACGCTGCAAACGGACAGCTTGGAAGTCGTGGCCGACCGCGGCTACTTCAACGGAGAGGAAATCCTGGCGTGCGATCAGGCCGGCATCACGGTAACACTGCCGAAACCGATGACGTCGGGCGCCAAGTCCGAGGGTCGCTTCGGCAAGCAGGACTTCGTCTATCTGGCTGAGGAGGACGTCTATCGCTGTCCGGCCGGCCAGCGGCTGAAGTACTACTACACCAACGTCGAAAACGGGCTGAGGCTGCACCGCTACTGGACCAACGCGTGCCGGAGCTGCGCGCTCAAGAGCCGCTGCACGACGGGAGTGCGACGCCGGATCACCCGGTGGGAGCACGAGCATGTGATCGAGGCCGTGCAGAGGAGGCTCGACGAGAATCCGCAGGCCATGCGCCAGCGGCGTGAGACGGTCGAGCATCCCTTCGGCACGATCAAGGCGCGCATGGGTGCGACGCACTTTCTGATGAAGACGCTGCCGCGCGTCGCCAGTGAGATGGCGCTGCACGTGCTGGCGTACAATCTCACGCGCGTCATGAACATCCTGGGCACCAGACCGCTGATGGCCGCAATAAGGGTTTAGGCCAGCGTCTCCTGCTGCGCGCCACCAGCCGCTGCCATCGGCTCAGAGAGCTCTCCGCAAAACGGTTACACAGGACCACCAAGCGGCCCAAATGGCCGAATGCAGGACCCAGCGCCGACCCGCTCGGCAACACCAGGCCTCCGAGAGCGTTTTTACACAACCAAGACCCTAACCAGAAGCGTGGGCCTAATCCGTGGCGCCAAGCAGGTAGCCACCCTCCCAATGCCAAATTTGCTTGTCATCAACTGTGACTTTGGCGATGGCCTGGAATCCGGCGAGAGATCCGCTTCCGGCGTGGAATGCGCACAGTCCAAGTGGAGGTGTTGCAGTGTCATAGACGACGCAATAGCCGACGGCCGAGTCTCCAGGCCCGACGGCAAGTACCACGGCACTGCTGCTAAGAGCCCGTTTCGAAATGTGTTGAGTGGTTGAGGCTGGCGTGATTCCAAGGGGTTCTCGAAGCCTTCTTGGATGGAGCCATGTGGACCCCAACCACCCGGCGGCAGTATAGCCGCGGTGAGTTGCG